>JBBRCU010000012.1:0-77515 GCA_038204565.1 Candidatus Limnocylindrales bacterium
CGACGTGGCGAAGGCGGTCGCGATCTGCGTGGCGGCCGCCGCGATCGGCTACCCCGCCGGCGACATCAGCTCGGTCACGGTGACCGGCGCCAACGACAAGGAGCTTTCGATCGGCATCAAGGGCCAGGACTGCATCGGCGAACCGTGAGCGGGACCGAAACGCGTCCTCGCGGTACGGCTCGCTGAAAGGGTCGGCGGTCAGGGCCTGTCGGCCGCCCGCGTGCTCGCCACGAGAGCTGATCCACGAGCGAGTTCCGGCCACCAGTGTGGTTGACGCCCGACGGGCGGACACGGGCGCAGCGAAACGACGTCGGTCGGGGACGGCGAACTCAGCGGGTGGGTCAACCCACAGTTCCTCGTCGTGAAGTCGAGACAGGAGGAGTCGCTTGAGGCGCCAGGGATCATTCTGGCCGCCGACGAGAGCGCCCGAACTGGAAGCGTCGCCGAGGTTGCCGATCGGACCCACGGGTCCAGCGCGTGGACGACCCGAGCGAACGCGCACGCCCGTAGCCCACGAACCCGGCCGAGTGGGAAGGCGCCGGCCCCCTGGGTAGTGTCTCAGTTTGAGTGACCCGAGCGTTGACGCTGCCTAAGCATCGGCCCATGCTTAGGCAATGAAGCAACCCAAGATGCCAGCCGACCCCAACCGTCGAGCGAAGGCGACGATGGACGCCATCGACGCGATCCTGGACGGCGCGCCGCCAACGAAGGACCCGGAGCGGGTCGCTCGCGGGAAGCTCGGCGGGGCGAAGGGCGGGAAGCTGCGAGCAGCGAAGCTCGGCCCGGAACGCCGCTCTGAGATCGCTAGGAAAGCAGCTCAGGCTCGGTGGTCTCCGGGCCGAGAGCGATAGGGCTAGCGTCCGGAACGTCCTCCGCCTCCCTAGCCGAGATAGATTTCTCGGCAAGGTCGAGATAGTCCCGAAGTAGCGAAATCCCCTGCTTGGCCAGTGGGCCGCCTCTCACGCTGAGGTCCACGCGAGCACCGCCGAGCATGAAGGTGAACACAAGATCACTCTCATGGACCGGAGCCACCGGCTGGTGCGTCACTGTCTGCCCGACTGGGCGGTGACGCTCGGATGGTTCGGCTTCTTTCTCATGCCTCGCATCATAGGCGCTAGCCTCGTTCGGGACAAGTCCCACTGTCTCGCGGTACGAGGCTACCGCAGCTCGCGCGCCAGCCGGAGTGAAGCCCATTCGGACGAGCCGAGAGACGAGGTTGTCATCGGACGCCCCCTCGTACGTGGCCAGGTCGCGGAATAGTTCCGGTTCGAGGGCCGCGTCTCGAAGAGCCTGAGCCTCCTCAGCAGGGTCGTTGGGAAAAAGGATCGCCATAGCTCGCGGCGTGACCCGCACGCCACGACCTGTCTCCTCGACAAGTCCGTACTTGCGAAGGGCTGAAAGCTTCGTCCGCGAGGGTCCGCTGAGGCCCGCATAGCCCCATGCGCGAACCGCCTGATCGGGTGCGGCCGGGGACTGCTTTTCCTTGTCGTAAAGCCTCTGTGCGAGTTCCTTCGCGACGGGCAGGCTCACGGCTGGGTAGTTGGGACTTCGGTGGGTGGTTGCCATGTCTCGGATGGTAGGAGTCGGCAAGGCTACCGTCAAGACATAAATGGAGGCGTCACCTTCGCGGCGTCTAGCCTAGCAAGATGAGACGTATCCAAATCTAGGTGCTAGACAACCGAAGGAGAATCCGGTCATACTCCGGAAAGCACGAACGCCGGACCCCAACGTCTTGCAGGACAGGTCCCGGCGCTCGATGCCCGTGATGCAGAGGAGACCGCATGGCGGTGAAATGCACACCGTCTGCGGCACCTGGCTGGAGCCCAGCTCCGGCATGGTGTCCGCTGCTCTTGTTGTGAGCGGCGCCCCTTTCGGGGCGTCCGTTCTCTCCTAAGCATGAATCTTCAGATTCGATCCGTCAAGTACTTGACAGGTAGCATACCTAAGCATAATGTTCACTTATGAACCGCCTCAGTCGAGCCGAGCGAGCGAAGATCATCCGGGCGCTGGTCGAGGGCAACAGCCTTCGTTCAACGAGCCGGATCACGGGGCGGTCCATCAACACCGTCACGAAGCTTCTCGTTGACCTGGGGGATGCTTGCACCGGCTACCAGATGCGTTATCTCGTCAACCTCCCGGCCACGCGGATCGAGTGCGACGAGATCTGGGCCTTCTGCTACGCCAAGAGCCGAAACGTCCCCGAGGACAAGCGGGACGAATGGGGCTATGGCGACGTGTGGACGTGGGTCGCGCTCGATCCCGATACCAAGCTCGTCTGCACCTGGCTCGTGGGACGGCGCGACGGACCCGACGCGATGACCTTCCTCATGGATCTCGCGCCCCGGCTCACGGAGCGCGTCCAGATCACGACAGACGGCCATCGCCCGTACATCGAGGCGGTCGAGGCGGCGTTCGGCAACGACGTGGACTACGCGATGCTGATCAAGTACTACGGCACCGATCCCAACGAGGGTCGGTTCAGCCCGCCCAAGGTTCTGACCGAGGAATCCCGCGTGATCACCGGCAGCCCCGACGCCGACAAGATCAGCACGAGCTACGTGGAGCGCCAGAACCTGACGATGCGGATGGGGATGCGCCGCTTCACCCGGCTGACCAACGGCTTCTCCAAGAAGGTCGAGAACCACGCTGCCGCCATCGCCCTGCACTTCATGTACGTCAACTTCGCTCGGCCCCACAAGAGCCTCGCCAAGCCCTATCCGCGGACACCGGCGATGGCCGCTGGCCTCGCGGACCACATCTGGACCTGCGAGGAAATCGCGGATCTGCTCGGTTAGACTCGCTCCTGATGAACGGTCCCGTGCGGCGGGAAGTTGTCCGCGTGCTTCTTTTTGATGACCGCGAGCGCGTCTTGCTGTTCTTCGCGCGCGACCCCACCGATCCTACCAACGCGTACTGGTATCTGCCAGGCGGCGGGATCGAGCCCGGCGAATCCCCGCATGAGGCGGCACGCCGTGAGGCCGAAGAGGAGGCCGCGCTGACCCCAGAACTCGGCCCGGTCGTATGCACGCTGAACAACGTCCGGTTCCGGTTCAGGGGCCAGGACTTCGAGCAGGACGAAGTGTTCATCGTCGGATGGGTGCCGGCGGACACGGAGGTAGGTCATGGTCGCCCACATGATCTAGAAGCGGACGCGGTTGCGGCCCATCACTGGTGGAGCGTCGAAGAACTCACGGGTTCATCGGAGACGTTCTACCCAAAAGGGCTTCTGGGCATCGTCGGTCGACTCATTCGTGAAGGGCCTCCCGCTCAGCCGTGGCTCCTACCGCCCGAGTCAAACTGAGACACTACCGGCCCCCTGGCTTGCGGCGAGTGACTGAGGGCTCGGCCGCCATGGCATCATGACCGCCCGTCGGCCGTTCGTCCGGTGGCCGGCGCCGTGGAGTTGAGCTCGATGACCGACCTGCGTGACCGCCTCTCCAAGTTCGTCACATGGCAGGAGGCACGGACTTCCGCATCTGCGGTCGAGACGGCGCTGCCAGTCGGCCGTGACGGCGGAGAATGGTTGGCATCACTGGCGAGCGACCGCCGCGAGGTCATCTACAGCGGCGCGGGCTCGTCGTACTACCTCGCGATGGCCGCAGCGTCCGCTCACCGGACCGTGACGGGGCTGCCCGCGCTGGCGGTCCCGCCATCTGAGCTCCTGCTGCGCCCCACCGCCGCGCTGGGGCGCGCCGCTCCAGGCAAGGGGCCCATCGTCGCGATCTCCCGTTCGGGATCGACATCCGAGATCGTGGACCTGGTCGAGATGGCCGCAACGCAGCGACGCAGGACGATCGGGATCACGTGTTGCGCCGATGCGCCACTCGCTCTTCGCGCCGACCGGGCGTTGGTCTCGCCGGGCGGCGACGAATCCGCGATCGTGATGACCCGGTCGTTCACGTCCATGCTGGTGCTCGCTCTGCGAGCAATCGCTGCTTCCGCGGCGGAGCTCGCCCCTTCCGCTGACATCGCCGCAGCCGCCGCTCGGACCGCCGCCGATCTGGATCGCCTGCCGGAGATCTGGCCGAGCACGGAACCCGTGGTCGAGCGGGCTCTCGAGTTGGCCGCCCAGCCGTGGCTGCGGATCGTCGTTCTCGGTGGAGGAGCCTCCCTGGCACTTGCCCAGGAAGGTTGCCTCAAGCTGACCGAGATGACCCAGGTGGCCGCGAACGCGTGGGAGCCGTTCGAGTTCCGGCACGGCCCGATCTCCATCTGCGAGCCCGGCGTTCTCGTCGTCGGACTCGTCGGCGGCGACGGCCTGGAGGAGGAGCGGCGCGTGCTCGAGGAGGCCGCATCTCTGGGCGCGACCGTCTGGATGCTCGATCCCGAGACGGTCGGCGGCGGCATCGACCCGATTGCCCGGCTCCCCCTCCTGCTCCCGCCGCTTCAGGCATTGGCCATCGGGCATGCCCCGGCTCGCGGGCTCGATCCGGATCGACCGCGCCATCTGTCGCAGGTCGTTCACCTCGGATCGTGACGATCCGCTCATTCAACGGCCACATTTGCGCAGCGCAAGGGAAATACTGATCGAACTGCGCATTCCATGTTGACAGTTCGATCATTGCTCGACCAGACTGGCCGGGTGACTCTTGTCCCCGGCCGCGACGAACGCATGCTCGGCCTGCTTCGCGAACGTGGCCGCGCCTCGGTCTCCGAGATCGCCCAGCATCTCTCGATCGGGCCAGCGACGGTCCGCCGGGATCTGGAGCGACTTGCCCGTGAGGGACGGCTGATCCGCACGTACGGCGGAGCGGCGTTTGGGCCTTCGGGTGCGACGAACCCCCAGGCGGCTGAGGCGACGGCGGAAAAGCGGGCGATCGGGGGTGCGGCCGCCGCGATGGTGCGGGACGGCCAGACGATCGTGATCTCCAGCGGTTCGACGACGGCGGCGCTGGCGAGGCGCCTGACCAATTACCGCGGACTCACCGTGATCACGAACGCGCTCGATGTGGCCGAGACGCTGATCGACTGCGATGGGATCGAGCTCATCGTTCTGGGCGGCGTCGTCCGCCCGAGGATGCACAGCCTGCTCGGCCATCTGACTGAACTCGCGGCATCCGAGCTCCGGGCCGACACCCTATTCATGGGAATCCCGGCAGTCAGCCTCGACCGTGGGTTGATGAGCGACCACATGCCGGAGATCCTCGGCGACCGGGCGATGCGCCGGATGGTCAGCGACGTCGTCGTCCTCGCCGACTCGCGAAAGTTCCACCGGGTCGCGCCGGCCTTTGTCTTCGGCCTTGAAGAAGTGTCGACGATCGTGACCGACGCGGGCATCGAGCCTGCGGTCCAGGGTGCCCTCGAGGAGCGCGGAATCCGGGTCGTCGTCGCCGCCCCGGAGCAGGAAGCACGCGGCCTGTGACAGCTCGCAGCTCGCCGACCGATCGCTACGTCTTTGCGGGCGAGTTCCATTACTTCCGCAATCCGCGCGCGACCTGGCACGATCGCCTGGCGCAGGTCCGGGATCTCGGGTTCGAGGCCGTCAGCATCTACGTCCCGTGGAACTGGCATGAGACCCGTCCCGGCGCGCTCGATTTCACCGGCCAGACCAACCCCGAGCGGGACCTGTTCGGCGCCCTGGACGAGATCGCGGCGGCCGGGCTCGACTGCATCTACCGTCCTGGACCGTTTATCACCGCGGAGTGGCGCGATGGCGGCATCCCCGCTTGGCTCTGGGAACGCGACCCGTCCATCGTGGCTCTGGATGCCACTGGGAAGTCGGCATCCGCCGGACGACCATACCCGGCTCTGACCTATGCCCACCCGGCATACGAGGGTCCGGCGGTCGAGTGGCTCGTGACATCGATCGAGTCCGTGGCCGACTACTTCAAGTCGCGCGGCGGCCCAATCGTCCATCTCCAGCTTGACGACGAACCGTCGTACTGGCAGCAGCTCGACGATCCGCTGGCACTTGACTACAACCCGTGGCTCGTCGCGCCGGTCGGCGATCGCCCTTCGCGCTACGCCCAATGGCTTCTCACCCGCCACGGGTCGCTCGACGCCGTCAACGCATCCCACCACACGACGTGGGCGCGGCCAATGACCATCGAGCCGCCGCGCGCGGCCATGGCCGAACGCCGCCAGTTGACGCGCTTCGTCGACTGGCTGGATTTCAAGCTGAGCGCCGTCGACCAGCACGTCGTGGCTCTTGATCGAGCCGCCCGGGGCACAGGCTTCGACGGCCCGATCTCGATGCTGTTTCCCTACCTCCTGCCACTCCAGGCGGCGAAGTTCGCCGCATTCGCACGCGAACGCGGCCTGGAGCTGGAACTGACGAACGAGTGCTATGTGACGCTCTTCGGCGCCACCGAGTCGCCGGAGCAGAAAGTGGCACACGTCATCGCGTGCCACGAGACGTACCACATGTGGCGCGGCCCGGATCAGGGCCCGGCCTTCACGATGGAGCTCCAAGGCTCCAACAGCTCGTTCATCGCCCCCGGGGTGATGGAGATGCTCTACGCGGTCACGATCGCCCGGGGCATCCGGGGCTTCAACATCTTCATGCTCGTCGGCGGCGAGAACCCCGCCGGCTTCGAGAACGGGACCGGTCGGGAGTACGACCTCGATGCGCCAATCGGCTTGGCGGGCGAGCTCCGGCCGCATGCGGCGGTTCTCGCGCGACAGATGCGGGTTGTCCGCGCGATCGAGCCCGAGCTTCTCCGCGCCGAACCGCTCCGCGACACCTGGATCGCGTGCCATGTGCCGTACGAGAGCGCCGCGCTGGTCGCGGGTCGCGGGGTATTCGGCGACGCCGGGGCGGCTGTGACCGGCATGTTCTCGAACGGCGATTTCGGACTGTCGAACGCGCCGAGCCTGTCGGCGCTCCTGACGCTCTCAGGTGTCAGCTGGGGCGCACTCGACCTCGAGCGCAGCGACGCCGCCGCGTGGGAGTGCGCCCGTCAGCTGTGGGTTCCGGGCCTGGAGTTCATGAGTCGCGCCATCCAGGAGCGCCTCACGGACTGGATGGCGGCCGGCGGCGATCTGGTCATCCTCCCGGCGGTGCCCATGGTCGACGAGCAGATGGCTTCCTGTCGAGTTCTCGCCGACGCGATCTTCGGGGCTGAGTCGGCTCCGATGTTCCCATCGTTCGAACCCGAGCCGATCGGTTGGAGCCAAGTTCGGACGCTCGGCGGCGGTTCACTCGCGGTCCACGGCGGCCTGGCACGTCTGCCCGTTCCCACCGATGGCACGGCCATTGCCTGGGCCGACGACGGCGCAGCAGTTGCGTTTCGCCGGCCCGTCGGTGCTGGCTCGGCGACGGTCATCGGGTTCCGACTCCAATATCACCCGGTCGGCGGGCGCGACCAGTTCGCCTTCGCGACGTCCATCGTCGAGGCCTCCGTCGGTCAACGCGCCGCGTTCGCCGACGTCCCCGGCGCGGTCGCCCTCGAGCTGGCCGGGCCGAACGGCGGCGTTCTATGCCTGGTGAATCCGGTCGAGCGATCGCAGTCAACCCGCGTCCGCTACACGGTTCCCGGAACGCAGCAGTCGGCCGTCATGCCGACGGTGCTTCCGGGTATCACGCTGGCGGCACGTGGCGCACGACTTCTGCCGCTCGGCATCACGCTCGGCCGCGACCTCGCCATTCGGTATGCAACCGCTGAGCTCGTGGCCCGGTCCGCCACGGACAGCGGCCCCTGCCGGCTGACCTTTGCCGCAGCGCCGGGCTCCCGGTTCGAGCTCGCGATCGAAGGTCGCGTTGGGACCGTTGAAGTCGAACAGGGCCAAGCCATTGGGCAGCCTTCGGACATGGGGCCCGTTCATGTCTTCGTCATCGAGGCGGTGGGTCCGGAGGTTGTCGTATCGGTGGCCGGACCTCAGGATCAGGGACAGTCGTGAAGTTGGCAGTTGGAGGAGCGTCATGAGATTCGATCACGCCCGGGGAATTCCCCGCGCCATTGCGGTGTCGGCTGCTCTGCTGGTCAGCGGCTGCTCCGGAACGAGCGTGGCAACGAGTCCACCGAGTCAGGCGGTCGCCACGCCAGCCGGACCCACCGCCGTCGCCTCGACGATGCCGTCGGTTGCGCCGAGCCCGAGCGAGAACATCAGCGGCCAGGAGATCACGGTGTCCCTGCCGGACTGGGCGAACGTGCCGCCGGACGTGCTCGCGGACTTCACCGCCAAGACCGGCGTCAAGGCGACGATCAACGTGGCGGGCTTCGGCGCGATCCATGACAAGGTTGCCGTCGCCGGGGCGGCCAACACGGCGTATGCGGATGTCACCGAGTTCGACTGGACGTGGACAGGCCAATTCGCATCGGCGGGATGGTACGAGCCGCTGGACGGCGTCATCGACCCGACGATCCTCGCTGACATCCCCAACGAGTCTTCCTTCAGCTCCGGCGGGCGGCCCTACGCGGTCTGCTACAGCAACGACTACCGGATCGGCGCCTACAACACGGACCAGTTTGCGAAGGCCGGTATCGCGGCAGCCCCGACGACCTTCGACGAGCTCGTGACCGATCTCCGAGCGCTGAAGAGCAAAGGGATTAGCAAGGCGCCCCTCACCATCCCCCTATCGGCATCCGAGGGCACCTCGAGCGCGTGGTTCCTGGTGACAACGGCCATGGGCGGAACCCTGTTCGACAACGCGGGCAAGCCGGCGTTCAGCGACCCGGCCTCGGCGGCGTACAAGGCGTTCGACTTCATGGTCAGTGCCTACAAGGAGGGACTGATCGGGCCCGGCGCGATCTCGCCCGACACCGATGCGGACGGTGCCTTCACGTCCGGCGCCGCCGCTGTCGCGCTGACCGCAGGCCCGGATGAGCTGGTCGTCGCCAACGATCCCAAGTCGTCAAAGATCGTCGGCAAGGCTGCCCTGATGCTGGAGCCGGGGATGACTGGCCCCGGCGGAACGATCGGCTCCCCGGAGGGCCTCGGGATCATGACCACCTCGCAGCACAAGGCCGCGGCTGCGGCGTTCATCAACTGGTGGATGCAGCCCGAGACTCTCAAGAAGCTGCAGTCAACGCTCGGCTTGCTGCCGTGCCGCGCGAGCGTCATCGCGGACCTGGTCTCGACGAAGACCCTCGTCGGCGGCGATATCCTCTCGACCCAGCTCCAGGCGTTGAAGCCGCTGTTCCCGAATGGCTCCCCGACCTGGTACAACGAGTTCTCGACCGACGCCTCGAGTCAGCTGAATGCGGCGGCCCGCGGCGACCTGTCCGTGGCGGACGCGATCAAGACACTCACGGACCAGACGACGACCCTGACCGGGGGCTGAGGCATCGACGACCAGCCGACGATGACTCCGTCCTCGCGGCTGCCCGCCTCCTCCTCCCGTCGCCTGCGTCCCCCCGGGCGGGCGCGACTGGAGGAGGCCCGCCTCGGCTGGCTCCTGGCGTTACCCGTGGTCGCGGTCATCGCCGTTCTCGTCTTCTACCCGCTGATCCTCGGGTTCGGGCTCAGCTTGCGATCTGTCCACTTCGGGAGTGGCACGCCGGAGGCCTTCGTCGGCCTCAAGAATTACGGCGATGTCCTGACCCGGCCCGAGTCCCGATCGGCCCTGTTCCACACCTTGGGCTACGTGTCGGTCGCGGTCGTCCTCGAGATCATCTTCGGGACCCTGATGGCCTTGGTGCTGAACCGAGGATTCCGTGGCCGCAGCGTGCTGTTCGCGATCCTGATCCTGCCCTGGGCCCTGCCGGGGATTGTCAGCGGCCTGCTGTGGACCCGGATCCTCAACCCGGACAACGGCTTGCTCAACAGTGCCCTGTTTCAGCTCCATCTGATCGACCAGTACCAGGTCTGGTTCAGCAGTCCCTTGGCCTCGATCGTGCTGATCGCGATCGTGCACGTTTGGGGCGTGATCCCCCTGACGGCTCTCATCATCCTGTCCGGCCTGCAGTCCGTGCCCGACGAGCTTCAAGCGGCGGCGGCCGTCGACGGAGCGGGTCCGGTGGGCCAGTTCCGCTACATCACCCTGCCCCTGATCCGACCTGCTCTGGCGGTCGCGCTGACCATCGGAACCGTCGCCGCGCTCGGGATCTTCGATGAGATCTACGTCCTCAACGGGACGGCGCTCGGAACCCGATCGATCCAGATGCAGATCTATCTGACAACGTTCGGCCAGCTCGACTTCGGACGCGGCACGGCTCTCGCGTTCCTTCTCGCCCTCGTCACGATCGTCTTCTCCATCGCCTATCTGCGCGGCCTGCGCCGGCAGACCGTCTGATTGCGATGCACGCCTCCCGAATCCAGCAGATCCTTCGCGCGATCGGGATCGTCGCGATCATCGCCTGGTCGCTCGGGCCGGTCGCGATCGGGCTTGCCACCAGCCTGTCGACGGAGGCCGACGTTCAGGCGGTCCCCGCGCACTGGCTACCGGACACGCCCACGATCGCGAGCTATCAAACCTTGCTCGGCGGGGATGCCATCGGGGGCGGGATCCGCACCCCGAGCGAAGTCAAGGCCTTCGGCAGCGCGATGGCGAACACGGCGGTCGTCACGCTCGAGGCGGTCGTTGCCTGCGTCGTCGTCTCGGTGTGTGCCGGGTACGCCTTCAGCCGACTCCGGTTCTTCGGTCGGAGAGCCGCGTTCGTCGCTCTGGTGGTCACGCTCGAGGTGCCGGTGTTCGCGCTTCTGGCGCCGCTCTTCCAGTTGATGGCCGGCGCGCACCTGATCGACACCCAGCTGGGCCTCGTGCTCGTCTATGTCAGCGCCCAGGCGCCCCTCGCGGTCTGGCTCCTCTACAACTACTGCCGGGAGCTTCCGATCGAGCCGGAAGAAGCCGCGTTGATCGACGGCTGTGGCCGGTTCGCCGTGTTCTGGCGAATAGCCCTGCCCCAGATGCGGTCCGGCATCGCCGCCGTCAGCGCGATCGTCATGCTGTCGGTCTGGGGCCAATTCCTCGTGCCGCTCCTGTTCGCCCCGACGATCGCGACCAAGCCCGTCACGGTCCTCATCACGGAGTTTGTCGGCAAGTACAACAGCAACCAACCCCTCATCGTCGCTGCGGGGATGCTCGCGCTGCTGCCGCCAGCCGTCGTTGCGATCGTTTTGAACAAGCAGATTCGCGGGATGCTGTCCGGATGGTCGAATTGACGAACCGAGGGCGCGCGACGGAGTTCTCCGAGGTCATCGTGGAGGTGCTCGGGTGAGCTCTCGCCCGGGAGCCACCATCGCAGCGCGCCACAGGCCACGCGTACGCTCGGTCGCGCGCTGGCCAATCACGTTCGGACATCGCGGCGCGCGGGCCTACGCGCCCGAGAACACGATCGAAGGATTTCGGCTCGCCCTCGATCAGCAAGCCGGCGCGCTCGAAACGGACGCCTGGCTGGCGCGCGACGGTGTGCCGGTCCTCTTCCACGATGCCACGATCCGGCCGTCTGGACGGCGAGTCGCCGTCGTCCAGCGGACGTCAGCCGAGCTGGCAGCCTTTGGCGTGCCGGCGTTGTCCGACCTGTACCGGTCGTGTGGCACCGACTTCGAGCTGTCGATCGATGTCGAGCACGCGTCCGTGGCTTTGCCCCTGGTCGATGTCGCCGAATCCTTTGGCGCCGTGAAGCGCCTCTGGTTGTGTGCCGAGGATCCGCTCGTTCTGCAGGCGCTGCGGCAACGGACACGGCATGTTCGCCTGGTCTGCTCAACCGGCCCCCGTCGCCTGGGCGGATTGCGGACCCTCGCTCCACGCTTGGTCGAACTCGATGTCGACGTCGTCAACCTGCACTGGCAGGATTGGACGGCGCGACGGCTCGATCTCGTCCGCGATGCCGGCCTGCTTGCCTTCGGCTGGGACGCCCAGGAGGATGTCGCGATCGACCACCTGCTGGCCATCGGGATCGACGGACTGTATGGCGATCGACCCGACCATCTCGTGGCTCGGATGCGCGGGACAGCCGCCGTCGGATCCCGGCCGCGTGCCTGACGGCCGGCTCCCACCGTCGTCCGGGGCCTTCGACAGCGAGCTCGAAGTAGCGATCCAGTGCGCGCACCGGGCGGGCGCCCTTCTCGTCGGCGCCTTCCGTCAGGTCAACGTCGAGCGCCGACACGGTCGACACGACGTCGTCACCGACATTGATCGGGCCTCGGAAGCCCTGATCATGGCCGGCCTCGCCGCGTCATTTCCGGCCGACCGCCGTTTGGGTGAGGAGACCGGCCTCGCCGTTCCCAGGCGGCCGTCCGTGCGGACATGGATCATCGATCCGCTGGACGGGACCGTGAACTACGTCGCAGGCCTGCCCTTCTGGTGCGTCAGCATCGCTCTCGCCATCGGCAACCGGATCGAGCTGGGCGTGATCCACGACCCGCTCCGGGGAGAGACCACGGTCGCCACGTCAGGCGGAGGGGCGTGGCAAGTGGACGAGGGCGAGCGCCTCGCGATGCGCCGTCTTCGACGGACTACCGACGCGGTGGTCGCCGCAGACCCGGGCGGCATCGACGACCCGGCGCAACAACGGATCTCCGAGCTCCGGAAGCACGTCCGTGCCCTGCGGACGCTCGGCAGCACGGCCCTGAGCCTGACGTCCCTCGCGACGGGCCGCCTCGATGGCGTGCTCCAGGTGCGCGGACTGCAGGCAGTCGACGTCGCCGCCGCCGGCCTGATCGCACGCGAAGCCGGGGCTCGAATCACTGACGCCCACGGCGGCCCGTGGATCGTCTTGGCCGAGCCCTCGAGAGGGGCCGGGATTGCCGCCGGACGAACGGGAGTCCATCGCCGACTCCTGGGCACCACGGAATCGCCGGATCAGGCTCGTGGACGCACGCTCGATCTGGATCCTTGATCTGGCCTCCGGCTGGGATCTGCCCCAATCACATCGCGAAATCCGAGGCACGGCTCCCAGAACCCGCGGAACGGCTCGAGCCAGCCATGAAGCCGCGCCGTCGGGGGACCGTTGCGTGCTGCCGGACAGCCGGCTGCGAGATCCCGAGCCGTCCTGAAGAGTGACTCCGAGCCCGCCGGAGCTCACCTCACGCTCTGCGAAGAGATGCCGGATCCGGCGACCCGGACGCGGGGACAGGCGGGTGTGAGACGCTTCGAGCCATGATCCCGACGAAGAAGATCGCCCTGATCGGCTACGGCGAGGCCGGCGTCATCCTTCACGGCCCGTTGATCGCCGCGACGGACGGCCTGGAGCTCGTGGCGATTGTCACCGCCGATCCGGTCCGGCGCGCCGCCGCGGCGTGCGCCTATCCGGACACGCGGATCCTCGCCAACGTCGCCGATGTCTGGCGGAGCGATGCCGACGCCGTCGTGATCGCGACCCCGGTCCGCTCTCACGTTCCGCTCGCAGAGCGGGCGCTCGAAGCGGGCAAGGCAGTCGTCGTTGACAAGCCCCTTGCCGCCTCGGCCGCTGAAGCGGAGCGGGTGGTTGCGCTCGCTGCGGCGCGCGGCCTCCCGTTCAGCACCTTCCAGAACCGCCGCTGGGACAGCGGCTTCCTGGCCGTTCGGGCCATCCTTGCCCGCGGTCGGGTCGGCCGGCCGTATCGCTTCGAGTCGCGCTTCGAGCGGTATCGCGCCGTCGTCCCCGACACCTGGCAGGAGAGCGCGGACCCGCTCGACGGCGGCGGAATCCTGCTCGATCTCGGCAGCCACGCGATCGACCAGGCGATCCAGCTCTTCGGCAGCCCGACGTCGATCGCGGCGGAGATCCAGCGACGCCGACCCGGATCGGTCGTGGACGACGACGTCTTCCTCGCGCTCGAGTTCGCGGGCGACGTCATGGGCCAGCTCTGGCTGAGCCAGATCGCCCGGGCGAGTGGCCCGGCGTTCCGCCTGATCGGGTCCGCGGCGGCATTCGAGATCGATGGATCGGATCCGCAATGGGGGGCGCCGGCGGCTGCGGTCCGGCCGGGCGGCCCGGATTGGGGGCGGCAGCGCGAATCGGGCGTCCTGACGAGCGGCGACGCGGACACCGAGACGGTTCGCCGGATCCGCCCGCCGCGCGGATCGTGGGACCGCTTCTATGCAGGGTTCCGCGACGCGCTCCAGGGCGCCGGTCCGGTGCCGGTCGACCCTCGAGACGCAGTCGACGTCCTGCGGGTCATCGAGACGGCCCGGCGCAGCGCCGCGAGTGGCCGGCGCCTGCCGATCCGAGGCCTCCGACCGCGACCCGATCCCGTGGCGGCCGGATCTCGCCGAGCCTGACCCCGCGACGCGCTTCAGGGCATCCGCGACCGGCTATTCGGTCGGCAGGGCACCCGCGGCGAGGACGACTCGCCCGCCGAGCTCGACACCGGGCTCGATCGGCTTCCCGAACCCGAGATAGGCCGACCAGATCGGGTGGTTGCCCTCGACCGTCCGGACGCCGCCATACCAGTCGAGCACATGGAGGATGGGTGCGCCGTCGGACAGCTCCGCGCGGACGTGCTGGGCGCCGTTGGAGACGACTGCGAGAGACGACGCCCCATCGGTCATCCCGGCCACGAGGATCGACCGCTTGACGCTCCGGTAGTCGTTGCTCCCGGCGGCGGTCGCTTCCTGCTCCCAGCTCGGGGTCGGTTCGAGGACCCGGCTCGACCCGGCGACGCCGGCGGCTCGACCCGCCGTCCGGCCGATGTGGGTTTCCGGGTACGCCGTCCACTCGCCGATCCGGCGCCACCAGAGGTCACTCAGGTCCGGCGCGGGGCGGAACGTCAGGCCGACTTCGCGGGCGCGGAAGGCGCGGACACCGCGGTAGGTGCATTCGTAGTCGAAGACAACACTCGGACCGTCGAGGCGGGCGGTGAGGGTGCCCCGCCAGTCGGCTCCGGTCAGCGAGGCGCGGACGGCGGCCGGGCCGACGGCGACGACGTGGTCCCGATCGACACTCGCGCCATCGATGGGGATGTGCGGCATGTCGACGTCGAGCAGGTGGAGCTCGGGCCAGTCGACGAGCCATGATCGTCCGCCGCCGGCAAGGACGAGCGAGCCGCCGTCGCCGATCTCGAGCCGGAGTGGGGTCGCCGCGGCGAGGACCGCTGCCTGCGCCGTCGGAGCAGCGCCTGGCCAGATCCAGCGATGGTCGGCGACGAGCCAGCCCTCCTCGTGGAGGAGCTCCAACCGGCCCTCGGTCGCTCCACCCGAGCGCTCGATCGCCAGCCAGGCCGAATCGTTGGGGCGCGCCGCCAGCGTCGCCTCGCCGCTGAGCGTGCCGCCTGTCACGCGGGCCGTGATCCCCTCGAGCGAGCGATGCGTGAACAGGTTCCGGACCTCGACTTCGAGCCGGCCGGCGTCAGGTCGGGTGAACCGGCTCGCGCCGACCCGGATCGGCGCGTACATCTGATGGACGTGCCAGGCCTCGGGTCGCGCCCGGTTCCAGGCGTCGAAGATGCCCCAGTCGCCATCGCCGCGGCGAAAGATTCCGGGCTCGGGCGGGTAGTGGTCGTGGGTCCGGACGTAGTCGGTGACCGGCAGGTGGGCCCACGGACCTTCCCCGATCGTGAGATCGAGCGGGATGACGAACACTTCGCCGAAGCCGCCCCAGATCAGCCCGCCGAGGACGCCCCGATCCTGGAGCGCCGCCTCCATGAACGGCTGGTACCCGGATCCCCAGTAGTCGCGGATTCCCGGGTCGATCGCGAGGCCGAAGCCCTCGCCGGGACCGCGCAGGCATGGCGCGAACAGCGGGGCGTACTCGTCGAGGATCACGGGCTGGTCGTACGAGTTCAACCACCACAGGTCCTCCCGCCAGGTCCGGTCCCAGCCCGGATAGTGGTAGCTCCGGATGTCGGGCCTGTCGGCGGGGTCCCTGCGGACGAGCTCGTTCTCGGGGCCGAGCTCGTTGAGGTCGAAGGAGAAGATCGTCGGCCGGCTCGGATCCAGCTCCCGGACGAGGGCCAGCTGGGCGTCGAAGCCGGCGCCCCAGCGGCTCTCGTTGCCGAGGTCCCAGATGATGACCGAGCAGTGGCCCTTGTCGCGCTCGACCGTTTCGGCAGTGACCTCGAGGAGGATCGGAACGAGCTCTGCCGCCTCGTTCGTCCGGGTCCAGTGGTGGTCGTCGAAGCCGCCCGAGAAGCAGATCGGCGGCTGCTCGAGGACGAACATCCCGACCTCGTCGCAGATCCCGAGGAGGTGCGGGCTGGGCGGATAGTGCGACGTCCGGATGACGTTCACATTCAGATGGCGCAGGTTCTGGATGTCGTCGCGCATGTCGTCTGCCGACAACGCCCGGCCCTTGAGGATCCGCGAATCGTGGCGGTTGACGCCGCGCACCCGGATCGGCGCGCCATTGACGAGGAGCTGCCGGCCACGGACCTCGACCCGGCGGAACCCGATCCGGCGGCGGTAGGCCTGGAGCGCGGCGCCGTCCGAGGCTTCGACGACCACGTCGAGCGTGTAGAGCCGCGGGACCTCGGCGGACCATGGTTCGATGGCGGGCAGATCCGCGGTCATCTCGAACCGGTTGCTGCCTGCCGCACCGACGCTGCCGTCGGCCGTGGCTCGATGGACGACGCCGTCCGCGTCGTCCGTGACGGCCAGGGACACGCGGTAGCCCTGGCCAACCTGATCGAGGTTGATCACGTCCGCAGCCACGGCCAGCCTGCCGACGCCCCGGTCGGGATCCCAGTCGGTCGTCAGCTCGAACTGGCCGAGCTGGACGGACGGGACGCGGAACAGGAACACGTCGCGCCAGATGCCGAGCAACGAAAGGTGGGCGTACCAGCTCATGTCGTCGAGGACGGCGTAGGGCGTGAACTCGGTAAGGGTGATCGCGACCCGGTTCTGGCCGGACCTGACGAGCGCCGTGAGGTCGATGTCGAACGAGGTCGCACCGCCACCGTGGACGGCTGCGAGCGCCCCGTTGACCCGGACCTCGGCCCGGCCGTACGCGCCGTCGCAGCGCAGGAACACGGCGCTCGAAACCCAGTCCTCAGGCAGCGTGAACCAGCGCTCGAGGGTCGCGACGCCATCGGTCGGGACGAGGCCGTCGAAGATCACGTGGCCGGGTACCCGGGCGCGGGCACCGGGCGCGGTCCCGGCGGCGTCATCGGTAGCCGAACCGGCGCGAGGTTCGGCGATGTCCGTGGCGGGATCGAACGGCCCGGGCCGGAACGACCAGTCGCCCGCCAGGTCGAGCCGGTCGGCAGCCGGCGGCAGCTCGCGCAGGCCACGGGCGATCGCCCGAGTGCTGAGTGCCTGATGCACGGTCTGGCCGGCAGCCCTCGCGGTGACCACCAGTTCTGCGTCCTGGCCTCGCGAGAGACGCTCCCGGAGGGCGATGCGGAAGTTGCCCGCGGCGTCCGTCGTGGCGTCGAGCGGGTCGCCGGCGCCCGTCACCTGGATCGCCGCCCTCGGAACTCCGATCGAGTCCGGCCCGGCGACGCTGCCGACGAGTCCGCCGCGCGAATCGCCGACGACCGTGAGGATTGGCCGGGCGGGTCCTGACGAGTACAGCCGCAGCTCGGACATCAGCACGTCCGGACCGGCGACCCGATGGACACTGACCGCCAGGGTTCCGTCTGCGTACCGCGCCGGCGGGACGGTGACGCGGATCGTCGTGGCGGTAGCCGGCGTCAGCTCGATCGCGGGATGGAGCTCGACCGAGCCCGACGTCATCGACTGGACGCGCTCGACGCCGCGCTCGCAGAGGTAGATGGCCTCGAGGGCGTAGGTCGCCGTAGGGTCGAGATCCTCGTACCGGGCCTCGATCGTCTCGGGCGCCCAGCCTGTGAAGCGGACGCTGTCGCTCGGGAGCGTGGCGAGGTCAAGCTCGGCCATCTCGATCCGGCGCTTGGTCCGCGTCCGGAGGTGGGGCGCCTGGAGCTCGAGGCCGCATTGATCGCGGGCGACGAGCAGGAGCGGTGACTCCACCGTCACGATGATTTCCCTCCCGTCGACTTCGCCGGCAACGGTAGCCGAGAACCTCGCGGTGACGCCGAGCTCAACCGCCGAGCGCTCGATGCGGGCCATGGCGCCCGAGCTGATCCTGCCTCCCGCCTCATTTCATCCTATCATATGTATAATCGGTGGCAGCCCGGTCGCCCTCCTCCGCCCGGGCTGCTCAATGCGCCGGCGGGCGGGTCAGCCAGCGATCATCGGTCGCGGCCAGGATGCGCTGGATCGCCCGCCGCTCCACCGGATCGCTTGGCGGCATCGGTCGGCTCGGATCACCGACATTCCAGCCGAGCGCGTGGAGGCTCGTCTTCAGGCCGGCCAGCCAGTCGCCGTGGGCAAACACGCCGGCAAGGTCCTCGATCGCAGCCTGGAGCGCGAGTGCCTCGGCCCGCGGCCGGTCCGCGCGGATCGCCGTCGCGAGTGCGCCGAGGAGCCGCGGGGCCAGGTTGGACATGCCCGAGATGAGACCGTCTGCGCCGCTCCAGAACGAAATCGCGGCGAGCGGCTCGCGGCCCTGCAGGACGCTGAAGGTGTCCGACCCGAACCCGAGGAACTGCTGGAACGCGAACCAGTCCCCCGCCGAGTCCTTGATTCCGACGATCCTCGGGTGGCTCGCCAACTCCCGGACGATCGCCGGAGTGAGGGGGCAATGGGTGTTCTGCGGGATGTTGTAGAGGATGACCGGGGCGGCGGCGCGGTCCGCGATCGCGGTGTAGTGGTCGATGATCGCCGCGTCGGACGCGACCTCGTAGTAGAACGGCGCAGCCACGACAACGTGGTCGACGCCGGCGATCGCGAGGCGATCCGCGCGGGCGAGCGTCCGGGCAAGGCTGGTGTCGCCAACCCCGGTCGACAGAGGAATCCGGTCCGCGACCTGGTCCACGGCGACCTGGACGACGCGCAGCGCGACCTCGTCGGTCAGCCACGTCAGCTCGCCCGACGAGCCGAGGACGAACAGCCCATCGAGGTCCGGCACGAGGGCCTCGATCAGCGCCCGGAAGACGTCCTCGTCGAGCTCGCCGGACGCGGTCAGGGGCGTCGCGATCGGGCAGATGATCCCACTCGGACGTGAGCGCTCGGCTCGATTCATCGCAGCGCCGGGACGAGGATCCGCTTTGTTGCGGAAGCCGGCGTTCGAAGGAGGGCGGGTCCGGCCTCGAGGCCGGCGAATTCGACCGGCCGGCTGGTTCGTCCGAGATCGCCAGCGGTGATCGCGCGGGCGGCCTCGGCGAAATCCACGAAGCAGTGGCTCACCGAGCCCTGGACGATGACCTCGCGAACGACGAGATCGAGGAGATCGATCGGAAGCGGCTTCGAGTGACCGCCGAGGACGACGATCCGGCCACCGCGCCGGACGGCAGCGACCGAAGTCTCGACGCCCGGCGCGGCGCCGGCGGTCTCGAACACGATGTCGGCTTCGGCTTCGTGGGCCCGGTCCGGGGTGAGGGCCGCGGTCGCGCCCGCCTCGAGGGCCGCCGTGCGAGCCGTTTCGGCCCGGCTGATCGCGATGATCTCGGCCGGGCGGGCGAGGGCGAGCGCCTCGATCACGCACAACCCGAGCGAGCCGATCCCGACGACCGCCACCCGCGCCCCGCCGACGTCAACCTGGTGGACGCCGTGGAGGGCAACCGCGAACGGCTCGACGAGGACCGCCCGATCGAGCGCGACCTCGGCGCCCACCGGCACGCAGGCCGATCCGGCGGCAACCAGGTAGTCGGCCATGCCGCCATCGGCCGCCATCCCGAGGGCGACCTGGCGGCGGCAGCGGTTGGCGTGGCCAGTCGCGCAGTCCGGGCAGGTCCCGCACGGTTGCGATGGCCACGGCGCCACCCGGGCTCCCGGCGCGACGCCGCTTGCCGGCCCCGCCTGCTCCACGACGCCGACCATCTCGTGGCCGAGGGTGATCGGCGCCGAACGGCCGTTGACCGGATGCGGCGCGACCGGAACGGTGATCGGCCCGTGGAGGACCTCGTCGACGTCGGTCCCGCAGATCCCGGCCGCCTCGATCCGGATCAGGACCTCGTCCGGCCTGGGTTCGGGCAGCGCCACCTCGTCGAGGCGAACGTCGTTGCGAGCGTGCCAGCGGACGGCCCTCACGCGGCGTGCCAGCCGATCTCGCCGTGCAGGGCCATCGCCTCCTCCACCAGCTCGTCCGCGATCCGCCGATGGTGGGCGTCGAACGGGACGAGCGGGCTCCGCAGGGACGCGCCGGAGAAGATCCCCTGGCGGACCGCGAGCAGCTTCAGAAACTGGTTCGAGATATCGATGTGCTGGTTCTGCCAGCCGAGGATCGGCAGGAGGCGGTCGAACAGGGCCCGCGCCGCCGGTCGGTCGCCGGCCCGGTAGCGCCGGACGATCTCGACGAGGACCCAGTGGAGTCCGCCGGGGGTTACCGCGTGGACCCCGCGGTCGAGCGCCTCGATCAGGTACGGCATGGCCCACCCCGCCGCAATGTTCAGCCGGCCACCCGTGGCGGCGAGGATCGCGCTGTACGTCGTTCCGGCCGGGCTGACCTCGACCTTGATGCACCGGAACGGCTCGATCTCCTCGAAGAGCCGGACGATCGTCGGGATCGGCAGCCCGGGCCCGCCCCACTCGAGGTCCTGGACCACCAGCATCGCGATTGGCGCCTCGCAGACGGCCCGGAAGAAGCCGAGGGTCGCGGCCTCGTCGCGAAGCAGGGCGATCGGGGCCTGGACGAGGACGCCGGCGGCGCCATGGGTCATCCCGAACTCCGCCAGGGCACGGGCCTCGCCCGCATCGTCCGCACTCGCGCCGACGATCACCGGCACGGTCGACCTGGCGTGCTCGAGGACGGCCCGGGTCGCGGTCCGCCGCTCGGTGGGCGTCAGCCGTTCGACCTCGCTGGCCACGACCGGGTAGAGGAGGCTGTCGACGCCGGCGGCGAGGCGGTCGGCAACGGCCCGACCGAGGCTGTCGAGATCGAGTCGGTCGGCAGCGTCGAACGGGGTCTGGGGGATTGCGACGACCCCGTGAAGCGGGTAGAGCTCCTTCATCCAGCCGACTCCATTGAGCGCGCAGCATCTTTCGTGGCATATCATACGATGAATAGGACGGCGAGCCAGAGGTAACCTCGGGAGGCGCCGAGTGGGACACCCGCGAAGACGGCCCGGGCCGCGGGCCACGGAGGCTTGAGTTGGCGCACGACGAGCCCGAACCGCTGCGGACCCAGGCCTGGTGGGACGCCGCTGACCTCGACCTCCTCGGCCATCGTTCCCAGTTCCGGATGCAGGGCTTCGCCGAAGAGGGGTTTGTCGGACGGCCGGTCATCGGGATCATGAACTCGTGGAGCGAGGTCGCGGGCTGCAACGCGGGCCTGCGGGACCTCGCCGAGCACGTCAAGCGCGGCGTCCTGCGCGCCGGTGGGTTCCCGGTCGAAGTCCCGGTCATCTCGCTCGGCGAGCCGATCATCAAGCCGACGGCGATGCTCTACCGAAACCTGATGGCAATGAGCGTCGAAGAACTCATCGGGGCCAATCCGCTCGACGGGGTGGTCCTCCTCGCGAGCTGCGACAAGACGATTCCGGCCTCGCTGATGGGTGCCGCGAGCGTCGACGTCCCGGCCCTGATGGTGACCGGCGGCCCGATGTTGAACGGGCGGTTCCGCAACGAGGACGTCGGCGCCTGCACCGATTGCTGGCGGCTTCACGACGAGCTGCGCGGCGGTCGAATCACATCGGCTGACTGGGACGAGTTCGAGGCGGGCATGTGTCGGAGCGTCGGCCACTGCTCGCCGATGGGTACTGCCTCGACGATGGCCTGCCTGACCGAGGCCCTCGGAATGGCCCCGAGCGGCAGCGCGGCGATCCCTGCAGTGGATTCGCGGCGAGGCCACGTTGCCGAGCGGGCGGGCGGCCAGATCATCGACCTCGTCCGGACCGGGACCCGACCGTCCACGATCATGACCCGGGACGCGTTCGAGAACGCGATCCGCGCCCTCCACGCCATCGGCGGCTCGACGAACGCGGTGATCCACCTCGTCGCGATCGCCGGACGGCTCGGGATCGACCTGCCGCTCGACCTCTTCGATGAGCTCGCGGCGAGCACCCCGTTGCTCGTCAACATCAAGCCGTCCGGCACCTACCTGATGGAGGACTTCTACTACGCGGGCGGGCTGCCGGCAGTGCTCGGCCAGATCAGCGACCTGCTGCATCTCGACGCCCTGACCGTCACCGGCCAGACCGTCGGCGAGGCGCTCCGGCCGGCGGCGATCGTCAACGACGACGTCATCCGGCCGCGCCAGCGGCCGCTCGGTTCCGGCGGGAGCCTGGCGATCCTCCGGGGCAACCTCTGCCCCGACGGAGCGGTCCTCAAGGTCTCCGCCGCCAGCCCGGCACTGCTCCAGCACGAGGGCCGGGCGGTCGTGTTCCCAAACGCCGAGGTGCTCCATCGGACGATCGACGACCCAGGTCTCGAGATCGGCCCGGACGATGTCCTCGTCCTCCAGAACGGCGGACCGGTCGGGGGACCCGGAATGCCCGAATTCGGCCACCTCCCGATCCCGGCTCACCTCCTCCGCTCGGGCGTCACCGACATGGTCCGGATCAGCGATGCCCGGATGAGCGGCACAGGATTCGGGACCGTCGTGCTCCATATCTCGCCGGAGTCGGCCGTGGGCGGGCCGCTGGCGCTCGTCCGGACCGACGACCGGATCCGCCTCGACACGGCGGGCCGCCGCCTCGACCTCCTCGTCGACGATGCCGAGCTCGCCGAGCGCCGGGCGGCTTGGGTCCGCGCCGAGCCGCGTCACGCCCGTGGCTACCGCGGCCTCTACCTGCGCACGGTCCTCCAGGCGAACGAGGGCTGCGACCTCGACTTCCTGGTCGGGTCGTCGCCGCCGGTGCGGCCGGGGGTCACCCACGGCTGAGAGTGCAACTCCGTTGGCTCCGGCCGACGGACAAGGCCCTACCGGACGACGATGTCCCGGATCGAGAGGGTCGCGCCAGACAAGCGCCGACGGACGTCATCGGCAGCCCAGGACAACGCTCAACCCCGGCTCCGCGATCGTACCGAGCGCCGGGCCGGCGGCGTGCTACTCGGCGGGCTCGTAACCGTGGATGCGCTCGTCGAGCGATTGGTCGACGAGATACTCCATCGCCCGCGCCGCCCGTTCCTCGTCGTGGGCCGTGACCGCGTCAAGGACCTCCCGATGGTGAGCCAGCCCGGATTCGTGGAAGTCGGGCCACGGTCGGACGTTGCGCGTCGCGGCCCGCAGGCCGGCCTGGAACGCCGGGCCGAACGCAGCCACGAGCTGGACGAGATGATCGTTGTGGGCCGCCGCGACGAGGATCTCGTGGTACCGGACGTCGGCCGCGAGGTAGGCCGGGCCGTCGCCGGCTGCGGTCATCTCCTGGAGGGCCGCCTCGATCTCGGCGAGCTCCTCGGCTGAAGCGCGAGCCGCCGCGAGGCGGGCGGCCGCCGGCTCGATGATCCGCCGGACCTCGAACACGTCGCGCAGGAAGTCGGGATCCGGTCCGGCCTCGGTCAGCCAGGCCAATACGTCGGGATCGAGGAGGCGCCAGCCGGAACGAGGGAGAACCACGGTGCCGCGCTTCGATCGGGACTCGACGAGGCCCATCGTGGCGAGCACCTTCGTCGCTTCCCGGACAACCGTTCGGCTGACTCCCAGCTGGCGGCTCAGCTCGCCCTGCTCCGGCAGGATTTCGCCGGGAGTGAGCTCGCCCCGGACAATCCGCCGGCCGATCGCGTTGACGACCCTGGCGTGGAGTCCGCTCGGGCCGCTGATGGCCATCGTCTCGCCGGGTCGCATCTCAAACATCGAAGCGGACGATACCTTGGATCACGCGGGCGCCGTCGCCGGCCGGCGCCCCTGTCAGGAATGCGAGTCGGCCGCGTCAGGGCTCGCCGACGAACACCGGATTCGTCATCACGAGGACGTCGCCGGTCTCGGCCGACCCCTCGCGCAGCTCGAGCCGCCACCAGGTCTTGGCGACGAGCTTCTGGCGAGCCAATGGCGTCGATCCCGGTCCCGCCAATCCGATCTCGGTCGCCGCGCCCGAGGTGACGAAGCGGAGGGTCGCCGGTGCCTCGAGGTCGTCGATCGTGGCGGTGAGATCGAGCCGTCCGTCGGCCGGCAGGTGTTCGCCCGGGACCGTGATCTCCCGGCCATCAGAGCCGCCCGCCCGGAACGACAAGGTCGGCCCTGACGAGAGGATGACCCGCCCGCGGCGGATGCCCTCGAGAATCGCCGCCTCGCTCCGGTCCGTGGCGTGGACCCGATTCATCGGAAGCGCGGTGTAGTCGTCCTCTTCAGCCGAATGGCTGTCCGTGCCGGACACGGCGGTTGGCCGGAAACCCGCGTCGAGGAGGTCCGTCCAGAAGGCCAGCGCCCCGTTGTTGTCGGACTCCGCCATTCGCCAGCGGCCGTTCCAGACCTCGATCGCGTCGATCGTCGCGAAGTCGACGAGAGCGTAGTCCCAGTGGCAGCCTGAGCACCAAGGGTCGCCGAAGGCGCTCGGGTGGTTGATCGAGATGAGCGCGTCCTGGCGGTGGGCCTGCTCGACGATCCGCGCGGCGCCACTGCCGCGGGCCGCGTCCCGCCAGTCGATCACCTCCGTGAGCCCGAAGCAGTTGAGGTGCCCGTGGAAGGTCGTGACCTCGCTGCCCCGGATCGGGGTGATGGCGTCCGGCCAGCCAACGAGCTCGCGGTGGTGGCTGATCGTGTTGTGGTCCGTGATCGCGAGGAAGTCGAGGCCCCGCTCGACCGCGCCGCGGACGCGATCGGGGACCGTGATGTCGCCATCACTGTGGATCGTGTGGGAGTGGAGGTCGCCGCGATACCAGGCGGCGGCACTGGCAGCGCCCGGCGGCGGTCGCTTTGCGATGACCGCGGGTGCGGGAGTGACGGGCCCTGCGGTCTGCGCGGCATCCGCGCCGGCAATCGCCGCCGACGCCTCGAGATACCACGTCAGCTCACCGGATTCGATCCCGTCGTTGAGGATTTCGCTGGCGCTGATCACGAGCGTCCATGGCCCGGCCGGGATCGGTCCCGCGAGAAAGCCGGGATCGGCCGAGGTCTCGCCGATGGTGATCCGCTGGTCGGCGCTCGATCGCATCGCCCCGCCGCGGAAGCCTGCCGGCCCAAACAGCGAGAGGGTGATTCCGTTGCCGAGGTGCTCCTCGCCAAGGTCGAGCGGGCCCCAGCGGAAGCGGAGCCGGATCTCGCGGGTGCGCTCCGGGATGTCGATCTCGAAGCGGTGGTGGCGATGCCGCTCGCGGTGCGTCCACTGCCCGCTCTTGTCAAGCAGGGTCAGGACGTCGTCATCCACGGCGGACCTCCAGCTCCGGTCGGTCGGGCGGCGTCAGGCCACGCCGAATTGTTTGGCAAACGCCGGCTCGCCGGCCAGATAGCCGGCCAGGATTCTCTCGGCCACGGACACGGACGGGACGAGCGGATGCAGCGCCAGGGCCTTGAGCGCAAGCTCCCGCGAGCCGGACAGGGCCGCGTCGATCGCCGCCCGCTCCGCAGCGCGGACCGCGAGGATCAGCCCCTGGGCCTCGATCGGCACGGTCCCGATCGCGACCGGAACGATCCCGCCGCGGCCGATGACGCAGGGGACCTCGACGATGGCCTCCTCGTCGAGGAACGGCAGGCTCGAGCGGTTGGGGATGTCGAGGATCATGACCCGATTGCCCTCGCCGTGGAGGGCGTCGACCAGGTCCAGGGCAAGCCGGCCATAGTCGCCCGCTCCACGCGCCGCGACGATCCCGGCCATCTCGTCCTCGCGGCCGACCCACGCCTCTTCCATGTAGGAGGCCTCGCGGGCGGCGTGCGTTCGCTGCCAATCACCGAGGGCCTCGGCCGGTGAACCGTGGCCGGCGTAAAAGGCTGCCTGCTGCTTGGCGAGAAAGGCCGATCGGACGTTGCCGTCCTGCATCGACTGGAGGGCCTCGGTGTTGAAGTAGTAGTAGTAGAGGTACTCATTCGGGATCATTCCCACCGACTTGAGCCAGTCGGCGCCGAACAGGCGACCCTCTTCGAACGTCTCCAGGCGGCCGGGATCGGCGATGAGCCCCGGGAGGATGTCGCGGCCGCCGCTGAGGACGCCGCGCAACCAGCCGAGGTGGTTGATCCCGAAGTAGTCGAACCAGAGGTCCTCTGCCGGCAGGCCCAACGCCCCGGCGACCCGCTTGCAGAGGTCCAGCGGAGCGTCGCAGATCCCGATCACCCGATCGCCCAGGACGCGTCGGGCAGCTTCGGTCACGAGGCCGACCGGATTGGTGAAGTTCACGAAGGTCGCGTTCGGCGCTCGCCGGGCCACGACCTCGGCGATCTTGGTCACGACCGGCACGGTCCGGAGGGCGAACGTGATGCCGCCGGGACCCGTGGTCTCCTGGCCGATCACGCCCTGGGCGAGGGCCGCCGTCTCGTCGAGGATCCGGCCGGCCATCCCGCCCGAACGAACGGCGCAGTAGACGATGTCCGCGCCGTCGACGGCTGCCTCGAGATCGGTCGTCATCGTCACCGCGACCGCCGTTCCGAGCTCGTCCGAGATCCCGGTCAGGACGGATTCGATCCGATCGAGGCGGGCCTGGTCGACATCGTAGAAGGCGATGTCGTCATAGCGGGTCGAGACGTCGCCGCTGGCGAGGGCCCGGTAGATCACCGGTGTCCGGAAACCGCCGGCCCCGATCAGTGTCAGCTTCATGGGGGCCATTGAACCAAATCTGAACCACGGCAGTCAAGGGCCGGATTTGCAGCCGCGCCGGAGGACGTGCCCAGCGGTGAAGAGATCGGGCGAGGCCTGTGGAGACGCACGTTTGCCCGCCGAGCCGCGGGTTCGTCTCCGTCAGATCGCGAGACGCGCCGAGCCGACGCCGGAGCTCAGTGTCGTGGCGAAGGCGTAGCGGTCACCGCGGTTCACCAGCCACGACGTCTCGAAGGGCTCCTCGTACTGGTCGAACGTCAACTCGTGGAGCTCCAGGAGGGGCTCGCCGGCGGCGATGGTCAGTAACCCGGCGACGCGCTCGCTGGCCGACAGGGCTCGGATCACGACCTCCGCCCGGCTGGCGATGAGGCCGGCCCGCTCGCGGATCGTGCCATACAGCGATCGACTCGTGAAGTCGACGCCGGTCATCGTCGGAATGAGCCGAGGGTGGAGGACCGAGAGGTCCAAGGACAGCGGGATCCCTTCGACCATCCGGACCCGCTCGAGCTCGTACACCTTCGTGGACGCCTCGATCCGGAGGTCCGATGCCTCGTTCTCGGTCGCCGTCCGCACGCGAGCGGCAAGGACGTTCGACGTCACCACATAGCCATGGTTGGCTGCCCACTCGGTGAGGCTGGGCGGCCCCTGGACCTGCTCGGTCACGCCATGCCCGACGACCACCCAGCCGCCGCGGCCGCGCGCCTGGATGAGCCCCTTCTCGGCGAGCGCCAGCAGGGCTCGGCGGAGGGTGTTCCGGGCCACCCCGAGACGGGCGCCGAGCTCGCGCTCCGGGGCCAGCCGGCTGCCCGGCAGGAGTCGCCCGGTGAGGATGTCCGCCTCGATCCGACGGAGCACCTGGACCGACGGCAGGTCGTCGCCGTGGACGTCCTTCCGGCCGGTTCCGGCGCCCGTGTCGGCATCTTGACGCTGGTTCATCGCTGGCCCACGCTCGACCCCATGAATGTCGCCGCGACAGAACGGGAACGATCCCATGTCCCCGACCGCGACTGCCGAGTCGCGGTCTTCAGGCCGATCGGTCGACCCGACGGGATCGCATTGTATGACCCGGGCCGGACCGTTCATGGCCGTCCCGGGCTCGTCCTGGCCGTTTCCTCCGGATGCCCGGCGAGGCCCGGATGAGAGTCGACGTCGCGTGCGTCGGGGATCCGTTCCTCGACCTGATCTTCCGGGGCCTGGCGGCATTGCCGCAGCCGGGCGAGGAGCAACTCGCGTCGAGTCTCGTGATGGTGCCGGGCGGGATCGCCAACATCGCCTACGCGCTCAGGCGCCTCGGGCTGGAGGCGGTGGTCTGCGCGCCGATCGGACGCGATCCGGCGGGCCGACTCCTCGGCGAGCTGATGGCCGATGCCGGCGTCTCGTGGCTGGGTCGCGACGCCGACGCGACCCCGGTCTCGGTTGCGCTGCCCGCCCACGGTGACCGGGCCTTCGTCACCGTGAGCCCACCGCCGACCATCGATCTCGAGACACTCGCCACGATCACCGCACGGGCCATCGTCGTCGACCTGCCGTCGGCAGCCCTGCTGCCGGCCCATCCGCGGGTCTACGCCGTCGTTGGCGATCCGGAGGTCCAGGTGATGATCGGGCGCCTGCCCGCTTCGCTCGACAACGTCCACGCCCTGATCCTCAACGAGCGGGAAATTCTGGCCCTCAGCGGGCGGGACGAGATCCATGCGGCCGCGGGCGAGGTGGCCTCCCGCGGGACGACCGTGGTCGTCACGCGAGGCGCGCTGGGGGTTGTCGCGGTCGACCGGGACGGGCGCGTCGTGGAAGTCGCCGCGCCGCCAAGCCGGGTCGGGGACAGCACGGGCGCCGGCGACCTGTTCAGCGGCGCCTACGTCTGGGCAGACCTTGCCGGGCGCCCGCTCGAGGAGCGACTCCGCCTGGCCACGACCTACGCGTCGGCCTCGCTCGAGCGAGCGGCAGATCGCCAGAAGGGGATCACCCTCGACGAGTTCAGCGCCGCCCTGACCGGCTGAAGGCCGGCGAGAAAGGGCCGCGGCAACTCTTCCGGAGTCCGATACATACTATGGTATGATCCCATCGGGTCCGACGCACGCCCCGGTCCGGGCCCTTTGGACGCTCCGGAATCTTCGCCGTTGACTCGCACGGTTCAGATTTGGTTCAATCCGCCCGCATGGAGTCGACCTGATCGACGCCAACGTCGATCGCCTGAGGTTCAACACGTCGGTGGTAGTCGGAACCGCGCATCACCATCGCGTCCGGATCGGCCGACCGGGACGCGCCATCCCGGACCGCAGTCGAGGACCGCTGCCGGCGAGCCCGCCGGACGGGTCGGGCGCTGCCCGGCCTGCGAACGCAGGCCGGCTCGTGACGGCCCGCCCATGACCGTCGGCGCCGGACCCGAAAGCGGTGGCGGCCCGAACCCGGCCGCAATCCCACGTCCGGGTCGGTTCCATCTGTCCCGGACGGAGCGCCGCAATCTCCGGACGGGGCTGCTCTTCATCTCGCCGTGGCTCGTTGGGTTCTTCGCGTTCAACCTGTACCCGGCGCTGGCATCGCTCTACTACAGCTTCACGAACTTCAAGATCCTCCAGGAGCCACGCTGGATCGGGCTCGACAATTACAGCGCCCTGATCAACGACTCGCTGTTCTGGAAGTCCCTGAGCAACACCCTCTACCTGACGCTTGTCGGCATTCCGCTGGCGGTTGTCGTGGCGCTCGGCATCGCCCTGCTGCTGAACCGGAAGGGAATCCGCGGGATCGGGATCTTCCGGACGATCTTCTATCTGCCCGTGGTGATCCCGGGCGTGGCCGCGGCGATCCTCTGGATCTTCCTGCTCAATCCGGCCAACGGCCTGGTCAACCAGTTCCTCAAGGCCTTCGGCATCGCCGGGCCGAGCTGGTTCCTTGATCCGGCCTGGTCCAAGAATGGGATCATCCTGCTGACGGTCTGGGCCGCCGGGGACGTGGTGATCATCTATCTCGGTGCCCTACAGGGGGTGTCCAGGGCGCTGTATGAAGCGGCCGAGGTCGACGGCGCCGGGGCCTGGAAGAAGCTCCGCAACGTGACCATCCCGATGATCAGTCCGGCGATCCTGTTCAATCTGATCACCGGCGCGATCGGGGCCTTCCAGTACTTCACTCAGGCGTACGTGATCAGCGGCGGCATCGGGCGCGGCAACGACGGGAGCATCGGCGGAGTCCAGAACTCGCTGCTGTTCTACGGCCTGAACCTTTACAACAACGGGTTCCGCTACTTCCAGATGGGCTACGCATCGGCGCTCGCCTGGATCCTCCTCGTCGTGATCCTGATCGCCACGATCGTGCTCCTGCGCGTGTCGCGGAACCGGGTCTACTACGAGAGCGCCCAGTGAGCGCGATCAGCACGCCGCGGCCGCGGTCGACCGGGTCTGCCCGGCGCTCGTGGATGCACGCCCTCTCGCGCATCGCCCCGATGGTCGTCCTCGTCATCCTGGCGGCGATCTACCTGACGCCCTTCGTGTGGATGATCAGCACATCGCTGAAGACGGCCGCGCAGTCGATCGCGTCACCGCCGGTGATCATCCCGAACCCCATCGTCTGGTCTGCTTTTCCGGACGCGATCTCGAAGATGAACTTCCCGCTCGCTCTCCGGAACACGCTGATCTACGCGGTGCCGGCCGTCATCGGGACGGTGATCTCGTGCAGCCTCGTGGCTTATGGCTTCGCCCTCGTCAAGTGGCGTGGCCGGAACGCCGTGTTCCTCGTCGTCCTGGCAACGATGATGCTGCCCAGCCAGGTCACCCTGATCCCGCTCTACGTGATCTACGCCAAGCTCGGCTGGATCAACACGTATCTGCCGCTCATCATCCCGACCTTCCTCGGCAGCCCCTTCTTCATCTTCCTCCTGCGCCAGTTCTTCATGGGCATCCCGAAGGAGCTTCTCGACGCGGCGCGGCTGGACGGCGCGAGCGAGCTGCGCATCCTCACCACGATCGTAGCCCCGCTCGCGGCGCCGGCCCTCATCACCGTCGCGATCCTGACGTTCATCGACAAGTGGAATGACTTCTACGGCCCGCTGATCTACCTCCAGAAGCCCGAGCTTCAGCCGTTGTCGCTGGCCGTCCAGATCTTCCAGACGAACCACCGCACCGAATGGCCCCTGGCGATGGCCGCCGCGATCCTCGTGGCCGCCCCGCTCGTCGCCATCTACTTCGTCGCCCAGCGCAAGTTCATCGAAGGAATCACCCTCACCGGGCTGAAGGGCTGAGAGGAGGAGGCTCTGGCCATCGCGACGAACCCATCGGGAAGCACCTGTCATCAGGTTGGAGGAGGTCATCGATGAGAACGAGAATCGGCGGGTTGGCGATGGCGAGCCTGGTGCTCGCAGCCGCCTGCGGCAGCTCCACGGCGACACCGCCGGTGGCCACGCCAGGCGCAACGACTGCCGGCTCGCAAGCTCCCGTGCCGAGCGCTCCGGGGCCGGTCGTCACGCTCACGCTCCGCTACTGCTGGGGCGGCGAGGGTGAAGTCAAGGCCATGGAGAAGGTGATCCAGGCCTGGAACGACAAGAACCCCGACATCCAGGTCAAGGGGATCAGCGGCAACATCCAGACCGAGGAGGTCGCCGCGGCCGTGGCCGGCGGCGCGCCGCCCGACATGGTGATCATGTGCGACAACGGCGCCATCGCCGGCTTCGCCCACGACAAGGTGATCCTGCCGCTCGACGACATCCTCACCAAGATCGGGGCCGACACGAGCGACCTCATCCCCGCCTCGCTCAAGTGGGTGACGTACCAGGGCAAGCTGTACGGGCTGCCCTTCGGCCAGGACACGTGGGCTCTCTACTACAACACCGATGCATTCACCGAAGTCGGCCTCGATCCGACCAAGCCGCCGACGACGCCCGACGAGCTGTGGGCGGACGCGGCCAAGCTCACCAAGTTCAACGCCGACGGTTCCCTCGCCCGGGCCGGGTTCATTCCCGATGATCCGGACCGAAACCTCGAGTCCACCTCGAACCTCTTCAACTGCCAGTTCTACGACGACGCGTCCAAGAAGATCACCGTCAACAGCCCCGAATGCGTCGCCTGGTTCAACTGGTACAAGAAGTGGTACGACACCTACAACAAGGGCAACGCGATGGTCAACCTCGCCGCCACGCGAACGGGCGGCGATGCCGGCCTGTTCAACACCGGGGCGCAGGCGATGGCGATCATGGGCGAGTGGGAGAACGGCGCGTCCTACATCCCGACTGCTGCACCAAACCTTCACTACGACACGGCCCCGATCCCGGCTGTCAGCCCGGACAAGTACGGCGGAGCCTTCATCAACGGCAACCCCTGGTTCATCCCGACGGGTTCCACGAATCCGGAGGCAGCCGCCAAGTTCGGCATGTACCTGATGACCGACGATCCGTCGCGGACGATGGACATCCAGAACGCCAGCGTGCCGCAGCTGACGTCCCTCCTGACGGACCCGGTCCTGACGGCCATCCCGCACCAGAAGACGTTCCTCAACCTCGTCAACCACAAGGACGCCTGGGTCACGCCGATGATCTCGGTCTACTCCCAGATCAAGGACGGCCTGGGCAGCGCGCTCAGCGCCGTCACCACCGGCGGCGTCGACCCGCAGAAGGCGCTCGACGATCTGGCGAAGGACATCCAGGCCAAGCTCGACGCAAACGGGCCGTAGCCATCGGACCGTCCATCCCGGCGAAGGCGTCCCGGGTCTCGGGATCCGGGACTCCCTTCGTCACGCAGCTCACGACCGGCCGGCCCGCCAGGGCCGGCCGGCGATCTGTTCCTGCCATTCCCAGATCTGTGCCGATGATCGACGGACCGCGTGCCCACGACTTGCGGGTCGAAGGCCGGACCGACCCGATCGGCCTGGACGAGGAGCGGCCGGTCCTGAGCTGGCGGGTCGAGCTGGCCCCTGGTGCCGCCCGACAGGCAACGTTTGCCATCGACGTTGCCCGGGACGCATCGTTCGCGCCGCGGGTCATCGTCTGGAGCCAGAGCGGCGTCGCAACGTCCGAGTCGGCGACCACGTATGACGGTCCTCCGGCCGCTTCCCGAGAGCGACGATACTGGCGGGTCCGACTCGATGACGACCGCGGCTCGGCCGGTCCGTGGAGCCCCACCGCAGCTTGGGAGATGGGGCTTCTCGAGGCCGGCGACTGGGACGCGCGGTGGATCGCGTGGATCGATCCGGCGACGGCCAGCTGGTCATCGCGCAGCCCCATCCTGCGCCGCTCGTTCCGGCTCCCCGGTGCACCGCCCAGCCGCGCCCGCGCGTTCGTGACCGCGCTCGGCCTGGTGGAACTCACGATCAACGGCCGGCGGGTCGGGGACGACCTCCTGGCACCCGGCTGGACCGACTACCGGCGCCGCATCCAGTACCGGACCAGCGATATCGCCGATGTGCTGCGGCCCGGTGAGAACGTTGTCGCGGCGCGCCTTGGCCGCGGCTGGTTCGCGGGCGACGTTGGCCAGTTCGGCGCCGAGCAGTACGGCGACTACCCGGCGCTGCTGGCCCGGATCGAGGTCGATCTGGCGGGCGGTCGGCAGTTCGTGATCACCACCAACCCGTCGTGGCGGGCCCAGCCCGGGCCGCTCGTCGCGGACGACCTGCTGATGGGCGAGTGGTTCGATGGCCGCGCTGATCCGTCCGGCTGGACCGAGCCTGGCTTCGACGATCGCGCCTGGCTACCGGTGATCGTCCGGGCCGATCCCGGCGGCCGGCTCGTCGCTGCTCGCGACCGCGGGGTGGAGAGCGTCGAGGAGATCGCCCCGCGGGCCATCAGCAGGGTCGGCCCGGATCGGCATATCGTCGACTTCGGGCAGAACCTCGCCGGACATATCCGCGTGTGCGCCGCGCAGCCCGCCGGGACGACGGTCGTGATCCGCCACGCCGAGGCGCTCGACGCCGAGGGCGGTCTGTACACCGCCAGCCTGCGCACCGCGAAGCAGACCGATTCGTACACGTTCAGCGGTGATGGGGTGGAGGTCTTCGAGCCCCGGTTCACGGTGCATGGCTTCCGCTACGCGGAGATCAGCGGGTTCCCCGATCCGCTGGATTCGAACCTCGTGACGGCACGCGTGATCAGCTCGATGGGCCCCGAAACCGGTTCGTTCGCCTGCTCGGACGAATTGGTGAACGCGATCCATCGCAACGTCCTCTGGGGGCTCCGGGGCGGCCTGATCAGCATCCCGATCGACAGCCCACAGCGAGACGAACGGCTCGGCTGGACTGCCGACGCCGCGGCGATGGCGCCGAGCGGCTTGTTCCTGGGCGACACTGCGGCGGTCTTCGAGAAGTGGCTCGTCGACCTCGCGGATGCGCAGCTCCCGTCGGGCGCGTACCCGGACGTCGCGCCGCGGATCGGCGTCACCGGGGCCGGCAACGCGGGCTGGGCGGACGCCGGGGTGATCGTCCCATGGCTCGTCCACCAACGGACGGGAAGCCTTCGGGTGATCGAGCGCCAGTACGACTCGATGGCCCGCTACCTGCGCTTCCTCGACGCCGACCAGACGGCAGGCATCCGCCACGGCGGGCGCTACGGCGACTGGCTCGCTTTGGAGCCGCGCACGAGCCTGGAATTGATCGGAACCGCCTACCTCGTCCGGTCTGCCGCGCTGTTCGTGAAGATGGCCCGGCTCCTCGGCCGCGACGATGACGCGGCGCTGATGGCCCGCCTGGCCGCTCGCTCCCGGCAGGCCTTCCGCCGCCGCTTCGTCGGCGCCGATGGCAGGCTTCACCACGAGACCCAGACCGGGTACGCCCTGGCGCTCGGCTTCGAGCTGCTGCCGCCGGCCGCGCGGACGACCGCGGCCGGCCGCCTGGCCGGGCTCGTCGAGGCCGCCGGCGCCCACCTCCTGACCGGGTTCCTCGGGACGGGCCAGGTCCTCGACGCTCTGACCGACCATGGCTGGCACGAGTTGGCGACACGGGTGGTCCGCCAGGACACCTTCCCGGGCTGGGGCTTCGAGGTCCGCCAGGGGGCGACGACGATCTGGGAGCGCTGGGATTCGTGGACGCCCGACGGAGGCTTCGCCGATCCGACGATGAACTCCCTGAACCATGCCGCCCTCGGCTCGGTAGCGGACTGGCTCCACCGGGCGGTCGCCGGTCTGGCCCCGGCCGAGCCCGGCTACGCGACCATGCTCGTCCGGCCTCGCCCGGGCGTTGGGTTCCAATGGGCCCGAGCCAGCCACGAGTCCCGTCATGGCCAGCATGCCGTCGAGTGGGCGGTGGATCGGGGACACCTGGAGCTTACGGTCGAGGTACCGCCCAATACGGCGGCCCGGATCGTCCTGCCCGGAGGGGCGCAGCGCGTCGTCGTGGACGGGCGCACGGCGCGGGTGAGGGCGGCCGTCCGCGACACCATCTCGGGTGAACTCGTCCGACACCTCGACCTCGACTGCGGCCGCCACATCGTCCAGGCGCTCGTGGGAGGAGCCGACGGATGACTCCCCGCTCGATCGAGAATGGCGGGCGATGAACGGTCCTCGGTCAGACGCCCCGATACACGTCGGCAGGCCGGCCACGCACCCCGGGCCGGGCCTGGAAGACGGCTCCGGCCAGCGGCTCTCGGGCGCGTTCCTCGCGGGTCATGTGCTCCCAGGCCGAGGTGATGAACAGGATGTCGCGGTCCGGGCCGCCGAAGGTGACGCTCGTCACGAGGCTCACCGGGAGATGGATGACGCGGTCTTCCCGACCCTCGATGTAGCGCCGGACCGTGCCCCCGTGGGCGAGGGCGACCCACAGCCCGCCCGCCTCGTCGATCGTCAGGCCGTCGGGTCTCCCGTCGGATCGAGCGATCTCGACGACCGTCCGGCGGTTCGCCACCGCTCCAGAGCCGGCGTCGAAGTCGAACGCGTCGATCCGGCCGGTCGGCGTGTCGATGTAGAACATCGTCAACCCGTCGGCGCTCCAGGCGAGGCCGTTCGAGATCGTCACACCGGGCAGGACGAGCGTCGCCCGGCCGTCCGCGTCGAGCCGGTACAACGAACCGGCGCCCGGGGAGACGTCGTACGCCATCGTGCCCGCCCAGAAGCGGCCGGCCGGATCGCATTTGCCGTCGTTGAAGCGGAGGCCCGGACGTGACTCGGGAATGGTCGTGACTCGGCGGGCCGGCCCATCGTCGAGGATCCAGAACCCGTCCTGGAGCGCCGCGACGAACCCACCGGCCTCCCGTGCTGCGACGGCCCCGACATGGAGTGGCGTCTCGAGCGACGCGGTCTCGCCGGTCACGGCATCGGTCGTATGGACCCGTCGGCCGAGGATGTCGACCCAGACGAGGCGGCCGATCCGGTCGTCCCAGACTGGGCCTTCGCCCAGTTCTGACCCGAGGGCCACGACGACTTCGACCTCGTCGTCCACCACCATCCACCTCCGATCGCCCTCGTCCGGCCCGTGTCGCACGAGCCTACGCTTCGAGCCGGCCCGCGGGGCGACCCGGCGAGCGGGTCTGCGCCCAACTGACCGAGGAAGGACCCGATGAAGACCCGCCGTATGCCCGCCGAAGGTCTCGTTCCGTGGGAACGTCCGGGACCCGCCGACCGGGCCTTCCGGAGCGCCGCCATCGAGCGTCGGGTCGCCGCCGCCGCCGGCCGGATCGCCGATCCCGCCCTCCGCCGGCTCCTCGAGGGGACCCTTCCGAACACCCTCGACACGACGGTGACCGCCGGCGGCGACGCCGACCGCCCGGACACGTTCGTCGTGACCGGCGATATCGATGCGATGTGGCTCCGCGATTCGACCGCCCAGATCTGGCCGTACCTCTCGTCGGCTGTCGACGACGCCGACCTCGACCGGCTCCTGCGCGGGGTCGTCCACCGCCAGGCCGGCCAGGTCCTCCTCGACCCCTATGCGAATGCCTTCCTGCCCGACGAGCGCGACGGTGAATGGGCCGCCGACGAGGCCGAGATGCGCCCGGGCGTCCACGAGCGCAAGTGGGAGCCCGACTCGCTCGCGGCGTTCTGCCGCCTGTCCGCCGGATATGCGAGCGCGACCGGCTCGACCCGGCCATTCGATGGGGAGTGGCGCGGAGCCCTCGAGACGGCTCTCCGGACGCTCCGGACCGAGCAGCGCCTCAACGGCTCGACGCCCTACCGCTTCCGGCGGCCGGAAGGCGACCATCTCGACGACGTTCCGGACGGCGGGCGGGGTGCGCCGACGCAGCCGAACGGCATGGTCCACGGGGCGTTCCGCCCGTCGGACGACCGCTGCGAGCTGCCCCTCAGCGTGCCGACGAACCTCGCTCTGGCAGCCGCGCTCGACGCCGTCGCCAAGGTGGCGGCAGCCGTCGAGGCGGCCGCGAGCGCGGTCGAAGCCCGTTCGCTCGCGGCGGCGATCCGGGCCGCGGTGGATCGTGATGGCGTGGTCGAGGGCGACGGCGATCGACGCTGGGCGTACGAGGTCGACGGGCGCGGCGGCCAGATCCTGATGGACGATGCCAACGCCCCGAGCCTCCTGTCGCTCCCGTACCTCGGGGCCTGTGCTCCGGACGACCCGCGCTACCTGGCGACCCGCCGCTGGATCCTCTCGCCGGCCAACCCATGGTGGTTCACGGGCGCGCTGGCCGATGGAATCGGCTCGCCGCACACCGGAGACGGACGGATCTGGCCCATCGCGATTGCCTTGCAGGGCCTGACCGCGACGTCGAACGGCGAGCGGGCAGCGGCTGCCCAGATGCTCGGCCGGACCCATGCCGGGACCTTCCTCGCCCACGAATCCTTCGACCCGGACGATCCGACGCGGTTCAGCCGGTCATGGTTCGCCTGGGCAAACTCGCTTGTCGGCGAGTTCCTCGAGCGGGCAGCGCTGGACGGCCTGCTCGCATGACCGGTCGCGGGGACGTCGCGATCAGCCCACCCGCTTCAGCTTGCCGGTCCGCCTGGCGTACTGCTCAGCCTGGCCGAAGGCCCACAGCCCGAACGGGATCATGACCGCCCCCAGGACGATGAGTGGCCAGATGTCGCCCCACAGGTCGGTCGGCGGCGTCCCGTTGATCAACCCTGCCCGGACCCCGTCGAGGACGTAGGTCGCCGGCGAGAGGTGCGACAGGACCTGCATCCAGCCGGGCAGGACGGTGATCGGGTAGTACACGCCGCTGACGAGGAGGAGGCACGACTGGACGACGAACGTCATCTGGGCGCCGCGCTCGACGTAAAGGAGCGGCAGGATCGCGGCGAGGATCCCGATCCCGACGAAGCTGAACGAGCCGAGGATCATGAAGGTCGCTGCCGTCCCCGCGTTCGCCTTCGACAGATCGAGCGCCGGAAAGAAGAGGATCAGGACGACGAAGATCACCGCGGTGTGGATCAACCCGTAGACCATCGCGTAGGCGACCTGGCCGATCAGACGCGACGAGCGCCGGATCGGCGCCATCATCGTGTACTCGAGGGTTCCTTCCCAGCGTTCCACCGCGATCGTCTCGGCGATCCAGCCAAAGACGACGGACAGGTAGTTCCAGAAGATCGCCCCGACCATCAGGGTCAGGACGAGCCGGGAGCTGCCCTGGTCGACGCCGATGAGCGAGATCGACAGGGCGCTTGCGACCGAGTAGGCGAGGAACGCGATCTCCCAGGCCCAGGTCCGGCGGGTCAGGAAGAAGTTCCGCTCCATGAACGCGTAGGAGGCGCGCAGCTCCGCGCTGATCATCGTCATGACGGGACCGCCTCGTCAGATGGATCGACGTCGTCGTCGAGGGAGCGGCCGGTCCAGGCCATGAACACGTCCCACAACGTCGCCTCGCGGCCGAGGCGGGCCGCCGCCGTGGCGACGAGACCTGCCGGCGTGTCCTCGGCGACGACCCGGCCGTCGTCGATGATCGTGATCCGGTCGCACAGGCGTTCGGCCTCGGCGAGGTCGTGGGTGGTCAGGACGATCGTCGTGTCGTGAGTCGCCCGGAGCTCCTCGATGAACGACTGGACGTCGAGCTTCGAGCGCGGGTCGAGGCCGGTCGTCGGCTCGTCGAGGAGCAGCAGGGTCGGGCTGGTCAGGAGGGCCCGCGCGATCGCGACCTTCTGCTGCATCCCTCGGCTCATCTGCTCGATCGGGCGATCGACCCGATCGGCGCCGACGTGGAGCCGCTCGAGGATCGCGTAGACGTCGCGCTTGGCCGAGCGGACGTCGAGACCGTAGACCCGCGCCGCGAAGACGAGGTTCTCCATCGGGCTGAGCTTCTTGAAGAAGGCGGCGTCGACGCTGACCCGATTGATCAGCCGCTTGACCGCGAGCTCATCGCGGACGATGTCGTGGCCGAAGACCTCGACCCGGCCTGAGTCGAGCGTGAGCAGTCCGGCGATGAGGCGGATCAGGGTCGACTTGCCCGAGCCGTTGGCGCCGAGGACACCGTGGATGTCGCCGCGCTGGAGGCGGATCGACACGTCTCTGACCGCGGCGACCGGCGCCCGCGAGCGTCCGACGACGAATGACTTGCTGACGTGGTCGATCAGGAGGGCCGGGGCGTCGGGATCGTGCCTGGTCGGTTGAATGGCTGGCAGGAATGACGGCGGGGAGGCGGTCATGGGGGTCTCCGGAGATGCGTTCTGGAAGGCGTGGAACGGCCGCTGTTCGGTCGTGGGTCGGGTCCCGGTTGGTCGGCCGCCGTTCATCGTCCTGGCCCAGCCGCAGCGAATCGCAGCCGGGACAACACGAGAGCCGCGGGCCTGATCTGGCCCACGGCTCGGAAGGTCTCGAAATGGCGGGCAAGCCGCCGGCGATCAGGCCGAGAGGGGTGCAGATCTCGCGCGAGCGCCGGCGGCCTCGGAAAGAGGCGCGGACGCGGCTGCGGTTACCATACGAAACCGTCTCCGATAGCGGGTCGAGACGGGTGAAGCACCCAGGCGGATTGTATCAACGCCGTGGATCGACATGGATCTTCGGTCCGCCGAGTGCGCCGCGCGGACGGTCGCCGGCCAGGACGGCCGCGACCTCGCCCAGCCCGATGGTCGCCGCGACGAGCGGCCGCGGATCGACGGCGCCGGTCGCGTAGCGCTCGACGGTCGCGGCGAGACCGGGCGAGCCGCCGAGGATCCCGACCACCGTGACGTCCTTGAGGGCGATCATCCGCGTGTCGATCGGGCTCGGGGTCCCGGCCAGGCCGATGAAGACGACCCGACCGCCGGGCTCCACCAGGTCGAGGGCGAGGGCCGGCAGCTCCGGCGCGTCGGAGGCGTCGATCACCGCATCGAACGGCAGATCCGGCCTGGTCTCGGCCGTCCACGCCCCGCCGAGCCCGGGCGCCACGTTGCGGGCGAACTCAAGGGATCGCGCCGACCGGCCGACGAGGTGAACCTCGGCTGCAGCGGCGATCGCGAAGAGCGTGGCGAGCAGCCCGATCGTACCCGCGCCGAGGACGAGCAACCGGGTGCCCGGCTCGACCGCGGCCGCGTCCACCGCGCGCAGGGCATTCGCGCCGGGCTCGACAAGCGCACCGGCCACGGCATCGACCGTCTCTGGCAGCGGGTGGAGCGACGTCACCGGCACAGCCAGCCGCTCGGCGAGGGCGCCCGCGAAACCGTGCCGGATCCCGACCTCGAAGCGATCGGCACAGAGGTGCGATCGGCCGGACCGGCAGCGCCGGCACCGTCCGCAGCCGAGCATCGTGTCGCCCGTGGTCCGCCGCCCGATCCAGGCCGGGTCCACGCCCTTCCCGATGGCGGCGATCGTCCCGGACCACTCGTGGCCGAGCCGGAGCGGGTAGTCCGCCTCGCCGCTGTGGAGGTAGGCCATCTCGCCGCTGAAGAACTCGGCGTCCGTGCCGCACAGGCCGACCCGCTCGACGGCGACCACCACCTCGCCCGGTCCGGCGACGGGCGGTTCGACCTCCTCGACGGCGCCGCGGCCGGGTTCGTGGACGACGAACGCCTTCACCCGGCGGCTCGCCCGGCACGCGCCGCCCACACGCTCCAGGCGACCCACGCGGCCCAGGCCGGGGAATCGGCTCCTTCGATGTCGCGCATTGGGAGAAGATAGGCCAGTGACGACGCGCCGCAGCTCACACTGGTACGGCGGGACCGGCCGCAACGCCTACATCCACCGGGCGTGGATGCGGCGCGGGCTGCCGGACTCCGCATTCGACGGCCGCCCCCACATCGCGATCGCCAACACCGCATCCGATCTGACCCCCTGCAATGCCCACCTCGACGAGGTCGCAGCGAGCGTGAAGGAGGGCGTCTGGGCCGCCGGCGGCGTGCCGCTCAACCTGCCCGTGGTGTCCCTCGGCGAGACCCAGGTCCGGCCGACCGCAATGCTCTGGCGGAACATGGCCGCGATGGCGATCGAGGAGATGCTCCGGGCCAATCCGATCGACGGCGTCGTCCTTCTCGGCGGCTGCGACAAGACGATCCCGGCGCTCCTCATGGCAGCGGCCTCGGTGAACCTCCCGGCGGTCCTCATCCCGGGTGGGCCGATGCTCAGCGGAACGTTCCGCGGGGTCGCCCTCGGCTGCGGGACGGACGTCTGGAAGCTGAGCGAGGAGGTTCGCGCGGGCGGCCTGTCCGAGCAGGACTTCCAGCGGTCCGAGGCGTCGATGATCCGGAGCCGGGGCCACTGCAACACGATGGGCACGGCCTCGACGATGGCGGTCATGGGCGAGGCGCTTGGGATGACGATCCCGGGCCTGGCCGGGACGCCCGCCCCCGACAGCCGCCTGCTCGAGGCATCCCACGCGACCGGCCGGCTCGCCGTCGAGCTCGTGGAGCAGGATCGCCGGCCGAGCGGAATCCTGACCCGAGCGTCGTTCCTGAATGCGATCGTCGCCTTGGCCGCGGTTGGTGGTTCGACCAACGCAGTGGTCCATCTCCTGGCCCTTGCCGGGCGCCTCGGCGTCGAGCTGACGCTCGATGATTTCGACCGGACCGGGTCCGGCGTCCCGCTCCTCGTCGACCTCCAGCCCGCCGGGCGCTTCCTGATGGACGACCTGTTCCGGGCCGGCGGGCTGCTCGCGGTCCTGCGCGAGGTGACCGACCTGCTCGATCCTGCCGCGCAGACAGTAACCGGCCGACCGCTCGTCGATTACCTGGCCGATGCCCGGATCTGGGACGAGACGGTGATCCGGCCGCGCTCGGCGCCACTGCGTGAGAACGCCGGGATCGCCGTCCTGCGCGGCAACCTCGCCCCGGACGGCGCCGTGATCAAGCCGGCCGCGGCGTCGCCGGAGCTGCTCCGTCACCGCGGGCGAGCCTTCGTCTTCGACTCGATCGAGGATTTCAACGCCCGGATCGACGATCCCGACCTGGACGTGGACGCGGACTCGGTCCTCGTCCTCCGCGGTTGCGGACCGCGCGGCTATCCGGGCATGCCGGAGGTCTCGAACCTGCCACTGCCGCCCAAGCTGCTGGCGGCCGGCGTCCGCGACATGGTCCGGATCTGCGACGGCCGGATGAGCGGCACGGCCTACGGAACGGTCGTCCTGCATGTCGCGCCGGAGGCCGCTGCGGGCGGCCCGCTCGGGCTGGTCCGGACGGGTGACCCGATCGTCCTCGACGTGCCGGCGCGCCGGATCGACATCGACATCCCGGCGACCGAGCTCGCCGCTCGCGCCCCGTCCGCCGCGATGCTCGCCGCGCTCGCCGCGCCGACCCGCGGCTGGGAGCGGCTCTACATCGATCACGTCCTCCAGGCGAACACCGGCGCCGATCTCGATTTTCTGGTCGGCGCCAGCGGCGATCACGTGGCCCGCGACTCGCACTGATCCCACTGGGACCCGATGGGGCCGGCCGACGAGCCCGGCCGATGGACGCCTACGCCTCCATCCGGATCTCTTCGAGGTCGAGCTCGCGCTCGATCGAGCGCAGCGTCTGGTCGTTGATCTCGCGGCGGTCGCGGAGCTCGATCACGGCAGCGCGCTGGGCGGCAATGACGGCGCGCTGAATCTGCTCGTGCTCGATCCGTTCCTGGCGTCGCTCGGCCGTCTCCTCCGGGTCGCTGGTCGCGAGGTGTCGGGTCCGATCGCGGAGGCCGGATACGAGGCGATCGAACAGCGGCTCGTGGTCGGCCCACGTCGCCCGCCCGCGAGCGATCTCGTCGAGGCCTGCCTGGTACGCAACGGCGCGCGCCCGGGTGCCCTCGTCCCCATCGATGGCGGCGCCCTGACCCGCCCGGCGGACGATGAACGGCAGCGTCAGCCGGACGCTCGCCGACGCAACCGTCAGGCGCCAGTCGAGGCCCTGGCTCCTTCCGATCGCCCGGAACAGGCACGGCAGCGCCGAGCCGATCGTCAGCGCCCCGACGAGGACGCCGATCGCCACCCGCGGTCCGAGTCCCAAGCGGACATGGTCCGAAGGTACTGGCTCCGACTGCCGTTCGGGTCGGTGCGACGACGTAGGCGGAGGCGGGACCATCGGCCGACCGGGTCCGGGTCGATCGTCCTTCTCCTCATCGTTCTGATTGGTGACCCCGCCGGCCGAAAGGAATTCGATGGCTCTGACGATCTCGATGCCCGGGGCGCGCGGGCGCCGGCTGGTAGTCGCCACGATGGCGCTGAGCGTGATGCTCGCATCGTCAGGCGTCGCCGACGCCGCCTACACGTACTCGAACACGACCCGGATGTATGCCTGTGTGAACAACCTCACGAAAGTTGCCCGGATTGTCGTTCCGAGGACCGGCGTGCGAGCCTGCAAGTCAGGCGAGTCACTGGTCGCGTGGTTCAAGAAAGGGGCGACCGGGGCGACCGGGGCGACCGGGGCCCAGGGTCCATCCGGCGCGGACGGTTCGAACGGCGCAGCCGGTGCCATGGGTCCGATGGGACCGGCCGGAGCCGACGGCGCGACCGGACCGGCCGGGCCACAGGGCGACGTCGGGCCGATGGGGCCGGAAGGGCCTACCGGCGGGCCCAAGGGCGACGTCGGGCCGATGGGGCCGCAGGGACCTCAGGGCGACGTCGGGCCGATGGGGCCGCAGGGTTCGTCCGGTGCCGATGGAGCAAACGGGCTCGACGGGGTAGCTGGTCCGACCGGGTCGCAGGGTCCCCAGGGTAATGTCGGGCCGATCGGACCGCAGGGTCCCGCCGGTGCCAATGGCGCCACCGGTGCCAGCGGTGCTGTCGGAGCGGTCGGCGCCAACGGCGCGACCGGCCCTGCCGGGGCCACAGGGCCTGCAGGTCCCGCCGGCGCAAACGGCGCTGCGGGCGCTGTGGGCGCCCCCGGTCCCGCCGGCCCGGCTGGACCTGCCGGACCTGCCGGACCTGCGCTGAGCGGCGTGGTCATCGTCCAGTCAGCGCTCATCACGTCCGCCTCGACGGTCAAGAGCGCCACCGCCGCGGCCAGCTGCGCCGCGGGTCACGTGATGCTCAGCGGCGGCGGTGTCGTCACGACCACCGACACGCTCGACAAGGTCCGACTGGTCGCCAGCTACCCGAGCGCGTCCAGCACCTGGACCGTGACCGGATCGGCCCTGATCGCGCGGGGCAAGACCTGGTCGATCCGCGCCTACGTGGTCTGCACCGCGTAGCCCCACCCGATCGGGATCGACCGGTCATCAGGCGCCCCGTCGGCTTCGGCCGGCGGGGCGTCGCCAATATCTCGGTCGGATCCGACCAGGGCGTGACGCGCCTGGTGGGAGGTCTGCCGGGGCGGCCTTCCAGCCCGACAGGACGGGCCGAATGGACCGGGGACGGCGGCATCCTGCTGGGTATGGTCTGTCGACATGCAGCGCCAAACCAGGCCTTCCAGATGACGCGCTTCCGTGACCTGCGCCAGCAACCCGCGGGCGCGGTCCGGGTCTCGGCACCCGGCCGCGGACACGCGGGCTGACTGCCGGGTCCGCCCCTGCCCGTGTCACTGGAATCCGCTCGGGTCGAGCAGCCTCCCGCGGTGCACCCCGCCTCGTGCTCGGCGCGATCGTCCTCATGGCGGGTCTCGGCCTGCTCACTGCCGTCCGATCCGGCGCAGATCCGACGCGCCCAGCCGGCGGCGCTGGCCCCGGTGCGTCGTCGGCCGGAACGACGGGCGGTCCTTCGCCGCAGGGTTCGAGCGCCGCGGTCGTGCCCGCCCGCTACCTGATCGTCGATCCCGTGCCGGCGCCGCCTCTGGCCCTGACCGACCAGGACGCCCAGCCCTCCGCCCGGCATCGATGCGTGGCGCACCCGTGTTCGTCTTCGTCGGCGTCGAGGGCGCCTCGGGCATGTTCGGGATGGTCAGCACGCTGATCGTCGAGCCCGAGAAGGCGCACGTCGACGCGATCGTCAACGCCCTGATCAGCTGAGCTCCGGCTCGCTGGCGAGCATCCATGCAGGGGCGCCGGACCGGCCCGCGGGAGACCGCGGGCCGGTTTTCGTTGACAGGGCGGCGGCTCTCCAGGCGCGTCCAGACGCGTCCGCCAACCTCCTCGCTACTCCGCCCGTTCGAACTCCATCTCCCAATTCGTCTCCCATGTCTGACCGCCGTCCGCCGAATACGCCTGCTCCCAGCGCGGTGACGACGTGTCGAGCCGGGTCCAGAGGAAGCGGACCCGGATCGGCCGGCCCTCCAACATGTCGTCTGCCTCGAACCTCCCGACGCCGTCGCGGAACCCGCCGACCACCGGCGCATCGAGGACGCCCGGCCGCCGCCCATCGAGCCACCAGATCGACCAGAGCCCAGTCGCCGGGTCGAGGCTGCGGATGCTGATGGCGCGATACGGGTCAATCGGCAGGTCGAGGGTGTTGTCATCGATATTCGCGGCGCCACCCATGAGCGGCCGGAAGTCGCTGGTGCCCGGGAACTCGCGCCACTCGTCACCGCCGGCGAGGCGATCGACGAGTTGGCGATGGCGGACCCGCCACGACCCGTAGATGAAGTCCCAGTCGTGGAGACCGACGGGCGATCGCGCTTCGGATGCCTGGCTGGACATGGCAACCTCCTCGGAGCTCCGCTGGCGGCGGATGTCGATCGGTTGTCGCACGCGGACCGGTCAGGGGGTGTCAGCAATCTCGGGGACGGGCGCCGGATCGGGCGCCGGATCGGGCGCTGGTTAGGGTGCCGGATCGGGCGAGCCGGGCGAGACGTCAGGCCGTCGCCCGCCCCAGCTCGGACAGCCGCCCCTCGAGGAATGCTCGCTCGGGGGCGTTTGCTGTCAGCTCGAGGGCGCGTCGATAGGCAACGGCGGCTGCGGCCCGGTCGCCAAGGCGCCGCAGCAGATCCGCCTGCGTCGAATGGAGGTACGGGTAGTCGTCGAGCTGCCCGCCGGCCGCGACCCGCTGAACGATGACCAGCCCCGCAGCCGGCCCGTCGGCCATCGCGACCGCCACGGCCCGGTTCAGCTCGACCACCGGCGACGGCTGCATCTCCCCGAGGATCCGATACAGGGCCGCGATCTGGGACCAGTCCGTCTCGGCGCTCGAGGGCGCTTCGTCGTGGAGCGACCCGATCGCCGCCTGCAGCTGGTACGGCCCGACCCGTCGCATCCGCATCGCCCGCTCGAGGAGGGCCTGGCCCTCGCCGATCCGGTCGTGGTCCCAGCGACCGCGATCCTGGTCCTCCAGCAGGACGAGCTGGCCATCAGGTCCGGTCCGTGTCTCGCGGCGGGCGTCGTGGAGGAGCATCAGAGCCAGCAGCCCGAGCGCCTCCGGCTCGTCCGGCATCAGCGACGCGAGGATCCGGACCAGGCGAATCGCCTCCGCGGAGAGCTCGCGCCGGAGGAGCCGGTCACCGGTCGACGCGCCGTAGCCCTCGTTGAATACGAGGTACAGGACGCGCAGGACGCCGTCCAGCCGCTCCGGCAAGGCCCGGTCGTCCGGGACGCGGTACGGGATCCCGGCGTCGCGGATCTTGCGCTTCGCCCGGACGAGCCGCTGGGCGAGCGTCGCCTCGGGCACGAGGAACGCCCGGGCGATCTCCGGCGTGGACAGGCCGCCGAGCGTGCGCAGCGTCAACGCGACCCGGGCGTCCATGGCCAGGGCCGGGTGGCAGCAGGTGAAGATCAGCCGCAGCCGATCGTCCACGATCGGGTTCATCGGATCGGCGCCGTCGAGGGCTGCGTCCGGATCGATCGCCGCGAGCTCCTCCTCGATCAGCGCCTGCCGGCCGAGGAGCTCCGCCTTCTCCGCGAGGACCCGCTTGCGCCGGAGCCGGTCGATCGCCCGGTTCCGGGCAGTGGTCGTGATCCACGCGCCGGGGTTGTCCGGGATCCCCCGCGCCGGCCATGTCTCGAGGGCCGTGATGAACGCCTCCTGAACGGCTTCCTCGGCGAGGTCGAAGTCGCCGAGGACCCGGATCAGGGTGGCCACGGCCCGCCCCTGCTCTTCACGAAACAGGCGGTCGACGACGGCGCGCGCGTGGTGGTTGATCAAGAGGGCGGGTGACGCGGATCGACGAGAGTGGACGCGACGATCGTCGGGCTTCAGCCCGCCGCACCCGTCCCGGCCGCTGCAGCCTCGGCCATCATGTACTCCGCGGGCAGCTCCCAGATCGGGCGAACTTCGATCGACCCCTCACGCGCGGCGGGGATCCTGGCGGCCGTGTCGATTGCCTCGTCGAGATCCCGCGCCTCGATCAGGTAGAACCCGCCGAGCGCTTCCTTCGTCTCGGCGAACGGTCCGTCCGTCGTCACAGCCTCGCCGTTGACGATCCGGACCGTGGTCGCGGTCGTAGTGGGGGTCAGGGCCTCCCCGGCGATGAAGAGGCCGCGCGCCTTGATGTCCGCGGTGAACGCTCCGTATTCCGCGTGCGACGCGGTCGCGACGTCCTCTGGCACGGGCGCATCCGATTCGGGCGTGTAGATCATGAGCAGGTAGCGCATGGAGTGCTCCTTCGACGGCTGCAGGGATTCACGGATTCACGGCGCTCGATGGGACGACGAACGGGAACGGGCGCGATCGACACGGCCTGGCGTCAGCCGACACGCGCCGGGATCGGAGCCTGGAAATTGCGGGCTGCCGATGCGGGCACTGCCGGCTCCGGCGGGGCGACTTCGGCCGCCGCGGCCCTGGTGGCGGCATCGTGCTCGATCAAGGGCCGGATCTTGTCCAGGCCCGTCCGGAACATCATCTCGATCGTCGGGAGCAGGGGCTCGAGAATCGCCCGATCCCGCGCCAGCCGCGCGCCGGCGAAGCGGAGCACCAGCCGGGTCTGGCCGTCTCCGAGGTCCTCGAACTGGTAGGTGCTTGAGATCTTCGGCACATTCGGGATCGGCAGCAGGGTGCGGTACGTCACGTAGTCCCACGGCTGCCAGTCGAGGACTTCCTCGACGATCGCATCCTTGCCGTGGATACAGTGGTTGACGGTGCCCGCGCCCCGGCGTCCGGCCGTGGCTGCGCGCTCGTCGACCTGGTCGACCGCGTACTGCCAGCGCGGGCGGCGGACGGGCGATGTGACCCAGTCCCAGACGATCGGGGGCGGGGCCGGCAGGATCGCCTCGATTTCGATGCGCGTCTCCTTCGCCGTCACGATCACCGGCGAACGCCGATTCTCATCCGCCCATGCGGCCGTCAGGTCCCGGACCCAGCCACCGATCTCGCCGACGCCATCGAACGGCTCGCGATGCTCGATCAGCCCGCCGGCCGCCGGGTCCGCGAGGCTCATCGTCTGGATGCATGCCTCGGTGTACAGCGCGTACGCCAGGATCCCCGTCGACTCGATCACGTGGTTCTTCAGGAGACGATGCACGACGATGATGTCGCTCCCGACGAGCTCCTCGCGCCCGGCGACGCGCTGGCGGATCACCTGGCCGTGATGGGCGACAACCTTGAGATCCAGGCGCGGCACGAGCATGCAGGCGTTGCACTCGCAGGTCGAGGCGTTGCCGATGTCGCGCAGGCGGCGCCGGAACGAGAAGTAGCAGTGCTCGATCGTGTCCTGGAGCTGGGGCCCATCGACCGTGTCGGTGATCACGTAGACGAAGGCCGCATCGCCCTCGAGCTTGGCGAGCTTGAAGGTCGGACGGAGAGCCGCGACGACGGTCGACATCAGGTCGGCGAGGATGTCCTGGGCGTGGTCGAGCTCGGCGCCGACCAGGAACGTGGTGTAGCCGGTGATGTCGGCGATGACGAGGCAGGCGGGCTCGGGCTGGTTGAGCATCGGTGTGGCGGTCCCTCGCGCAGGCCTGCATCATCGGCCGTTCGCCGGCCGGTGTCACGGCCTCGACGTAGAGCAGGTTCTCGCCACCGTTGTCCGGGATGGTCCGGCTGCCGATCTGGCTGGGTCCACGAGTCTCGATCCGGGTGCTCAATGAGCTCAGACCAGGGAATCGTCCGCGGAACCAGGCTCGCTCCTCCGTTCGGGCGTCCCACGCCCGAAGCGTGCCGTCCGGAAAGGGTCGGCGTCTATTTCGGGCGCCGCACGCCCGAGTTGGGTCGCGGGGGCAGACTCATTCCCCCGTTCGGGCGCCTCACGCCCGAACCGTGCGGTCCGGCTCGGCTCAGGTCGCATTCGGGCGCCCCACGCCCACATCGGACGGTTGAGCCAGGGCCGGGGGCTCATCCGGGCGCCGCACGTCCGAACCGTGCGGTCCGGCGCGGCTCAAGCTCTGATTCGGGCGCCCCGCGCCCGAATTTGGTCCCGGGGGCAGACCTATTCCCCCGCTCGGGCGCCCCACGCCCCCGGGGCGGATGAGCAAGGCCCGGACTCTGCCAAGCCGGCCCTTGCGATCGGCCGCTAGCATCGCACCATGCCCACCCGCAAGGAGATCCTCGAGATCGGTGGCCGGGAGGTCTCGATATCGAATCCGGACAAGGTCTACTTCCCTGAACCCGGCTACACGAAGATGGACGTGGTCTCGTACTACCTCGCGGTCGCCGATGGGGCGCTCCGCGGCGCGGGTGGTCGGCCGATGGCCCTCAAACGGTTCGTCGACGGGATCACCAAGGAGCCGTTCTTCCAAAAACGGGCGCCGGACAACACGCCCGATTGGATCCGGACCGCCGAGCTGACCTTTCCGTCGGGCCGGACTGCCAACGAGATCGTCCTCGACGAGGCGGCCGGCCTCGCCTGGGTCGTCAATCTCGGCTGCATCGATCTGAACCCCCACCCGGTCCGGGCCGAGGACCTCGACCACCCCGACGAGCTGCGCGTGGACCTCGACCCGGTGCCCGGCATCGAGTGGCCCCAGATCCGCCAGGTCGCGCTCGTCTGCCAGGAGGCCCTCGAGGCCGTCGGGCTCACCGGCTGGCCGAAGACGTCCGGCTCGCGCGGGATCCACATCAACGTCCGGATCGAGCCGCGCTGGACGTACGCCGAGGTCCGCCGGGCAGCGCTCGCGCTGGCCCGCGACGTCGAGGCGCGCGCACCCGAGCTCGCGACGAGCAAGTGGTGGAAGGAGGAGCGCCACGGCGTCTTCCTCGACTACAACCAGAACGCCAAGGACCGGACCGTCGCGTCGGCGTATTCGGTCCGGCCGCTCGCCGACGGGCGGGTGTCGATGCCGCTCCGCTGGGCCGAGGTCCCGGACGTCGTCGCTGAGGACTTCACGATCGCGACCGTCCCCGCCCTCGTTGCCCAACACGGCGACGCCGGAGCGGGAATCGACGACACGATCGGCTCCCTCGACTCGTTGCTGGAGCTCTCCGCCCGGCATGAGGCGCAGGGCGAGGGCGACGCGCCATGGCCACCGAACTACGCGAAGCAGGCCGGCGAGCCGCCCCGGGTTCAGCCGTCGCGGGCACGCCGTCCGAAGAGCGAGTACGAGCCTGGACGCGGGACCGAGGGCGGACCGCCGCCGGAGGTCGCGGCCGAGCGAGCGGCCGCCGTCGCCGCCGGCGACAAGAACGCGGGGCTTCCGACGGAGTGGCCGGGCATGCCTCCCCGCGGCACCCCGGGCGGGTCGCGGCCGACCCCGACCGGCCGGCGCAGGACGTCGATCCCGGTCATCGAAATCAGCCGGGCGGCGTCGAAGGCCGAGGCGCTCGAGGGCCTCGAGCGCTGGAAGGCCCGCCACCCGGAGGCCGCCGCCCACCTCGAACCGGCCGATGTCCTGACCGACGGGATGCGCGGCCGCTCATCGCTGTGGTACCGCGTCCGGGTCAACCTGATCCACGTGCCGGAGGCGGACCGACCGCAACAGGAAGCCCTCGACCCCGACTTCAATCCTTGGGAAGGCTATGAGTGGCCCGACCGGAGTGGCCAGTCCGAGCGAGCATCACGAACGAAGGGAACCACATGACCACATTGACTCGACCGCCCGAGCTTCGCTCGCGACGATGACGATTGGGACGCCTGATCATCATCCTGGTCGGCGTCGCCTCGTCTGGATTTAGCTTGCCGGCAAAACGGCTGGGACATATCGCGGCATACCGTCGCCCTCCTGTTGGGTGGGCCGCCTGGATCGGGTTCAGCCTCCCTCTGACGCTCATTCTCCGGCCTCAAATCGCGTGACTTCCGCCCGTTCTCCCAATTCACACCCTGGCCAAGCTCGCGCTAAGGTTCGGGAACGCTGCGGGAGAGGTGAATCACAGAATGCGAATGGCGGATCTCAAGCCGGGCTGGTCGATCGTCGGGAATGACGGAGGTCGAGTCGGTACAGTCCGGGACGTGGGCCAGAACTACGTCCTCACCTCGATTGTCGGGATGTCCAGCGATATCTACGTTCCCGCTTCGGCGATCGCCAACGTCGAGCACGAGGTGATCCACCTGTCGCTCCCGCAACACGATGTGGCCCAGATGGGATGGGCGCAGCCGCCACGGGACGACGACGTCCCAGCAACCTCACCCGAGGCGGACCTTCACCGCCACATCTGACCGGGCGTCGCTAGGGGCGCGGCAGAGGGCCGCCGCGAGGTCGTGACGGTACCCAAGATGCCTCTGTGGTGCGACTGGCATGCAGCGGGGTGGGCATGCCGTTGCTGAAGTTCCGGATCGACCTCGATCGGATCGATCCGGTCTGGATCGACGTCCTCGGCGGCGGCACGAGCGTCGCCTGCTTCTCGTCCGAGTTCCAGGTCGTCGCGGGCGACGTGCCGCGCGTCGTCGGGGCAAACGGCGTGTCCCTGGTCGACGGCGAGGTCATCGACCCGGTCGCGGCAAGCCCGGCCTCGGGGTGTGCCCCGAGGGCGACGTCATCGACTTCCAGGCGCTCGCCGCGAAGCCGCCCGGCTGACCGCCGGCGAGTTGCCCGGCTTCCCCTGTTGAGAGGCAGGTGCGTCGTCGCGCCGAGGGGTTGGAACATCTCGAGGCTGGTTTCCGGACGGTCGAGGGGAGACCATGTGGTCATCCACCGACCCCACCGGAGGCTTGCCGATGAAACTGACGATCCGGGCCCTGTTCCTGCTGATTGCCGTGATCCTCTTCGTCGCCGCCGCGATCGGCAGCGACGTCAAGGGGATCTCGCTCGCCTGGCTCGGCATGGCGTTCTTCGCCGGCTCGTTCCTGGTCCCGGACACGGCCCTCGGCGGCCGCCGATAGCACCGCAGGGCCGTGGGCCGGCGTCGTCGCCAGGCCCACGGCCCACGTTCGGGATTGGCCTCGCTCTGCCGATCGAGCTCAGCCGATCGCGAAGACCACCTGGATGACGACCGAGACATCCTGGGTGCCGATCTGGACCGGCGTCGGGACGGCCGAGCCGTCGGCCGCGCCAGCCCGGGCGCCGTAGTAGACCGGATACGGCTGAGACACCGACGCGTCAGTCATCGACACGACCGCGCCGAGGCTGACGCTGCCGGCCGTCGCCATCGCCTGGGCACTCGCCCGGGCCGCTGTGACCGCAGCCGCACGGGCGTCGTTCATCGCCTTGGCCGGGTCGGCAAGTTCGAAGGAGATCCCGTTCACGTCGGTCGCGCCCTTGGCGGTGGCGGCATCGACGACGTCACCGGCCTTGTCGAGGTCCCGGATCGTGACTTGGATCTGTTCGGAGATCGTGTAGCCGATCACCCGGTTCGGGGAGCTGTTCGTGTACTGCGGGTTGAGGTTGAGGCCGGTCGTCTGGATGTCGGCGTCGGCGATCCCGAGACCCTTGATCGCGGCGATGATTGAGGTCATCTTCTCCGCCGCCGACGACCGGGCCGCCTTGACAGTCGACTGATTGATCGTCACGCCGAGGCTCACCCGGGCGACGTCGGGAACGACCGTCACCCTGCCGGTTCCGCTGACGCTGATCGTGTGGGTCGCCGGATCCGAGGCGGTCGGCGCGGCGGTGGCGGGACCGGCGTGCGCTGACAGGGCCGCGACGGCGACGATCAGCGCTCCGAGGGTTCCGGCCGCGACGGTCCGAATGGGCTGGTTCATGGGAGGTCACCTGCATCTGGCTGGCCGCGAGGAGGGGCGGCCCCTGGGCGGATGACGGAGAATGCAGGCGCGTGGTTCCGCCGGGCAGCATGGCGGCGGCGCGGTCGAAACCGTTCCGGGATGCGGCCGCCACCCGGCGTCGGATCAGCTGCCGCCGAAGATCTTCGCGATCTCGTACGGCGCGCTCTCCTCGAGCTGGTCGTAGCGGCAGTCGGCCGGCTGCTTGTCGTCGCGCCAGCGGACGAACGTCGTCCCGTGTCGGAAGCGGTCCCCCTGGAGGTGGTCGTAGGCGACCTCGACGACCTTGTCCGCCCGGAGCGGCTCCCACGACAGGTCCTTGCCGCGGTTCCAGCGGCTCGTCGCCCCCGGCAACCGCTGGCCCGATTCCTCGGCGGCCCGGGCCCACTCGGCCCACTCGCCCCAGGGATGACCTTCGAGCGCGTTCTCGCGGAGCGGCTCGAGGACCTTGACCAGCGCCTCTCGCTTGTCCCACGTGAAGGACGAGGTCACCCCGACGTGATGGAGCTTGCCGACGTCGTCGAACAGGCCGAGCAGGAGCGACCCGACATGCGTTCCCGGCCCGTTCTTGTGCCAGCGGAAGCCCGCCACGACGCAATCGGCCGTTCGCTGGTGCTTGATCTTGAGCATCGCCCGCTTGCCCGGCTGATATGGCGCATCGAGCTTCTTCGCCACCACGCCGTCGAGGCCGGCGCCCTCGAACCGGTCGAACCAGTCCGCGGCGAGCGCCCGATCGCGGGTGGCCGGCGTGAGATGGACCGGCGGCTGGACGTGCGCGAATGCGGCCTCGAGACGGGATCGACGTTCGCCCTGAGGGACACCGCGAAGATCCTCATCGCCAAGGGCGAGGAGATCCCAGGCGACGAAGCTCGCCGGCGTGTCGGCCGCGAGCATCTTCACCCGTGACGCCGCCGGATGGATCCGCAGAAGGAGCGACTCGAACGCCAGCTCCCCGTCGGTTGCGATCACCACCTCACCGTCGACGACGCAACGCTCCGGGAGGCTGGCCCTCAACGGCTCGGCGAGCTCCGGGAAGTAGCGGTCGAGGGGCTTCAGGTCGCGGCTCTGGATGAGGATCTCGTCGCCGTCGCGGAAGACGATCGCCCGGAAGCCGTCCCATTTCGGCTCGAACAGCCAGCCATCGCCGTCGGGCAGGCCGTTGGATGCCTTTGCGAGCATCGGTTCCAGCGGTGGATCGAACGGCAGGTGCATCGGACGAGTATCTCCGGTCGGGCGTCACGGCGTCGCCAACCGCCACGGGTTGAGCGCCAGGCCCGCGGTCCAGCCAACGGAACTGCGGGCCGACCGAATCCGTCGGCGGGGTGAGCCGTCACCCAACTCGGCGGCCGAAGGAGGAAGGCGCCATGCGCATTCCCGTTCGCACCGATCGCCCGATCGGCTCCCTGGCCCGCACCCTCGTGTCCGTTTCGGTGGCTCTCGTCGTCGTCGGCTGCGCTGGCTCCTCCGCGGCGACGCCCGCTCCGCGCGGTGCGGCGGCCGCCCCGGCCTACGATCCGGCACTGCCCGCCGCGTCCATGGGGCCGGCCAACACCGGCGACATGTCCGGGAACGGCGGAGTGAGCGCCGGCCCCGGCCAGCTGGCAGTCGTCGAAGACACGAAGATCGTCCGGACCGGGTCGCTCCAGCTGACCGTGCCCGACACCGACAAGGCAGTTACGGCCGCTCGCGACGCAATTCGCGGGGTCGGCGGCTACATCGGGGCATCGCAGCAGCAGCACAAGGGCGACACGATCGTTGCGACCGTCACCTACCGGATCCCGGTCGCCCGCTGGGAGGACGCCCTCGATGCGATCCGCCATCTCGGGACCGAGGTCGGCGAGCAGACCGACGCGACGGAGGTCACCGGCCAGATCGTGGATCTCGACGCCCGGATCCGCAACCTGAAGGCGAGCGAGACGGCCCTCGTCGGCTTCGCCGCCAACGCCGCGAAGACCTCGGACCTGCTCGAGATCGAGGCCCGCCTGACCGATACGCGCGGGGAGATCGAGCGGCTCACCGCCCAGCAGACGACGCTCGTGGACCAGGCTGCGATGGCGACGCTAACCGTCACGTTCGGGACGGAGGTCGTCGCCGTCACGCAGGCGACCGCCAACTGGGATCCGGCGGCCGAGGTCGATCGGGCATCGGCGACGTTGATCGGCGTGGGTCAGTCGCTGGCGAGCTTCGTCATCGTCTTCGCGATCGTCTGGCTGCCAATCCTCATCGGGCTCGCGATCGTCGCCGTGATCGGACTCGCGATCGCCCGCCGCCTCCCCTTGCGCCGTCAGGGCGGATTCCCGCCGGTCGACCCGACGGCGAGCCCACCCCCGGCGCCGGCCGGCGACGCCTGACTGCCGACGGCCCGCCCGCCCTTCGTTCAGCCTCCGACCGGGGCCGAGCGCGGCGCGAGCGGGGCCAGGGCGTCGCGGGCCAGCTAGCGACCGACGTTCCAGGCCGGCCAGGCGGTTGCTTCGGGTCGCGCCAAGGCAGCTCTCCGTTCGAGGAGGCGCCCCGTCAACTCGGCCCGGTCGCCCGCTCGAGGGCGGGGAGGGCGCGAACGAGGGCGGGGATCGCATCGTCGCCGAGGCGCGTCGCGCAGGTCACGTCGAGCCCGCTCTTGCCGTCGGCGGGGACCAGCGATGGGTCGAGGACACGGGCCACGTTCTCCTCAGCGATCAGCCTGGACGGACCCACGACGTTGATCCCGCCCAGCACGACGAGCGCCGCGATCGCCAGCGCATGGAGGAGCCAGCGCATGCGGTCCTGGGCGAGGAGGACCAGCGTGACGCCGATCCCGACCGCGAGCCAGACGATCGTCGCCAGGACGTAGAAGCGGAGCTCGGTCCAGCCATACGCGTCCTGATAGATCCGAAGCCGCAGCTGGGCCGAGGCGAGGATGACCGCGGTCAGCCCGACCAACGCGAGACCTGCGCCGACGAGGGCGGATGTCCGACGGGCGGCGATCGCATGGACGATCGTGAGGAGACCGCCGGCAAGGACCGCGACCCAGACGAGTTCGAAGAAACCACTCCGGGCGTACTGGGCGTAGGGCACGCCGGTCGCGGCGAGGGTGTCCTGACCGCCGAACAGGTACGCCAGCTGGAGGGCGACGAAGACCGCGCACACGACGTCTACCGCGACGAGGATCGCGGACTCCGGCTGCCCCGACGGATTCGGCCAGAGGCCCAGGTCGCGTCGGTCCGATTGTTGCGGCGCTGCTGCCCGCCGCCACCGCGCCCGCCGCGACGGCGAGGATGCCCGCCACCGCCCAGGTGATCAGGAAGGCCATGGCCAACCGGACGGGCAGCTCTCCGAGATCGACATTCCAATGGAGCAGATGCTCGACGAGCCGGCCGAATACCGCGTCCGCCGCCGAGAACAAGGCGACGAACACGAGGACGACCGGTCCGGCGATCAGCAGGCCTCGGGTGATGGGCGCGGCCCAGGACGGAAGCCGCTGCGGGACGCCGGTATCGTGGTTGACCGCGTGGGCATCTCGTCGCCAGTCCCGCGTGTCGCGGCCATGACCCGCAGGATCCCGACGCCCGACCAGCCGAGGACGAGGAAGCCGAGCTCGACGACCCGGGCGACGGATCCCCTGGTGACGGCCTGCCCGCCGATTGCCGCGGCCGACGCTCCGAGCAGGGCCAGCGTCACGGCCACGTCGATCGCGAGGAGACTCGGGTCGGACCGGAGTGGGATCGCGAGGCTGAGCCCGATTGCCGAAGGCGGCAGCCATCGATCCAGGAGATCGAGCATCACGTCGGGCGGACGCAGGATCCGGCTGCCGCCGAGCAGGAGAAGGACCAGGATCGGGGCGCTCACTCCGAGCAGCGTGTCGAGCAGGAGGGCCTGGGCGACGAGGCCGATCGCCGCCGCACCGACGAGGATCCGGATCGCGATCGGACGGGTCATGCAGCACTCCTCAACGGGTCGCCGGCCCCGTGAAGCCGATCGATGGGCAGCGGGCCGCGGGGGGCGGCGACAGCGATCGGTCGAACCGCGCGTCGGGCCGCGGGTGGGCGGGGACATGGCCGGGTCCGCTCCGCGGATCCGGCGCCTGGCTGGCTGCCCTGCCCTGACGGCCGGACCTCTGCGGGTGTGGCGTGGGCGAGCGGGATGTCCGGGCCGGAGCCGCATGGCACGATGCGCGCCATGACCGAACAAGCCGCCCGTTACGACCGGATCGCCGACGGGTACGCCCGCTGGTGGGGACCGATCATCGCTCCGTCCGCGCTCACGATCGTCGACGAGGTGGCTGCTGCGATCGGCGCCGGCGCCAACCGGATCCTCGATGTCGGGACGGGCACGGGCACCCTTGCCCGGGCGATCGTCCGGCGCTGGCCGGAGGCGCGGGTGACGGCGATCGACGCGTCAGGCGGGATGATCGAGCGAGCTCGGGCGGACGCCACCGAATTGCTGACGCCGGCCGAGCTCGCCCGGCTCGATCTTCGGGTCGCCTTCGCCGACGAGCTCGGCCTGGCCGACGCCAGCATCGATGTCGCGGTGTCCTCGTTCGTCCTCCAGCTCGTCCCGAACCGCCACCGGGCGCTGCGCGAAGTCCGGCGCGTCCTGCGGCCCGGCGGCAACTTCGGCTGGATCTCGTGGCTGGCTCATGACGAGATCTGGCAGCCCGACATCGACTTCGACGATGCCCTCGAGGAGGTCGGCGAGGAGCCGCGCGGCTGGTCCGACGGGGGTGACGACCTGCGGACGACGGCCGAGGCCGCGAACCAGATGCGGCGGGCAGGCTTCTCCGACGTCCGGACACAGGCGGGCGTGCTCGTCCACCCGTTCGACATCGATGGATACGTCCATTTCATGGCCGAATTCGACGAGGACGATCTCGTCGCCGGTCTCGACCCGACGATCCGCGCGGAGTTCGATGCCGCGCTGCGGCGCCGTCTGGCTCGGCGGCCACCCGATCAGCTCGCGATGCGCCAGGCAACCGTCACGGTGCTCGGCACGCGGCGCTGATCCCGCGGGTGCACCCGTGTTCGTCGGGGAGTGGGCCGGTTCGTCGCGCCGTGGGCTGGCTCGGCCGCCGGGCGGCGGCCGTGTGGATCAGCTCTCGGCGGAGTCGCCGGCGGAGTCGCCGCCTTCGCCGGGCGTCTCGCCCTCGGCGCCCTCGGCGGCCTCGGTCTCTGCAGCCTCGGCCACGGTCTCGGCCGTCTCCGCAGCCAACTCAGCCGCTTCGGCCTGGAGCCGCGACGGGAGGACCTTCGCGACGACCTCTTCGGGATCCGTCAGGAGCGTGACGTCGCCCGGGATCTGGAGGTCCGAGACCTTGATCGCCGCATCGAAATCGACGAGCGACGCGATCGAGTACTCGATCGCCTGCGGCAAGTGATCCGGCAGGGCCTTGATGCGGACGGATTCGAGCTGGTGCAGCAGGGTCCCGTTGAGGTCGTCGACGGCGCGCGACATGCCGGTCGGAACGAGCGGCACGTCGACCGTCAGCTCCTCGGTCATCCGGACGAGGAAGAGGTCGACATGGAGCGGCCGGCGATTGACCGGATGGACCTGGATGTCGTGGACGAGCACCGGCCGGGCCTTCTTGCCATTGACCGTCAGGTCGATCAGCTCGTTCTGGCCGGCCTTCCGGCGGAGCAGCTCGAAATCGTGGGCGTCGAGCGACAGGCTCTCCGAGCTGACGCCATGGCCGTACACGACGGCGGGCAGGCGGCCGGCTCGGCGGAGCGTGGCAACCTTCTTGCCGACGAGCTCGCGGGGCTCGGCGGCGAGGCTCAGTCGGGTGTTCGTGGCGGTGGACATCAGGGCGGGACCTCGGCGAAGGGCGGTCTGGTGGGGCGCGGCTCGCCGACGGCACGGTCGGGGCGCCCGGAGCGGGCGCACACCTTATCACGGCGAAGGGCTGGCGGCCCTCGGCGCCGGGCCGGTGTACAGTCGGGCCGCCATGAGTGCCACGATCCTGATCGTCGAGGACGAGTTCGCCGTCGCCCGCGGGATTCAGTACGCCCTCCAGCAGGAGGGCTACCAGGTCGCCGTTGCAAAGAGTGGCGAGGAAGGTCTGGACTTCGCGACGAACCAGGCCCCGGACCTTGTCGTGCTCGACGTCCGGCTGCCCGGGATCGACGGCTTCGAGGTCCTCCGCCGCCTCCGTGCCTCCGGGTCGAAGGCCCCGGTCCTCGTCCTGACCGCCCGTGATGACGAGGTCGACAAGGTCATCGGGCTGGAGCTCGGGGCGGACGACTACCTGACCAAGCCGTTCGGGCTGCGCGAGCTGATGAGCCGGATCAAGGCCCTCCTCCGGCGGGCTTATGGTGATCTGAGCGACGCTGCCGGTGGCCGGGTGATCCGCCACGGCGACCTTGTGATCGACCTGGAGCGGCGGCGGGTCCAGCGCGGTGACCGCCGCATCAGCCTGACCCCGACCGAGTTCGAGATCCTCCGCCACCTCGCCTCACGGCCGGGCCGGGTTTACACCCGCGGCGAGCTCCTCGAGCTCCTGCGCGATTACGAGGCGCTGGACCAGGACGAGAAGACGATCAATGTCCACGTCAGCCACCTCCGCGACAAGATCGAGGACGATCCGGCCGTGCCCGCATTCGTGATGACCGTGCGGGGCGTCGGCTACGCCTTCGCCGAACGCTGAGCGGGGCAGCGCCGCGGACGGCCGGCCGAACTCGCACCCGGAGGTCGGGGACCTCGACCCGCCGACGTCGGACGGTGGACCGGCGCCGACGGCTCGGGCGCCCGCTGCTCCGGCCGCGGTTCCTCGGGCACGCCGGTTTGCCGGGCGGTTGCATCGCCCAGCGCTGATCCCGGGCATGGTTCGGAAGGCCGGTCCGAAGACCCTCCAGAGCCGGTTGACGGTCGGCTTCGCCAGCGTTGTCGCGCTGACCCTGCTCCTCGTCACCGTCTTCGTCCTCAACCGCCTGGACGACGAGTTCCGGACGCAGGAGCAGGCGGATCTGCGAGCCCGGACCGATCTCGTCGCGGCGTACATCGACCTGCTCGCAGCCGACACGGCCGGCAACCAGGCCGTGGTGTCCGCGGCCAACGTCGTTAATCCCCAGGTCGTCGCCAAGCTCCAGTCCAGCGACCGGGTCTCGTTCATCGCCGACCACCTCGCCGAGGCCGATGTGGACTACGTCATCGGCCAGCAGGCTGTCGGCAAGGGCGATGCGGCGGGCACGATCCCCGCGGCCGGCGGGACGTTCCACGCCGGCGCGACGGTCCCCGAGCAGCCGGGCCTGACGAAGGAGGCGGTCATCGGCTCGTGGCTCCTCCGGCCGGCCATCCACAGCAACTATGGCTACTCGATCGTGGTCCGTCTCTCGAACCCGTACACGTTCCGCCAATCGGCGATCGAGAACGTGACGACCGTAGCGGCCGCGGTCGGGGCCCTCGCCCTCGGCATTGCCGTCCTCGTCGCTGCGGCGATCGCTCTCTGGGTGACGACGCCGCTCCGGCGCCTGACCGACGCGTCACGGGCCCTGGCCGCCGGCGATCTCGGTAGCCGGATCCCGCGGCGCGAGGTCCGGGCCGGATCGAGCGAGCTCATCGCGTTGGCCGAGCAGTTCAACGCCATGGCCGACCAGCTCGAGGCGAGCGTCGCGACCATCCGCCGCGATCGCGACCGCAGCCGCGATTTCCTCGCCGACGTCTCGCATGAGCTGCGGACGCCGATCGCGGCGCTCCTGACCTTCAACGAGCTCCTGACCGAGCGCGCCGGCGACGATCCGGCCGCCCGCACCGAATTCCTCAACAGCAGCCGCATCCAGCTCGAGCGGCTCGACTGGCTTGCCCAGAACCTGCTCGAGCTGTCCAAGCTGGATTCCGGCCTCGTCCTCCTCGACCTCCGGCCGGACGATCTTCGGGCCGCCGTCGAATCGGCCGTCGAGCAGGCCGGTCCCGCGGCGCGCCGGCGCGGGCTCACCCTCCGGCTCGAGCTCGCGCCGTCCCCGATCCGGCTGTGGCACGACCCGCAGCGGATCGGCCAGGTCGTGACCAACCTCGTCGGCAACGCGATCAAGTTCACCGAGCCCGCCGGATCCGTCGATGTCCGGGTTTCGCCGACCGAGGATCGCGGCGCCCGGATCGAGGTCGGCGACAGCGGAGTCGGGATCGACCCCGCGGAGCTGCCCCGGATCTTCGAGCGGTTCTACCGCGGCAATCGGGCGAACGAGGCCCGCGCCAGCGGCAGCGGGCTGGGCCTCGCGATCGTCCGCTCAATCGTCGACATGCATCACGGGACGGTCGAGGTGGTCAGCCGGCTTGGCACGGGGACCCAGTTCACCGTGACCCTGCCCGCGGACCCCCGCCGGGAAGCCGACGACGTGCCCGCCGCGAATAGCGACGATGCCACCGCGCCACCGGAACCGCCCCCGGTCCCGCCGAAGATGGCGGATTCTTCACCGAGCGGGGCGCCCCGCCTGAACCGCGATCCGTCAGGCTAGGCTGAGCTCATTCGAGGAGTCGCCGGACGGACCCATCCCGCCGCCCGCCCCGACGACCGGCCGAACCACAGCCTGCACGCGAGATCCCTTCCTGATGACCGCTCCATTCGAACCGACCGACGACGAGACCCAGCCCCATGACGCCCGCGGTTGGCAGCCCGTCGAGCCGGCGCCGCAGCCCGTCGAGCCGGCGCCGCAACCCGTCGAGCCGGAACCCGCTCCGGCGACCGACGTTTCCGCGAACGCAGCCGCCGGCGACACCGGCGCCTGGCCACCGGCACCGACCTGGTCACCGCCGTCCTACGCCCCGGCATCGCAGCCGGTGGCTCCGGCCTCCTACTCGCCGGCCCCCGAGCCACGGACCGACTGGACCCGCCCGACCTGGTCCGATCGCGAGCCGACGCCCGGAAACTGGTTCGAGACCGCGACACCGACGGTCGGGGCCCGCCCGGCCGACGCCCGCGAGCGGCGCGGGCCCGGGGCCGGCACGGTCATGGTCGCGGCTCTCGCGGCCGCGATCCTCGCCTCCGGCGGGACCGTCGCCGCGCTGAACCTCGGCGGCGCATTCGATCGGGCGCCTGCGCTGGCCACGGGCAGCCAGAACCCGAACTCCACGACGATCAAGCAGCCCGTCACGCTCGACGAGAACTCGGCCATCATCGACGTGGCGGCGAAGGCCGGCCCGTCCGTCGTCCGGATCTACACCAAGGGCATCGACCCGAACTCCGCGACCCAGCAGGAGCAGGACGGCGTCGGCTCCGGGATCATCTTCGACGCCGCCGGCTGGATCCTCACCAACCGTCACGTGGTCGCCGGCACGACGGACCTGACCGCCCAGCTGAAGGACGGCACGAAGTACGACGCCAAGGTCTACGGGATCGACACCCTGACCGACCTCGCGATCATCAAGATCGACGCGACCGGGCTGCCGGCGGCCACCATCGGCGACTCCGATGGGCTGAAGGTCGGCGAGCTCGTGGTCGCGATCGGCAGCCCGCTTGGAACGTTCGACAACAGCGTGACCAGTGGGATCGTCTCAGCCCTCGGCCGCGACATCACGACCGACGGGGGGCATCTCCGCAACCTGATCCAGACCGACGCGGCGATCAACCCCGGCAACAGCGGCGGGCCGCTCCTCGACGCGACGGGCGCGGTCATCGGGGTGAACACGGCGATCGCCAAGGACTCGACTGGCATCGGCTTCTCGATCCCGATCAACATCGCCCGGCCGATCATGCGCCAGGCCCTCGCCAACGAGGCCCTCGCCCGGCCGTACATCGGCATCCAGTACGTCTCGCTGGACCCCCAGATCGTCAAGCACCTGACGCTGCCGGTGGCGTCAGGGGCCTACGTCCAGCTCCTCGACGCGAACGGGGACCCGACCGGCACCGAGGCGGTCCGGGCGGCGAGCCCGGCGGCCGACGCCGGCGTCAAGACGGGCGACATCCTGACCTCGATCAACGGCCAGGCGATCGACGCCCTGCATCCGCTCGATGCCCTCCTCACCCAGTTCGCCCCGGGCGACAAGATCACGCTCGACATCATCCGCGGGATCGAGCACAAGACCGTCACGGTGACCCTCGGCACTCGGCCGAAGGATCTCAATTGACGAACCGACGCCGGCCGCGGCCCCCTCAGCCGTCCGAGCGGCGGCGCCAGATCTCCACGCCGGCATAGTCGAGCCGGCCGGGCAGCTGGACGGCCGGTTTCCGGACGCGGACGCCGACCTCGATCACCGAGAACTCGCGGAGGATCTCGTGACTGATCGCCTCGGCCAACGCCTCCAGCAGGCGGAACGACGTCGATTCGACGATCTGGGCGACGATCTCGTGAACGCGACCGTAGTCCACGGTCTTGGCCAGGTCGTCGTCGACACCGGCAGGCTGAAGGTTCAGGACCAGCTCCACGTCGACCTCGAACGGCTGAGGCTCCGCCAGTTCATGGTCGTAAAAGCCGTGGCGGCCCTCGAGCTGGATGTTGCGAAGAACGATCCGGTCGCTCAGGTCGAGGCTCCTTCGGGTGGGTCGTTTCTGTGGCGGACGATCGCGTCGGCCATCCGCGCGGCCCGGACATTCGGCCGGACATCGTGGACACGGACCAGATCCGCTCCGGCCGCGATGCCAAGCGCCGTGGTGGCGAGGGTCGCCTCCAGCCGCTGATCCGGCGGCAGGTCGAGGACCTTGCCGAGGGTCGATTTGCGGGAGGTCCCGAGGAGGACCGGGCGGCCGAGGGTCCGGAGCAGGGCCAGTTCGCGCAGCAGCACCAGATTCTGGGCGGGCGTCTTGCCGAACCCGAACCCGGGATCGACAACGATCGAGTCCCATGCAATCCCCGCCGCCAGGGCCCGCTCAATGGCCTGATCGAGGTCGGCCAGGATGTTCGCCATCAGGTTCACATACCGCGCCTCGACGCGGTTGTGCATCAGCACGATAGGCGCGGCGCGGTCCGCGGCGAGGCGGAGCAGGGCGTCGTCGGCGGCGACCCCCCAGACGTCGTTGACCAGATCCGCGCCGGCGTCGAGGGCGGCAACGGCCACGGCCGGCTTTGTCGTGTCGATGCTGAGCGGGGTGGCAGGCAGGGCGGCTCGGAGCGCCCGCAGGACGGGCACGACCCGGGCGATCTCCTCGTCGGCCGTGACGACGGCATGGCCGGGCCGCGTCGACTCGCCGCCGACATCAAGCAGGTCGGCGCCTTCCTCGACCATCCGTCGCCCGGTCTCGATGGCGACCGCGACCGGATCGAAGGCCGCAGCGCTGGCTGCGGGCGCTGTGCCGGACCCCGTCGAGCCCGTCGCCAGGATCCCGTCGCCCGAGAACGAGTCCGGGGTGACGTTGAGGATGCCCATGACGAACGTCCGGCTCCCCCAATCGAAGGTCGCCGGCCCGATCCGGAGGGGCGCGGCCGGCCCGGGCAGACCCGCTGCCGCGTCGACGGGCAAGCTGAACGACGGCGTCGCGGCACCGCCGCCGATCTCGGGGCGGGCGGCGACCACCCCGTGGCGCGCGGTCGGTCGATCCATCATCGAGAGGGATTGTCGCCCGGATCGCGCAGGAGCGGATCATCGAGGAGGCGGCCGCGGACCGCGCCGACGAGATACAGCGAGCCAGCGACCACGAGCGGGCCGGACGGTCCGCTGAGGATCCGGTCGAGGGCGGCCCCGACATCTGGTTCTGCGCCGACCGACCTCGCGCGGCGGATCGTCCGGTCGCCGTCGGTGGCCCACAGCCGGGCAAGGGCCGCTGCATCGAGTGCCCGCGGGAGAGCGACGCTGGTCGCGACGATCCGGGCGTCGGCCAGGGCGGACGATCGGCCGAGGGCCGCGACCACCCCGGCGACGTCCTTGTCGGCCATGGACGCGGTCAACAAGGTCAGACGGCCCGCGCCGAGGGATGGCCGCAGCTCGTCGAGGGCCGCCGCGAGGGCGGCCGCGCCGGCCGGATTGTGGGCGCCGTCGAGCAGGACGTCGCGGCCATCGACGGTCAGGAGCTCGAGACGGCCGGGCCAGCGTGCCTCGGCGTACCCACGCCGCCGGGCGTCGTCGGGAACCGCCGCGATTCCGGCCGAGGCAAGCGCGTCGAGCACGGCGTCGGCCACTGCGACATTGGCCGCCTGGTGCCGCCCGCGCAGCCCGACCCGGGTCCGGCCGAGCCGACCGAGCTCGACCACCAGGCCGTCCCGGTCGACCGCGAGCACCGGGGCCGGCTCGACGATGGTGAGCGGGACCCCCAGCCGGGCTGCTCGGCGGCGGACGATCGCTCGCGCGTCCCCGACAGCGCCGGTGACCGCGACGTCGCCGCGCTCGATGATCGCGGCCTTCTCCCGGGCGATGTGGGCGATCGTCGGTCCGAGCCGATCCATGTGGTCCAGATCGACGTTCGTGATCGCGGCCACACCGCCGTCCCAGGCGTGGGTGGCGTCGAGCCGGCCCCCGAGACCGACCTCGACAAGCGCCAGATCGATGCCCTCGTCGGCGAACCAGCGGAACACCACGGCCGTGAGGAGCTCGAATTCGGTCGGGTCGCCGAGCCGCCGGGGCAGCCGGTCGGCGGCCGCGATCGCGTCCGTGACCAGCCGGGCGAAGGTGCCCGCGTCGACGGGCCGACCGGCAATCTGGAGCCGCTCCCGGTACGAGACCAGATGCGGCTTCGGCGTCTCGCCGGCCCGCAGGCCCGCGGCGCGGATGGCCGCACCCGCGAGGGCCAGGACGCTGCCTTTGCCGTTCGTGCCCGCGACGAGGGCGCCGCGAACCGCCAGCTGCGGGTCGCCGAGGGCATGGAGCAGTGCCCGCGTCCGGCCGAGGCCGAGATGGATCCCGAACCGGCCTCGTTCGGAGAGTGCGGCCAGAGCCGCCCGGTAGGCATCAGCTTCAGCCGCGTTCGCCGGGTCCTGCTCATCGCGCGCCGGTCCCGGCTCGCCGGCCGCGCTGGTCCCGCTCGCGCTCGTCACTCGCGCGTCAGGTCGTCCTCATAGAAGACGCACTGGTTGAAGCGCGGCGTCAGGCAGACGTCGTTGATGTAACCCTGCTCGAGATGGACACCGCCGCGAAGCTGGCAGCGCGAGACATTCGAGTCCTGCCGGATCAGGCCCTTGAGCAGATGCGGCGCCTGGATCGGGATGGCGCCGCGCGCGCCGGTCATGTAGAAGTGCGGGCAGACGTTCCGGCGGAGGTTCGGCAGGCCGAATCCACCGCGTGACGGCGGCATGGCCGGCAGCGGTGATCGGACCGGAAACCCCGTCCTGCCGAGCGGAAAACCGGTCCTGGCCGGGCCGACCTGGCCGATCGGGAGAGGCCGGAAGGCATTGCCGGTCGCGGCCGCTGCCGCGTGGTCGCGGCGGTCACGCGCCGGCGGCGACGGAAGCGCGGGCGCCTCGGTCGTGGGCCGGCTGACCCGGGCAATCGGTCCGACGCCGAAGGCCGGCCGGCCGGCCGGTCCGGCGGGGCGATCGCGCTTGGGGTCTCGAGCCTGCATCCATCCCTCGATGCGGCGCGCGGCAAGACGAGCGGCCACGCGCCGGACCGCGCAAGACTACAACGCTCCGCAGCGAAACGGACATCCGTTCACGCCGACTCGTCGCCACGTGCGACAATCGCAGCCGATGACATCACGGCGAGGCGGGCGACCATCCCAGGTGCGTCCGCGGCCACCTTCGAGCGGCCGCCCCGCCCCGATCAAGGCCCGGCCCCGCCCGCCGGCCCCCGGCAGACTCGCTTCGCATCGCCGGATCGAGCGCGGACCCGGGATGGCTCTGCCGTTCCAATTGCTGCTGGTCGCGGCGGTCGTCGCGCTCGGGGTCGGCGTCCTGCTGATCGCCAACGGCGGATTGGGCAAGGTCGCGTCGGCCGTCGGCACGACGTTTGGCGGTCTCGTCACCGACCTCACCCGGACTCCGCAGCCGAGCGCCAGCGAGGCCGTTGTCGCCGATGCGCCGACCCTCGAGGCGCCCGACGAGCCGTACACGAACCAGCCGACGGTGGACCTCCTCGGAACGGTGCCGGCGGCGATCGTCGGCCAGTCCGACAGCCGAATCCGGATCTACGTCGCAATCGGCAAAGGCGACCCCGGGGTGATGATCCAGGTGCCGGTGCCCGCCGTGCGTGAGTTCAAGGTTCCCGCCGTCACCTTGAGCCCCGGCTCCAACACCTTCACCGCGACGATCGTCGGGCCCAACGGCGCCGAGTCCGACGCGTCCGCCGCCGTCACCTTCATCCTCGACAAGACCAAGCCGAAGATCACGATCGGCGCGCCGAGCGCAAATGCCGTCGTCAACGCGACGACGGTCCAGGTCGTCGGCACGACCCAGGCCCGGAGCGCGATCCGAATCCACAACGCGACGACCAACTCGGCGGTTGTCGGCGCCGCCGACGGCAAGGGTGCGTTCGCGGTCGCCATCTCCATCGCAACCGGCCAGAACGCGATCGACGTCACTGCGACCGACCCGGCCGGCAACGTGGCGACGGCCTCGCTGACCGTCCGCCGTGGAACCGGGAAGCTGACCGCGAACGTGTCAGCGTCGGTCTACCAGTTGAAACTCTCGAAATTGCCCGAGTCGGTCAGGCTGTCCGTGGTGGTGAGCGATCCAGACGGCCGCCCGCTCGCTGGGGCCAACGTGACGTTCACCCTGGCGATCCCGAGCGTTCCGGCAATCGTCTCCTCGACGCTGACGACCTCGAGCAACGGCCGCACGTCCTTCACGACGACGATCCCCAAGGGGGCCACGGCCGGCCAGTGCTCGGTGACCGTGTCCGTCGACACGACCGCCTTCGGGCATACGACCGATCGGACGATCATCGTCCTCTCGAAGTAGCTCGGCGCCGCGAACGTTCGTTCGCGATCTCGTTCGATGGCCGAGACAGGAACGCGAGTCGCAGCTACCATCCGGGCATGCCGACGTGGCGCTGTCCGCATTGCTCGACTCCCCAGCCGGTGGCGTCGCGCTGTTGGGTCTGCCATCGCTCATCGACCAGCTGCGGGACCTGCCGCCACTTCCGCGGATCGGTCGCGGCGCGGGTCGGGTTCTGCGGACTCAACCGCCGCCACGAACCGCTCCACGGTGGCGAGGTTCGGGTCTGCTGGGAGGATGGCGCGGTTCCGCTCCCGCCGGACCCGGTGACGCCCGGCCTCCTCGACCTGCTGACGGTGGCCCGGCTCGGCGAAGCGACCCCCGATTTCGGAGGCGATGGCGCAAATCCAGAGGAGGTCGGCGAGCCGGCAGCGCGGCAAATCCCCGCGGGGGCCCGGATTGCGACGCCGACCGGGAGCCGCCGGCTGTGGATCGAGGTCGAGGCCTAAGGGCAGCTCGCGGGCTTCGTGTCCTGCGCTGCCACGGTCACCGTCGAACCCGGCGGCTGCATGCTCCCCGCTTCCGGCAGCTGCAAGCTGACAAAGGACGTGTCTGGAGCCCCAGCGGGATTGACCTTGGGCGTGAAGCCGTCGGCCGCGATCTTCGTTGTTGCCTCGCCAATGGTCAGGCAGCTGTAGTCGCCGACCTTGAGGGGGGTCGGGGTCGGAGTGGGCGTCGGCGGGGCCGGTGTCGGAGTCGGGGTAGGGCTCGGGGTGGGGGTCGGCGTGGGCGAGGGGCTTGGACTGGGCGAGGGACTCAGCGACGGCTCGGGTCCCTTCGAGAGGACATACGAGATCGCGGTGCCCTTGTTCACGAGCACGCCGGCCGGCGGCGTCTGGTCGATGACAAAGCCGAGCGGCACGAGCGGATCGAACGCCTCGCTTTTCGGGCCGAACGTCAGCCCGGCCGCCGACAGGAGGTTGAATGCGTCGGTCTCGGATTTGCTGCGGAGATCGGGGACCGCGACCGTCTCGGTGCCCGCCGCAACGATGACGGTCACACTTCCGCCCTTGTCGATCTTCGTGCCCGCCACCGGATTCTGGCCAAGGACCGTACCGGCGACCGCGCCGCTCGGGGCGGCGCTCGCGGTGGGGCTTAGGGTGATGCCGGCCTGACTGGCAGCCGCCTGGGCCTGGCTGAGGCTCTGCCCGACAAAGTTCGGGACGGAGACCTGGGCGACCGGTGTCGCACCGCCGCCCGACAGGAGCCGGAACACGAGGAACGCCACGGCGGCCAGGATCAGGAGCGCGATGATCCCCGCTGCCCAGACCGCGGGCGAGGTGCCGCGGGGCTCGTCCTCCTCGATCGGGGGTGGGGCAACACGTCCTGCACTTCGACCATCGGCGCGGACGGGAGTCCGGGTAGATGGATCCGAGCGGCGCGCCGCCGCGTCGTCGGCGTATGCCTCGGGGACATACGGGATCGCCCGTGGATTCGGCCGGGCGGTCGCCGACGTCGCCGCAAGGCCGGCGCCGGCCAGCCCCGCACCCGCCGCTCCAGCGGCGCCCATCGGAGCCACGCCCGGGACCGCGCCTCCGGCGAGGAACGCCTCGAGGGCCGCAGCCATCGACGAGGCGGCCGACCAGCGGTCTGCCGGCTCTGTGGCGAGCGCCTTGCGGTCGATCGCGACGAGGTCCGCCGGGATCCCCGCCCGGATCGTCGACGGGTCGGGCGGCGGTCCGGCGAGCCGGGCCATCGCGACCGCGGCGGCACTGTCGGCCTCCCACGGGCGGTGCCCGGTCAGCAGCTCATACAGGACGATCCCGAGCGAGTAGACATCCGAGGAGGCACTCGCCGGATCGCCGCGAGCCTGCTCCGGGCTGAAGTAATGGACGGAGCCGAGGGTCGTCCCGGGCAGGGTCATCTGGGCCTCAGCCAGCGCCCGGGCGATCCCGAAATCGGTGACCTTCACCTGGCCTTCGCGGTTGATCATGATGTTGCCGGGCTTGACGTCGCGGTGGACGATCCCCCGCTGGTGGGCGGCATGGAGGGCGCGCGCCGTCTCTGCGGTGATCCGCGCCGCCTGGCGCGGCGGCAATGCCCCGGAGCGCTTGATGATGGCCCCGAGGTCCTCGCCGTCGACCAGCTCCATGACGATGAACGGGCCGGCCTCATCCTGGCCGTAATCGTGGACGGCGACGATGTTCGGGTGGTTCAGCGAAGCGGCGTTCTGCGCTTCCTGGCGGAACCGTGAGCTGAAGTCCGGATCGCGGCCGTACTCGGAGCGCAGGATCTTGACGGCGACGTCCCGGTCGAGCTGGTTGTCGTGGCCGCGGTAGATCCGGGCCATCCCGCCCTGGCCGAGCAGCTCCACGAGTCGGTAGCGGCCACCGAGGATGGTCCCGATCTCGGCCAAGTCAGTCTCCGTTGCGGGGGATTCACGATGGCGACGCGACCCTGCCGAGCCCTCCCGGCGGTGACGCGCCCGATTCGCATCGTAGCGCACGACGCTCGGGGCGTCGGTCAGTGGCGCCGGCCGTCGTGGTCGACCCGGTCCAGGGCGAGAGGCTAGAGCTCGAGGCCCTGGAGGTACGTCCGGAATTCCGATGCCAGCTCGGGTCGCTGGAGGGCCAGCTCCACCGATGCCTTCAGCCAGCCCATCGTCGTGCCGCAGTCGTAGCGGGTGCCCTCGAACTCGTAGCCGTAGACGGCCTGCTCCTGCATCAGCGCCTCGATCGCGTCGGTCAGCTGGATCTCGCCGCCGGCGCCGCGCTGGGTCTGCTCGAGCTTGTCGAAGATCTTGGGGGTCAGGACGTAGCGCCCGATGATCGCCAGATTCGAGGGGGCGTCCTCGGGCCGCGGCTTCTCGACGAGTCGGCTGACCTTGTGGAGGCGTCCGTGGTTCAAGCCCTCCTCGACGACCTCGCCACCGATCACGCCGTAGCGCCGAGTCTCCTCGTGGGGGACCTCCATGACCGCGACGACGGAGCTGTGGGTCTGGTCGTAGGCGTGGACCAGCTGGCCGATGCAGGGCCGGTCACCGACCACGACATCGTCCGACAGGATGACGGCGAACGGCTCGTGGCCGACGATTTCCTTCGCGACCAGGACGGCGTGGCCGAGACCAAGTTGCTCCTTCTGGCGGACGTACGTGACCTGGGCGAGGTCCGAGATTCGCCGGATCTGGCGGAGCATCTCGATGTCGCCCTTCTCCTCGAGCAGGCGCTCGAGCTCGTAGGACGTGTCGAAGTGATCCTCGATCGCCCGCTTCTGGCTCGAGGTGACGATGATCACGTGCTCGATGCCGGAGGCGACTGCCTCCTCGACGGCGTACTGGATCACCGGCTTGTCGACGAGCGGGAGCATCTCCTTCGGCTGGGCCTTTGTCGCCGGGAGGAAGCGGGTGCCCCATCCCGCCGCGGGGAAGACGGCCTTGCGAACGCGCATGGAACCTCGGTCGATCGGTGGATAGGCGGTCGAGCGAGGATACCATCGGGCCTCGTCTCAGCCCGCGATCGCCTCCGCGAACCGCCGGATCGCCGCGCTGAACTGGTCGGGCTGATCGAGGTTGGAGAGGTGCCCGGCGCGGCGGATCAGGGCCCGCCGGGGAGCCGCCGCGACCGCGGCGAAGGACCGCTCGGTCGGCCGGAAGAAGAGGTCGTACTCGCCGTTGATCAGGAGCGACGGCCCAGGGTAGGCGGCGAGCCGGGGCTTGAAGTGCTCGCCGACGAGGGCCCGCACGGCGACCGCGCCGCCGCCGAACCAGAAGCCCCCCGCGACGATCGGATCGACCATCGCGGGGTAGCGCCACCCGAAATAGCGGCGGTTCACCTGATCGAGGATCGGCTCCGGAACGGCCGACAGGATCGCGGCCAGGGCTTGGAACGCGAGCGCCCGCCACCCGACCGGCTCGGCGGTCGCCCCGGCGATCGCGAGGCCGGCGACGCGCTCAGGGTCGGCCGCGGCAAGCGCCATCGCGACGAAGCCGCCAAGCGACAGCCCGACCACGATCGCCCGCCGGCCGTGCGCCTCTCGCTCGATCAGCTCGGCGACCTCGCGCGCGGCGCCGTCGAGCGTGAACGGGCCGGTCGATGAATGGCCGTGGCCCTGCAGGTTCGGGGCGAGACAGTGGAACTGCTCGCCGAGGGCCACCAGCTGGGGCGCCCAATAGGTGCCGCTCAGGCGCGTGCCGTGGAGGAAGACGATCGTCGGCCGGGGATCGGCTGGCTGCTCGACGTCCGGCGGCACCCTCAGTCCTTGACGAGCTTCCGCTCGACGGCAGAGAGCGCCACGTGGGTCCGGGCTGTCCGCTCGGTGATCCCGAGGTCGGTCGCGATCTCCTTGTTGCTCCGACCGTGGCCGACGAGGGTCAGCACCTCGAGATAGCCGCGCAGCCCCGGCCGGACGACCCTCTGGTCGTCGACGAGGAGGACGCGGATGCGGGGCGATTCGCTCGTGTCCGCCATGGACCTGCCTTCCTCCGCTCTGACCGTCAGCGGACCCGCCGCACCCGGCCGGGCTGGCGGGTTCCCCGACCTCGCATTCTGCCCGCGATCCTCGCCCCAGCGTGGCGGATCGTCGTCACGGATGATCGGCCAATGGGAGGGCGGCGGGACCGCTGGCCGGCGTCCGGCCGACATCCGAGGGCGTCCGCTGGAGGATGAGCGCGGCGACCAGGATGGCGATGCCGCCGACCACCTGGACCAGCCGGAGAGCCTCGCCGAGCAGGAGCGCCGCCAGCCCGACCCCGACCAGCGGCTCGATCAGCATGAGGATTCCCGCCCGCATTCCGCCGATCGCCCGGATCCCGACCAGGAACAGGACCGACGGTAGCCCGGCGCCGGCGACCCCGGCGAGCACCGCGAACCCGAGGGCCGAGCCGCGCCGCAGGGGCACGTCGAGCGGCGTGCCAAGGATCGCCGCCACGGCCAGGGCGACCACGGCCGTGACGAAGAGCACCCAGCCCATCGCCTGTTCCGACGAGACGGCCGCAAACCGGCCTCGACTGACCGTCACGAACATCGTCTGGCTGACGGCCGCCCCGAGGCCGAGGAGGACCCCGACCGGGTTGATGCCCGCGCCACCGGAGTCGACGGAGCCGCTCTCCAGGCCACCGGCGACGACGAGGACCATCCCGCCGAGGGCCAGGCCCAGCGCGACCAGGCGGGTGGCGTCCAGGCGCTCGTGACCGAGGAGGACCGCACCGAGCGCCACCAGCGCCGGGTACGTGTAGAAGCCCAGCAGGACGAGGGCGACCGTTGTGACGCTGAACCCGACGAATGTCGCGACGTTCACGCCGAGGCCGGCGAGGGCGATCAGCCCGAGACCCACGAGGTCACGCCGCGGCAGCCGCCGCAGATCGACCACCGGCGTCCCGCGGCGCGAACGGATCGCGACGATCGCGACGATCGCCAGGACTCCGAACGCCGCCCGCCAGGCGACGAACGCCATGGGCTCGAAGCCCGCCTCATAGGCGAGGCGGGCGACGGGGCCGAGCATCCCGAAGCCGCTCGCCGCAAGGATCAGGGCGAAGGAGCCAACGAGATAGGGGTGGCCGCGCACCTCGGCATGGTACGAGTCAGCCGGTCGCGTGATCCTTGGCCGAGGCGGCGCTTGCCGGCTCCGCGGCCGTCGCCGTCATGGCCGTCGCCGTCATGGCCGCCGCGCCCGTACCCGCAGCCACGCCCGATCCTGCGGTCAACCCCACCCGCTCCCGCCGGCCCGTCCGGAACACGATCGCGGTGAACGGGATGCGGATCTCGCGGAACGTCTCGATCGAGACGAGGAAACCCGCGAAGAGGAAGATGACACCGAGGAACTTGCCGACCTGGAAGAGCTGGGTCGAGCCGGCCCGGTTGAGCGAGTCGGTGATCAGCGGGATGAACGAGCCGAGCGCGATGAGCAGGGTCGCCGGCACCCGGCTGTGGATCCTTCCTCCAATCAACGCCCGGATCGCGCCCGGGAGCGAGGCCACGAAGTTGACCGGGATCGCCACGATCGCGATCAGGAAATTGAACAGGAACTGGTCGCCGGACTGACCGGGATCGAGGGAGTACGGGAGGATCCGCCGCTTCGGCATGAAGACGTACGTCGAGAACAGGGCGCCGAGGACGAGGGCGAAGGCGCCGGTGATGTTCAGGATCGGCGTCAGCAGCCGGAGATAGCCGGGCATCAGGTCGCCCTTCGGCTGGCTCGTGACCGGGTCGAGGGCGTAACCCGGGGCCGGCAGGACGGTGATCGCCATGAGCACGAAGCCGAGGATCGTCGATGCGACGATCGCCGCGGCGGCGAACCGGGTCCAGCCGTCGTTCTGGAAGTAGGTCTCGACCCCAATCGCGAACGCCAGGATGACCGCGCCGATCAGATAGAGGATCGGGAGAGGGCCGGCCCCGGCGTAGTTCGGCGAGTTCCGGATCATCAAGGCGACGAGGCCCGACAGCAGGAGCAGGACCGCATAGGTGTAGCCGAACCGGGTCTTCCCGAGGAGCAGCGCCGTCCCCAGCCCGAGCCAGGCCGGGGTCAGCACAGCGCCGGCGAGATACCACGCGCGATACAGCGGGTCGCTCCAGCCGCCGGCGGCCGCGAGCGCTTCTGCGCCGGCGCCAATGCCGTAGAACAACATCCCGATCGCCCAGGTCAGCTGGAACCCGTTGCGCCGCTCACGCCACTGGTCGAACAGGGCCACGGAGAAGGCCAGGGCGAGGCCAGAGGTGATGGTGGGGAGCAGGGCGACGGGCATGTCAGGCCTCTCGACGAGCGGCAGGGCGGAGCCGTCCGGGCGGGACGGGCGGCGGTGAAGCGGCAGGATCCACGGACGCTCCGGGCGCGGTGGCTCGAGCGACGGCGGCACGGGGATAGCGCGAGACGAGCCGGATCAGGAGCCGGTCCAGGAGTGCCAAGGAGGCGTCGTAGATGTCGATGACCCGGTCCGGATCGAGGGCCCGGCGGCGGGCGATCGTCCCGAGCTCGGTGAGGTACGGCCGGCGAGCGGCGACGAACAGCCCGACAGCCTCGTCGGCGGCGATCCCGGCGGCCGCCAGCCGCTCCGCCAGGTCGTCGGTCGCGGCGATCGCGTCGTCCTCGGCAACGGTCCGCCCGGCGTCGTCCGCTGCGTCGAGATGCTCGAGGAGGGCACCGACCAGCCGGCGTCCGCCGTCGCGGAACCCGTTTCGTTCAGCGGTCGGAATCGCGTCCCGAACCTCGCCGCCGGTCGATCCGTCGGAATAGTCGCGGCGGTACGCCCGGCTGACCCGATCGGTTGTCGCGCCGAGCGAGGCCAGGCGAAGCGTCGCGTCATGACGACGAGCCTCGAGGATCCGCTCGACGGTGGCGCGGTGAAAGCGGCGGTGGCCGCCGGCCGTCGTGAAGGCCTCGATCCGGCCCTCGTCCGCCCAACGCCGAAGCGTGTCCGGATCGACGCCGAGGAGACGGCTCGCAGGGCCCAGCGAGAGTGGCCGGTCGAGGCTGAACGGTGACCCGCCGTTGGAGCGGGGACGCGGCACGGCGGCGACAATCGGCACGGCGAAGCACGACCTCGAGTGGAAATCTGGGTAAATCTGGGTCGTCAGCGACCCCCCGCCGGATTATCCGGGCCTGGGACTCCCGCCGTCAACCTGCTGAGTGGACAGGACACGACCATCGCGACCGCCCGCTGCGACGGGTCGGGATGTCGATCGCCGGACGCTCCGGCCATCAGGCCCGGATCAGGCCGGGACCAACTCGTGGTCGTCGCGATGGATCCCGTCGCACAGGCCCCAGCGGACGGAAGACCCGTCCTCGCTCGGGATGGGGATCGGTCGCATGATCTCGCGGACCCGGCCCTTGCGGCAGAACAGGAAGCCGCGCGAAGCCATCCAGCGCCGGACGCACGCCTCGTCGGAGTGGAACTGGAACGGTCCGGGATTGATGATGGGGGTGTCCGTCCAGGGCGCCGCGACCTCGGTCGTGACCGTGTCGAGCAGGTTCACCCGCCACGGCGTCCCGTTGATCACCTCGAGGCAGCCATCACAGCGCCGCGCGATGTTGTCGTTGACGACGGTCGGGATCCGGATCCCCATGATCTCCATCGGCGCGATGGTAGCAGCGGCCGCGTGGGACGGTCGCGGAGCCGGCTCGTCCGGCTCCTCGGGCACCGGCACCCGGGCCGGGACGGCCCGTCAGCTCTCCGAGCTCTTGCTGATCAGCTTCATCATCTCGATCATCAGCGGCCCGATCGGAATATCGATCGTGGACGTCGGCGCGTCGAGCGACACGCTGCCGTCCGGCTCATGGGCGGTCACGGTCACGTCGCCGGATTGGGCGGCGTCGCTGGCGGATGCGAGATGGACGTCCGCTTCGAGGATCCGGTGGCTATCCGGATCGACCCACAGGTCGCCGCTGAAGGCCAGCGACTTGAGCATCGCGGCCGCCTGCTCGGCCTGGGCGCTGCCGCCGGCCCCGGCCGCGAACCCCGGATTCGCTGCCAGCTTGGCCGGGTCGATGGCGATCTTGATCCGCTGCAGGTCCTTGCCGTTGTGCGCCTCCAGCCCGACGATCCCAAGAGTGATCCCGGCTGCCTCGAGGGACGTCCTGGTCAGGTTGCCGGCGAGGTCGCCCGATGGCGCAGCGCTTGGCGCCCTCGCGGCAGCCCCGGTCATGGCTGCGACGGCGGCGAGCTCATCCTTGGTGCCGAGCTTGAGCCAGCCGCCGAGGTCACCGCTGGGCAGCTTTCCGACCGGGCCGAGGATGGTCTTGAGCGTCGGCGCCAGAAGGACACTCTTCACATAGAGGGCGTCCCCGGCGTAGACGACGTCGAGCGCGACCGAATCGCCGGCGATGCCGAGCCGGCTGAACGCCGCCGCCGGCAAGCCGAGCTCGGCCGCCGAAATGGCGATGTGGACCGCGCCGCGGCCACCACCCGCGTCGATGACGATCGCCACGTCCTTCGGGTCCAGCTTCACGGACGTGCCCGCGGCGGTGAAATTCAACCCGACATTGACCTGGATCGGGTCCCACGCCGTCTTCGTCGCCGTCTCGAGCTGCTGGTACGCGTCCGGTGGTGGAGCGGCGGCGGCACAGGAAGCCGCGATGACAGCCGTGGCGATGAGTGCTGCGAACGCGGTGAGGCGGTTGCTCACGTCGGGGCCCCTCGGGTTCGGACGTCCGTCCGTCGCGGTCGCGGCCGGATCCCGGTCACCATAACGCGCTCGTCGGTCGACGACGTCTGCCCAATCGGCAGGGCACCGGGGGGACGAATGGTGCCCCCAAGGGCCTTGGAGACCCGCCCGCTGTCCGATGACGATCCCCTGGCGTCGTACGTCGCGTGAGAGAACACGTACCAGTTGGTCAAGGCCCCGACACGATCTTGTCGGGGGCGACCGGGCCACCGCGGACCTGCCGGCGGGTCGCGCGGCCGAGTGCGAGGTCGGGGTGGTTACAGCAGTGCTCGTCGCGGGGTCGGAGAACGGTGCCGCCCACCGCCTGGGCCTGTCGCACTCGACCGTCAAGCACCACCTGGCGAATGCCCGGTCCAAGGTGGGTGGGGGCAGAAACGACGGCGCAGCTTGTGTGGATCCCGGCGCCGCGGGTGCCGGAGCCGGATGGCCCAGCCTCACCTGGCGAGTAGCGATCTGGACGCGCCGGCGCGAAGTCCTGCACTACTCCCTGAAGATGCTGTTCCACACGACCACGTCGTCCGGGTAGAACCAGCGCTCGGTCTGGCTCCCAGCGCGGTAGTGGAAGATGCTCACGACGCGGGTCTCGACCGCCAGACCCTTCCGGCGCGCGCCGATATAGCTCAGGGCGCACACGTGGTCGTCGTCGGCGAAGACGTCGTGCTCGCGTATGGTGAACCCGAGTGGGCCCAACCTCGCGAGCAGCTGGAACAACTGATCGCGACCTTCCCAGTCGCCGGCCAGCGGGTGATCTCCGGGGAGATGCCACACCACGTTCTCGGCGATCAACGAGGTGATGGTGTCGAAGTCACGATTCCGGAATGCTTCGACGGTCCGGATGTAGGCCAGTGTGTTCGGATGATTGTCGCCCATTTCCCATCCCTCCCGGCGCGGATCACGTCACCGCATCCACCCCTTCTTGACGCCGTCGGCGTAGAGCCGAGCCGCATACTCCTCGGGTTCCATGTGGCGGACGTTGGTAGTTCGAGGATGGTCGTCGTGCCGGCCAGCCCGGGCCACTCATCGACCGGCGGATCAACCCGGAGGCCCAGGCGTTACTGGCCGGTCTCGATCGAGCTGATCGCCTGGC
>JBBRCU010000013.1:0-70287 GCA_038204565.1 Candidatus Limnocylindrales bacterium
GTCATCACGATCCGGAAGTTCTCGGCCAGCCCGTTCACGACCGACGACCTCGTCCGATTCGGGACGTCGACGCCCGACATGTTCGACTTCCTCCGGGCCTGCGTCGAGGCGCGCCTGAACATCTTCGTGTCCGGTGGCACCGGCTCGGGCAAGACGACGACCCTCAACGTCCTGTCTTCGTTCATCCCGAACGACGAGCGGATCGTGACGATCGAGGACGCAGCCGAGCTGCAGCTCCGCCAGGAGCACGTCGTGACCCTCGAGTCGCGGCCGCCAAACATCGAGGGCAAGGGCGCGATCCCGATCCGGGAGCTCGTCCGCAACTCCCTCCGGATGCGGCCCGACCGGATCATCGTCGGAGAGTGCCGCGCCGGCGAGGCGCTGGACATGCTCCAGGCGATGAACACCGGCCACGACGGTTCGATGTCGACCGGCCACGCCAACAGCCCGCGCGACATGCTGTCGCGCCTCGAGACGATGGTCCTCATGGCCGGCATCGACCTCCCGGTCCGTGCCATCCGCGAGCAGATCGCGTCGGCCGTCGACCTGATCGTCCAGCAGAGCCGCCTGAAGGACGGGACCCGGAAGATCGTCAACATCACCGAGGTCCAGGGCATGGAAGGCGACGTCATCGTCATGCAGGACGTGTTCGTCTTCGAGCAGACCGGCATCATCGAAGGCAAGATCCAGGGCCGCCTGAAGGCGACCGGCATCCGGCCGAAGTTCGTCGAGAAGTTCGAGGTGATGGGCATCCATCTGCCTCCGGGCCTCTTCGGCTTCAGTTACTGAGCGGGGAGAACAGCTGACATGCCAATGACGCTGCTCGTCGCCGGGATCGCCGCCGCCGCGATCCTCCTGATCGCCGTCGGCATCGCGACGTCCGGCGGCGGCTCCGGAGTGAGCGCCCGCCTCGAGCGCTACGCCTCGGCCCGTGAGGGCGGGAAGCCGACGACCGAGGGATCGGGGCAGGGCGGCCTCGCCGAACTGCTCGAGAAGAGCGTGGCCCTGGCCCAGCTCAACCGGGTGGTCGAGGGGCGTGACTTCGGGGCCAACCTGGCCCGCGACATCGCCCGCGCCGACCTCAAGCTGAAGCCCTCGGAGTTCCTCGCGATCTGGGGCGCGTCGATCATCGGCGTCCCGTTCCTCTTCATCGTCTTCTCACTCGCCCTGCCTGGCCTGCGTCACCCCCTCGCGCTCGTGATCGGGGCGTTCGTCGGCTTCATGCTGCCGCGCTTCTGGCTCGGCCGGCGCAAGGGCGGCCGCCTCGGGGCATTCAACAAGCAGCTCCCCGACACGATCACTCTCCTCGCCAACGGCCTTCGCGCCGGCTCCTCATTCCTCCAGGCCGTCGAGCTCGTCGTGCGTGAGTCGCGCCCGCCCATGTCAACCGAGTTCAGCCGGGTCATCCGCGAGGTCAACCTCGGACTCCCGTTCGAGGCGGCCATGGAGAACATGGTCCGTCGCGTCCGATCCGAGGACCTCGAGCTGATGGCGACTGCGATCAACATCCAGCACACCGTCGGCGGCAACCTCGCCGAGATCCTCGACTCGATCGCGTACACGATCCGCGAGCGGATCCGGATCAAGGGCGAGATCCGGACTCTGACCGCCCAGCAGCGTCTGTCGGGCTACGTCGTCGGCTTCCTGCCGATCGGCCTCGCGGGCTTTCTCTTCGTCGCCGCTCCCAACTTCATGGAACCGATGTTCCAGAAGCCGCCCGAGGCCCTCGGCCTGCCGCTCGGCGTCGTCATCCTCGCCTTCGGCGGGTTCATGATGTTCATCGGGTTCATGCTGATCCGCAAGATCGTCGACATCGAGGTCTAAGCGATGCCCAGCGAACTCATCCCGATCATCATCGCCGCGGCCGCCGCCGGCGCCATCCTCCTCATCGCCCTCGGGCTGGCCGGCAACTCGCCGGTCGATCCGGTCCAGCAGCGTCTGACCCAGCTCGGGACGATGCAGGCGAAGAACCTCGAGGAGCTCGAGCTGCAGCAGCCGTTCCTCGAGCGGACACTCCGCCCCCTGGCCGCCGGCCTGTCCGGGCGGATGTCGCGGGTCGCCAGCAGCTCCTTCCAGGACAAGGCCGAGAAGCGCCTGGCCCTTGCCGGCAACCCCGGCAACCTCCGGGTCGCGGACTGGCTCGGCATCAAGGCCGTTGGGGCGATCGCCGGGGCGATCCTCTTCGTCTTCCTGTTCGGGGTGGTCGGCGTCCTCGGCCTGCCGCCGGTCCTGCGGATCCTGATGGGCGCTGTCGGGCTGATGTTCGGCTACACGATCCCCGAGTTCTGGCTCGGTGGCCGCGTCCGCAAGCGCCAACACCTGATCCTGCTCCAGATCCCGGATACGCTCGACCTCCTGACGATCTCTGTCCGGGCCGGCCTCGGCTTCGACGCCGCGCTGGGCAAGGTCGTCGAGAAGCTCGAAGGCCCGCTGGTCGACGAGTTCCGTCGGGCGCTGGCCGAGGTGCGCGTCGGCAAGGCCCGGCGCGATGCCCTCCGGGACATCGTCCCCCGGACCGAAGTCGTCCCGCTGACAAACTTCATCGGCGCGATCATCCAGGCCGAGCAGCTCGGCGTGTCGATCTCGAAGGTCCTCCAGGTCCAGTCCGAGCAGCTCCGCATCGAGCGGCGCCAGCGGGCAGAGGAGATGGCGGCGAAGGCGCCGATCAAGATGCTGTTCCCGCTCGTCGGCTGCATCTTCCCGTCGCTGTTCATCATCATCCTCGGGCCGGCGATCATCCTGATCATGCAGAACCTCAAGACCTGACCCTTCGCCGGTGGAGCCGCCGGACGGCGGCGCGACTACGAACGAACGCCACGGGCGCGCCGACCAACCGGGAAGCGCGCCCGTTCCCTGTCCGGAGGATCGATGAGCGGGTCGAAGCTCACCGCACGCAACATCACACGCGGGACCAGCCTGGCTGCAGAGCTCGAGTCAGCCGACAGCCTCTGGGCCAGGTTCATGGGCCTCATGGGCCGCCCGGTGTTGCCCCCCGGCGCCGGGCTGTGGCTGCCGGCGAGTAACGGGATCCACATGATGTTCATGCGGTTCGCCATCGATGCCGTGTTCGTCGGCAAGCCCGGCGCTGACGGATCTCGCCCGGTGCTGTCCGTCCACGAGCGGCTGCCAGCGTGGCGCGGCCTCGTGCCCCTCGTGCGTCACGCGAACGGCGTGCTGGAGCTGCCGGTCGGGACGATCGTGGCGAGCGGCACGGTGGTGGGCGACCGAATCGCGATCGAGGCTGGCGAGGTCGACGCGCGGCGATAGGGCGGGCCCGGCCGCGCCGGGGCGACCCCTCGATACGTTCCAGCGAAGCCGCCGCGAACCGGGAGCGAAGGCCCGCGCCCGATCATCGGCGACATGCGGGCCGCGTCGATCCCGAACCGGCTCCTCGACCTCGCCTTTCCGGCCCTCTGCCCGGGCTGCGGAGCCGAGGGCGCTCCGATCTGCGCCGCCTGCCTGCCCGGCCTTGACGCCCGCGTCGATCAGCCCGCCGGGGTCCCGATCGGCTTACCCTCTGACCTGCCGCCCACGATCCTCCAGCTCGAGTGGTGTGCTCCATTCGGTGGGCTCGTCCGGCGCGCGTTGCACCAGCTGAAGTACGGCGGGGAGACCCGTCTCGCAGGGCCACTCGGCGCGGCGATCGCGCGGCGCTGGGCTCGCGCGGGGGCCGGCGGCGATGTCATGGTGCCGGTGCCCGTCCACGCGGGTCGCAGGCGGGTCCGCGGCTACGACCAGGCGGAACTCCTCGCCCGTTCGGCTGCCGCGGAGCTCGGTCTGCCCTGCGCACCGATCCTCGAGCGGACCCGGGCAACCGCCGCCCAGTTCGATCTCGACCGCGCCAACCGGGCGACCAACGTCGAAGGAGCGTTCCGCCTGACGACGCGCCCGACCACCCGGGCGGGCTCGGATCCCGGACGCCGGGAGCGGCCCCTCCACGGGCGCTGGATCGTCCTCGTCGACGACGTCGTGACGACCGGCGCCACGCTGACCGCGTGCGCGGCGCCACTGCTTGCGGCGGGCGCCCTCGGAGTCTCAGCGGTGACGGTTGCCCGCGAGCGATGACAGCCCGCATCGCCGCGTCGAAGGGCCGGCCAAAAGGCCCGGGTGTAGACTCGGACGACGGCCGCCCACCCGGCGCGGCGGCCCCGGAACCATCCTGAACCGGGCGGCCAGCGCGAGGCATCCGGCCTCTGGGAGATCACCGTGAGGACGATCGTCAAGGGCAAGAACATCGACGTCCCTGACCACGTCCGGCGATACGCGGAGCGCAAGCTGGCCCGCCTCGAGCGCATCCTCGACGATCGCAGCGACGCCCTCGTTGAGCTCTCCATCGAGCAGCACCGGAGCGCTGCCGTTTCGCACATCGTCGAGGTCACGCTCGTCATCGACGGCAAGACCCTCCAGACCCACGCTGCCGGCGAAACCCACAGGGCCGGGATCGACGAGGTCGTCGACAAGCTCGAGCGCCGGGCAGTCGACCACCGCGAGAAGCCACGGGTCCACGCTCGGCCGGACGAGGAGAAGGCCCTCCTCCGCCAGATCGCGGACGGGACCGCTGAGGGGGACACGGAACGGCGGATCGTCAAGTCCAAGCGGTTCGCGATCGAGCCGATGTTCGAAGAGGACGCGCTCGCGCGGATGGAGGAGCTCGGCCACCAGTTCTTCGTCTATGTCGACGCCCAGTCGGAGCGCGTCCAGATCCTGTATCGACGGCGCGACGGTAATTTCGGGATGATCGAACCGGTCATCGGTGGCGAGTACACCAAGGGCAAGGCCCGGAGCGGGGCCAGGTCCGACGGCCACCGCTAGCGCAATGCTGGCGGATCAGCGCTCGGGTTCGCCGCCCATCGGATGGGCCCGCCGATAGATCCCGGCCGCGCGGGTCATCAGCAGACCGTCGACGAGGTACCGACGCAGCGCGGCGACGTCCGGATGGAGGAGCGCCAGCCGCATGTTGACCTCCTTCTCCTCGTAGTCGCGGTCCTCTGGAAAGCACCGATCGAGGATCACCGGCAGGAGCAGGTCGCGGCGGCTCGGCTTGGCCGGGATCGACACGAGGCGGCCGTCGCGGAGGAACGCCCGGACGACCTTCTCGCGATCGGTCAAGCGGCGCCGCCCTGGCCCGTCCAGCGTCGATCCGGGAGCCTCGCTCGAGGGCGGACTCGGCTGGGTCGGTCTGGAGTCGTCCATGCGCCGACCGTACCAGATGGCGGCCGCTACGATGGCGGCGATGCTGCCCGACGGACGCCGCCTCGGAGCCCACCTCGCCCTCGACGAGGGGATGGTCCAGGCGGCGGACCGCGCCGTCGAAATCGGCCTTGACGCGCTCCAGGTGTTCAGCGACAACCCGACGGCCCGGCGGCGCCGAACCGCGCCGTCGGCGGAGATCCCGGCGTTCCGGGGCCGCCTCGCCGCCGGTCGGATCGCGCCGCTCGTGATCCACGCCTCCTACCTGGTCAACCTCGCCGGCAACGACCCCGCGTATCACGAGCGAACGATCGCGATCCTCGCGTCGGAGCTGCGCACGGCGTCCCGGTTCGGCGCGACACTCGTCAACGTCCACGTCGGGTCGCACGGCGGCGCTGGTCCGGAAGCCGGCACGAACGCGGTGGTCGATGCCATCCGGGGTGCCCTCGACGCCGAGCTGGAGCCCGAGCCCGAGCCCGACCTGGCCGAGGACGACGCGGAGGGCTCGGAGAGCGACGCTGTGGCCGCCGGGGCCGGCTCACCGCCGCAGGTCACCGCAGAGACCGCCATCGCTGCCGCGCCGGGCGCACCGTCGCCGACGATCGTCCTGGAGAACTCTGTCGGCAGCGGGTTCGCGCTCGGCGTCGATCTCGACGAGCTCGCCGCGATCGCCGATGCACTCGAGGCCGCCGGCGTCCCGTCGGGCAGGGTCGGCTTCTGCCTCGACACAGCGCACGCCTGGGGCGCCGGGCTCGACCTCGCCGACGCCGAAGTCGTCGATGCGTTCATCGCCGCGTTCGACCGCCGGATCGGGCTCGGTCGGCTGGCTCTGATCCATCTCAATGACTCGCGAAGCGAGCTCGGATCGCGGACGGATCGACACGAGCACGTGGGCGCGGGGCGGATCGGCGCGGCCGCGATGACTCATCTCCTCCGACATCCGGCCCTCGCGGGGGTGACCTACATCCTCGAGACGCCAGGCATGGACGAGGGCTACGACGCGATCAACGTCGCCCGGGTCCAGGCCCTCGCGAACGGCGAGTCACCGCCGCCGTTGCCGCCCGAGGCGTTCACGCTCCGCGGCAGCCGGGTCCGGGCCGCTAGACCGGGTGGCGGTCCGCCGGAGCGTGGTCCGCGATGACCGCGCGCGCCGAGAACCGCGCCGATCGCTGGTTCCGACGGCATCGCTGGCCCGACCTCGGAATGTTTCTGGCGATCCTCGCCGTGGCGGCGGCCCTGCGCCTGCCCGATCTCGCCGATCGAGGCATGTGGGACGCGGACCAGGGCCGACACATGCTCGACCTTCGCTCGTTCGTCCTCGACGGGCAGGTGCCGCTGCTCGGTCCGGCCACCTCGATCGGGAACTTCCACCACGGCGTCCTGTACTACTACCTCCTGGCCCCGGCGGCGGCCCTGTCACATGGGGACCCGGTGGCGGTCGAGACGATGATCGCGCTCGGCGGCGTGGCGGCTGTCGCCGTCGTCGGCTGGCTGGCGCGGGCAATCGGCGGACCGCTGGCCGGATTGGTCGCTGCGCTCCTGCTCGCCGTGTCATCGAGCGCGGTCAGCCAGTCGATCTTTATCTGGAACCCGAATCTTGTCCTGTTGTCGAGCTCCATCGCCTTGGCGGCGTCATGGCAGGCCTGGCAATCGGGCGGCGTTCGCTGGTGGGTCGTCGCCGGGGCGGCCGCGATCACAACGATGCAGCTCCATATCCTCGGGATCCTGCTCACGCCCGTCGTCGGCGCACTCCTGTTCGCGGATGCGCGTCGATGCAGGCGAGCCGGCGATCGGGAATACCTGGGCCGGCTCGGAGGGGCCGTGGCGGGATGGCTCCTGATCGGGCTTGTTGCCTATGTGCCCTTGATCGTCCACGAGCTTGGGACCGAGGGATCGGAGGTACGGGGGGCCATTGCGTTCCTCACCGGCGGCGGCGAGCCCGCCTCGATCGAGCTGCCTGCCCGGATCGTGATCGTCGGGTTGCGCGTGCTCGGCTGGCCGTTGACCGGGCTCATCACCGCGTCGCCGGCGGCGGCGCTCCTGTCGTCCGCGCTCGTCGTGGCGCTCGCCGGGGCTCTCGTGGTCCGGCCGCAGAACGAGGGGAGCCTCCGGATCGCCGGCCGCTGGCTGGCCGGCGGGCTGGTCTGGACAATCATTGGCCTCGCGGTCGGCTCCGCCAGCCTGGCGGTCGTCGTGCCCGGTCTCGCCAACGACGACTATCACGCCTTCGCAGACCCGATGGTCGTGACGGTCATCGCCGTCGGCCTGACGTCCATCGCGGCTCGGGGACGCCCGGGCGCGCTCCGGGCGATCGCCCAGGTCGGAGCGACCCTGGTCGTTATCGCGCTCGTCGGCTGGAATCTTGCAACGCAACCGCCTTCCATCGCGCCGGACGGAGGCTGGGCGGCAGCGCAGGCATCGGCGACCCGGGTGGTCAAGGCGAGCGCCACGCGCCCGATCGAGCTGTCCAGCCTTCCAACGTTCAAGGGTGACGAGGCCCTGCGGATGCCGCTCGAGGCCGCCGGGGCCCTTCCCCTGCCGGCGAGCACCGGGCCGTCAGCCCGACCGAACACCGTGCAGGTCGTCCTCTGTGATCAGCTCTTCCGAGCGTCGATCGGGGCCGATTGCGGCGGGCCGGCCGAGGATCTCCTGATTGCAGGCGGCCAGCCGGGAACGTCTGCCGCAGAAGGACGGCTGATCGACCGCTTCACAGCCGCTCCGGGCCGTTGGATCTCGATCTACATGCCCTGAAGGCACCCACGGACCGTCCAGCCGTCCACGCGATCTCGGACGGCTTCGAGCGAGGAGCGCAGCGGCCAACGCCGCGGACGTCGTCCAGCCGCGACAGCCGGGAGACTGCGTTCGTCGCGGATGAGTGCGCCAGCGCAAGGCGGCCAAGGCCGCGATGGCGTGCTCAGGCGCGACAGCCGGGAGACTGCGTTCGTCGCGGCCGGGCGAGGCTGGCAAGGCGGAAAGCGCGAATGCCGGCGCCCCAGACGCCGGCATTCGCTGTCCCCGAGACCCGGACGTGGAGGGCGTCCGAGCCGTGCCCTGGAAAAGGATGTGGTTGGCGCGCCGCCGGATGACCTGCCTAGGGTCGCCCTGGTCGACCGAGCGAGCGGCCCATCGGCCGGACGCTGCCCATCCGCGATGGGCTCGACTGGCCATGGCTCGCCTGCCCGACCCCGGCCACCACGGGTCCCTGCCCGACCGGGGCGGAGCGCGCGATGGGGCGCTCCGGCGGACGACCGGACGTGGGCTCGGATGGCTGGAATGCGCGACCAAAGCGGCGCATCCGGACGGCGAGGTAGTACTCCATGATCTGGCGGACCTGCGGCTCGCTGAGGAGGTCGTCGGCCCGCAGGGCGTACTCGACCCGGGCGGTCGGATTCGTCGACCCTGAGGCAACGAGCCCGAGATATTGCGGGGTGTCGGCGTCGTCGCGCAGCTCACGGAGACCACGGGCAAGCTTCGTCGCCGTCCCGAGGGACGGCATCCGGTCGCCGCGGATCAGTCGGGAGATGGTCGAGTGGTCGACGCCCGACTGCTGGGCAAGCTGGCGCTGTGACATCTTCTTGGCCTTGAGCTGGGCTCGCAGCCATTCGTTGAACGCTCGACCGTTCTGGGTGGTCATGACGTCGTTGGGCGCTCCATGTCTCGCGCAGTCGGGTGATGACGCGATACCCGCATGATCCCGAACGTAGGGGTATCTCCTATATCCCCCATTCGTACGGTCAAAGTCCTTGCAGCGGCCGGAGCCGGTCTGACGGTCCGGTGCGGTTGAAGCGGGTCCGGATCGGAGCGGGCATGGGACTGGAGTCGCCCCTGCGGCGTACTGGCCGGCCGCCGGGCCGCCGGACATGGGCGCCGCCGCACCGGTCGACTGAGCTGGCGCGGAACCGGACAAAGCGATGGCGCGCGGCGAGTCCTGGCCGATTCCCCGCTCGAGGATCAGGCGGTTCGAGCTTCGGCCGGCACATGCTGGTCGACGCCCAGCCCGCGCCGCTTCGGCGAGAACCAGTACGCGAGCGACCCGAACCCGATGATCGAAAGGACACTGATCACTCGATCGACCACGACGATCGCGAGCGCCTGCGATTGGTCGATGTTGTAGACGACCGTGAGGACGAACACGACTCCAGCCTCGACGACCCCGATCCCGGCGGGTGTCAGGGGGACAGCGGTCAGCAGCGAGCCCGTCAAGGCGACGAAGAAGGCGCCGCTGATCCCAAGGTGGACGTTCGGAAAGCCCAGCGCCTCGACGACGAGGAACAGTCGCATCGCCTCGGTCGACCAGATCAGCACCGTGAGTCCGATCAGGCGAGGCAGGGCCCGCAGCCCGACGGCGGAGAAGACTCCTTCCTCGAACCGATCGTAGAACTCGACAACCCGCTCCGGCAACGGCAGGGCCGTCATCAGCCGGCGGCCGAAGTTGCGCATCGAGAGCAGGCCACCGGCGAGCAGGACCACGACGACGACGCCGACCGCGAACACCACCTGGACGTCGCCGGGCAAGCGGCCACGGAAGGACCAGTAGCCCGAGGCCAGCCCGAGCGTGACGATGGCGAACAGGTCGAGGATCCGCTCGATGAACACGGTCCCGAACGTTCGCGACAGCGACACCGGGCTGTTGATCTTCAGGAGGTAGGCCCGGTACAGGTCTCCGAGCTTTGCCGGCACGAGGCAGTTGACGAGCCAGCTGATGAAGATGATCTCGGTCGCATCACGGATCTTCAGCGGGAAGCCGGTGCCCCGGATCAGGAGCGCCCAGCGCAGGCCACGGAGCGGGAAACCGACATAGAACACGGCGAATGCCGCGAGGAGGAGGAGCGGGTTCGCCTGGAGGATCAGGCCCGGGATCTGATCGAGCTTGAACCCGGGCAGCGCGCGAGCGAAGAGCAGGAGGAGGAACAAGGGGAGGACGATCGAGACGATCGTGCGCCGCTGGCGGAGACGGCGGCCGAGTGACAGCTGGTCGGCCGCGACGGAGTCGTTGGTTCGGCGCTCGTCGCCGGATCGGCGATCGTCGCCGGATCGGCGATCGTCGCCATCCGCGTCGGCCGCGGCGCGGCTCTCGAGGGGCACGGCAACATCCGGACCGTCCGCGCGGCGATCCTCTTCGGCTCGCCGCTCGTCGCCGGATCGGCGATCGTCGCCCCTGCCGGTCCCGCCGCGCGGACCGGCCGAGCCGGGCAGGCCGCTCATCGGACGACCGCCGCAGGGTCCACAGGCGGGGCGATCCGGCCGTTGCCGCGGGCCCGCTGGACGACCTTCGCGACCGGGGTCAGGAGCCGGATGTACATCGAGGCTCGGCCGGTCATGAGCTCCGCCGTGGGCAACGCCGCGCGAAGGCCGGCCGGGCTGCCGAGGTCGTCGCCGTCCAGGATCGTGTAGGACACGCCGATCTCGAAGGCGCTGTGGGCGTCGGATACGGCGATCCCGGGCAGGTCATGGTCCCGGGCGAACTCCGCGGCGAGCTGGTTGCCCTGGCCGACCGCAATCCGCGAGTTGTGGGTCTCGATCCAGTCGACCAGGCCCGCCAACCGCTCCATTCGGGCGTCGCGCAGGAGCGAACCACGAAACCGGTCGAACGGGTGCGGGACGCCGACAAGGGCGCCCTGGCTCCGGGCCCGGGCGATCGCCTCCTCAGCCTCGAGACCGGGCGGGATCGGCTCCTCGAGGAACAGGCAGATCAGGTCACCGTCGACCGTCCGGACCTCCTCGCCGACGATCACGGTCACATCCACGCCCGTCTCGGCCGCCCGGTCACGGGCCTCCAGCGCACCGTCGATCCGGTCGTGATCGGTGATCGCGAGATGGGTCAGGCCACGGCTCGCCGCCGTCCGCAGCAGCGACGCCGGCGAGGCGAGCGAGTCGAACGAGGCGCGCGAATGGGTATGGAGATCGGCGAAGGCGCGGGTCATCGCGGCGGGCGGCGGAGACCGCCGGCGGTCGCCCGCCGGATCCGGGTCACGGCCGATCGGCACGCCGCCGATCCGGCGGTACGTGGCCCCCCGCGCTCCAAGGCGCTAGACCTGTGACACGAGGGACTTCTTGAAGAAGTCGAAGTGCTCGAGCGCCAGACCCGTGCCGATCGCGACGCAGTTGAGCGAGTTCTCCGCGACGTGGCACGGCACCCCGGTGACCTGGGTCAGGAGCTTGTCGATGTTGCGCAGGAGGGAGCCGCCGCCCGACATCACCATGCCCTTGTCGATGATGTCCGAGCTGAGCTCCGGCGGGGTCTGCTCGAGGACCATCCGGACCGCAGCGACGAGCTGCTGGAGCGGAGCCTCGATCGCCTCCATCACCTCGGAGCTCGTGATCGGGATCGTCCGCGGCAAGCCGGCGATCAGGTCGCGCCCGCGGACCTCCATCTGGAGCTCGCGCTCGAGGGGCAGGGCGGTCCCGATCTGGATCTTGACGTCTTCCGCGGTTCGCTCGCCGATCATCAGGTTGTACTTCTTGCGGATGTAGGTCGCGATGTGCTCGTCGAACTTGTTGCCGCCGACCCGCAGCGAAGTCGAGACGACGATCCCGCCGAGCGCGATCACCGCGATCTCGCTCGTCCCGCCGCCGATGTCGATGACCATGTTTCCGGACGGCCCGCTGATCGGGACGTTGGCGCCGATCGCAGCCGCCAGCGGCTCCTCGATCAGGTACGCCTCCTTGGCCCCGGCCTTGAGCGCAGCGTCGCGGACGGCCCGCTTCTCGACCGACGTCACGCCCGCCGGAACGCTGATCATCACTTCCGGCCGGGAGAAGCCGATCCGGCCCTTCGTCGCCTTGTTGATGAAGAACCGCAGCATCGCCTCGGTGATGACGTAGTCCGCGATCACGCCGTCCTTCATCGGTCGGATGGCCGTGATGTTGCCCGGGGTCCGTCCGATCATCTGGCGGGCTTCCTCGCCCACCGCGACGATCCGGTTGTCGTCGGACACGGCCACGACGGACGGTTCCGTCAGGATGACCCCCTTGCCCTTGACGTAGACGAGGACGTTGGCCGTGCCGAGGTCGATGCCGATTTTCATGAGGAGGTGGAAACGGTCCCTTCTTCGAGGCGCGCAATCCTGGCGCCGAGATCTGCGAACTTGCGTTCGATGTTCTCATACCCCCGCTTGACGTGGTGCGCGCCGTGAATCGTCGACTCGCCGTCGGCGGCGAGGGCGGCGAGGATCAGCGAGGCACCCGCGCGCAGGTCGCCGATCTCGGCCTCCGCCCCGTGGAGGGGCGTCGGGCCGTGGATCGTGGCGTGGCGGTTGTCGTCGATCGAGATGCTGGCCCCCATCCGGTTCAGTTCGGACAGCCACTCGAGGCGATCCTCGAAGATTGCCTCATGGACGGTGGAGGTCCCCGTCGCCTGGGTCAGCAGCACGCAGGTCGGGGGCTGGATGTCGGTCGCGAGACCCGGATAGGGCGAGGTCTCGATGTCGACCGCGCGGAAGCCGCCGGCGGGCCGATCGCCGCCGTCGATCGTGATGGTGTCGAGCTCGCAGGTCGCTTCCACGCCGACCCGCCCGAAGACGTCGAGGAGGGCGGTCATCTGGTCGCACGGGGCGCCGGTCAGGGTGACCCGGCCGCCCGTCACCGCCCCCGCGACGGCGAACGTCCCGGCCTCGATCCGGTCGGCGACGACGCGGTGGTCGGCACCCCGGAGACGGCGCTTGCCCTGGACCTCGATCGTGTCGGGGAAGGTTCGTTGGACGTCGGCGCCCATCTTCTGGAGGAACAGGATCAGGTCGTCCACCTCCGGCTCCTGGGCCGCCGGGCGGATGATGGTGTGACCGTCGGCGAGGGTCGCGGCCAGCATTGCGTTCTCCGTGCCCATGACCGACACGAACGGGAACCGGACCTCGGTCCCGCGCAGCCGTCCCGGTGCGGTGGCGAAGTAGTAGCCGTTGCGGTACTCGATCGTCGCGCCGAGGGTCCGCATCGCCTCGACGTGGAGGTCGACCGGCCGTCGGCCGATCCGATCACCGCCGGGGTTGCTGATGATCACCCGGCCGAACCGGCTCAGGAGCGGCCCCAGAAGCATGAACGAGGCCCGCATCTTGGCCGCGGCCTCGAGCGGGACGAACAGCCACTCCACATCGCCCGACGCGACCTCGTAGGTGTTCGGGCCCGGATGATCGACGACGACGCCGAGATCCTGGAGGGTCTCGGTCATGACCCGGACATCCTCGATCTCCGGGACGTTCGTGAAGCGGCACCGCTCGCCCGTCAGGATTGCCGCCGCGAACATCTTGAGGGCAGCGTTCTTCGAGCCGCTGATCGGGACCTCGCCGCGCAGGGGCACGCCACCCTCGATCCGGAACACCTCGCGGGTCACCGGCTCGGGCGTGAACTCCCAGTGGAACGGCCGAGCGTCAGCCACTGATCAGATCTTCCATCGGGCCAGCCCTAGCCCCTCCGACGGGGACCCTCGCGGTGGCGCCGCTCGGCAACGCGGATCCGGATCAGGGCTGCCTGGAGGGAGGCCCGGGCGGCGGCCAGGTCGGCGCCTTCGACGAAGCCGCCCTCGAGCGCCTGCTCGGCATTGCGGCGGGCCTTCTGGGCCCGCTCGAGATCGATGTCCGACGCCATGTCGGCGGTCTCGGCCATGACGACGACCTTGTCGGACAGGACCTGGACGAACCCGCCGACAATCGCGAACGACTCCTCGTCGCTGCCCTTCCGGAGACGCAGCTCGCCGGCCCCGAGGGTCGTGACGAGCGGCGCGTGGTGGGGCAGGACGCCGAGCTCGCCCTCGCTGCCCGGCAGCTGGACGCTGTCGACGTCGTCCTTGTAGGCGACCTTCTCCGGTGTGACGATCTCGAGGTGGAGAGGCATGCCTACGAGGCCAGCTGCTCGGCGTTCTTGCGGACGTCATCGATCGTTCCGGCGAGGAAGAAGGCCTGCTCCGGAAGATCGTCGACCTTGCCGTCGAGGATCTCGCGGAAGCTCTCCACGGTCTCCTTGATCGTGACGTACTTACCTTCGCGGCCGGTGAACACCTGGGCGACCGTGAACGGCTGGCTCATGAATCGCTGGAGGCGACGGGCCCGGCCGACGACCGCCTTGTCCTCGGCCGACAGCTCGTCGATCCCGAGGATCGCGATGATGTCCTGGAGGTCGCGGTAGCGCTGGAGGACCCGCTTCGTCTCCTGGGCGACGTCGTAGTGCTCCTGGCCGACGACATTCGGGTCGAGGACGCGCGAGGTCGAGGTCAGCGGATCGACCGCGGGGTAGATGCCGAGCTCGGCGATCGAGCGCTCGAGGCGGATCGTCGAGTCGAGATGGGCGAAGGTCGTGGCCGGGGCCGGGTCGGTGTAGTCGTCGGCGGGGACGAACACCGCCTGGAGCGACGTGATCGAGCCGTCCTTGGTCGAGGTGATCCGCTCCTGGAGACCAGCCATCTCCGTCGCCAGGTTCGGCTGGTAGCCGACTGCCGACGGCATCCGGCCGAGAAGCGCCGAGACCTCCGAGCCCGCCTGGGTGAAGCGGAAGATGTTGTCGATGAAGAGGAGGACGTCGCGGTGCTCCTCGTCGCGGAAGTACTCGGCCATCGTCAGGGCGGTCAGGCCGACCCGCTGGCGGGCGCCGGGTGGCTCGTTCATCTGGCCGAAGACGAACGCCGTGCTCTTGATGACGCCCGATTCGGTCATCTCCGCGATCAGGTCGTTGCCCTCGCGGGAGCGCTCGCCGACACCGGCGAAGACCGACACGCCCGCGTGCTTGCTCGCGACGTTGTTGATCAGCTCCTGGATGATGACGGTCTTGCCGACGCCGGCCCCGCCGAAGATCCCGATCTTGCCGCCCTTCTTGAACGGGCAGATCAGGTCGATGACCTTCAGGCCGGTCTCGAAGATCTCGACCTCGGTCGTCTGCTGGTCGAAGGCCGGGGCGCTGCGGTGGATCGGCAGGGTCTTCGAACGGTCGACCGCCGCCTTGCCGTCGATCGCGTTGCCGAGGACGTCGAACACTCGACCAAGGGTGACCTCGCCGACGGGGACCGAGATCGGACCGCCGCTATCGAGGACGTCGACGCCGCGGGCGAGCCCGTCGGTGGTCGTCATCGCCACGGCTCGAACCCAGTTGTTGCCGAGATGCTGCTGGACCTCGCAGACGAGGTCGGGCTGACCCGGACGCTGGATCGCGACGGCGTTGTAGATCGCCGGCAGGCGGCCGGCGGGAAACTCGATGTCGACGACGGGGCCGGTGATCTGGATCACCTTCCCGGTCGCGGCGGGTGCTGCGCTCGCCATGGGGTTGTCTGGCCTCCTGCTCGCGTCAGCCGGCCTTGGCGCCGGACGCGATCTCGATCATCTCGCGGGTGATGTTGGACTGGCGGACCTTGTTGTAGGCGAGGGTCAGATCCTCGATCAGTTCCTCGGCGTTCTCGGTCGCGTTCTTCATCGCGACCATCCGGCTCGATTCCTCGCTGGCCTTGCCCTCGAGCACGGCCTGGAACAGGCGCGTCGCGACGTAGCGCGGGACGAGGCGCTCGAGCACGGCCCCGGCGTTCGGCTCGAAGATGAACTGATTGCCGGGGATCCCCTCCGTGTCGGGCGGCGGCACGATCGGCAGCAACTCGACCATCGACGCCCTCTGGACGAGCGTCGAGACGAAGTGGCTGTAGATGATGTCGACCCGGTTGTAGATGCCGGCGAGGTAGTCGTCGGTGATGAGCCGAGCGACGGGCAGCACGTCGGCGAAGGCGGGCCGGTCGCCGAAGCCCTCGAAGTGGGCCGCGAGGGGGACGCGCGCGCGGCGCATCGCGTCACGACCCTTGCGGCCGACGGTCACGACGGTGAGGTCGCCGCCCGTCTCCGCGATCTGCTGGGCAGCGAACCGGACGGTGTTCGTGTTGAGGCCGCCGGCCAGGCCGCGGTCGGTCGTGATCAGGATGATCAGACGCTTGCCGGCCTCCCGCCGGACGAGGAGCGGATGGTCGTCCCCGTCGAGGACGTTCGCCAGGTCGGCGAGGACCTCGTCGAGCTTTTCCGCATACGGCCGCGACGAGAGGGTCGCCTCCTGGGCGCGCTTCAGCTTCGAGGCAGCGACGAACTGCATCGCCCGGGTGATCTGCTTGATGTTCTTCGAGCTCTGAATTCGGCGGCGGATGTCGCGCTGGCTAGCCAAGGCTCACCTCGGCGCCGCTGATCGTGCGCCGCGCGCTCGAACCAACGAACGAAGAGGCGACGCCGGGCCGATCCGCAGGCCTGCCGAGGTCTGCTACCGGGACACCGCTCACCATGGCGTCGATCATCAGGCGTTGAACTGCTGGCGGAAGTCGTCGATGGCCGAGTCGAGGGCCGCCCGGAGCTCGTCTGTCAGGTTCTTGGTCCGGCCGAGCTCCTCGAGGATCTGCGGCTGGTCCGACTCGAGGAACCGGTACAGGCCGATCTCGAAGTCCTTGACCCGAGAGGTCGGAATGTCGTCGAGCTTGCCCTTCGTCGCGGCGTACAGGATCGCGACCTGCTTCTCGACCGCGAGCGGCTGGTACTGCGGCTGCTTGACGATCTCGGAGAGCTTCTCGCCGCGGGTCAGCTGGTCACGAGTGGCCTTGTCGAGATCAGAAGCGAACTGGGCGAACGCGGCCAGGCTCCGGTACTGGGCGAGGTCCAGCTTCAGCGGCGCTGCGACATTCTTCATTGCCTTGGTCTGGGCGGCCGAGCCGACACGCGATACCGAGATGCCGATGTTCAGGGCAGGCCGCTGGCCGGCGTTGAACAGGTCGGTCTCGAGGAAGATCTGGCCGTCCGTGATCGAGATGACGTTCGTCGGGATGTAGGCCGACACGTCGCCGGCCTGGGTCTCGATGATCGGCAGGGCGGTGATGGAGCCGCCGCCGTTCTCGTCATTCATCCGGGCGGCCCGCTCGAGGAGCCGGGAGTGGAGGTAGAAGACGTCGCCGGGGTACGCCTCGCGGCCCGGCGGGCGGCGGAGCAGGAGCGACATCTCGCGGTAGGCCCAGGCGTGCTTGCTGAGGTCGTCATAGACGCACAGGGCATCCTTGACCAGCCCCTCGCCCTCAACCTCGACGCCGTTCTCCATGACCTCCTCGGCGATCGCCACACCGGCGTACGGCGCGAGGTACTGGAGCGGCGCGGGATCCTCGGCGCCGGCGACGACGACGACCGTGTGGCCCATGGCCCCGTTGTTCTCGAGGATGGCCACGGTCTGGGCCACGGTCGAGAGCTTCTGGCCGATCGCCACGTAGATGCAGACGAGCCCCTTGCCCTTCTGGTTGATGATCGTGTCGATCGCGATCGCGGTCTTGCCGGTCTGGCGGTCACCGATGATCAGCTCGCGCTGGCCGCGGCCGATCGGGATCAGCGCGTCGATCGCCTTGATCCCGGTCTGGACCGGCGTGTCGACGGACTTCCGGACGATGACGCCGGGGGCGATCCGCTCGACCGGGCGGGTCTTCGTCGCCGCGATCGGGCCCTTGTCGTCGAGCGGGCGACCGAGCGGGTCGACCACCCGGCCGAGCAGCGCCTGGCCGACGGGAACCTCGACGACGCGCCCCGTGGTCTTGACCGTGTCGCCTTCCTTGATCGCGCGGGCGTCGCCGAGGATGACCGCGCCGACCGTCTCCTCCTCGAGGTTGAGGGCCATGCCCATGACGCCGCCGGGGAACTCGAGCATCTCGGACGCGAGGGCGCCGTCGAGCCCGTAGATCTGGGCGATCCCGTCGCCGACCTCGACGACCGTCCCGACGCTGCGCGTCTCGGTCGCCGCGTCGAACGAATCGATCGACGACTTGATGATGCTGGTGATCTCGTCGGATCGGATGGCCATTCGGTGACTCCCGGGAGCTGAGCGACAGGTGGGTGGGTGGGCGGTTGGAATGGGCCGGCGGCCGGGTCTAGATGGTCCCGGCGGCGAGCTGGTTTCGGAGTCGCTCGAGGCGGCCCCGGACGCTTCCATCGATGAGTCGGTCGCCGACGCGGACGATGATCCCGCCGAGCAATCCGGCATCGACGTCGGTGGTCAGTTCAACGCGGCCGCCGCTGAGCTGCTCGAGGCGGGCCGTCAGGGCTTTGACCTCGAGGTCGGTGAGCGGCGCGGCGCTGGTGGCGGTGGCGTGAGTGATCCCCTGGCGGATGTCGTCGAGCCGGACGAACTCGGCGGCGACGCGCGGCAGTTGCTCGATCCGGCGCCGCCGGACCAGGAGGGCGAGGATGCTGCGAACCGGCTGGCTCAGGTTCGCGAACACGCGGTTCGTGACATCGAGACGCTGGTCGAGCGGCAGGGCAGGGTTGGCGAGGACGTCCATCAGCTGGCCGTCCGTGGCGGCGGCCGCCTGCTCGAGTTCGCGCCGCCACGTCTCGATCGAGCCGTCGCGGGTGGCGAGCTGGAAGGCGGCCTCGGCGTAGCGCCGCGGCGCGCTGTCGCGCTTGGCCATCAGCCGTTCTGGCCCTTCGTGCCAGCGGGCGCCGACGCGGTGCCGGTCTCGGCCAGGAACTCCTCGACGAGCCGACGCTGGCGCTCGTCGGTCATCGTCTCGCCGACGACCCGGCTGGCCGCCCGAAGGGCGAGATCGGCGACTTCCGCCCGGACATCGGCGATGGCCCGGAGCTTCTCGGCTTCGAGATCCGCGCTGGCCCGGACGCGGATGCGCTCGAGCTCCTCGCGGGTGGCAGCCAGATCGCGCTCGCGCGACTCGTCAGCCAGCTTCTGGGACCGGGCGAGGATCTCATTCGCCTCGCGGCGAGCCTCCTGGAGCGCGCCGATCCGACCCTCCTCCGCGTTCTCGCGGTCGCGGCGCGCCTGCTCGGCGTCCGCCAGGCCCTGCTCGATCCGGACCTTCCGATCCTCGAGCATCTTCGACACCGGTTTGAACGCGAACGTCCAGATCAGCGCCAGGAAGACCACGAAGTTGGCCGCCGCGATGACGACCTGGAACAGGTTGATCTGGAACAGGGGCTCCGCGTCGGCGCTGAGGCGAATGGCCTCATGGCCGGCGGCGGACGCCACGGACAGCAGGTCCACGATGGGGTTCTCCGATCCCGGCCCGGCTAGCCCTTGATGAAGATCGCGAGCAGGCCGACGACGATCGCCAGGACGCCGAGACCCTCGGCGAACGCCGCGAGGATGATCGCGATGCCGCGGATCTGGCCGGCTGCGTCGGGGTTGCGCCCGATCGCCTGGGCCGACATGCCGGCGAGGATGCCGATGCCGATGCCGGGGCCGAAGACCCCGAGGGCGGCAAGACCGGCGCCGATGTGCTCCATTCGTGACTCCTCCTGGTCCCGGGCGATGCGCCCGGGGTCATGCGAACCGTGGTTGCTTGTGGTGCGCCTTGGGCGGCGCGTCAATGGGCGGGCTGGAGCCCTCCGGGCTCCGACCCGGTGATCTCGTGGACGACGTCCTCGGCGATGTGGCCCTCCTCCTCGTGGTGGCTCTCGATGGCCAGCACGATGAAGATCAGGGTCAGGACGCTGAAGATGAGAGCCTGGATCGCGTTGAGCATGAGTTCGAGCGAGATCAGCAGGACCGGGATCAGGCTCACGGTCAGGGTCGTGATGACCCCGAGGGCAACCTCGCCACCGTAGATGTTGCCGAAGAGGCGCATCGACAGCGTGACCGGCTTGACGAACTCGAGCATCAGCTCGATCAGGCCGACGAAGAGGGCGATGATCCCGGCCCCGATCCCGTTGCGGAACTCGTAGAGCGGGAAGAACTTGCCGAGGTAGCCCCGGATGCCGAGGGCCCGGAAGCCCTCGAACTCGAAGATCAGGAAGCTGACGAGAGCCATCCCGATGGTGATGTTGACGTCGCTCGACGGCGCCCGCAGCAGGTCGATCTTGCCGACCGGCGGGACGAGCCCGATCCAGTTGTCGAACAGGATCAGCAGGAAGGCGGCGACGAAGATGGGGATGTACGGCTTGGCAGCGGCGCCGGCGATGCCGATGCCGAAGTCGCTGAGGAACTCGTAGACGAACTCGAAGACGTTCTGCCCGCGGCGCGGCACGAGCGTCGAGCCGCGGGTCATGAGGACCGCACCGACGATGACGATGGCCATGACGAGCCACATTGTCAGGATCGTCGAGCTGATCGCCGGATGGAACGTCACAAGGTCGGTCGCCGCGATCGGCGAATCAGGGGCGAGGTCGACGACGTTGTGGGCCGCCGGGAATTCCAGGCTGTTCTCGATGAAGCACGCCGGGAACGAGCACGGATCACCGGCCACCCCGCCCCTCGGCGTCTGGGGAAAGGCGATGAACGCGAAGATGTCGACGACGATGACGGCGGCGATCAGGAGAAGCCAGCGCGGCGCGATCCGTCGACCAGCCTTTGGCGCGGGCGCCGGGGCGTCCCCGGAGGTTCCGCCGACCACGTCGGTCGCGACCTGCTCGCTCGACACTCTGCCTCCACACACAGGAGCGCGGCCCGATGCCGCGCTCGCCCGATTGTTCGCAGCCCGTGGGCCGCTCAGTCCAACGTCTTGAGGAACCTTCCGACCAGCCGGACGATCATCACTGTTCCGGAGCCGGCCCCCGCGAGGAAGCCGAGGATCACGAACAACGGCAGGGTTCCGAGCTGGCCGTCCACCCAGCGGCCGGCCAGCACGCCGATCAGGGTCGTGACCAGGAGGGAGAGGCCGATCTCCGAGAAGAGGGCGGCGTACGCCGCTCCGCGGCCGGGCTCGATCATGGCTGACCTGACAAGGCCCGCGGAGTATAGCAGAGGCCCATGGTCGGTCCGCCAGCGGAACCTTGCCGCAACCTCAAATCCGGATGCCCTGGACCGCGAACAATCCGACGTTGCCAGCACCGTCGACGCCGCGAATCCGGAACGTGTAGAGGTGGCCGGGCGACATCGAGAATGCCGCCGTCCGGGTCGACCCGGTGGCGAGCGACAGCGACACCCAGGAGCCGTCGTCGGTTCGGCCCTGGAGGAGCTGGCTCCGCAGCCCGGACCCGCTGTCCGTCAGGGTCCAGGTCAAGGTCAGGCGGAGCTTGCTGCTGCCGCTGATGGTCTGCTTCGTGAGGCCGGTGATCACGGCGTCCGGGGGCGTCAGGTCCGTCATGACCGAGCCGCCGGCGCTCTGTGTCGCCTCGGCCGGGACCATTGACGTGGCCGCGCTCGGCTCGCCCGCGGTCGACTGGCTCTGGAAGGGCGGCCGCGGCGAGGATCCCTTTGCCTCGCTCAGCGACCATGGCTGAAACGCGACGCCGAACGCGACGGCCGCCACGGCCAGGACGGCGACCAGTGACTCGAGGAGGGCGACCCTGGGCGATCGCGCCGCGCGCGGCTTCGGCGTTGTCTGCTGGGTTCGCCGCCGTAGATCGAGGACCGGCGAAGGGCTGACCACGATCTCGCGTCTCTCGCTGCGCGCGGCGATGAACCGGGCGCGCGCAAGCTGGCGCGCCATGATCGTCGTCTCCGCCGAGTCCGGTTCGAGCGGGTGATCCTCGTGCCCGGGCTCGCCGTCCCACGGCCGCTCCCACAGGCGCCGGCCCGTGGCCCGGCGGAGGGCCCACATCCCGATCGAGTCGTCGACGACCCGGGGCAGCCGGATCCTGCCCGATTCATCGCGCGCGATGAATCGGGTCGTGATCGCGAGGAAGCCGAGAACGACGAACGCTCCGACGATGTATTCCAGCGGTCAGTACCCCGCGGTGACGGACCGGGTCGGTGACCGGCGGGCGCGATCCTAGCACCGGCCCGGGTGCACTCAGTAGCGCCCGTCGTCCTCGTCGCGATCGTCCGGCCCGAAGGCGTCGGGATCAAGGCCGCCCCGGGCGAGGATGAACAGGACGAACCCGCTGGCCACGAACACGCCGACGAAGGCGTAGATCTGGGTCGCGCCGGAGAGGACGAGGGCGAGCACGCCAAGGGCGATGCAGATCCCGTAGATCAGGAGGACGGTCTGGCGGTGGGACAACCCGACGTCGAGCAGACGGTGGTGAAGGTGGCCGCGGTCCGGTGAGAATGGCGAGCGGCCACCGGCGATCCGCCGGACGATGATCCAGAAGGCATCGATGATCGGCACGCCGAGGACGAGCATCGCGACCGCCACCTTGGCCGCTCCGAGGATCGACAGCAGGGCCAGGGTGTAGCCGAGGAACATCACCCCGCTCGTGCCGGCGAAGATCGTCGCGGGGTGGAAGTTCCAGCGGAGGAATCCGAGGAGAGATCCCGCCAGGACGAAGCAGAGGACCGCCACGAACGGCTGGCTGACGTCCTGGGTCAGGCTGATCACGCCGAGCGTGATCGCGGCGATCAGCCCGATCCCCGACGACAGGCCGTCCAGCCCGTCGATGAAGTTGATGCTGTTGATCATCCCGGCGATCCACAGGATCGAGAAGCCGTAGGCGACCGGGATCGGGAGGTGGAGCTGCCCCCCGAGTGGGTTCGCGATGAACACGACGACGTAGCCCGTCGCGATCGCGAACAGGGCCAGCCCGAGCTGGCCGGCGAACTGCCACCGGGCCCGCAGGTCGAGGGCGTCGTCGATCACCCCGAAAGCGGTTGCGAGTGCGCCGCCGATCAAGAGGCCGACGACATCCACGAGGTCGATGTTGGTCGGGACGAACGCGAACGCGACGACCTCGTTGAGCGCCAGCATGAGCGCAGCGACGACGATGAAGGCGATCGCGACGGCCACGCCGCCGCCGCGCGGGACCGGCCGGACATTGACCCTGCGCGCGTCGGGGTGGTCGATGGCGCCATACCGGATCGCGATCCGCCGGACGAGCGGTGTGAGCAGGAACGAGACGACGGCCGCGCCGACGAGGCCGACCGCCAGGAATGGCAATGCCGCGCCGGCAGAGCTCGAGATGATCACGCCCGGCGGATCCCCCGTCGGCCGGACGCCGTGGCCGCGTCCATCATCGCTGGAGGCCAGGCACCGGGAACCGCCCGCTGATCGCCGCCACGCGCGCCGCCAGCGACGCCTGGGCGGCGCCGTCGTCACGCTGCTCGATCGCGTCGGCGATGAGCGTCCCGATCTCGCTCATCTCGTCGACGCCCATCCCGCGCGAGGTCACGGCCGGCGTTCCGACCCGGATCCCCGATGACGTGTTCGGCGGCTGCTTGTCGAACGGGATCTGGTTCTTGTTGACGGTGATCCCGATCTCGTCGAGGAGGTGCTCGGCCTCCTTGCCGGTCACGCCGCCGGTCGTCACGTCAACGAGCATCAGGTGGTTGTCCGTCCCGCCGGACACGATCCGGAGGCCGCGCTCGGCGAGGACGCCGGCGACGATCGCCGCGTTCTCCACCGTCCGCCGCTGGTCTCGCCGGAACTCCTCCCCGAGGGCCAGCTGGAGGGCGACCGCCTTGCCGGCGATCACGTGCATCAGCGGACCGCCCTGGATGCCCGGGAAGACCGATCGGTCGATGGTCGCGGCGAGGGCGCCTGACGCGGATGGCGCGCCCTTGACGTTCGGAAAGGCGGTCGGGTCGACTTCCGGCGGCAGCTCGTGGCGACTGAAGATCAGCCCGCCGCGCGGCCCGCGGAGCGTCTTGTGGGTGGTCGTCGTGACGATGTCGGCATGGGGGAACGGCGACGGATGGACGCCCGCCGCGACCAGCCCGGCGATGTGGGCCATGTCGACGAAGAGGAGGGCGCCGACACCGTGGGCGATCGCGGCCATCCGCTCGAAGTCGAAGATTCGCGGGTAGGCCGAGGCGCCGGCCACGATCACCTTCGGGCGGACCTCGGCCGCCTGTGCCTCGAGCGCGTCGTAGTCGATCCGTTCGGTGTCCGCGCAGACGCCGTAGGCGTGGACCTCGTACAGGCGGCCGCTGAAGTTCAACTTCATCCCGTGGGTGAGATGGCCGCCCTGGTCGAGCTTCATCCCGAGGATCCGATCGCCCGGATCGATCACGCTGAAGTAGGCGGCCAGGTTCGCCTGAGCGCCGGAGTGGGGCTGGACATTGACGTGCTCGGCACCGGGAAACAACTTCAGGGCGCGCTCACGGGCGAGGTTCTCGGCGATGTCGACGAACTCGCAGCCGCCGTAGTAGCGCTTGCCGGGCAGACCCTCGGCGTACTTGTTGGTGAGCCAGCTGCCCTGGGCCTCCATGACCGCGGCCGAGGTGTAGTTCTCCGAGGCGATCAGCTCGATCTTGTCGTGCTGGCGATGGCGCTCGCCCTCCATCGCCGCCCAGAGGTCGGGGTCGATCTCGGCGATCGTGGCGCCGGCATGGACCTGCTCGGTGATCGCCATCCGTCGCGCCTCCTCGTGGGGACCTGTCCGGCCGGGGTGCCGCCCCGCCGCCGCAGCCCGCCGGGCGCGATCGTCCGGTGCGCGGGCGGGTCGTGGTCCGGATATCTTCCCACGCCGGGCGACGGCTCCGCCGGTCCATTCGCGGCGAGCGGGGTGCCCGCTCATGGCCGTCAGGCGGAGCGATCGACGTGGCGGCCGAGGACTCGCTCCACCGCGGCGACCGGGACCGCCCCCGCGCGCAGGATCCGCGGCGGATCCACCGTGCAGTCGACGACGGTCGAGGCCGGGCCGCCGCGAGCCGGGCCGCCGTCGAGGACGAGGGCGACCGCGTCGCCGAGCTGCTCGACGATCCCGGCCGCGTCGCGGGCCTCCGCGACACCTGAGAAGTTGGCGGAGGTCGTCGGGATCGGGCCGACCGCGCGGGCGAGGGCGCGCGGGGCGTCGTGATCCGGGACCCGCAGGCCGATCGTCGGCGCGCCGCCGGTCAGGGCGGCCGGCAGGGCGACATCCGGCCGTTGCGGGACGATGACGGTCAGTCCGCCCGGCCAGAAGGCGTCGGCGAGGGCGGCCGCGGTCGCCGGCCACGCCCCGATCGTGGGCGCCTGGGCGACGTCGGCGAGGAGCAGCATGATCCCCTTGTCCGGGGGTCGCTGCTTCGCCGCGAAGAGGGCCTCGACGCCGCCGGGCGTGTCGAGCGCGACGGCGATCCCGTAGACCGTGTCGGTCGGCAGGGCGACGATCCCGCCGGCACGCAGGACCTCCGCCGCGGCGGCCCGGCCCGCCTCGTCATCGACCACGACCCGGGCCGTCATGCGGCGGTTCCCGCCCGTCCGGCGTCTGCAGCATGGGCGGCCGCGAGCGCGTCGGCGTTCCGCGCCGCGATCGCCGGGGCGACGAGGACGAGCTGCTCGATGAGCTGGGCCGCGCCCTCGTCGGCGAGCGCCGGGGCCACGTACCGGGCGGCCGCGCGAACGGCCTCGGGCGCGCTCGGCATCGCCGCACCGTGGCCGACACCGGCGATCATCTCGAGGTCGTTGAACTGGTCGCCCACGGCCAGCACACGGCCGAGGGGCACGCCCGCCCGCCGCGCCAGGTGGCGGACGCCGACGAGCTTCGAGACGCCCGGGGCGAGGAACTCGAGGAAGCGCGGGTGGCTGATCGTGACCGCGGCGCGACCGGCGAACCGCGCCCGGCCGTCGGCGAGGACCGACTCCGGGATCGGCTCGGAGGCAGCTGCCACAGAAATCACTTTCGAGACCGGGAAGCGGAGCCAGCGGATCAGATCCGGCACGACCTCCGCGCGCGCGCCCAGGAACGTCGAATAGTCCTCGGCCCGCGGGTCGTCGGCCTGGATGATGAACCGCTCGAGGTGGTTGACGTGGGGCTCCAGCCCGACGCTCCTTGCCCAGGCGATGACCTCCCGCGCGGCATCGGCCGCGAGCGGGCGGTGGGCCAGGATGCGGCCGAGCCGCGGATCGCGATCGGGCGGCAACAGGGCCCGAACGAGGGCCCCCTGGTAGGCGACGATCGGGTCGACGAGGCCCAGGGTCCGGGCGTAGGGCAATGCGCTCGTCGTCATCCGGCCGGTGACGATCGAGACGGCGATCCCCCGGTCGCGTGCCGCGCCGATCGCGGCCACTGTCCGCCGGCCCAGGACGAGGTCCTCGCCGATCAGAGTCCCGTCGAGATCGAGCGCGATCAGCCCGATCGGGAAGCCGGGCGTCGGACGGGCGCCGTCGCGCGTCACGGCCGTCATCCGCGCCCGACGCGAAGGAGCCGCGGCAGGCCGGCCAGGTCCGGCTCGACCACCGCCGTCCAGCCCGGCAGCACCGCAGCCACCGCGGCCGGGCCCGAAACGCCCTGATCGGATCCGATCTCGAGGATCGCGACGCCGTCCTCGGTCAGCCGGTCGGGGAGCAGCCTGAGCAGGGCCCGGATGACGTCAAGGCCATCCGGACCGCCGTCGAGGGCCAACCGCGGCTCGAACGAGGCGGCGATCGGCAGATCCGCGATGGCGTCGGTCCGGACATAGGGGAGATTGGCGAGGATGATGTCGAGGGACGCTCCGTTGTCGGGCAGGACGGGCGGGAAGAATTCGGCCTCGATGAACCGCATCCCGTCCGCTGCCGCATGGCCGACGGCGTTCTCGCGGGCGAGGTCGAGCGCATCGGGCGAGACGTCGGTCGCCGCGATCGTCACGTTCCGGCCCATCGTCACCCGCCGCTTGCGGAGCTCGACCGCCAGGGAGACGGCGATCGCGCCGCTGCCGGTCCCGACGTCGGCGACGCGAACGGGATCACCGCCGCGGAGGTCGCCGCCACCGGCCTCGCCGGCTCGAAGGGCCAGGCGGGCCATGACCTCGGCGACCGCCGCGTCGACAAGGGCCTCGGTCTCGGGCCGCGGGATCAGCCCGCGCGGATCGACGACGAAGGCGAGACCGTGGAACTCCTTGATCCCGCGGATGTAGGCGACCGGCTCGCCGGCCGCTCGACGCTCGACCCCGGCCTCGAACCGGGTGAGGGCGTCGGCCCCGACGGGCGCGTCGCGGTGGGCCACGATCGACGTCCGGTCCGCCCCGATCGCCCAGCCGAGGAGGAGCTCGGCGTCCAGCCGGGCTGTCTCCGAGCCGGACGCCCGGAGGCGCGTCGTCGCGTCCGCGATGCTGTCGCCGATCGTGGCCATTCCCCGTCCGCTCCCTCGTGTCGTGTCGTGTCGCGCGTTGTCGCGTCGGTTGGGCATTCCCGCGGTCGACCGCAGTCGATCGCGGTCAGGGGCGCGTCTCGTCCCGGCTCAGAGCCGGATCGTCACCGACAGGTCGCCGACCTTCCGGAGGACCTCTGCGCTCGTCGTCCCGCGCCAGCGATGGAAGAGCAGGTCGACCGACCCGTCGCCGATTCGGAGGTTCGTCAGGGTGATCTTGCCGATCCATTCCGGGAGGATCGGATGATGCAGCTCCAGCTCGCCGGCCGAGGCATGGGCGCGCAGCCCGAGCATCGTCTCGACGAAGAGAAAGGATGCGGCCGCGGCCCAGGCCTGCGGCGAGCAGGCGACCGGGTAGGGCACCGGTTGAGCGACATCGCCACGGTCGAAGCCGCAGAAGAGTTCGGGCAGGCGGTACTCGTCGAATTGCTGGGCCGCCTCGAAGACCCGGCCGATGAGGCGGTTCGACTCGTCGTGGAAACCGTAGCGCTTGAGGCCGGCCGCGATCAGCGACGTGTCGTGGGGCCAGACCGAGCCCGTGTGATAGCCGATCGGGTTGTAGCCGGGCTGGCCCTCGGCGTAGGTCCGGATCCCCCAGCCGGAAAACATCGCCGGGCTCATCAGTCGGTCGACGACATCCCGGGCCCGGGCGGGCGAGACGATCCCGGACCACAGGCACTGGCCCGCGTTCGACCCGATTGCGTCGAGGTGGCGCTTCCGGCCGTCGAGGGCCATCGCGTAGTAGCGCTGATCCTCGACCCAGAACCGCTCCTCGAACCGCTGCCGGAGAGCCTCGGCTTCGGCCAGGAGGCGGTTTGCCAGATCCGTCTCCCCGCGGACGGTGGCGAGGCCGGCCATCCGGCGCTTGGCGTCGAAGACGTAGCCCTGGACCTCGGCCAGGGCGACCGGCATCGTCGGTCCCCGCCCGTTGCGGTCGCGGATCGCGTCGCCCGAGTCCTTCCAGCCCTGGTTGAGGAGTCCGCGGGCTGATCGCCGCTCGTACTCGACCAGCCCGTCGCCGTCCTTGTCGCCGTAGTGGTCGATCCAGTCGAGGCAGGCGAGAGCGTTCGGCCAGAGGCGGTCGAGGAACGCCCGGTCGCCGGTCCAGTCGAACGTCGCCCCGAACACGATCAGCCAGAGCGGCGTCGAGTCGACCGAGCCGTAATACGGGGTGTGCGGCAGTTCGCCGGCGCCGGCCATCTCGCCGAGGCGGAGCTCGTGGAGGATCTTGCCGGGCTCGGCGTCGCGCCAATCGTCGACCTCGGTCGCCTGGTACGCGGCGAGGACGCCCAGCGTCTCGACCGCGATCTGGGGCCGGAATGCCAGGGCCTGGAAGGACGAGATCAGGGCGTCCCGGCCGAACAGGGTGGTGAACCACGGGACGCCGGCGGCGACGTAGCGCTGGCCGGGGCCGGGGCCGTCGTTGATCAGGAGGCGGAGGTCCGCCAGGGACCGGCCGAGCGTCAGGTTGAACAGCTCGTGGTCGGTCTGGATCGCGGTCGTGCCGCGACTCCAGGCGTGATACGCGGCCGATCCGTCGTCGGCGCTGACCAGGGGTGGGTCAGGGAAGAGCGCGGCCGGGCTGGTCGGCTCGGCCCGCGTGACTTCGGTGGCGCGGATCGCCCGTTCGCTGGCCTGGGCTCGCTCATCGTCGGAGACGCGGCCCTCGGCGACCCTGGCGATCGTCGCCCAGATCGTCCAGCTCAGGTCTCGCTTTTCCCCGGATGAGAGGTGGAACTGCCATCGGTAGCGGACGGAGCCGCCCTGGACCAGCTGGTCCTCGAGCCGGTCGTCGATCGGCCCGAACTCCGCAGCGACATCCGAGAAGGCGATATGCGTCGAGCGGCGCATCCCGTCGAGGCCGTCGTAGCGGAACGTCGCGCGGTCCGGGCGGAGGGCGATCGGGAGGAGGGTGCCGCGCTCGGGCCGCGGATAGCCGCGAACCTCGAAGATGTCGGCTCCGTCGTAGCCCAGCTCGAGCTCGACCGCGAACTCGAGGTCGCGCTCGGCGTGGTTGACGATCCGGACCCGCTCCGACAGCCCGTCGTTGCCGATCAGGTGGTCGCGGGAGATCCCGATCGTCCGGCCGGCGACGTCGGCCTCCGGATGGACCTTGGCGTCCGGGTTGCGGTCGGCGCTCGGGTTGGTGAGCTGGACAGAGCCTCGGTAGTTCCCGCCCATGGAGCCCTGGAGGAGGACGGGCCGGACACCGCCGACGCGCAGAACGCAGCACGACAGAAGACGGGTGTCGGAGCGGTACAGGCCCAGTCCGCGCGAATCCGGGTGGATGTCGCCGAACGGATCGGTCAGGAGGAACAGGTTGCCGTGTTTCAGGACCTGGACACTGCCGAGGTCCGTTGCCTGCTGGATCGGGACGACGCGCGGGTCGACCAGTAGCCCGCCGCTCGCCACGGCGGAGGCGTCGGTTGCCGTCGTCGTGGTGGCGGCGGCGGTGGCGTCGGTGGTGGCCGTGCCGCCGGCCCGGTCGGCGCCGTCGGCGGTCGCGGTGGTTGCGGCGGCTGCGCCATTCCGATCAGGTTGTTCGGGCATCGTCGCCTCCGGTGATCTCGGCGAGGCGGTCGGCCTGGTCGGCCATGACGAGGGCGTCGATCAGGCGATCGATGTCGCCGTCCATCACCCGCGGCAGGGCGGACAGGTCCAGTCCGATCCGATGATCGGTCAGGCGATCCTGGGGGAAGTTGTAGGTCCGGATCTTCTCGGACCGGTCACCGCCGCCGACCATCGACCGGCGGGCGGCCGAATCGGCCTCGCGCTGCTTCGCCTGCTGGCGGTCATACAGCCGGGAGCGAAGGACAGAGAGGGCCTTGGCCTTGTTCTTGTGCTGGCTCTTCTCGTCCTGGATCTCGACGACGAGGCCGCTCTCGAAGTGGGTGATCCGGACCGCCGAGTCGGTCGTGTTCACCGACTGGCCGCCCGGGCCGGACGAGCGCTTGACGTCGATCCGGATGTCCCTCTCCTCGTCGATCTCGATCTCGACCTCGTCGACCTCGGGCAGGACGACGACGGTGACCGTCGAGGTGTGGATCCGGCCCGACGACTCCGTCGCGGGAATCCGCTGGACGCGGTGGACCCCGCCCTCGAACTTCAGGCGGCTGTACGCCCCGTCGCCGTGGATCTGGACGATCGCCTCCTTGATCCCGCCGATCCCGGTCTCGTTCATGCTCAGGAGCTCGGGCGTATAGCGGTGGCGCTCGGCGTAGCGGACGTACATGCGATAGAGCTCGGCGGCAAACAGGGCCGCCTCGTCACCGCCTGCGCCGGCCCGGATCTCGAGGATCACGTCGCGGTCGTCGTTCGGGTCGCGCGGCAGGAGGAGGACCTTCATCTCCTCGAGGAGGCGGTCCTCCGCGGCGGTCAGGCGGGCGATCTCGTCGGCGACCATCGCCTTCATCTCCGGGTCGGCATCGGCCCCGTCGCGCATCTCGCGGGCGCCGGCGAGCTCCGATCGCGTCGCCTCGAGGGCCTGGAACGCCTGGACGACCGGCTCGAGCCGGGCCATCTCGCGGCCGAGGGTCCGAAGCTGGTCGGGATCGCGGGAGACCTCGGGGGTGACGAGCTTCGCCTGGACGTCGTCGTACTGGCTGACGACCTCGCGCAGCCGGGCATCGAGGCCGGTCCGGTCCGCGTCGCCGCTCATGCTCCCGGCAGGGGCGGGTCGATCGTGACGGTGGTCGGGCCAGGCTCGGGCGCGGGCTTCGGCAGGTCGAGGAGGTCCCGCGGGATCGTTCCGGACCCTAGGGGGAGCTCCTCACCGTCGGCCTTGAGCGCCTGCTCCATCGACACGATCGCGACTTCGATCATGTCGGTGGTCGGCTGCCGGGTGGTGATCATCTGGACGAGGATCCCGGGATACATGATCGCCCGGACCAGGGCATTGCCGCGATGCTTCGCGCCCCACTTGAGGATCTCGTAGCCGACAGCGGCGATCACCGGAATCAGGGCGATCCGGCTGCCGACCATGACGACGGGCTCCTGCCGGCCGACGAGGCTGAACGCGACGATCGAGAGGGCGATCACGACGACGAGGAACTCGGTGCCGCAGCGCGGGTGGGCCGTCGGGTACTTGCGGACCGCGTCCACCACCAGCGGGTCGCCCGCCTCGAGGGCATGGATCGTCATGTGCTCGGCGCCGTGGTACTGGAAGACCCGCCGGACGTCCGGGGCGCGCGAGATCAGGAGGAGGTAGCCGAGGAAGATGCCGACCCGGATCAGGCCCTCGACGAGGTGCTGGAGCCAGCCGAGCTCGTTGGGGATCTTCGAGGTCGTCACGCTGGCGATCAGGAGCGGCAGCAGGAAGAAGATCCCGACGCCCGCCACGAGCGTCAGCCCGAGCATGAGCGCGATCGAACCCTTGCCGAGCTCGACGCCCTCGTCGCCTTCGTCGCCGCTGCCGGCCGCCTGGACCGTCGCGCTCCGGACGAGCCAGCGGGTCCCGACGAACAGGGTCTCGTACAGGACGACGAGGCCGCGGATCAGCGGGACCTTCGCCCAGCGCGAACCGTGGAATCCCGCGTCGAGGCGCTCCGTTGCATAGACGATCCGGCCGTCGGGGTGGCGGAGGGCGACGGCAATCGCGTCGCGGCCGCGCATCAGGACGCCCTCGATCAGGGCCTGGCCGCCGTATGAGTAGCGTGGCATCCGGGAAGTCTACCGGGTGGCGGGGCTGGCGCCCCTCGCCGCGACGGCCAGCGCCTCCGCGGCCGCGATCCGGCGACGGGCCGCGGCGAGGTACGGCTCCTCGAGCTCGATGCCGATGAACCGTCGTCCGAGCTCCACGGCAGCGATGCCGCTGGAGCCCACCCCCATGAACGGGTCGAGGATGAGGTCGCCCGGGTTGGACCCCCATTCGACCAGCTGGCGGAGCACCCGGAGCGGCTTCTGGGTCGGGTGGACCGGGTCCTTGGTCCGCTCCTTCCCTGCGCAGATGGGGCTCTCGATGAAGTTGTGCATGTCGCGCTGCCGCCCGAAGTTCCAGGTGTGGCCCTTGTCCCAGCACGCGACGATCAGCTCGCACGAGTTGAGGAAGCCCGCCCGGCGGAGCTTCGGCGGCGGGTTCGTCTTGTGCCAGACGACGAACTGGAACGTGTCGAATACCGGATCGAAGACCTCGTGCCAGCGGCCGAGCATGTTGTAGCTCGTGAAGGCGAAGATCGTGCCGGTCGGCTTGAGGACGCGGCGGAACTCGGCCAGCCACTCCGCGGGGTCGAAGGCATGGTCCCAGGCGGCGACGTCGTTGTTGAACGACTTGCGCCAGCTCATGTCGATGTTGCCGGTCGAATAGCCACCGAGGTTGTACGGCGGGTCGGTGCAGATGAGGTCGACCGACGCGTCGGCGACGCGCGCCAGCAGCTCGCGGCTGTCGCCATGCCAGAGGCTCGCGTCGATCCGGTCCACCACGCGACGAAGCGTAGCGGACGCGTCTCAGCGGACGCGTCTCAGCGGACGACGAGGTCCTGGATCTGGAGCACCGCGGCGCGATCGAGGACGCTCACGTCGAACACGAGGTAGGCCTTGACCGGCTCCGGGCCGTCGAACGGGTCGCGATACACGCTGACGATCGGCGGCCGGCCGGGGGTTGTCGGGCGGATGTCGATCGACACTCCGCCCTCGATCCAGTACGTCTCGGGACTCGGATCCACGAGTCGGGCCGAGCGCTCGAGTACGGAGGCGGTCCGATGGTTCAGTCGCGGCAGGCCGCGCGGAGCATTTGATCGTGCCCCGGATCATTTCCGCATGAACGAGCACGCGCGCGCCCCGAATTCCACCGGAACCGGGCGCAAGTCGAGGGTGGCGCGCGCTCGTTCGTCGTGATTTGATCGTGGCGGAGATCACGGCGCCGGGTGGCTCGGGGAATCGCGAACGGCGGATCCGAAGACCCGCCGTTCGGAACGTCGAGGCGAAGCCTAGAAGAGGCCGAGCGCCTTGTCGCTGTAGCTGACCAGGAGGCACTTCGTCTGGGTGTAGTGGTCGAGCATCATCTTGTGATTCTCGCGCCCGACCCCGGAGGCCTTGTAGCCGCCGAACGCCGCGCCCGCGGGATACAGGTGATAGCAGTTCGTCCAGACGCGTCCGGCCTTGATCGCCCGGCCCATCCGGAACGCGCGAGTCGAGTCGCGAGTCCAGAGCCCGGCTCCCAGTCCGTACATCGTGTCGTTGGCGATCGACAGCGCCTCGGCCTCGTCCTTGAACGTCGTCACGGCGAGGACCGGTCCAAAGATCTCCTCCTGGAAGATCCGCATCTTGTTGTTGCCCTTGAAGACCGTCGGCTCGAAGTAGTACCCGTCGGCCAGGTCGCCCGGAAGGACGTTCCGCTTGCCGCCGATGAGAAGCTCGGCGCCCTCGTCAAGGCCGATCTTGACGTAGCCGGTGATCTTCTCGAGCTGGGCCGCCGACACCTGGGGTCCGATCTGGGTGTGGAGGTTCAGCGGATGACCCTGCTTGATCTGGGCGATCCGCTCGAGCGCACGCTCCATGAACCGGTCGTAGATCGACTCCTGAATCAGCGCCCGCGACGGGCAGGTGCAGACCTCGCCCTTGTTGAAGGCGTACAGGACGAGCCCTTCGATCGCCTTGTCGAGGAAGTCGTCTTCACTGGCCATGACATCGTCGAAGAAGATGTTCGGCGACTTGCCGCCCAGCTCCACGGTCGATGGAATCAGGTTCTCGGCCGCGTCCTGCATGATCCGGCGGCCGGTCGTCGTCTCGCCGGTGAAGGCGATCTTGGCGATCCGCTTGCTCGTGGCGAGCGCCTCGCCGACCTCCGCGCCGGGGCCGGTCACGACGTTGACGACGCCGGCGGGGACGATGTCCTCGATGAGCTCCATGAGCTTGAGGATCGACCACGGCGTCGGGCTGGCGGGTTTGACGATCGTGGCATTGCCGGCGGCGATGGCCGGGGCGATCTTCCACGACGCCATCAGGAGCGGGAAGTTGAACGGCACGATCTGGCCGACGACGCCGAGCGGCTCCTTGAAGTGGTAAGCGACGGTGTCCTTGTCGATCTCGGAGATCGACCCCTCCTCGCCACGGATCACGCCGGCGAAGTAGCGGAAGTGGTCGGCCGCCAGCGGAATATCCGCCGCCAGCGTCTCGCGCACGGGCTTGCCGTTCTCCCAGCTCTCGGCGACCGCGAGCATCTCCTTGTTCGCATCGATGACATCGGCGATCGCGTTGAGGACGCGCGACCGCTCGGTGACCGACGTCTCGCCCCAGGCCGGCGCGGCGGCATGGGCCGCGTCAAGGGCGAGCTCGATGTCGGCGCCCGTGGAACGCGGGACCTCGGTGATCGCGCGACCGGTCGCCGGGCTCAGGTCGACGTCGTACTTGCCCTTCGTCGGCGCCACCCAGCGGCCGCCGATGAAGTTGTCGTAGCGCTCCTTGAGCGGGACGGGGCTGCCAGAGCTGCCCGGTGCTGCGTAGGTGAACTCCTTGTCCGCAATGACCATGGGGTCGGCCTCCTTGGGGTCGGCTGACTCGGGGGCGCGGATCCTGGTCCATCCAGCAGCCTCGCAGGCGAGCGATTTCGACACCGTAGGCCAAATCCCGCGGCGAGGGCAGGGCCGTCAGACCCACGATCCGAGGCAGATGGCCCCCGTTCAGGGCTGGGGACGCCCACCGCCGAATCGAAAGCGGCGGGTCCGGGGACCCGCCGTTCGGTGATGCGATGGAAGAACGAGCGTCTACGCTCGGGCGGAGCGCTCCAGGCGCTTCTGGAACCGCTCGACCTGGCCGGCCGTGTCGATGATCGTCTGCTTGCCCGTGAAGAACGGGTGGCAGTTCGCGCATACGTCGACACGAAGCTCGGGGCTGGTCGAGCCAACGGTCCACTCGGTACCGCAGGATCCGCAGTGGATCTTGGCCTGAAAATACTTGGGATGGATGTCGGGCTTCACGGTTCTGGCTCTCCTCCGACGTCGTCCGTGCCGGGCGGTGGCCCGGCCGGTGATCGCCGGCTACTGACTGCGGCCGGTCAGGCCTTGGCAGCCGCGGTCGCGGTGCTCGGGGCCTCGACGGCCACGACCCGGATCCGCTTCTTGGTCTTGGTGGCGTGCTCGAACCTGACCTTGCCGGTCAGGGTCGCGAAGACGGTGTAGTCCCTGCCGAGCCCGGTGCCCGCGCCGGCAAGGAACGTCATGCCGCGCTGGCGGACGATGATCGACCCGGCCGGGACGAGCTGGCCGTCGCCGGCCTTCACGCCGAGGCGCTGGCCGACCGAGTCGCGCCCGTTCTTGACGCTGCCGCCTGCTTTCTTGTGAGCCATGGGATCTACTCGTCCTTCTTCGTCGGCGCGGGCTTCGCCTTCGGCTTGGCGGCCGCCTTCGGCTTGGTGTCGGCGGCGCCGCTCTGGGTCTTGGCCTTCGGCTTCGCATCGGCCTTGGTCGGGGCGGCCTTGGCGGCCGACGCCTTCGCGGCGGGCGCCTTGGTGGTCTTCGCGGCCGGCTTCGCGCCTGACTTCGGGGCAGGCTTCGCTTCGGCCTTGGCCGTCGAGGCCTTGGCCGGAGCCTTGTCAGCCGTGCTCCTGGCAAGCTTGGCCGCCAGCGCGGCGTCCTCGGCGGCCTGCTTGGCGGCGGCTTCCTCGAGACGCTGGCGCTCGGTCTTCGCCGCGGCGTCGGCCTTCTTCTTGTCGTCGGCGGCGCTCCGGCTGCCGAGCTTGACGTCGGTGATCCGCAGGATCATCACCTCCTGGCGATGACCTTTCTTGACGCGGCTGCGGGCCTTCGGGCGGTACTTGAACGAGATGGTCTTGACGCCGCGATCGCGCCGGACCACTTCCGCGAGGACGGCGGCGTTCTCGACGATCGGAGTGCCGATCGCCGCCTCGTCGCCGTCGCCGACGAGCAGGACGCGTTCCAGCGTGATGTTGTCGCCGGGCTCCGCCTGGAGCAGCTCGACTTCGAGCTCGGTGCCGACCTCGACGCGGTACTGCTTCCCGCCGGTCTCGATGACTGCGTACATGGAACCCTTCGAACAGTGGCGTGGCGGTCGTGGTCGACCGCGACAACGGACATGGAGAGGCGCAGGCCGTGGCCAGAGCGCGGACGACGGAGTGTATGGCGAGAGGCGGCCGAGCGTCAATCGAGCGCGGCCGGCAGTGTCGAAGGACAGCGATCAGCGCTGTTTCGGGGTCTTGACGTCGGCGGCGAGGATGAGCCGCTCGCGGATGATCGCGATGGCCGCGAGGGGCAGTCCAGCGGCCTCGCCCAGGGCCGCGACGACCTCCTCGGGCCGGCCAGTGCCGGCTTCGGGGTCGAACCGGGTTCGGATCCGGAGGGTCAAGCCCCGATCAGGGACGGCCGCCCGGACGTCGGGGTCGGCCTCGTTCTCGAGCACCGCGGCGGCGGCGAGGAGCGGTCGCAGGTCGTAGCTCCGCTCCGAACCGCCCTTGAGCCGAACGCGCGGCAGGGATCGAGCAGCCAGGATCGCCCGGACGGCGTCTCCGAGGCGGCCCCGATCGCCGGCCTCGGCGCCCGTGATCGCGACTCGCCAATCCGCGGCGACGATCCGCCCGGCCAGCGCCGGCGCGCCGAGCCAGACGTTTTCGGCCCCGACCCAGCGGTGGGCCTCGGGCAGGCGATCGGCAAGTGCCTCGCGGAGTTCCCAGGCCGTCCGCCGCTCGAGCAGCCACAGATCCGTGAGTTCGCCCTCGCCGGATGCCGCCGCAGGCAGCGGCGCGCCGAAGGACATCCGGGCGCGACCAATGCCTCCGACCTCGAGGCCGGCCACTGGCAGGCCCGACCCCGCCAGCGCCTTCTGCCAGGCGTCAAGGGCGGCCCGGCCGGCCGCCTCCACGGGGACCGCCTCCCGCGAGAACGTCAGCCGCCAGCGCTGGCGCGGCTCGGCCGGAGGAGGCGGGGAGGCAGGCGGCACCGCTTGCGCAGCCGCGGAGGGCGATGCCGAAGCAGGTGCGCCACGGCGCGGAGGGTCAGGCTGGCGGGTCACGTCTGCTAGTCTGCCCGAGCGATGGAGGAGCGGGTGATGGCGCCGACGGATCGGCCGCGAGCCGGCTTCGGCCCGATCAGCGGGCGAATGGTCCTGGTGCTCGTCGCGGCAGCCGTGGCCGCGGTCGTCTTGTACGAGGGGCGCTCGGCGCTCGGGCCGTTCGTCGTCGGGCTCGTCCTGGCCTACCTCCTCGACATGCCCGTCGAGCGGATGGCCCGGATTGGGATTCCACGCTGGGTGTCCCTCCTGATCGTCTACGCGATCGTGATCACGATCGTCGTCGAGGCCCTGATCCTGACGGTCCGTCCGCTTGCCGATCAGCTTTCGGCGTTCATCCGGGAGTTCCCGTCGTTCACGGCCCAGGTGAGCGACAGGTATGCCCACCTCGACCTGCCGGGGCCGGTCCGCCAGGCCATCGACGCGTGGCTCGCGGAGCTTGGCTCGGGGGTCGGCGGCCTCGACCCTGGCGCCCTCCTGCCGGTGTTCAGCGGGATCGCCGGGATCGTCGGCTCCGTTGTCGGCTACGTCCTGATCCCGGTCTGGATCTTCTACTTGATCAAGGATCGGCCGGCCCTGCAGGCGGCTGCCCAGCGCTCGCTGCCGGCGACGTGGCAGCCCGACGTGTCGGCGGTCAGCGGCCTGATCTCGCGGGTCTTCGGTCAGTGGCTGCGCGGCCAGCTCGTGCTCGGGGTCACCGTCGGCGTCGCGACCTTCGCGGGTCTGCTGTTCCTGAGCGCGACCGTGGATCCGATCTTCGGCCGCTTCGCGATCCTCCTGTCGGTCATCGCCGGCGTCCTCGAGCTGCTCCCGATCATCGGCCCGATCCTGGCCGCGATCCCGGCCGTCCTGATCGCGCTGACCGCCGGCATCGACGTCGCGATCGCCGCGGTCATCCTGTACACGGCCATCCAGCAACTCGAGAACTACTTCCTGGTCCCGAAGATTCAGGGCGATGCCGTCGAGCTCCATCCGAGCGCCGTGATGTTCGCTCTGATCGTCGGCGGCGCGATCGCCGGGCTGCTCGGCGCGATCCTCGCCCTGCCGATCAGCGCCGCCGCCCGGGACGTCTTCCGCTACTGCTTCCATCGCCTCGACGACCCGCCGGCGGCGCCGGCGGAGGCCATCGCCCGGATCCTGTCCGATCCACTCGTCCGGACCGAGGCAGACGTCGCCCCCGCCGCCCGCCAACCCGGACCGACGGCCCCGACATGACCGACACGCCCGATCCGTACAAGGTCCTCCAGGTCGATTCGGAGGCCGAGGACGAGGTGATCCAGGCCGCGTATCGCCGGCTTGCCCAGAAATATCACCCCGACGTCGCGACCGGGCCGGACCCGGCCGTCCGGATGGCCGCGATCAACGCCGCGTGGGAGGTCCTCCGCGATCCGTCGCGGCGGGCGGCCCACGACCTCGCCCGGCGGGTCGCCGCCCGGGCCTCCGAGCGCCAGCCGTCGGCCGGCCACGAGACCGGGACGGCGGCTGGCCCGACCCGACCGTCGGCCCCGCGGCCGAGCAGCCCGCCGCGCGCCACCGGCAAACCGGCGGGCGATGTGCCGCCGCGCCGCCCGGACACCGTGTCGAGCGACTGGACCAGCGGACGGTCGAGCCAGGGTCACGGCTACGACCCGGAGCTGATGGGCAGCCCGGACGGCCTCGGGGCCGCCGGACCCGCACCGGGGGAACCATCCGGGAGCGTCCTCAACTTCGGGCGTTTCGCCGGGTGGTCAATCGGCGAGATTGCCCGACGCGACCTCGATTACCTGGAATGGCTGGATCGGATGCCGATCGGGCGGCCCTACCGCGACGAGCTCGATGTCATCCTCCGCCGGACCGGCCGGCGGCGGAGTGCGTCCGCGGAGGGCCAGGAGCGGCGCGGCCTGTTCCGGCGACGCTGAGAACGGAGTCTGACGGGCGCGCCGGCCCGGGCCTCGGCCGCTGCGCCGCCGCGGCGGGCTCGCTGCAGCCTCAGGATCGGATGTCGACGGGCGCAGGCGTCTCCCGGCGCGTCGCCCCGGTGCGGCGCACGACCAGCCCGGCCGTCGAGCCCTGGACGATCAGGGTGAACAGCACGATCCCGAACGTGACGCCCTGGATCAGGTCGCGGTTCGGCAGGTCGGCCGGGATCGACAGGGCCAGGGCGACCGAAACTGCGCCGCGCAGCCCCGCCCAGACCAGGACATTGAGCCACGGGGTCGGAATCGCCCAGGCGCTCCGGCCGCCGCGTCCGAGCACCATCGACGGGATCCCGAGCAGCCCGTAGACGACGATCGCCCGGGCGACGAGGATCGCGAGCACGCCAAAGACGATCGGCTCGGCCGCCAGGCGAAGCGTGGACGGAGTGATCGCCAGCCCGACGAGGAGGAACACGCCAGCCGTCAGCAGAAACGCCGCGAACTCCCAGACGACGTCGATCATCTCGCGGGTTCGCTCGGTGAGGGCCTTGCCCGCGATGGTCCCGAAGGAGCCCGCCGCGACGAGAGTCGTGATCACCCCAGACAGTCCGAGGGCGTCCGCCGTCAGGTAACTGCCATAAGCGAGCACGACCGTGATCGTGAGCTTCGTCAGGTGCTCGTCCGTGCCGCGGACGACGCGGGCCGCGACCGCGCCGAGGACGACGCCGACGATCGCACTGCCAATGATCGCGACGACGAAGGAGACCGCCGATCCGGCGAGGGATCCGCCGCCGACGAGGAGGGCGAGGGCAACGCTGAACAGGGCGATGCCGGTTCCGTCGTTGACGAGGCTCTCCATCTCGACGATCGTCTCGAGCCGCGGCTCGACCCGGACATGACGGAACGTCGAGAGGATCGCGGCCGGATCCGTCGCAGCGACCATCGCCCCAACGAGGAAGGCCTCGGTGAAGGTCAGGCTCGTCGCTGTCGACAGGACGGCGGCGACGATCGCGGCGACGATCACCACGCCCGGGATCGCGAGCAGGAGGATCCAGCCGGCGGAGCGCCGGAGGATCGCGAGATCGGTCCGGAACGCCGCTTCGAACACGAGGCCGGGGAGGACGATCGCCAGGAGCAGATGGGGGCTGATCGGAAACGCCACCGTTGGCCCGACGAATGACAGGACGAGGCCGAACAGGACAAGGCCGACGGTGTAGGGCAGCGCCGATCGACGCGCCACGAGGGCGACAGCCACCGCGGCCGCGAGGAGCGCGACCAGCAGCCAGAGCGGCCCGAGCTCGCCGCCGTTGATCAGCGAACGGTCCCCGGAGTAGCGCCGGGCATGGTCCCGCCTTGGCTCACCATTCGGCGCGCGTCTGCCGAACGTTGATGCTCTGGACGATCCCGAGCCCGATCGCAAGACTGATCAGCGAGGCGCCGCCGTGGGAGATGAACGGGAGCGGGATGCCGGTGATCGGCATGATCCCGATGACCATCCCGAGGTTGACGACCAGCTGGAAGAGGATCATCGACGCCAGACCGCTCGCGAACATCATCCCGAAGGGGTCCTTCGACCGCCAGCCCGACGCGAGCAGCCGCCAGAGCAGAGCGCCGAACAGGATCAGGAGGATCATCGCTCCGATGAACCCGAGCTCCTCGAGGTAGATGGCGGCCACGAAGTCGCTCTCCTGGACCGGCAGCAGACTCGCCTGGTTCTGGGATCCGTTCGTGAGGCCCTTGCCGAGGAGACCGCCCGACCCGACGGCGATCTGCGACTGGAACAGCTGGAAACCCGCGCCCTGCGTGTCCGATGCGGGGTTGAAGAACGCGGTCAGCCGCTGCTTCTGGTAGTCGTGGAGGACGTATTCCCAGATGAACGGCAGGGGCAGGCTGGCTGCGATCGAGAGGACGGTCAACCAGAGAATCCGGGCGCCGGACATGAACAGCATCCCGGCCAGGATCGCCAGCAGCACGAGCGCGCTGCCGAGGTCTGGCTGGAGCATGACCAGGACGAACGGCGGCCCGACGAGGATCCCGGCGCCGAGGATCGCGCTCAGCGACCGAAGCCGACCCTGCCGAGTGCCGAGATAGTTGGCGAGGACGACGATCATCAGGATCTTGGCGAGCTCGCTGAACTGGAAGTCGAACGGCCCGAAGGAGATCCAGCGCGACGATCCTCCGACTCCGTGGCCGATCCCCAGCGTCGCGATCAGGAGCGCGATCTGGAGGAGGTAGAGCGGCCACGCGAAGGTCTTCAGCCACTTGTAGTCGAACGCCGTCGCCACGACGAAGGCGATCAGGGCGAGCCCCGTCCACATCAAGCCGCGGACGAAGGTCGTTCCAGAGCTGAGGGCCGCCTGGCCTTGCTCGACGCTGTTGGTGTAGGCCATGACGAGCCCGAGGATGGCGAGGAGGGCGGCGTAGGCGGCGAGCTGCAGGTCGAACGCGCGCCACGCCGCCCCGATCGAGCGTGATGCCCAATCGGTCATCCGGGCGGGTTCGGCGCGGATCACGCCCACGTCATCGCCCTGCCGGATTGCCTGCCCTGACTCGTCGAATTCGTCATCAGTTCGACTGGTAGAAGTTGCCGCGCTGGAGAAGGTAGAAGTTCCGGTAATCGTGCTTGATATGGAAGTGGAGCTGGAGGTAGTACTTCACGATTTCGGTCGCCGCGTTGCCCTTGGTTCGCGAATCGTACGCGAAGGCCAGGACGACGAGGCTCGCATCCTCGCGCGAGACTGCCTTCATTCCATCAGGATCGGAGGCCGTCTTCGCCGGATTCTTCGGGACGAACGCGACGAACCAGGAGTGGAATGGCAGGCGGCCCTTGTTGTCGCGCAGCCCGAATTCCGCCGTCCCGGACTTGCCGGCGACCACGATCGGAAGATCGACGAGGTTGTAGGTGTGGCGGACGAGGAGGACGTTGCGCGCAGCCTGGCGCATGATCTGGAGATCCGCCTTCGGAACGTCGAGCTTGCGGATCAGCTTGGGGATGAACGGACGGACGACGGTGCCGTCCGGTCCGATGATCTCGCGGACGATCTGGGGCTGGTAGAGCTTGCCGCCGTTGGCGAGGGCAGCGTAGGCGTTGGCGAGCTGGATCGGGGTGACGACGTCGTAGCCCTGGCCGATCCCCGCCTGGTAGGTCTCGCCGGGATAGATCGGCTGCCCGAGAGCCTCTTGCTTCCAGGCATTGTTCGGGACGATCCCCGACACCTCTCCGGGAAGATCGATACCGGTCGGTGCGCCAAACCCGTACTCCCTCGCCCAGTGCGCCAGGCGCTCGATTCCGAGCATGCCGGCCAGCTGGTAGAAGAATGTGTCGCTCGAGTGAGCGAACCCGAGCCTGATCGGGATCGGGCCCCAGCCGCGATGATTCCATTCCCAGAATCGCGTGCTTCCGAGCGTCAGAAAGGCCCGTGTCGTGACGCGGCTCGTCGCGGTGATCTTGCCATCGGCCAGCGCGCCGCTGCCGGTGACAAGTTTGTACGTCGAACCCGGTGGGTAGTGAGCCTGGACGGCATGGTTCAACAGCGGCTTGTCCTTGTTGTTGGCCAACTTCGCGAAGTCCTTCGACGAGATCCCTTTCGCGAATGCGTTGTCGTCGTAGGTCGGCAGGCTGACCATCGCGAGGATCTCACCGTCCTGGGGGTTCATCACGATCACGACTCCCCGCTTCAGACCGGCGGCGCGCATCCCCCACTGAAGGGCCCTCTGCGCGTACTGCTGCTCCTGGACGTCGATCGTCAGCCGGAGTGAGCTACCGTCCTGCGGCTCCTTGGTTCGCTGCAGGACCTGGAGCTTGCGACCGACCGCGTCGCGCTGGACGGTCTCACTGCCGTAGACCCCGCGCAGGTCGCTCTCGTAGTAGGCCTCGAGGCCGGTCTTTCCGAGCAGGTCGTCGGGAAGGTAGCCCTGCTTCTTCAGGTTATCGAGCTGGTCTGCGGTGACCGGACCGGTATAGCCGAGCAGTTGGGCGACGAGGGGGCCTTGCGGGTACTCACGACGCGCCTCGGTGACGACCTCCACGCCGGGCAGCTGATCGCCGGACTCTGAGATCAGGTTGGACGTCGCCTCGGGCACATCCGAGGCGATCGAGACGAGATCGAATCGAGAACCCGGGTTGCCGTCGATCTCGCCGTTGATATCTGCGACCTTCATGTTCAGGAGGGCCGCCAGTCGCGAGACGACCTCGTCGCGGCGCTCTTCCGGGAGATCGACCGGGCGGAGCTTGACGGCATAGGTAAGGACGTTCTTGACGAGGACGCGCCCGGTCCGATCGAAGATCAGGCCCCGGGACGAAGGGATTGCCTGGTCAGTCTCGCGATTCACCTGGGTCAGGGCCGCAAACTGTCCGCCGCTGATGATCTGGAGATAGAACAGCCGCGTCGTGAGGCCGCCGATTGCAAGGATCGCGGCGATGCCAAAGACCAGGAAACGAGACCCGGGCCGCCTTGCGACCACCCCACCGTCGAGGTACGGGTTCATCGCGCCGTCCGTTCCTCGTCGTTCACGCGGTCGTGAATCGACACGATGAGCGGACCGAGAATCACCGCCACGACGACGTCATACAGAACGCTGGGCAACACGACTCGAAGAGGATCCGACAGAGCGGCCGGCGGGCGAAGAACCGAGAACAGCAGGACGAGGGTCATGGAATAGACCAGGCTCAGAAGGGCGGTCGCGATGATGGTCACGATGGGCCGAATCCGGGTCAGGACGCGGGCCAGGAAGCCCGTCGCCCCGACCACGATCAGCAATGCGAACGCTGTGCTCCCCAGCGGCCGCTGAGCGAGGGAGTCGAGGGCGATGCCGCCGACGAAGGCCCAGACGAGTCCGCTGTCGAGTCCAGCAGTGACGGTCGCGATGACCGCCAGGACGAAGACGAGGTGCGGCTGGGCGGTTTCGCCCACCCGAAGGTATTGCGTGATGGTCGATTCGAAGATTGCGGCCACCGTCGCTGCAATCGCGGCGACGAGCAAGGTCATGGTCGGTTCGATCCTCGGCGAGCCCAGGGTCGCGCCCTGCATCGTGCGTGACTTCCGACGACCTGCGGCGGCGGTGACGTTCGCATTGAGTATCCCACGGGCGCGCCGAACGCGGCAATGGGCCGTCGGCCCGGTTCAGGAGAGGCTAGATGCGGCGCCGTGGTTTCACGTGAAACCCCGACACGTTGTTCACCGACTCGGCAATTTCGTTCGACGGCGACGAAGTGGACCACCCGACCAACCGGGTTTCGCGTGAAAGGCAATCAAGCCATGCGCGCCCCCAGCCTCGCTCCGGCCCTCCGATAGCGACGCGCCCTTGCGGGCGGAGTGAACCCCGTGAGAAGACCATGATGAGCCGCAGTGCAGCGGCAAACACGATCATCACCCTCCATTCCGATCCGGGGCTGGAGGCCTTCCGATGCTAGAATTAGCCTTCGTGAGCGCATCGATTCGGCGGTCCTGAGTGGCTCAGACCATCGCCTGTGCCAATCAGAAGGGCGGCGTCGGCAAGACGACGACCGTGGTCAACCTCGCGGCCGATCTCGCGCTCGCGGGCGAGCGGGTTCTCGTGATCGACCTCGATCCTCAGGGCAACGCCACGAGCGGCTTCGGCATCGACCGTTCCGCCTTGGAAACGACGCTCTACGACGCGCTTCTGGGCCAGTCCGGCCTCGCGGCTTCGATCATTGCCACGCTCGTCGAGTCGTGCTCGATCGTTCCTGCTTCGGTTTCCCTTGCCGGGGCCGAAGTCGAACTCGCCACGGCGGACCAACGGGAGCGGCGGCTCGCGCGACTGCTGGCGCCGGTGGTCGACCAGTTCGACTACATCCTGATCGATTGCCCGCCGTCCCTGGGGCTGCTGACCGTGAACGCCCTCACTGCAGCCGACTCCGTCCTGATCCCGACCCAGTGCGAGTACTACGCCCTCGAGGGTCTGACCCAACTGACCGGGACCCTCAACCTGGTTCGCGACCATCTCAACCCCGCCCTCGCGATCAAGGGGGTCGTGCTGACGATGTACGACGCTCGGACCAACCTGTCGGCTGACGTCGCGGCCGAGGTCCGGAACCATCTCGGGTCGGCCGTGTTCGACACGGTCATCCCGCGCAGCGTCCGCCTCTCGGAGGCACCAAGCTTCGGATTGCCGATCGCGCTGTACCGGAGTACCTCTCGTGGCGCGATCGCCTACACAGAGCTGGCCGCCGAGCTTCGCCGTCGCGACGGCCATGCCACGCCGATCGCGCCGATCGCGACGAGCAGGATTGGTTCAGCGACGCTGGCCCCGTCGGCTCGCGACGAAACGGACGGATCGCTGGCGGTCGGAGCGCGCCGATGACCGTTCGATCGGAGCGCCAATCCGGCCTCGGACGGGGCCTGTCATCACTCATTCCGCAGCGCAGCCAGCATGCCCCGACGAGCGAGATCCCGATCGACCGGATCCGCCCGAATCCTCGCCAGCCGCGTCAGCGGATGGACTCGGCTGAGCTCGAGAGTCTCGCGGCGAGCATTCGCGAACACGGCGTTCTTCAACCCATCCTCGTGACCGAGACCCTCGACGGCTATCAGCTCGTCGCCGGTGAGCGTCGCTTTCGGGCGAGCCAGCAGGCGGGTCTCGAGCGGATCCCGGCCGTCATCCGCCAGCTCGCCGATCGGGATCAGCTCGAGTTGGCCCTCGTCGAGAACCTCCAGCGCCAGGACCTCGGGCCGATGGAGGAGGCCCACGCCTACCAGGCGCTCGCCGCCGAGTTCTCGATGACCCACGACCAGATCGCGCAGCGTGTCGGCCGGGCAAAGTCGACGATCACGAATACCATTCACCTGCTCGACCTCGATCCGGCAGTCCAGGAGGCCCTGGTCGATAGCCGTCTGAGCGCCGGCCACGCGCGGGCCATCGGGGGCCTCCCGGTCGGGCAGCAGGCGCGCGCAGCGGCGAGCGTGATCGATCAGGGCTTCTCGGTTCGCCAGACTGAGGAATTCGTCCGACGCCTGCGTGAGCCGCGAACCACGGTGGCGCGGACCCCGGCCCAGCGCCTCGATCCAGACCTCGAGCGCGTGGAGGAGGACCTCCGCCGGCGGCTCGGCACAAAGGTGACCCTCGCCCGCTCCCGGAAGGGCGGCCGGATCATCATCGAGTTCTACAGCGACGAAGAGCTGGGCCAGCTTTATGACCGTTTGATCGGAGGACCTGCGTGACCGACGAAGCCACCCAGCCGCGCGCCACTGCCGGAGGTTCGACCTCGAGGCGGAGCAAGTCCGCGGGTGGCTCCGACTACAACGCATCGAGCATTCAGGTGCTCGAGGGGCTGGAGGCCGTGCGGCGGCGGCCGGGCATGTACATCGGGTCGACCGATGCCCGAGGCCTGCATCATCTCGTCTGGGAGGTCGTCGACAACTCGATCGACGAGGCGATGGCCGGCTACGCGACGACGATCCGGGTGACGATCAAGTCCGACGGGACGGTCGTGGTGGTCGACGACGGCCGCGGCGTGCCGGTGGGCAGGCATTCGACGGGCAAGGACGCTCTCGAGGTCGTCCACACCGTCCTCCATGCCGGCGGCAAGTTCGGCGGCGGCGGCTACAAGGTCTCGGGTGGCCTTCATGGCGTCGGTGTCAGCGTCGTCAATGCTCTGTCGTCGTGGATGCGCGTCGAATCCGCCCGGGACGGCATGGTCTGGTTCCAGGAATACGAACGCGGCAAGCCGAAGACATCGGTCACGAAGGTGGGGCCGAGCGGTGGCCGTCGCGGAACTACCACCGCCTTCCAGGCCGACGCCGAGATGTTCGAGACCACCGACTACTCGTTCGAACTGATCTCCCAGCGGTTGCGGGAGTCCGCCTACCTCACGAAGGGCGTGTGGATCACCCTGGTCGATGAGCGTGTCGATCGCGAGCGATCGTTCTACTTCGAGGGCGGGCTGGTGTCATTCGTCCGGCATCTCAACCGCAACAAGGAAGTCCTCCACGTGCGGCCGATCTACTGCGAGAAGCGCGAGGGTTCGACCGCGGTCGAAGTCGCCCTCCAGTACAACGACACCTACACCGAGAACGTCCTCGCCTTCGCCAACAACATCAACACCGTCGACGGCGGATCGCACGTGACCGGATTCCGGGCCGCCCTGACCAGCTCCCTCAACGACTGGGCGCGCCGCGCCAGCGTCCTGAAGGACAACGACGCGAACCTGTCCGGCGACGACGTCCGGGAGGGCCTGACCGCGGTCGTCAGCGTCAAGCTGACCGATCCCCAGTTCGAGGGTCAGACAAAGGCAAAGCTGGGCAACGCCGAGGTCAAGGGCCAGGTCCAGACCGCCCTTGCCGAGGCGCTCGGCCAGTACCTCGACGAGAACCCCGGCGACGGCCGGCGGATCATCGAGAAGTGCCTGACCGCCGCTCGGGCCCGGGACGCCGCTCGCAAGGCCCGCGATCTCGTCCTCCGCAAAGGTGCGCTCGATGGGCTGTCCCTGCCGGGCAAGCTGGCCGACTGCCAGGAGCGCGACCCGGCCCGGAGCGAGCTCTACATCGTCGAGGGCGATTCGGCCGGCGGCTCGGCCAAGCAGGGCCGTGATCGCCGGTTCCAGGCCATCCTCCCCCTCCGCGGCAAGCTCCTCAATGTCGAGAAGGCGCGGCTCGACAAGATCGTCGCGAGCGAGAACGTCCGGCCCCTGATCATCGCCCTCGGGGCCGGGATCGAGGGGATCGGCGACAGCTTCGACATCACCAAGCTGCGCTATCACCGGATCATCATCATGACCGACGCCGACGTCGATGGCGCCCACATCCGGACGCTCCTGCTGACGTTCTTCTACCGGTTCATGCCCCAGGTCATCGAGAACGGCTACCTGTACATCGCCCAGCCGCCGCTCTACCGCGTGTCGACCGGAAAGATCACGAAGTACGCCCAGTCCGAGAAGGAGCGCGATCGGATCGTCAAGGAGATGGACCGCAAGAACGTGTCGGTCCAGCGCTTCAAGGGCCTTGGCGAGATGAATGCCGACCAGCTCTGGGACACGACCATGAACCCCGAGACGCGGACCCTCCTCCGGGCCGACATCGACGACGCCGTTGGCGCCGATGCGATCTTCACGATGCTGATGGGCGAGAAGGTGGCGCCGCGCAAGCAGTTCATCAACACCGAGGCCCGGAAGGTCCGGAACCTTGACGTCTGAGGTCAGTGGCGCCATCGCTCGAGCCGATGTCACCGGGCCGGTGGATCGCGCTTCAGAGGCGGCCGCAACCGCCTCTCGCCTGGTCAGTCTGCCGGGCAACGGGCTCACGATCGAGGTCGCACCCCATCGCTGCTTCGCCTGCGGCGCGCTGAACGAGCACGGGATCCATCTCGACCTCCACGTCGACGGGGATCGCTGCTGGACCGAGCCTGCGCTGCCGGCGCGGTTCCAGGGTTGGGACGGGATCGCCCATGGCGGGATCATCTGCACGGTCCTCGACGAAGTGATGGCCTGGTCCCTGGCCGCAACCGACAACTGGGGCCTCACCGCCCGGCTCACGGTCGGCTTCAAGCGACCGGTCAGGCTCGAGGTCCCGATCCGCGCGGAGGGCTGGATCACGTCGATCCGGCGGCGGCTCGTGGAGACCGCCGGCCAGATCGTCGATCCGGCGACCGGTGAGATTCTCGCGACGGCGACGGCGACGTATGTGGCCGCCGATGCTGCTCGCAAGGCTGAGCTCCAGGCCCGCTATCGCTTCCGACTGACGCCGCCGATCCCGGGCGCCCCGACCGCGGCCGGGATCGAGGACGGTTCGTGATGCCCGCCGGCGTGAGCCCGGTCACCGCCCGGGCCGCGGTCCTCGTCGCCGCCCGCCGGCCAGACGCTGCAGGCCTCGGCCGCCGCCTCGCCGACGAGATCGGCGACCCGGAGAGCTTCGCGGCGGTCCTCCGCGACGGCCTCGCCGCCTTCGCCGATCCGGAATACCTGGCCGGCCAGCGCCGCATCGCGCCGGGGATCGGCGACCTCCACGGCGTGCGCTGGCCGCTCCTCGGAGCGATCAACCGGGGCTTTGCCGAGGCGACCCGCGGTGAGCGGACGTCGAGTTGGCTGTTCATCGCCGACCGCCTGCTTCGCGAGCCCACGCTCGAGGCCCGCTGGTTCGCGTTCGGCCTGCTCGAGCGACTCGTCGTCGACGACACGGAGCGCGCCTGGCAGCTGCTCCGGCGGGCGGCGCGTGACGCGGGCGACTGGATCACGGTCGACAGCCTCGCCCATCCGGTCGGCACGGGCGTGCTCCTCGAGGACTACCGCTGGGCCGAGCTCGAGCAACTCGTGTACAGCCCGTCGCGCTGGGAGCGTCGGCTCGTCGCCAGCACGATCGCCACGATCCCGTTCGTCGACCGCCGCCGCGGCCGCGCGACCCAGATCGCCGGACATGGCCTGGGCCTGATCCGTCAGCTGATCGGCGATGCCGAGCCAGACGTTCAGAAGGCCCTCGCCTGGGCCCTCCGCTCGATGACTCTGATCGATCGAGCCGCAGTCACCGCCGTCCTCGAGGCCGAAACCGACATCGCGGTGGCGACCTCGGACGGACATCGTGCCTGGGTCATCCGCGATGCCCTCTCGAAGGTCGAACCAGCCGACGCGGACCGGATCCGGCCACGCTTGGCCGGGATCCGCCGCCGCGCCGCCGCGCCATCCTCGTCGCGGGCCGCCGCGACGGCCCAGCGCTTCGGGGCCGGCCTCCTCGGCAGTCCGACTGCCGAGCCGCCGCTCACATGATGACCAATTGCCGCCGCTTGACCAACCGAACGTTCGTTAGGAGCTCTGACCGGTGACCGACGACCTGGGCAACATCCGCAGCATCCAAGTCGAGGACGAGATGCGGGTGAGCTACCTCGATTACGCGATGAGCGTGATCGTGGCTCGCGCCCTGCCCGATGTCCGCGACGGTCTGAAGCCGGTCCACCGCCGGATTCTCTACACGATGGGCGAGATGGGGCTCAGTGCGACGAGCTCCTTCCGCAAGTGCGCCGCGATCGTCGGCGAGGTCATGGGCAAGTACCACCCGCACGGCGACGTCGCCCTCTACGACGCGCTCGTCCGACTCGCCCAGGACTTCTCGATGCGCTACCCGCTCGTCGATGGCCAGGGCAACTTCGGCTCGGTCGACGGGGACAGCGCGGCTGCGATGCGCTACACGGAGGCGCGCCTGACCGGGATCGCCGCCGAGATGCACGACGACATCGACAAGGAAACGGTCGACTTCCAGGATAACTACGACGGCACCCAGAAGGAGCCGTCGGTCCTGCCGGCGAAGCTGCCGAACCTCCTGATCAACGGCAGCAGCGGAATCGCCGTCGGGATGGCGACCAACATCCCGCCCCACAACCTCAGCGAGATCTGCGACGCGATCGTCGCCCTGATCGATGACCCCGACATCACGTCCGACGACCTCTCGAAGTTCGTGCTCGGACCGGACTTTCCGACCGGCGGCACGATCTACCGCTACGAGGTCCAGCGCAACCCGCTGACTGGCGAAAACGAGACCGTCGACGCGATCCGCCAGATGTACGCCCATGGCCGCGGCCGAGTCGTCATGCGTGCTCAGGTCGCCTTCGAGGAGGTCCGCGGCGACCGGATGGCGATCATCGTCAGCGAGCTGCCGTACCAGGTGAACAAGGCCAGCCTGCTCGAGAAGATCGCGGACCTCGTCAAGGACAAGAAGATCGACGGGATCAGCGATCTCCGCGACGAATCCGACCGCGACGGGATGCGGGTCTACATCGAGATCAAGCGCGACTTCAACCCGCACAAGGTGCTGAACAACCTGTTCAAGCACACCTCGATGCAGATGGCCTTCAACATGAACATGCTGGCCCTCGTCGACGGCCAGCCCCAGACGCTGCCGCTCAAGAGCGTCCTGGTCCACTACGTCGACCACCGCCGCGAGATCGTCCGGCGGCGGACGGAGTTCGACCTCGGCAAGGCCCGCGCCCGGGCCCACATCCTCGAGGGCCTGAAGATCGCCCTCGACAACCTTGACGCGGTGATCCGGACGATCCGCGAATCGCGGGACGTCGAGCTGGCCCGTACGAACCTGATGAGCCGCTTCGACCTCAGCGAGGTTCAGGCTCAGGCCATCCTGGACATGCGTCTCGCCCGGCTGGCCGCCCTCGAGCGCAAGAAGATCGAGGACGAGTATCTCGGTGTCATCCAGCTGATCGCGGAGCTGGAGGACATCCTCGCCAACCCGTCGCGCGTCCTCACGATCATCAAGGAGGAGCTGGCCGAGCTGAAGAAGAAGTTCGGCGGCGATCGTCGAACGCGGGTCGCCGACGATTCGAGCCGGGAGATGACCGACGAGGACCTGATTGCCGACGAGGACGTCGTCATCACGATCAGCGGCCGCGGCTACATCAAGCGCCAGCCGGTCGCGACCTACCGCCGCCAGCACCGTGGCGGCAAGGGGATCATCGGCCACGTCACCCGCGAGGAGGACGCGGTCGAACACCTGATCGTCGCCAACACCCATGACTGGGCCCTGTTCTTCACCAACCGCGGCCGAGTGTTCAGCGCCAAGGTCCACTCGATCGTCGACGCCAGCCGCCAGGCCAAGGGCACCCCCATCATCAACCTGCCGGGCGTTCAGGTCGAAGGCGGCGAGGTCCCGGTCGCCACGATCGTCCTCAAGGACTTCACGGCCGGCAGCTTCCTGGTCCTCGCGACCCGTCGCGGACGGATCAAGAAGACGCCGCTCGAGCAGTTCGAGCGGGTCCGCTCGACCGGGATCCGGGCCATCACGATCGACGACAAGGACGAGCTTGCCTGGGTCGACAGCTCGACGGGCGACGACGACGTGATCATCGCCACGGCCCAGGGCAAGATCGCCCGGTTCCACGAGGCCGACGTCCGGCCGATGGGCCGCGATGCCGCCGGCGTCATCGGCATCCGGCTCGCCCGGGCCGGCGACTTCGTGGTCGCGATGAGCGTCGTCCAGCCCGAGACCGACATCCTCGTCCTGACCGAGACGGGCTACGGCAAGCGGGTCCAGCTCTCGGAGTTCCGGCCGATGCATCGGGGGTCGCAGGGCGTCCGGCTGATCAGCCTCGAAGGCAAGAAGACCGGCGACGTCGCCGCGGTCCAGCAGGTGACCGAGGACGACGAAGAGCTTCTCCTGATCTCGGCCGGCGGCCAGGTCGTCCGGACCGATGTCAAGACGATCAACCGCCAGCACGCCCAGGCCCGCGGCGTTATCACGATGCGGATGAACGAGGGCGATCGGGTGGTCGCGATCTCGGCGTTCCGTTCCGGGCTGGCGGAGCGCGATGGCATCGAGGACAATGACGCCCCCGAGCCGGGCGGGAGTGCCCCGGCCCCCAGCAGCGGCGCGTGACGGCGCCGTGAGGCCGCTGGCTCCGGAGGGCGCGGTGTACGCCGATCAGTTCGAGATCTATCACGGCAACTCGAACCCGGAGCTGGCCCGGAAGATCGCCCGCTGGCTCGGCACGGAATGCGGCAAGGCCGAAGTCTTCCAGTTCGCGAACGAGAACATCTTCGTCAAGATCCTCGACAACGTTCGCGAAAAGGACGTCTTCCTGGTCCAGCCGACCTCGCACCCGGTCAACCAGTCGATCATGGAACTCCTGATCATGATCGACGCGTTCAAGCGGGCGAGCGCGGGGCGGATCACGGCGGTCATCCCGTTCTACGCCTACGGCCGGTCGGACAAGAAGGACCAGCCGCGGGTCCCGATCACGGCCCGCCTGATCGCCGACATGATCACCGTCGCCGGCGCCGACCGGGTCCTGACGATGGACCTCCACCAGGGCCAGATCCAGGGCTTCTTCAACATCCCGGTAGACGAGTTGACGGCTGTCCACCTGCTCTCGAACTACTTCATCCACAAGCACCTGACCGATGTCGTGGTCGTGACCGACCTCGGTTTCGCCAAGCGCGCCCGGACCTTTGCCGAGCTGCTCGACGCGCCGCTCGCGATCATCGAGAAGCGCCGGATCGGGAATCTCGACCGGGCCGAGCTGATGAACGTCATCGGCGACGTCCGCGGCAAGCGGGCGATCATCGTCGACGACGAGATCGACACCGGTGGCACGTTGACCGAGATCGTCCGGGCGCTCGAGCGCGAGGGCGTGACCGAGATCTACGCCTGTGCGACGCACGGCGTCCTGAGCGATCCCGCCATCGACCGGATCCGCGACTCGAACCTGCTGGAGATCGTCCTCACGGACTCGGTCCCGCTGCCGGCGGTCAAGCGGCTGCCGCGGATCACCACCCTGTCGGTGGCGCCCCTGATCGGCGAGGCGATCAAGCGGATCCACCGCGGCGAGTCGGTCGGCGCGCTGTTCAGCAGCGAGGTCTCGTTCACCCAGGAGATGCTCCTCTGGGAGGACGGCCAGCAGCGCCAGATGGACACCCGCCAGGAACCGGACCACAACACGGACGCGGAGCCGGGCGCCGACGGCGACGATGCGGAGGATGATCCAGTGCTCCTCGGCGTGACAGGACAGGGTGACCGATGACGCTTCAGCTCCATCGACCGGATGGCAAGGGCGGCGTGGAGCCGCGACCCGTCAACCAGGATTGGCGGCGCGGGATGCTCTCGCGCCGCTGGGGGCTGAACCGCCGCGGCGGCCAGCTGCCCGAGATGCAGAACCCGGAGATGAACCCGACCTCGACGGCGCTCGCGGTCCTGTTCTGGGCTGGCCTCGGCGCGCTGACCTTCGTGATCCTGGTCGCCGGCTACGTGACCCACTTCTGGGTCTGAGCTGGAGTTCCCGATGATCCCGGCCGGGAGTTGATCGGCGATCCCTCCTGGCCGCCCTTGCCGGGGTTCGCCAGCACGGACCCTATACTTCAGCGGCCATGCGATTCCTTTCCCGTTTCGTCGACTCGAACGACCGCGAGATCCGACGCGTCCAGCCCCTCATCGACGAGATCAACGAGCTCGAGGTCGAGATCTCGGCCCTGTCCGATGAGGCCATCCGCGAGCGCTTCGGCCTCATCCGCGAGGAGATCCACGCGGCCGCGGTCCCTGGTGAGCCGACCGACGAGGAGCTCACCCACCCCGATCTGGAGCGGCGCCGCGAGCTGACCAAGGATCGCCTCAAGCGCGAGCAGGCGGCCCTTCAGGTCGCCCTCGACGAGGTCCTCCCCGACGTATTCGCGATGGCCCGCGAAGCGATGCGACGGACCCTCGGAATGCGCCACTTCGACGTCCAGCTGATGGGCGGCATCGTCCTCCACCAGGGGAAGATCGCGGAGATGAAGACGGGCGAGGGCAAGACCTTCGTCCCGACCCTCGCCGCGGCGCTCAACTCCCTGACCGGGCGCGGTGTCCACGTCGTCACCCCGAACGACTACCTCGCCCGGCGCGATCCACAGTGGATGGGCCCGGTCTTCCATTTCCTGGGGATCAGCCTCGGGATGATCACCCACGACGAGTCGTTCCTCTTCGAGCCCGGCTATCCGACATCCGATGAGCGCCTGATCGACCTCCGCCCGGTCAATCGGCGCGATGCGTACGCAGCAGACGTCACCTACGGCACGAACAACGAGTTCGGGTTCGACTACCTCCGCGACAACATGGTCACGGACCTCGCCGACCGGGTCCAGCGCGAGCGCTCCTACGGGATTGTCGACGAAGTCGACAACATCCTCATCGACGAGGCCCGGACGCCGCTGATCATCAGCGGTCAGGCCGAGGAGTCCGGCGACCTGTACTACACGTTCGCCCGGCTCGTCCCGAAGCTGACCGGCCGGCCCGAGGGCGAGGAGGAGGGCGGCGACTACTTCGTCGACCTCAAGGACAAGGCGGTCTCGCCGACCGAGGAGGGGATCGACAAGATCGAGAAGCTCGTCGGCGTCGAGAACCTGTACGACGCCGACCCGCGGCTCGCCCGCCACTTCGAGCAGGCGCTGCGGGCCCACGCGCTCTACCGGCGCGACCGTGACTACATCGTCAAGGACGGCGAGATCGTCATCGTCGACGAGTTCACCGGGCGCCAGATGCCCGGCCGGCGCTGGTCGGAGGGTCTCCACCAGGCAGTCGAGGCCAAAGAAGGGGTCAAGGTCCAGCGCGAGAGCGTGACGATGGCCACGATCACGTTCCAGAACTACTTCCGCCTCTATGACAAGCTCGCGGGCATGACCGGCACGGCGATGACCGAGGCCGAGGAGTTCCACAAGATCTACGAGCTCGAGGTCGTGGCGATCCCGACCCATCGAGACATGGTCCGCGACGACGAGGCGGACCTCGTTTTCCGGAATGAGCTCGGCAAGTTCAACGCCCTGATCGACGAGGTCGCGGAGATGAACGAGGCCGGCCGCCCGGTTCTCGTCGGCACCGTCAGCGTCGAGAAGTCCGAGATCCTCTCGACGATGCTCAAGCGGCGGGGGATCAAGCACGAGACCCTCAACGCCAAGTTCCACGAGAAGGAATCCGGGATCGTCGCCCAGGCCGGCCGGACGGGCGCGATCACGATCGCGACGAACATGGCCGGCCGCGGCACGGACATCCTGCTCGGGGGCAACCCGGCCGGGCTCGCCTCGGACATCCTCCACCAGCGCGGCCTGAACCCGGCCGAGGTCGACAAGGCCACCTACGCCGGAGCCCTGGCCGAGGCGAAGGCGATCACCGACGTCGAACACGAGAAGGTCGTCGGCGTCGGCGGACTCCACATCATCGGCACCGAGCGCCACGACAGCCGCCGGATCGACAACCAGCTCCGCGGCCGGGCCGGTCGTCAGGGCGACCCCGGATCGTCCCGTTTCTACCTGTCCCTCGAGGACGACCTGATGAAGCGGTTCGCCTCGGACCGCGTCGCCGGGCTGATGGAGCGAATGGGCCTCGAGGACGACGTCGCGATCGAGAGCCGGCTCGTGAGCAAGACGATCGAGAGCGCCCAGAGCCGGGTCGAGGGATTCAACTTCGACATGCGCAAGCGCGTCGTCGAGTTCGACGACGTGATCAACCGCCAGCGCGAGACGATCTATGCCGAGCGCGACAAGGTTCTCCGCAACGAGGACCTCGGCGAGACCGTCCGGACGTTCCTCGACGAGGACATCCGGACGCTCGTCGCGGACCACCTGTCGGGCGACGCCGCCGACGACTGGGGGATGGAGGCGCTCGTCGCCGCGCTCAAGGCGATGGGCCTCGACGGCCCGGGGACAACCGAGGACGAGCTCTGGGAGGTCGGGAGCCGGGATGAGATCCTCGAACACCTCCTCGAGCTCGCCGATACCCGCCTCGAGGCGCGCGCCGCGGAGATCGGGGACTCGGACTGGAGCCTCGTCGAGCGCCACGTCCTCCTCCGGACGATCGACTCCCTGTGGGTCGAGCACCTGACCGAGATCGACGACATGCGCCGCGGCATCGGCCTCCGCGGCTACGCCCAGCAGGATCCCCTCAACGAGTTCCGGCGCGAAGCCTTCGAGCTCTATGGCGAGCTCCGCGGCCTGATCCGCCACCAGGTCGCCTCGACCATCTTCCGGGTGACGGTCACCCGGACCCCGCCACCCGGCGAGTCCGAGCTCGACCAGAGCCTCGCGGCGGGCGCGCGGGCTCTTGCCGCAGCCGGCGCCGGCGTCCGGTCGGCGGGGACGACATCGACGAGCGGCTCGGCCTCGACCTCAGCCGGCGGGGGCGCGCCCGCCGGTCCCCGGCCGGTCGGCCCCGTCGTGGCCGGCGGACTTCCGCCCGATCCCATGGCGTCCGCCCGGATGGAGTCGAGCGGCAACGGACGAAGCGTGCCAGCCGGCCAGGCGAAGCCGGGATTCACCCCGACCGGGGCCCGGATCGGCCGCAACGATCCGTGCTGGTGCGGCTCGGGCCAGAAGTACAAGAAGTGTCACGGGCGCTGACCGTCCGGCCTGACGCCGATCGCGCCGCCGACCCGTTGCGCCGGGCGTGATCCACCAGCTCGTCCGGCTGTGCCTGGCCGCGATCGTCCTCGGCGCGATGTGCGCGGGTTGGACGACCTATCGCATCTGGGACGTCGGCTTCCGCGATGACCAGCGTCCCGCAGACGCGATCGTCGTGCTCGGGGCGGCGCAGTACAACGGGCGTCTGTCGGCGGTCCTGAAGTCGCGGATCGACCACGCGATCGACCTCTACCATGCCGGCCTCGCGCCTTTTCTCGTGATGACCGGCGGCAAGGGCGGCCCGACCGACGTCACGACGGAGGCCGAGGCCGGTCGAGCCTACGCGCTGCAGCACGGCGTGCCGGAGGCGGCGATCCTGATGGAGAACCAGGGCCGGACGACCCTCGAGTCGCTCCGCGCCGTCGCCGCCCTGTTCCGCGATCGGGGACTCGGGACCGCGGTCTTCGTCTCCGACCGGAGCCACATGCTGCGGGTGCTCCGGATCGCCCGGGACGAGGACATCGCCGCATATGGCTCGCCGACAACGACCAGCCCCAGCGATTCGACTCTCGATGACCGGTTCCGGGCGACCGTCCACGAGCTCGGCGGGCTCAGCCTCTACTTCGTGACCGGCAATACCCTCTGACCGCGGCCGCGAGCCGCCCACGGGCTGGATCAAGGCGTCTCGGAGGGGCGCCAGAGACGATCGGACCGAATCGCGAAACTTCCGATCTGCCCTCTTGGCCGGGGCGGATCGAGGGCCTATACTCCGGCGCAACCCGCGGGTCCGGAGGAGGAGAGTCCCGGATCGTGCGGCGCACCGCGCCCCCAACCCCTGCCCCAGTTCAGAGAGAGGGACGAGTTGAAGCAGGCCGAGGAAGCGTCATTCGTCGATCTCATTGCTTGTGAGCGTGACTGCCGGTCGTGCAGTTACGGGACCGCCCTCGACTGTGACGGCAACTGCGGCGTCTGCCCCCACAACAGCTACTGTCCCTGTGTGAACCCCGTCGTCGCCCGGAGCAAGTCGGCCCTGCGTCTGATCGAGCTCCGTCCGATCCTGCTCCAGGATCTCCAGGCCCGCAACTGAGTGGACGGTTCCACGGTTCGCGACCTGGCCGAGCGGATTCGGTCGACCTCGGGGCATCTTTGACCTCGAGGCAAAAGAACGTCGCGTCTCGCAACTCGAGGCGCTGACCAGCGAGCCCGGCTTCTGGGACGACCAGCGGTCCGCCCAGAAGGTCCTCAAGGAAGCAAACGGCTTGCGCGCCGACAGCGACCTCTGGCGGGCGTTCGAGGGCCGCGTCGACGACCTCCTCACCACGCTCGAGCTCGTCGACGAGTCGGGCGACCCGGAGCTGACCGCGGAGCTCGATCGCGAGGTCGCTTCGCTCGACGCGGACTTCGGGCGGGAGCGGACCGCCCTTCTGTTCTCCGGTGAATACGACCAGGGCGGGGCGATCCTCTCGATCAGCGCCGGCGCCGGCGGGACCGAGGCGACGGACTGGGCGGAGATGCTCCTTCGGATGTATCTCCGCTGGGCCGAGCGTCATCGCTTCAAGACCGAGATCGTCGACCAGCAGGAAGGCGAGCAGGCCGGGATCAAGAGCGCGACCGTCGAGATCGACGGGCGGGCCGCCTACGGCTGGATGCGGGCCGAGCGCGGCGTCCACCGCCTCGTCCGGATCAGCCCATTCGACTCCCAGAAGCGGCGCCAGACGACGTTCGCCCTCGTCGAGGTGCTGCCCGAGGCGGACGACGACATCGAGATCGAGCTCAACTGGGATGAGATCCGGGTCGACACGTTCCGATCCCAGGGGGCTGGCGGGCAGCACGTCAACAAGACCGACTCGGCCGTTCGCCTGACGCACCTGCCGACGAACATCGTCGCCCAGAGCCAGAACGAGCGGAGCCAGACCCAGAACAAGGAGATGGCGATCCGGGTCCTGAAGGCCCGCCTCCTCGAGCGCGCCCTCGAGGAACAGGAGGCCGAGGTCCGCAAGCTCAAGGGTGAACACGTCGAGGCCGGCTGGGGCAACCAGATCCGGAGCTACGTCCTCCATCCCTACCAGATGGTCAAGGACCTCCGGACCGGCCACGAGACCGGCAACACGCAGGCGGTCCTCGACGGCGACCTCGACGGGTTCATGCAGGCAGAGCTCGAGCGGCTCGCCACCGGCGCCGGCCGGGCAGCCGTCAGCGACGACGACGAAGGTTGACGATGGGCGCCTCGGGCGGCGTCGACATCATCGCGCCGACCGGCCACCGGATCCGGCCCGCGACTGCTGACGAGCTACTGACGTGCGCCGCGGTGTGGCGCGAATCCCTGAATGACTACCTCGGTCGGCTCGGCCAGCCGGACATCCCGGACGATCTGGGTGCAATCCTCCGGCTGTACGGACATCTCCACGCGACGGACCCGACAACGTTCCTGGTCGCGGAGGCGGCGGACGGCGCCACCCGGGCCGGCCCTGGCACGATCGATGCATTCACGGTCGTCGCCCAGCGCGACGACCTGTGGTACCTGTCCATGCTCTTCGTCCGGCCGGCGGCCCAGGGGCGCGGGCTCGGACGAGCGCTCCTCGCGGCCGCCGCACCGGATCCCGCTCGGGCCGGCGTTCACCGGGCGACCGCCACGGACACGGCCCAGCCGATCTCGAACGGGCTCTACGGGTCGCTCGGGATGGTGCCGCGCGTCCCGCTGCTTCGCCTCATCGGGCTGCCGACCCACGACGAGGCGCTGCCGCCGTTGCCGGCCGGCGTCGAGGCCATCCCCTTCGCCGAGATCGGCGCGGCTGCGGACGATCTGGGCCACTCGGCGCTGGCTGCGGAGCTCGATGCGGTCGATCGCGATGCCGCCGGCTTCAGCCGGACCCTCGACCATCGGTTCCACGTCGCCGAAGGGCGGATCGGCTTCCTGTATCGCGACGGTGAGGGTCGGGTTGTCGGCTACGGCTACAGCTCCGAAGCGGGGCGGGTTGGTCCCGCGGCCGTCCTGGACGCAGCGCTTCTCGGCCCGGTGGTCGGCCACCTGGTGCGAGCGGTCCGGCCGCGTGGCGCCTTCGGGCTGTGGGTCCCGGGAACGGCCGACGAAACCATGGTGGCGCTCATCCGGGCGGGCTTTCGAGTGGATGGATTCCCGGTCCTGCTGTGCTGGGATCGTCCGTTCGCGGACCTCTCGCGCTACGTGCCGATGTCGCCGGGTCTGCTCTGAGCGGCCCGGCCACGGCTCAGTGCGCGACGCCACCTGCCCAAGGTGGTAGCCTCGGGTTCGATGTGGCTCCCCCTGATGTGCCCCCCGACGGAGTCTCGCTGACCGGCAGCGCCGCCGGGCGGCCGACCACCAGACCGCGGAGCCGATCGTGACCGTCGCCCCGATCCCGACCGCCGGGCCGCGCTCGATGCGCGAGCGGATCCTGCGCCGCGGCCGGGAGCGAGCCGCGGTCGATCGGACCGTCCTCATCCTGCACGACGTCACGAAGACCTATCCGAACGGCAAGACCGCCCTCCGCGATGTCGATCTCGTCATTCCGGAGGGTGACTTCGTGTTCCTCGTCGGGCCGAGCGGCGCCGGCAAATCGACGATCATCAAGCTCCTGATCCGCGACGAGATCGCGACCCAGGGCCAGGTGGTCCTCGACGGCCATGACCTCGCCAGGCTGCCCCGGCGGGCGGTGCCCAAGGTCCGGCGCAAGATCGGGATCGTGTTCCAGGACTTCAAATTGTTGCCGACGAAGAATGTCTGGGAGAACGTGGCGTTCGCGCTCGAGGTCACCGGCACCCCGCGGCGGAAGATCCGGCCGGCCGTCGACCGCGTTCTCGCCCTGGTCGGCCTGACGGCCCAGCGCAGCCAGCTGCCGAGCCAGCTGTCGGGCGGCGAGCAGCAGCGGACGGCGATCGCCCGGGCCCTCGTCCACGATCCGCGCCTGATCATCGCCGACGAGCCGACCGGCAACCTCGATCCGCTCATCAGCTGGGAGATCATCCAGCTGCTCCTCCGGATCAACGAGCTCGGGGTCACCGTCCTGATGGCGACCCATGACGCCGACGTCGTGACCGCGCTCCGCAAGCGCGTCATCGCCCTCGAGGAGGGCCGGATCATCCGGGACGAGGTCGGCGGGGCGTATCACCGTGCGGACTGAGCGGGCGATGACCGACCGCCGGGCCGCCACCGCCAGGCCCAGCCGATGATCGGATTCGTCGTCTTCAGCCTCCGCCGTGCCTGGCAGGGCTTCTGGCGGAACGCCCTGATGTCCCTCGCGGCGACGGCAACGATGGTCCTGATGCTCCTGCTCCTGGCGGGCTTCTGGATCATCCAGGCGGGGCTCCTGTCGGCGCTCGACTTCACCGAGTCGAAGGTCGAGGTCCAGGTGAACCTGAAGGTCGACGCGACGCCGGCCCAGGTCAGCGCCCTCGGCGTGACGATCAGCGGGCTGCCGGGGGTCGCCGGAGCCACCCTTGTCACCCGTGAAGAGGCGCTCGCTCGGTTCCAGAAGAGCATGAAGGACCAGGGTCGCGAGGACCTCTCGAAGTACCTCGACTCGAACCCGTTCCCGCCGAGTTACGAGATCAAGCTGACCGATCCGAGCTTCGCCGGAACCGTAGCGGACGCCCTCCAGCCCAACGAGAACTCGGCAGTCCGGAACGTCCTCGACACGAAGGACACGGCAAAGAACGTGAAGACCGTGACCGACATCATGCGATCGGCCGGAAGCGTGATCCTCGTCGTCATCGGGATCATCGTCCTGTTCATCATCGTCAACACGATCCGGCTGGCCGTGGTCGCCCGTCATGAGGAGATCGAGATCATGCGGCTCGTCGGCGCGTCCGACGCGTTCATCCGCTGGCCGTTCGTGTTCGAGGGCGCGATGGTCGGGTTGCTCGGCTCGGCGATCACCCTCATCGGGCTCTATCTGCTCTCGGATCCGATCGGCGGCTTCATGGTCGAGTTCTTCCGGGTCCTGCCGCTCAGCTTCGGATCCCTGGCGCGAGACCTCATCGTGATCGTGACTTCGGCCGGGCTGGGCCTCGGCGTGCTCGGATCGTGGCTGTCGGTGCGGACGTACCTGATCCGTTGACGGTGCGCCACAGTTTGCGTGAAGTTCCGTTCATCGATCATCCGGATGGCCGACCGCGAACGTAGCATCGTTCAGCTGCGGGTGTAGGCTGTCGCCTCGCTCGCCCACGCACAGCGGAGAACCACGTCCCCGATGCTCCCTCCCGACGCTTCCCCGAACGAGCCGGCCCGCTCCGCCGGCCTGCTGCCTGCCGCGGAGCCGATGACCGGCGACGCGACCCTCGCCGTCCCGTTGCAGCCGGTCCTCCCACCGCGTCCCACCGCCCGTTTCGGGTCCGGGATCCGCGGCTCGATCCTCGCGCTGGCGATGGTCGTCGTGGCGGTCCTCGCCGGCGGCGCCCTGTTCGCGTCGGGCTACCTCGTCGGCCAGCGCAGCGCCGACCAACCCGGTACGCCGGTCGCCTCGGAGCAGGCCTTCCAGCCGTTCTGGGACAGCTACGACACGATCATGAAGCGGTTCGCCCTCGGCGGCCAGACCCAGCAGAGCCTCGTCGACGGAGCGATCAAGGGGATGGTCGACTCACTCGGCGACCCGTACTCCGCCTACCTCACCCCCGACCAGTACAGCCAGGGCCTCCAGGGCCTGTCCGGCCAGTTCGAAGGGATCGGGGCCGAGATCGGGACCAGGGATTCGAAGGGCGCCACGTCGCAGTGCACGACCCTTGGCCCGGACTGCCTGCTCATCGTCGTCACCCCGATCGAGGGGTCGCCGTCGGAGAAGGCCGGCGTCAAGGCCGGCGACACGATCGTCGCCGTCGACGGCGCCAAGCTCGACGGGCTCTCGGTCGACGATGCGCGCAACAAGATCCGCGGCAAGAAGGGCACCGAGGTCGTCCTCTCGATCGTCCGTGGTACCGCGGCCTCGATCGACATCACCGTGGTCCGCGACATCATCGTCAGCAAGGAGGTCATCGCCAAGGACCTCGGCGGTGGCAAGGTCGGATATATCGCGGTGACCGGCTTCTCGGATAACTCTCAGGCGAAGTTCCACGACGCTCTCCAGACGGACCTGAAAGCCGGCAAGAAGCTGTTCATCCTCGATCTCCGGGGCGATCCGGGCGGCTACGTCACGGCTGCTCGCTCGATCGCCAGCGAGTTCATCAAGGACGGTCCGATCTTCTGGGAGCAGGACGCCGACGGGACACAGACCGAGACCGACGCAACCGGTCAGGGGATCGCGACGGACCCGTCGATCAAGCTCGTCGTGCTCGTCGACAAGGGCTCGGCGTCGGCCAGCGAGATCGTCGCCGGCGCTCTCCAGGATCGAAAGCGGGCGACGATCGTCGGCGAGACGTCGTTCGGCAAGGGCACGGTCCAGCAGTGGATCCAGCTTCAGAACAACTCCGCCCTGAAGCTGACGATCGCGAAGTGGCTGACGCCCGACAAGCATTGGATCCACCACGTCGGGATCGTCCCGGACGTGCCGGTGACCACCCCGGCCGACGCGAGCCCAACCAACGACCCGGTCCTCGACAAGGCCGTCGAGCTCCTGACGAAGGCGTAAGTCCCGTTGCGGACCCGAGCGTCCGCCGTGATCGCCCGCCATGGTCCGGACCGGAATTGCGTGGTTGCACGTCCAACTGCGTTCCTGTACGGTTTCCGGGAACGAAAGGAGGTGATGTGCAGTGATCGACAGTCTGCGTAGCTGCACCACCTCGCAGGAGATGGCCGTCTAGTCGGTCACCCCTGTGGGTGGGAACGCTAAGGAAGCCGGCCTTCGGGCCGGCTTTCCTGCGTCTCGGGCAGCCTCCGACGGGTCCCGCCCACATGAACGATGATCTGCGCCCACGCCAACGGCGCACCAGCAAGGACAAACGTGGCTGACGAGAAGACGATCGCCCTCAACCGGCGAGCGCGTCACGACTTCACGATCGACGAGACATTCGAGGCGGGCATCGTCCTGACCGGCACCGAGATCAAGTCGATCCGGGCGGGCAAGGTGACGCTGTCGGATGCGTACGCCCGGGTCGAGCGTGACGAGGCCTGGCTGATCGGCGCCCACATCGCCCCGTTCGAGCAGGCCAACCGCTACAACCACGAACCCAAGCGGATCCGGAAGCTGCTGCTCCATCGCTCCGAGATCGATGAGCTTCTCGGCCGGGCCAAGGCGAAGGGCCAGACGATCGTGCCGTTGCGCCTCTACCTGACCGGCAAGGGGCGAGCGAAGGTCGAGCTTGGCCTCGCCCGCGGCAAGAACCTCCACGACCGCCGGCGCGACATCGCCGATCGCGACGCAAAGCGTGACGTCGCCCGCGAGCTCGCCGACGCCCACCGCGGCCGCTGAACCGCCCGACCCACGGATGAGCAGCTTCACATGAAACCAGCAGGTGCGACGCCTCCGATCCGCCTCGGCCCGACGATCCGAGCGGTCGATCTTCATGCCTGCGGCGAGCCCGGGCGGGTGATCGTGGCTGGCGTCGATGGGGTCCCGGGCGGGACGATGTTCGAGGCGATGACCTGGCTCCAGGCCAACCGTGACGACATCCGCCTCCGGATGCTGCGGGAGCCCCGCGGCTTCCCGGCCGCGAACTGCAACCTGATCCTGCCGTCGTCTCACCCCGACGCGGCCGCCGGCTACGTGATCATGGAGCAGGTCGAATACCCGGGAATGAGCGGGACGAACACCATGTGCGTGGTCACCGCCCTGCTGGAAACGGGGATGCTCCCGATGAGCGAGCCGGTCACGGAGCTCGTCCTGGAGGCGCCCGCCGGGCTGATCCGGGTCCGCGCCGACTGTGCCGGCGGCAAGGTCACGGGGGTGACGTTCCGGAACGTTCCGGCATTCGCGACGCACCTAGACGCCGTCGTGGAGGTTCCGCAGCTGGGCACCGTGACGGTCGACGTGGCCTACGGTGGGATGTTCTACGTGATCGCGGCCGCCGCGGCGTTCGGGCTCCGGCTGACGCCGGACGAGGGCGCGGACATCGCCCGGATCACCGAGATGATCAAGGCCGCGGCCGCCGACCAGCTGCCGGTCGTCCACCCCGAGCAGCCGGGATTCGCCGGCATCACGATCGGCCAGCTTTCCGGGCCGGCCCACGATCCGGCGAACTCGATGCGGAACGTCGTGACGGTGTCGACTGGGGTCCTTGACTGGGAGCGGCCGGCCACCTGGACGGGTGCGATCGACCGCTCGCCCTGTGGCACCGGCACGTCCGCCCGGATGGCGACACTCCACGCCCGTGGCCAGCTCGCGATCGGCGCCGACTTCCGGCACGAAGGCATCCTCGGGACCGTGTTCACCGGACGGCTCGTCGAGGAGGCCATCAGCGGCGGGCGAGCGGCGGTCGTGCCCCAGATCACCGGGCAGGCGTGGATCACCGGGATCGCGGAGTACGTGGTGGATCCGACGGACCCCTTCCCGGACGGCTTCACGGTCGGCGACATCTGGGCCTGACCGGCAGCGTCAGCGCAGGAAATAGCGGCGGCTGAGGGGCACCCCCTCGACGGGCTCGACCGCGAGCGGCTGGCCGTCGAGGGTCACCCGCCCGTCGGTCGGGTCGATCTCGATCGGCGCAGTCGCCCGGTTCAGCCACAGGTCCGACCGCGTCAGGCCCCGGGTCTTCCCGATCGCGACTACCTCCCGACCGCCGACCGACCGGCGCCGGACCTGATCCGCGGCCGCTCCGGAGGCGAACGTCACGCCCAGCCGCGGGGCGACTCCGCGCGATCCGCCCCAGTCGCCGCGGTACCGAGTTGGCTCCGCCCGCTCGACGGTGGCATTGCCATCACCAAGTGGCGCCCACGCCGCGACACCTGACTTCAGGACGAGTTCCGGCTTTGCACCGAACCAGGCCGGTTTCCACAGGACGATGTCGGCGAGGCGTCCGGGCCGGAGCGATCCGACGTGATCCGCCAGGCCGTGGGTGATCGCGGGCTCGATCGTGACCTTGGCGAGGTACCGCAGGACGCGCTCGTTGTCGTCCTCGACGCCGGTCGTTCCACCACGCTTCAGCGTGCTACCACGCCACCGTGCCAGCACGCTACCAAGCTGCAGCGTGCGGCGGACGGTCTCCATGATCCGGCCCATCCCCTGCGAGTCCGAGTTGATGATCTGGATCGCGCCCAGGTCGTGGAGTGGCCCTTCGGCGGCCATCGTCGCCGGATGGACGCGGCCGGCGGCCAGCGCCACGTCGGCCGCCACCGCCATCGAGCCGCCGTGGTTGAGCACGATCATCGCCACGTGCTCGGCCGCCGTGTTCATCCCGAACGGGATCGTCGGGGTCGTCGACGAGCAGATGATGTTCGCCTCGCGGACCAGCCCGAGCAGGTCGGGCACGTGCCCGCCGCCGGTCCCCTCGACGTGATACGCGTGGACCGTCCGCCCGGCGATCGCCGCGACCGTGTCCTCGAGCTCGCCCGATTCGTGCAGCCCGTCGGTGTGAAGCGAGACGGCGACTCCCGCCGCATCCGCGAACCGGAGCGTCGCGTCGATCAGGTCGGGGTCGGCACCGTAGTCCTCGTGGATCTTGAACCCCACGGCGCCCGCTTCGACGAGTAACTCGAAGTCGGCCGGCGCCACAGACCGGGCACAGGCCTGGATCCCGACATTCAGCGGCCAGTCGGTCAATGCCGCGAGCGTCCGCTCCATCGCCCATGGCGGCTCCTCGAACCCCGCCGTGACCAGGGTCGTCACGCCGCCCGACAGCGCGGCCGGCATCAGCGCCGGGCCGATCAGGTGGACATGACTGTCGACGGCACCGGGCGTCGCAATCAGCCCATAGGCCATGATCGGTGCCGTGTGAGGTCCGATCTCGAGCTCGATCCCGTCGCTGATGCCGGGGTTCCCGGCCCGCCCGACGCCCACGACCCGTCCGTCCTTGATCCCGATGTCGGCCTTGACGATCCCGATCGTCGGATCGACCACCAGGGCGCCCGCGACGACGGCGTCGAGCTCCGAGTCCGACGCCCGCCCAGCCTGCGTCGCCAGCGGCCGCATCGTCTTCGCGTAGCCCCAGATCGGCTCGTCACCGGGCGCCTGACGATCCTCGCCGACCCGGATCCAGAGATCGGTGTCGGCAAGCCGGACCCGATCCCCGGTCGAGGGCCCGAAGCGGGCGAGCCGCTCCTCGGGATCGAGATGCCGCGTCACCGATCCCCGCCGGCGCCGCCGAATCGGACCAGGTCGACATCCCGCGATTCACCCGGCGACCAGGTCTCGAACGCCCCCGCCGGGACGTCGAGGCGGAAGCCCGCGGCGGCACCCCGGTCGAAGACGAGCCGGCGATTCACTCGATCGAACGGGTAATGCGAGGACACCCGGATCGTCCGCCGCGATTCGCTCCGGACCGTGATCCGCCGCCGGTCGCGTCCTGAATCCGAGCCAAAACCATGCCCACCATTGGCGGCCGGAATGACCGTACCCGGCCCGTCGGAGCTCATCGGCCGTCCGCGCCCGAGCGGATCGACCAGCACGATCAGCCGCGTCCCGTCCCCGACGAGGACCTCGAGCCGGACTTCGTCGACGAGCTCGCGGACGCCCTCGATCACGTCGTCCGGCTCGACCGCCGCCAGCCCCGCCGCCGCGACATCCCCGTAGGACCGGCCAGCCCGGGCCGCCTCGAGCATCGCATCGCAGATCAGGGCCGTCGCCTCGGGTGCATTGAGCAGGATCCCGGAAGCGCGATGGCGCCGCGCCAGCTCGGCCGCGCCGAAGATCAGGAGCCGCTCCACTTCCCAGGCCGTCAGTCGCATCGTCGCCATCGTAGCGACGCCGGTGCCTGGCGCACCGACCTTGGGGATCCCTTGCCAGCGCGCAACCGGTCAGCGTACGTTTGGTCGGACACCGGCCACTGATCAATGCGGGCAGCGACCGCAAACAGAGGAGCGCCTTCGCCGCAGATGATCTTCAGCGACGTCCGGGACCCGCGGCTCATCACCATTCGGCGCGGCGGCACCCTGTCCGATGACGCGCACCGCCTGCTCGCGATCTGGGCCGCTGACTGCGCCGAGCACGTGCTTCACTCCTTCGAGAACACGCACCCGGCCGACGACCGCCCGCGCCGGGCGATCGAGCTGGGTCGGGCGTGGGCCCGGGGCGAGATCGGCATGATGCAGGCCCGTGCGGCCGGCGGGCACGCCAATGCCGCGGCGCGGGCCCTGCGCGGTCCGGCCCGCGCCGCAGCGTTCGCGGCCGGCCAGGCAGGCGCCGTCGCACACGTTGCGGAGCACGGGCTCGGCGCCGCGGCCTACGCCATCAAGGCGGCGCGCGCGGCAGCTCCCGCTGGCCACGGCGACGAGGCCGGCCGCCGCGAGTGCCGCTGGCAGCGCGCGAGGCTTGCGGACGCGACCCGGGAGCTCGTCCTCGACGACCAGCGGCGGCGGAACGAGGTGTGCTGGTCGGTCTTCGACGCCTGATGCGTCCGCCGCGCTGATCCGGGCGGGGATCAATCGCCTACCGGCTCTGCGCCTCCGCGGTGGCCGCGATGCGCGGGGCAGCCGACACCGCTCGGGGGCCGGTATCCGGCTCTGGGGCCGTCCGGTCGGCCCGCATGAACAACACCACGCCGACGCCCGAGGTGAGGGTGCACAGGAGCAGCCCGACCCGGACGTCAACGATGCCGAGCTGGAGCAGCGCACTCATCAGGAACGCGGCGACGATCCCGCGGGCGCCGGTGAGCGCGTTCCAGCCGGCCATCGCCGCTCCGCGCGACTCCAACGACGTCTCGTCGCTGACCGCAGCGGCAATCCCCGTATCGATCGAAGCGCTGCTGATCCCGGCGGAGACGGCGGCGCCCCACAGGAAGAAGACATTCGGGGCGAACGCGTAAGCCAGGAGGGACAGCAGACCGATCGCGCTCCCGAGACGAAGGACCGTGCCGGCGCCGCGGCGGTCTGCCACGACGCCCCAGATCGGGAAGGCGACGGTCGTGGCGATCGCGGCGAGGATCCCGATCACGCCGACGTCGGACAGGCTCAGGTTCAGCCGGTCCACGTGGACCAGGGCGAAGAGCGGGGAAGCCGCGATCAGCCCACCGCCGTAGAAACCCTGGGCGAGGGCGATCCGGCCCAGGAACGGCCGCTCGCGGAGGGCGCGGACGGACTCGCGGGCCGAGAAGGGCGCGGGTCGCTCGGCAGCAGCCGCCCGGAGCCCGACGTAGCCGATCGCGCACACGAGCCCGACGAGTCCGGCGACGGCGACGGCCGATTCGCCGCCGATCCGGTCGGCAAGGATGCCGCCCCCGAACGCCGCGAGGGCGCCGGCCGCGGCCCGGCCCATCCCGAGGACGCCGACCACCCGGCCGCGCAGTCGAGCCGGGTACATCGCGCCCCACAGGCGGAGGTGGAGCGGATTGCCGAACGAGAGGCTCAGCCAGAAGACGATCGAGACCGCGACGAGGACGATCGGCGCCGTGACGAAGAACAGCACGAGCAGCGAGGCAGCGCCGATCCCGCGCGTCAAGGCCAGCTGGCCGGTGCCGCGTGGCCCGAGACGGCCGGCGAACGCGCCCAGCAGGTTGGCGACGTACGGCGCAGCCGCGAGCGCGGAGAGCCCCAGCGGGACGAGGCCGCCGCGCCGGGCGACGGTCGGCAGGAGGACGCTGACGAGGGCCATCGTCACGCCCATCCCGATGGCCACGACAAGATCAAGGGCGAGGTTTCGCCCGATCGCGCGTCGCGACGCGGAGTTGAAGATGGTCGGCCGGAGCACCGCGTACCTCGAAGCAGCCCGCGGGCCTGCGAGGTGAGCTGTCGGGCTCGGCGTGGGTTCGCCGTCGCGGTCGATCCGCGATTTGCCCCTGGGGACGGTGGGTCCCCCGCCCTCGATGAGGAGGTTCGGCCAGCGTCAACGATAGCACCGTCGATGGACTAGGACGATAGTCCAATGGTCCCGGGCGGTGCCGAACGCCGAGCCTCGCCGCCGCCGCGCTTGGCTGATCCCGCTCGACCGACTACAATCCGCGATCCGAACGGTCGTTCGGTCCTGTGGGGATGTGTGGATTCGACAGGGCTTGGCTACCGGGGAACGCGAGCCGAGGATGCTGCTCAGGCCTCGTTAATCAGGCAGCAAAACGAAGTACCTGGCAACCGCCAGTCGACTCTCGCCCTCGCTGCGTAAGCAGCTAGTGTGAGCGTGGAAGCCACCTCGGTCTCGCGGGTGGTGGAAGCGTCATTCAGCGGGGCTGCGGTCCGGATGAGCGTCGCGTAGTCCGGAATCAAGCCCGATCTAGGGGCACGTGACTGGACCGTCCGGCAGAGTGCCGATGCCCGTCCGGGCGGTCGACGACAAACCATCGGACACGCTCGTAGTGGTCTCCGGCGAAGGGTTCTGGACGGGGAGTTCGACTCTCCCCCATCTCCACCAATCATGAATCAGCGCCAGCCGAGCTCCGGCGCCACGTACTTCAGGATGCTCTCGATCGCGTGGGCGTTGTACTCCACGCCGAGCTGGTTGGGCACGGTGAGCAGCAACGTATCCGCCGCCTCGATCGCCGTGTCCTTGGCCAGCTCCTTGACGAGGACATCCGGCTCCGCCGCATATGACCGGCCGAAGATCGC
>JBBRCU010000014.1:0-67836 GCA_038204565.1 Candidatus Limnocylindrales bacterium
GACGATCGAGCGGAACGCGACGAGCAGGAGCACGAAGGAAAAGGCGAGCACGAAGAGCATGACGAGGGGCATGCCGTGGGCGTAGAAGTCGACGACGTCGAGGGTGTACGCCGCATCGCCGGTGACGAGTGCGCGGACGCCGGCCAGGCCCGCGAATGCCGTCGGGATGACCGTCGAGCGGACCTCCCGGACGATGTCGGCGTTCCGGGGGTCGTTGGCGCCACCAGCCAGCAGGTAGGACACATAGGCCACGTGGCCGTCGGCGGACATCTTGACGTCCGGCGGCCCGCTCAGGCCCGGGATGGCGAGGACCGCGGTCGACAGGCCGTCGATCGCCGCCCGGGTCGGGGCTTCGTCGGCCCGGGTGACGACGACCGACAGGTCGAGATCGGAGCCGCTCGGCCACTTCTCGGCGAGCAGGTTCGCCGCCTGGACGACCTCGAGCGTGTCCGGGAAGTCGGTCACGTCGTTGAGGACGCCGAGGTGGAGCCGGGTGACCGGTGAGGCAATGGCGATCAGGACCGCTGCCGCCGCGACGAACGTGATGATCGGCCGGGCCATCACGGACCGGACCAGGGAGCCCCATAGCCCGCCGCCCTCCTCGCGCTGGCGGCCGACGAACGGCAGGCGGAAGCGGTTCACGCCGTCGCCCAGGATCGCGAGCGTCGCCGGCAGGAAGGTCAGCGAGCCGACGACCGCGACGAGGACGACGGAGATCGTGCCGATCGCCATCGACCGGAACAGCGGGTCGTCGAGGAGGAACAGGCCGCCGATCGAGATCATCACCGCCAGCCCCGAGAAGAACACGGCCCGGCCGGCCGTGTTGCTCGCGACGTCGATCGCGGCGATCTTCGTCCGACCGCGGCGGCGCTCGGTCCGGAAGCGGGTGACCATGAACAGCGAGTAGTCGACCGCCACGGCGAGACCGATCAGGACGACGAGCTGGCTCGCGTACGGGCTGACGGCGGAGACCGACTGGCTGTACAGCCCGAGGATTCCGAAGGCCGCGAGCAGGGCGGTGATGGCCAGGACGAGGGGCACGATGGCCGCGATCACGGCCCCGAAAGCGATCAGCAGGATCAGGAACGTCAGCGGCAGCGTGAGACGCAGTGATGAGTCGAGGCCGCCGGTGATCAGCTTGTTGATCTCGTCGTTGGCGAGGGTGTTGTTCAGGGCGAGGATCCGGTACGCCGGGTAGGCGGCGCGCAGATCGGCAATGGCGCCCGGAACCGGCTTCAGCCGGGTCGCGAGGGTGGCGCCGTCACCGGCCACTCGGCCGACGAGCCGGACGGTCGTCCGGTCGGTGGAGATGAGAGCGGCCGCCGCGGGCACGCCGACGGGATCGATGAGCTGCTCGACAACCGGGCCCGTCGAGCCGCCGACGGTCGCGCTCAGGGCGGCGAGACGAGCCGTGATGGCCGCCAGGTCGGCGGCGAAGCCCGGGTCGTCGACAGTCTTGTCCAAGCTCGAGACCAGGACGAGCAGCTGCTGCGAGGCAGGCTCCTGCTGGCCGACGGACGCGTTCGCCTGATTGTAGATGATGGTCGCCTCGCCGGCCTCGTACTTCGCCCGCTGGTCGTTCGAAACCGCCTCGACCGTGCGGGTTCCACCCGCGGCCAGGCTCCCGGCGAACAGGCCGATCGTGGCGACGAACCACAGTCCGAACACCGGCCAATGGTGGCGGGCGCTCCATCCGGCGACGCGCGCCGTCCACGGCGCCCGCCGCGAGTCTGTCGGTGACGGTTCAGGCAGGGTCATGGCGGCGGTCAGGGTACCCGAGATCGCCCGGTCCGACGTTCTGCCGGACGTCCTTGCCCCCCCGGCGGACGTCCGGGCCGCAGCCGTCAGCCCTCGCGACGGGCGAACCAGACCTCCTCGGTCGGCCACTGGCGGGCCCATTCGCGGGTGACATACGGGAACGTGGTCGTCGCATCCTCGGCGGGCCAGAGCTCCGCGAGCCGTTCCACGGCGAACCCGCTGGTCCGCAGGACGCGGATCCAATCGCCGTGGCTGAGCGCGAAGTTGACCGACTGGTCGTCGGGCCATTCGAGCCGATGCAATCCGCGGAGGGGCCGGAGGAGCTCGTTCGTCGCGGTTCGCTCCTCGACCGGCATGCAGAGCATCAGGAGGGTGGCATTGATCAGGAAGATCAACTGGCCGCCGGGGCGCAGCAGGCGGGCGGCCTCGGGCACCCAACGGTACGGGTCGGCCCAGATCGAGGCGCCGTACTCCGAGATCGCCAGGTCGAAGCTGGCGTCCGGATAGGGCACGGTCTCGGCATTGCCGTGGATGAGGGGGAAGGTGAGGCCGTGCTCCGTCTGGAGTCGCCGAGCCGTCGCGAGTTGCTGCTCGGAGTTGTCGATCCCGACCGGAAGGGCACCGCGCCGAGCCAGCCAGGCAGAGACGTACGCGGTCCCGCAGCCGAGCTCGATGGTGTCGAGGCCAGTCAGGTCCGCGGGCAGGAGCTGGACCTCGCGCTCGGGAATGTCCCAGACACCCCACTTCTCGGCGCCGGGCGAGAGACCCCAGCTCCGCTCGCCGTTCGGGACGTACTCGGGCGCCCATTCGTCCCAGGCGGCGCGGTTCCGTGCGACGTGCTCGGGCAGGGTCGGATCGGGAGCGGTCATCTTATCCCTCCGGGTTCCGTTGATCGCGGTCGGCGTTGGCGAACGTCGTCATCCGCCCGCTGGACCGCGAAGCGGCTTGAGCATCGCCCGGTCGTAGTCGCGGTAGCCGAGGGCGTGGTAGAGGCGGATCGCGCCCTCGTTCGACTCGCTGACGTTCAGAATCATCCGCTCCACCCCGTGGTCGGCCGCCCAGCCCTCGGCCCGGCCGATCAGCGCCTTGCCGATCCCGTGCCCGCGCCAGCCGTCGACGACGGAGACGCCGAACTCCGCCGTCGGGATGTTCCGCATCATGTTCCCGGGATGGAGCGGGTCGGCCAGGTCGACCGAAGCCGAGCCGACCATCACCCCGTCGATCAGCGCGGCGACGTACTCGCCGGTCGTCCCGCGGCCGTCGATGCGGCCCCGGAGCCGGACGGCGACGTCGGACCGGGGCGGGATGGTGAACACCTCCGGATCGATCGCGGCGTGATGGCGCGCGGTGTCGAGATAGATGTCGATCAGGACCTCGAGGTCGTCGATCGTGACCGGCCGGATCTCGAGCTCGGGGCGATCGGCCACGTCAGGCCTGATTGTCGATCTGGGCTCGTTGCAACCGGCCGCTGAAGTCGACGTAGATCGACTTCCACTCGGTGAACGTGTCGAGGGCCGCATGGCCGGCCTCGCGGTGGCCGTTGCCCGTCTCCTTCCAGCCGCCGAACGGGAGGTGGGTCTCGGCCCCGGTCGTACCCGCGTTGACGTAGACGATCCCGGTCTCGAAGTCGCGCATCGCCCGGAAGGCCGTATTCGCGTCGGTCGTGAAGATCGACGAGCTGAGGCCGTAGCGGGTCTGGTTCACGGCCGTGGCGGCGGCCTGGTAGTCGTCGACCGCGATCACCGACAGGACCGGGCCGAAGATCTCCTCCTGGGCGATCCGGTCCATCGGGGCGACATCGCGGAAGATCGTCGGCGCGAAGAAATGGCCGTGGGCGAGGTCGCCATCCGTGGCGACGGCGCCGCCCAGTACGAGCTCGCCCTCGCGTCGCCCGATCCCGACATAGCGCCCGACCTTGTCCACGGCCCCGGCGTTGATGAGCGGGCCGACGTCGACGGTGTCGTCGAGGCCGGACCCGAGGCGGAGGCGGCGGGCGCGAGCCTCGAGGCGCTCGAGGAGCGGCTCGACCACCGCCCGATCGACGACGACGCGGCTGGCCGCTGTGCAGCGCTGGCCGGTCGTGCCGAACGCCGACCAGAGGATCCCGTCGGTCGCGAGGTCGAGGTCGGCGTCGGCCATGACGACGATCGCGTTCTTGCCGCCGAGCTCCAGGCTGAGCCGCTTCAGTTGACGGCCGGCGCGCACGGCGATGTGCTTGCCGGTCACAGACGAGCCCGTGAACGAGATGACCGAGACGTCGGGGTTGTCGACGATCGCGTCGCCGACCTCCGCGCCGCCGCCGGTGACGAGGTTGACCGTTCCAGCCGGGAAGCCCGCCTCGGCCATCAGCTCGACGAGCAGCGTCGCGCAGTGGGGTGTATCGCTCGACGGCTTGAAGACGACGGTGTTGCCGGCGACGAGGGCCGGCATCATCTTCCAGCACGGGATCGCCATCGGGAAGTTCCAGGGGGTGATGATCCCGGCGATCCCGATTGGCTGGCGGATGCTCATCGCCCACTTGTCCGGCAGCTCGGACGGGGTCGTGTCGCCGAACATCCGGCGGCCCTCGCCGGCCATCAGGAAGGCGATGTCGATCCCCTCCTGGACGTCACCCCGGGCCTCCGCGAGGACCTTGCCCATCTCGCGGGTCATCGCCCGGGACAGGCGCTCCTTGTGTTCGGCCATGAGCGCCGCGAAGGCATACATGATCTCGCCGCGCTTGGGGGCCGGCGTCCGCCGCCACAGCCCGCCGGCCACATCGGCGGCCCGGACGGCCATCGCCACGTCCGCCGCCGTCCCGTGCTGGAAGCGGCCGATCACGTCGCGGCCGTCGGCTGGGTTGACGCTCTCGAACGTGGCGCCGGAGGTCGAATCGCACCACTCGCCGGCGATGAAGTGGCGGAAGGTCGGCGGCTCGGCGGCCAGGTCGGCGGCCGGGCCGGTAACGGCGGTCTCGGTCATGGCCGCCAATCTACTCGTCAAATCCGTGCGGCGTGAGGGTCGGCCGTCATCCTGACGACGTGCTGGATCGGCGAACCGGACCGGGTGCGGTCGAGCGATCCGGGTTTGTTCGAGAGCGATCCGGGTTTGTTCGAGCCTGACGCGTGAAGCGGGCGGCGACACTCCGTCGCCGGCCCGCCACTCAGCCCAGCAGATCGTCCGCGACGATCAGGCGGTGGATCTGGTTCGTGCCCTCGTAGATCTGGGCGCCCTTCGCGTCGCGCATCAGGCGCTCGATCCCGGTCTCGCGCGAGTAGCCGCTCGCGCCGAACAGCTGGACGGCGTCGGTCGCCACCTTCATCGCCGTGTCCGACGCCGTCCACTTCGCCAGTGACGACGCCACTCCGATCGGCTCGCCGCGGTCCTTGGCGGCGGCGGCCTGCCGGGTCAGGGCCCGAGCCGCCTCGATGTCCCGGGCCATCTCCGCCAGCGTGAACCGGAGCCCCTGCTGCTCCGACAGTAGCGCCCCGAACGCCTTGCGCTGACCGAGATAGGCCGCCGCCTGCTCCAGGGCCGAGCGGGCCAACCCGACGCATGCCGCGGCGATCGAGATCCGCCCCTCCGCCAGCGCCGACAGGGCGATCTTGTAGCCCTCCCCCTCCGCCCCGAGGCGGTTCGCGACGGGCACGAAGCACGACTCGAACACCAGTTCCGCTGCGGGGCACGCCCGGATCCCCATCTTCTTCTCGTGGGCGCCAAAGGTGAAGCCGGCCATCCCCTTCTCGACGAGGAACGCGCCGATCCCGTGCGAGCCGGCCGCAGGGTCGACGACGGCGAAGACCAGGTAGCGGTCCGCCTCCGGCGCATTCGTGATCCAGATCTTCGTCCCGGTGAGGCGGTAGCCCTCGGGCCCATCTGCTGGTCCCACTCGCTCTGCGCGCATCCGGATCGCGGCCGCATCGGATCCCGCGTGCGGTTCCGTCAGCGCGAATGCGCCCAGAGCCTCGCCCGCGATCATCGGGCGGAGCCAGCGATCGTGCTGCTCCGGCGTCCCCCAGGTCACGACCGGGTACTGCGACAGGATGTGGACCGACAGGGTCACCGCGGACGCCATGTCGGCCGCGCCGAGCTCCTCCATGACGAGCGACCAGCCGAGATAGCTGAAGCCCGACCCGCCGACGACCTCGGGCAGGGGCGCTCCCGTCAGCCCGAGCTGGCCCATGCCCGCGAAGATCGACCGGTCGAAACGCTCCGCCTCGTCGCGCTCGATCGCGCTCGGCGCGACGGACCGCCGGGCGAACTCGCGGGCAGTGTCGCGCAGGAGGCGCTCCTCGTCGGTGAGCGGCCAGGTCAGGGCAGACTCCTTCCGGCTTGTCGGGTCGTCGGGCCGTCATCAGCTCCGCAGCTTCCGATCGGGATTCGCCCGAGGATGGTCGTGGGTAGGATAGCCGGGTGACTGCCGGCGAGGACGACGTTGACCAGGTTCGGGCCGGCGCGCCTGCGGACCGCGGCGCGGTCGGCGGATCGTTCCAGGACGAGGTCATCAACCAGTCGATCGACGCGATCATCGTCATCGACGATGACCTCATTGTCCGTCTCTGGAGTCCGGGCGCGGAACGGGTCTACGCGATCCCGGCAGCGGTCGCAATCGGCCGCCCGATCGGCGACATCCTCGTCGCTCACGAGCTCGATGGAACGCTCCTCGACGGGGTCGCGTCCCGCCTGTCGCTCGAAAAGAACGAGCCGTTCCGGCAGCGGCTGATCCATCGCCCCCGGATCGGCGGCCGCTCCGGGAGCGACATCGTGATCGATTCCGTCGTCACGGTCCTGCGGGGCCAGGACGGCTCGGTGACCGGCCTGCTCGGGATCAATCGTGATGTCACCGAGACCACCCAGCTCGAGGCCGAGATCGCCGCGCTCGCCGCGCTCAGCGTCCTCACCGACGGCGATCGAAGCCAGACCGCGGTGGCCTCGGCTGCCCTGGAGATCCTCTGCCGGGCGATTGGCGCCGACGCGGGGCTGATCACCTCGACTGAGGCGGGTTACGAAGCCCTGGCGTCGATCGGGCTCACCCAGCGCACGATCGATGTGATCCTCGCCTACGGCCAGCTTGGCGGGCCGCTTGCGACGGCCCTCGAGCCACCCAACGCCTTCATCAGTGCCGACCTCGCCACGGCGCCGTTGCGCGAGGACGTGCGCGAGGCCGTCCTGGCCGACGGGATCCGCCACCTGGTCGTCGTCGAGATGCGCCCGTCCGCGACCGCCGGCGGCCGGCTCACGGGCCTCCTCGCGCTCGGCTGGAGATCCGATCATCCGGTCGAACCCAGTCGGGCGATCCTCGTCCAGGCTGCGGCGCTCGTCGGGTCATCCATCGAGAATGCGCGCCTGCTCGGCGCCGTCGAGAGGGGCCTCACGGAGGAACGCCGATTGACGCGGCGAATGCGCGCCCTGGTCGAGCTGACCCGGCTGCCGGTCTCCATCCAGCCTGACCAGCCCCGCGAAGGCGCCGGCTGGATCACCCAACTCATGTCCGAGCTCGGCGCGATCCTCGGCGCGCGGGCCGCCACGTATGCTCGCGTCATCGGCGACAACCTGGTCCTTGAGGCGGTCAACGGCATGCCCTGGGACGCGGGCGCGCGCCTGATGAGCCGACCGGTGTCGCAGTTTCCGTTGTTCGCAGAACCAAGCGGTCATCAATCGGCTGTGTTGCTGCCCGTGGGCTCACCCTGGTTGAGCGACACAGCCCGCGACGTGGCCGAGCAGCAGGGTTTCCAGTCCGGAGCGATCCTGCCGATCCACGACGCAGGCCGGCTCGATGCCGTGATCATGTGCGCATTCGGCGAGGAACTCGGCCGGATCGAGATCGACGACCGAACGCTCGAAGCGATCGGGCGCGTCCTCGACATCTCATTCGCCAACCGTCGCTTCCGTGAGGTCATCGAGGCGAACGAGCGGCGCTATCGCGAGCTGTTCGACCTCACCCCGGAAGCGCTCCTCGTCCAGACGATGGACGAGGAGATCGTCGATGCCAACCGGGCCGCCTTCGAACTCTATGGTCCCGGCATCGTCGGGCGCCATGTGTCGGACCTCTCGGCGAGTGAGCCAGTCCGGATCGATCCCGCGTTCGACCGCGATGACGTCATCCGCGGAACCGGGATCGGTCGGCGCGAGGATGGCTCGACCTTCCCCGAGGAGTTCGAGTTGCGCGTGACCGACATCGGCGGCGAGCGGCGGACACTGGCGATCGTCCGCGACCTGACCGAGCGCAGCCGCCTCCAGGCCGAGCTCGCCCAGGCCCAGAAGATGGATGCGATCGGCATGCTCGTGGCCGGCGTTGCCCACGAGCTCAACAACCCGCTCGCCGCGATCGTCGGGTTCAGCCATCTCCTGCGCACGGACCCGAGCCTCCCGACCGACCTCCGCGGACAGGCCGACCTCCTCGTCCAGGAGGCGAACCGGACGCGGGTCATCGTTCAGAACCTCCTCGACTTCGCCCGGCTTCGGCCGCCGGAGCGAGTCGAGATGGACCTTCAGCCGCTCATCGACAGCGTCCTCGGACTGCAGTCCTACGTTCTCGCCCAGAACCGCCTCACGGTCGACGTCGATCTCCCGCCGGATCTCCCCCGGGTGTCGGTCGATCGGTCCCAGATGCAGCAGGTCCTGATCAATCTGACCGTCAATGCGAGCCAGGCGATCACCGACTCCGGGCGGCCGGGCACGATCCGGATCTCCGGGCGGGCCGACACCGCCCCATCAGGGCCGATCGTCCGGATCGAGATCGCCGACGACGGTCCAGGCGTGCCGCCAGAAATCCTGGACCGCCTGTTCTTGCCGTTCGTGACGACGAAGGCGCCCGGGAAAGGCACCGGCCTCGGGCTGTCCGTCTCGTTCGGCATCATCAAGAGCCACGGCGGGACCCTCCGCCATCGACCGAGCCCCGGCGGCGGTGCGACGTTCCTGATCGAGCTCCCGGCGGCGACCGGTTCCCCGATCGAGGCCGGCAGCCCGGCCGGCACGGATCGGCGGTCACCGCCGCCGCGGTCCTCGCCGGACGATCGGAATCCGGTGGTCGAGGAGGCCGATCCGCCGACCGTCCCTCTCGCTGCGGGGGCCGATCCGGCGCCGCCGGCGCTCGCCCTGCGCGTCCTCGTCCTCGGCGACGAGCCGTCGATCCGCGAGTTCCTCGGACGCGTCCTGGAGCGGGAGGGCTACGAGCCGATCCTTGCCGATACGGGTCCTGCCGCCCTCGACATCCTCCGGCGGGACATGCCCGACGCGATCCTGTGCGATCACCGAATGGCCGGCATGAGCGGCACCGAGTTCCTCGCCGCGATCGTCGCCATCGAGTCGAAGCTCGCCCGGCGGTTCGCGTTCATGAGCGGCGACGTCCTGAATCCGGAGCTCCGCGACTTTGCCTCGGAGCATGGGGTCCAGCTCCTCGCCAAACCCTTCGACATCGCCGTGCTCACGGCCGTGGTGACCTCGCTCGTGGCGGGCGGGCGCGCCTGACTGACGCCTGGACCTCGCCGAACCGTCGTCCGGGCAGGCCCGGGAATGCTCAGCCGCGCGGGTAGGAGTGAAAGCCGCGCCCGGTCTTCTGGCCGAGGTGACCCGCCTCGACCAGCTCGATCAGGATGGCCGGCGGCGCGAACTGCTCCTGGCCGAGCCCCTCGTGGAGAACCCCCATGATCCCAAGGCAGACGTCGAGGCCGATGAAGTCCGCGAGCTCGAGCGGGCCCATCGGATGATTCAGTCCGATCTTCGCGCCGGTGTCGATGTCGTCGGCCGTGCCGAGACCTTCCTCGCAGGCACGCATGGCCTCGGCGAGGAACGGCATGAGGATCCGGTTCACGATGAAGCCGGGCCGATCGGCCGACACGATGACCCGCTTTCCCATCCGGGCCGCCAGAGCGCGAATCGCCGCCTCGGTCGGATCATCCGTTGCGGATCCCCGGATCAGCTCGATCAGCGGCATCACCGGCACCGGGCTGAAGAAGTGCATCCCGACGAACCGGGCCCGGCGCGACTCCCGGACGGCCGCGGCCAGCCGGTCGATCGCGATCGACGAGGTATTCGAGGCGAAGATCGCGTCCCCCGGCGCCCGACCGTCGAGGTCCGCCCAGAGCGCGGACTTGACAGCGAGATCCTCGAACACGGCTTCGATGACCAGACGCGTGCCGACCGCCGCGGCCAGATCGGCGGTGGGCTCGATCCGGGCCACGATCGCATCGCGCTCGGACGCCTCGAGCTTGCCCTTTGCAACGGCCCGATCGAGATTGCCGGCGACCCGGTCCCGGCCGGCGACGGCCCGGCCGAGATCCGGTTCGTAGAGCGCCACGCTCCATCCCGCGGCAGCCAGGACCTGGGCGATGCCGTGGCCCATGAGGCCGGCGCCGGCAACGAGCGCGCGTTCGTTCGTCATCGCCACTGAGCCTAACGCGCCGCGGACCCTGGCGCCCGGCAGCCGCCCGCCCTCAGGCTCAGCGTTCGCGCTGGCCCGCCGGGAGGTCGGGCGCGGGCGAAGGCCTGTGGCTGGCGGCCCAGCGGTCGCCCGCGAGACCCTCCAACAGGGCGTCGGCGGCGGCATAGGGATCGAGTCGATGGCCGGCCACGGCGGCGAGCGTCGCCTGGGTCGATTCCTCGAGCCCGGCGCCGTGGAGCCGGTCGCGCAGACGGTCCGCCACGATCGCCCAGACGAGGGCCTCGGCCCGGGCGAGGCGAGCGCTCCCGGTGGTCGGTGAGGCCGTCGCCGTCCGGTGTCGATCGAGCGCCTGGAGCAGCTCTGGGACCCCGGCGCCGGTCACCGCGGTGGTGACCAGCACCTCGGGCCGCTTCGGACGCGGGCGGTCGGCCGGGCCGGCGGGCACACCAGCCGCCGCGGGACCACTGCTCGCGACCAGCATGGCCCTGAGCTGGGCGGCGGTCCGCAGGGCACCGGGCTTGTCGCCCTTGTTGACGACGACCAGATCGGCGACCTCCAGCAGCCCCGCCTTGATCGCCTGGACCTCGTCGCCCATCTCCGGCGCCTCGAGGACGACGGTCGTATCGGCAGCCGCGGCGACCTCGACCTCGCTCTGGCCCGTTCCGACCGTCTCGACGAGGATCAGGTCGAACCCGGCAGCGTCGAGGACGGCGGTCGCGGCACCGGTCGTCGAGGCGAGACCGCCGGCGTGGCCGCGGGCCGCCATCGAGCGGATGAAGACGTCGTCGTCGCCGGCGTAGCTCTGCATTCGGACCCGATCGCCGAGGAGCGCGCCGCCGGTGATCGGCGAGGATGGATCGACCGCGACCACAGCGACCGGCCGGCCGGCCTTGCGGACCTCGCCGATCAGGGCCGCCACCAGGGTCGACTTGCCCGCGCCCGGTGGCCCGGTGATCCCGACCACGTGGGCCCGGCCCGCGAGCGGATAGAGCTCGCGGAGGGCGGGCTCGGCGACAGCGGTCCGGTTCTCGACGGCCGTCAGGAGCCGGGCGAGCGAGCGTCGGTCGCCGCCGCGGGCAGCGGCGACGAGCCGCGACGCACGCTCTGCCGGTGTCCCGACATCGGGCGTTCCCGCCACGTCAGTCGCGCGGCCGGGCGTTCGTCCGCAGGAATTCGGCGACCTCGCTGATCGTGGTGCCCGGTCCGAAGACCCGGGCGACCCCCGCCTCGGACAGGGCGGCGACATCGTCGTCGGGGATGATCCCGCCGGCCGTCACGAGGACGTCGTCGAGGCCCGCCTCCCGTAGCAGCTTCGTGATCCGCGGCAGGAGCGTCATGTGGGCACCGGACAGGATCGACAGGCCGACGACATCGACGTCCTCCTGGAGGGCAGCCGTCGCGATCATCTCGGGCGTCTGGCGAAGACCGGTGTAGACGACCTCGAACCCCTCGTCCCGCAACCCGCGGGCGAGGACCTTTGCGCCGCGGTCGTGGCCGTCGAGGCCGGGCTTGGCGATGAGCACCTTGATCGGTCGGTCGGTCATGGGCGGATTGTGCCACGCCCACGGGCCTGGACCGACGGGTTGGCGAGGGCCGCCGGCCAGACACGGTGACGCCGACGTCGGCGCCCCGCGGACGCCGGCGTCGAAGCCCGTCACGCCAGCCCGTCAACCAGACGCTGACTCAGATCGACGCTCAGCACGCTTGGACGGGTCTCAATGGCGGCACGACCACCCGTGCTCCGACCCACCGTGAGTCAACGGATGAATGACAGACCTCGATCGGCCAGCGATCAGCCAGTCCGGAGCCCGTCGCGCCCGGCGATCGCGATCGAGGCGCGGAGCCGGGCCGGATCGCCACGGGTCAGGACAAGCACCCCTTCAAGCACCCGCTCCCGCCCGACCGCCGGCTGGGTCGACTTCCAATCTCCGAGATCAACCCGCTCGAGGGCTTCGACGACCGCCGGCCCTAACTGCTCGTCGTCCGCCTGGCTTCGGGAAATCCCGGGCGATCCGTGCGGCCAGCCGCGGCGTGTTCGGGATCGGCGAGGCGAGCGGCATTCCGTGGCCCGCTACGCGCCGGGCGCGGCCCGGTCGAGATGGGCGAAGAACTCGGCGCGAGTGCGGTCGCGAGTCCGGAAGAGCCCGAGGACGGCCGACGTCGTCATGATCATCCCGGGCTTGCGGACCCCGCGCATCACCGCGCAGAGGTGGGTCGCCTCGATCACGACGCCGACGCCCTGCGGCTCGAGGCGCTCCTGGAGGAAGTCGGCAATCTGTTGGGTGAGCCGCTCCTGAACCTGGAGCCGGCGCGAGTACATCTCGACCACGCGGGGGATCTTCGAGAGGCCGATCACCCGACCGCGCGGGATGTAGGCGACCGCGGCCCGGCCAAAGAACGGCAGGAGGTGGTGCTCGCAGAGGGAGTAGAACGGGACGTCCTTGACGACGACCATTTCGCTGTAGGCGACATCGAAGATCGCGCCGTTGATCAGCCGCTCCGGATCGACGTGGTAGCCGGCCGTCAGCTCCGTGTACATCCGGTGGACCCGCTCGGGCGTGCCCTGGAGGCCTTGGCGGTCGGGATCCTCGCCGATCTCGGTGATGATCTCGTGGACCGCGGCCTCGACCCTGCCGTTGCCGGCGTGCTTGCCCGCGCCCTCGATCAGCTGCCTGGCGCGGACCGGCTCCTCGCCGATCTCGGTTTCGATCTCGTCCACGATCGCGCGAACATGGGGCGGCAGGTCAGCCTGGGTCGTCATCGAGGCGATGGTACGACGAGCGACCCGATCAGCTCCGCTTCGGGCCGTATGGCGACGGATCAAATGTCGAGCACCTCGCGCGCCGGGGCCGATCCCGAGTCAGGTGGTGACTCTGCGAACGCGGCCCTAGCGATCCGAGCCGTGCTGGCCAAAACCAGCGGCCGGCAGCGGCTCGTAGGCGCGTCCCTCGGCCCCGCGCAACCAGGCCCGCGCGTTCGCACCGAGCGACGGCCGGTGGTAGCCGCCTTCCTGGAGGATCACCAGACACCGGCCCAGCGCCGCGGTCCGCCGCCCGCACTCGTGGTAGACGGCGGTGGTCAGGGCGAAGTCGCCGATCGGATCGTGGCCATAGGTGTCGAACCCGAGTGACACGACGACGACATCGCCCGCCGTCGCCGCGATCGCCGCCAGCCCGCGATCCAACGCCGCGAGGTACGCCTCGTCGTCCGTGCCCGCCGGCAGCGGGATGTTCAGGTTCGCGCCGCTCCCCTCGCCCTCGCCGGTCTCGTCGGCCCGGCCCAGGAAGAACGGGTACTGCCGCTCCGGGTCGGCGTGGAGCGAGACGTACAGGACATCGCCGCGGCGCCAGAAGATCTGCTGGGTTCCGTTGCCATGGTGGTAGTCGACGTCGAGGATCGCGACCCGCTCACCCGTCCGCCGCGCGATCGACTCTGCGGCGATCGCGGCGTTGTTGAAGAAGCAGTAGCCCCCGGCCATCGAGCGCGCGGCGTGGTGACCAGGCGGGCGGCACAGGCCGTAGGCCGCGCGCTCCCCGCCCAACACGAGATCGGCCGTCGTCAGCGCCACGTCGACGGCGGCCCGGGCGGCGCCGGCGGTCCCGGCGACGAGCGGGTTGGCGGTGTCGAGACCCCACCAGCCGGCCCGGCCGGCCGCGTTCCGGGTCTCGGCCCGAGAGGCCAGGAACTCCGGGCTCATACCCTCGAACATCCGGAAGTTCGGATACGTGTCAGCGATCAGGTTGGGCCGGTCGAGGCTCTGCGCCCGGGCCTCGCGCCACGCCTCCTCGACATACCGGACGAGGCCTTCGTCGTGGACCGCGAGGATCGGCTCGGTCCCGTGCTCGGTCGGACCCTCGATGTCGAATCCACCGTCGGCCTCGAGCGCGGTCCGGATCCGCTCGGCCCGCTCGGCGACCTCGTTGGCCGGGATCACGGCGCCCATCACCGTCTCGGTCACCGTGTCGTGGGCGAGGTGGGCGGGGCTGTAGACGACGCGCACGAGGGCATCCTCCTCGGGTGAACGGATCGCCCGGAGCGGCGGCGCCGGCGCGCAGCGAATCCTAACCGCCGAGGATCTCCGCCGTCACCTCGTCCGGACGGTAGCGGAGGAGGTTGTGGCCGGGCGCCGGCACGTCGCGGATGGTCAGCCCGCCCGGCGCGGACCACGGGGGCCGGGCCTCGCCGGCGGTCTCGAGCGCCGCCTCGTCGCCGGGAGTGACCCGCCGGATCGCGACGATCGGCGCGACGACGCGTCCGAGGACGGCGTCCGGCCGATACCCGAACATCGAGCGGACCGCCGCCTCGAGGGCATGCGGCCGGGTCGCCGAAACGAGCCGCCCGGCGGGTGTCTCGACAACCGCGGCCCGGGCCGCCCGCTCCTGGTCGCGGTCCCACGTCGCCCGGTTCCAGTCGCGCCGGTCGGCGAGATAGGCAGCCATTGAGCGCATCACGGCCGGCGGCTCGTCGAGGCCGCGCAGGAATTCATCGACATCCATCCCGGTCGAGGTCGGGAGGTGGTCGAGCCCGCCGTCGATCAGGACGAGGCGGGCGCACCGATCGCCGAGTGTCGCGGCCGCAACGGCCGCGACGATCGCGCCGAACCCGTGCCCGACAACCACGACCGCGGCAGCCTCGGCGACCCCTGCTTCGAGGTCCAGCACCCCCGAGCCCTCGGCAACCGCCACGACGTCCTCGCCGAGCACCGCGAGGTCGTAGGCTCCGTCGTCGGTCGGGGCGTCGGACAGGCCGTGACCGCGCAGGTCGAGCGAGACCGTCCGCCGTACGGCGATCAGCCGGCGGGCGACCGGCGCCCAGGCCCAGGCGCTCCCGGCCAGGCCATGGACAAGCACGACGCCGGGCAGCCCGCTTCCTCCCCAGTCGAGAAAGTGAATCCGGTCCCCGGGCTCGACCACGACGACGAAGCCGGGCGGATCGCCGGCGTCGGGATCGGACGCGTGAGGATCGGACGCGTGAGGATCGGTGGCGGGCCGATCGCTGCGGGACGGATTGGTCACGCCGCTACGATAGGTGGCGATGCCGAAACGCCGCCGCGGGTCCCGCAGCGCCGGTCCGCGACCCGCGGCCGGCCACAGCCGCTTCGAGCGACTCGTCGAACGCGCGCTCGCGGGCATCCCCGCCCCCTTCCGTGACGCGCTTGCCGAGGTCGCCATCGTCGTCGAGGACGAGCCGAGTGCCGAGCAGCGCCGCGAGAACGACCTCGCCGCCGACGAGGACCTCTACGGCCTCTACGAGGGCGTGCCGCGGACCGAGTACGCGGCCGACTGGGCGGCGATGCCGAACCGGATCACGCTCTTCCGGCTGCCGCTCGAGGAAGACTTTCCGGACCCGGCGGAGCTCGCCGATGAGGTCCGGATCACCGTGATCCACGAGCTCGCCCACCACCTCGGGATCGATGACGATCGGCTCGAGGAACTGGGTGTCTGAGCTGGAGGGCCGGGGTCGACGATCGCCGTCGCCGGCGTCGCTCCGTTTCCGGCCTCAGGACACCGCGGCGGCGGTCGGGCCAGGCAGTGGCGCAGCGGCTTCGAGCAGCTCAGTGAGACGCCCGACATCGATGTTCCCACCCGATGCGACGACGGCCACGCGCTCGCCGGCGTGGATCGGGATCCGCCCGAACAGCACCGCCGCGAGCGCCGCTGCACCAGCCGGCTCCAGGACCTGCTTCATCCGCTCGAGGGCGAACCGCGTCCCAGCGAGGATCGTGGCGTCGTCGAGGAGGACCAGCCCGTCGAGGTATCGGCGGCACATCGCGAGGGTCAGCACGCCGGCGAATGGCGCGGCGAGCCCGTCGGCGACCGTCTGCGGCTGGATCGTCACCGGCGCCCCGGCGGCGAAGGCCAGGCTCATCGCTGCCGCATCGACCGGCTCGACGCCGTAGACCCGGACGCCTGGCCGCGTCTCCTTCAGCGCCGCCGCCGTGCCCGCAATGAGGCCGCCCCCGCCGACGCCGACGACGACCACGTCGACATCCGGCAGGTCTTCGAGGATCTCGAGACCGACGCTGCCGTGGCCAGCGATGACCGCGGCATCCTCGAACGGGTGGACGAAGGTCAGGCCTCGCTCACCGCGGATCCGCTCGAGCGCCGCGAACGCCTCGCCCACGTGCGCTCCCTCGAGGACGACCTCGGCGCCATAGCCGCGGCAGGCGGCCACTTTTGCCGGGTTGGCCCCGACGGCCATGACGACGGTGATCGGGACGCCGGCAGCGGCGCCGGCCCAGGCGTAAGCCTGTCCGGCATTCCCGGCCGACATCGTGATCGCCCCGCGCGCCCGCTGACCGGCGTCGAGCGTCGCGATCCGGTTCGTCATCCCGCGCGCCTTGAAGGAGCCCGTCTTCTGGAGATGCTCGGCCTTCAGGTGGAGACGCCCGCCGGCGAGGCGCGGGCCACCAGCTGCGGCGACGAACCGGGCCGCCGTCGCGCTGGAGAGGAGCGGGGTCCGGTGGACGCGAGACGCGATGACATCGCGCGCCGCAACGATCTCCGCGAGCAGGACGGAACGGGGTTCGTCGGGCATCGCCGGAGTATGGCCGAAATGCCGATCGAATCGGGATCGATCCAGGCCAACCCGCCGTCACGAGAATGTCACGCGACTGCCGGGAATGGACTTGCGTGCTTGCGCAAACAGTGACATGATCGTGAGGATGCTGGACACGGCCCCCCTCGCCTCGTCGAGCGAATTCGACCGCCAGCGGTACGCCGCTGTTGGTCGCGCGCTCGCCGATCCGAAGCGCCTGTGCGTCCTCGAGTCGCTTGCCGCCGGCGAGGTTTCGGTGAGCGATCTCTCGACGCGGGTGGGGTGCCAGGTGCCCAACATGAGCCAGCACCTCGCCGTTCTCCGGAGCGCAGGCCTCGTCCAGAGCCGGCGCGACGGGTCGACGGTCTTCTATCGCCTCGCCGACGTCCGCGTCCTCGAGGCCTATCGGCTCATCCAGAGCCTGGCCGGCCAGGGCGCCTGAGCGAACCCGGATCGTCCGCAGCCTCACCCGCGCGCATCTCGCGGGAGGAAAGGAACCTCACTCATGTCGATCCAGCACGCAACAGACGAGACGTTCGAGCAGCTCGTCCTGAAGAATGACAAGCCGGTCGTCGTCGACTTCTGGGCCACCTGGTGCGGACCCTGCAAGGTCGTCGCTCCGGAGATGGAGAAGATCGCCGCCAAGTACGAGGGCGCGGTCGATGTCGTCAAGGTCGATGTCGACGCCAACCCGCGGATCTCGCAGGCGTTCAACATCATGAGCATCCCGACGATCGCCTTCTTCCGCCCCGGCGAGCAGCCGATGGGCGTCGCGGGCGCCCGGCCGATGGAGGCCCTCGAGGCTCACTTCGGACTGGCCCAGTACGCGCTCGACAAGGCCGACGCCGAGGTCGCGACCTCCGAGGCCTGAGGCGCGGCCAGGACCCGGCCGCAACCACGGACGCCGTCTCAGCGAGAGACGGCGTCTTCGATTCTCGTCTCGCTCACGGCCCCTGCGGCGGGACTGGCGCGTCAGGATTCGCGGGCGACGGTCGCGCGGCGGTAGGCGCTCTGGAACCACGCCTCAGCGCGATCGACGGCCGGATCGTCGAGGACCGTGGGCGCGAACGCCACCCAGCCGGGACCGCGCGGCGACGTCGCCGCATCCGGCGTCCGGAGGGCAGCCCGGGCGACGGCCGGGTCGAGCTGGAACTCTGCCCACTCCCCGGTCAGGGTCGCGAACGGCCGGCCGCCAGCGGACCAGGTCGTGCCCGCATCGCCCGCATCGACCGTGATGGCGGCGAGGTCGTCGGCTGCCGCCGCGAGAACGTCGGCAAGCGTCAAATCGGAAACCGGCTCGTCGTCCGCCCAGGCGCCGCGGAGGAACTCGTCGGTCATCGTCCGACCGCAGCCAGGATCGCTGCCAGATCCGCCTCGTGATCGGCGTAGTGCTCGGTCGTCTCCTCGTAGAAGAAGCGCTGTTGTCCGGCATTCTTGAGCCAGCGTGTCTCGGGCACGACGGTCAGGTAGCCGCGGAGCTCGCCGGCGACCCGGGCGAACTCCTGGCGGACCTCGCCGATCGTCTTCGACCGCCAGCCGGCCTCGGCCTCGGCGTTCACGACGTCCCCGCCGCGGTCCTCCCAGTCGGCCTCGGCCTCCTCGCGGGTCCTCGACTGCTCCCCGAGGGCGAGCTCCTTGGCCACATCGAGCGACAGCAGCTGCCAGGTCAGGAGGTGGCCCATCAGGTCGCGCCCGGACCAGCCATGGGCGCTCTCGACGGGTCGCTCGAGCTCCTCGTCGGAGAGGAGTGTCAGGGCCTCGTAGGGCCGCCAGGCGTCGCGCTCGTCTTCGAGAAAGGAGAGGGCGTCGGTGTACATCGGCCCATCGTAGTTGGAGCGGTGCCCGAGACGCGCGGGAGACCGGCCCGCGGTACGGTTCCAACCGCCGGTCGGGCTGACGGAGCGGAACGTCAGACGAGGACCGGCTCGCGGTACTCCCCGAAGACGCCGCGCAGGACGGCGCATTGCTCGCCGAGCGTGGCGTAGGCCGCGGCGCAGCGAAGGAAATGGGGCATCAGGTTCGTGTCGCTCGTGCCCGGCCGCGCGGCAGCGTCGCGGAGGCCCGCCAGGGCGCTCTCGACGGCGGCCGCATCACGCTCGCGCCGCGTCCGCTGGAGCCGGGCCATCTGGGCTTCGAACGACCCGGCCGGCACCGACAGGACCGGGACGCGGGTCTGCTCGGCGGCATCGACGTAGGCGTTGACCCCGACCACCCGTCGCTCGCCGGCGTCGAACTCGCGCTGGTAGCGATAGGCAGCGTCCGCGATCTCGTGTTGGGGATAGCCCTCCCCGATTGCGGCCACCATCCCGCCGCGGCGGTCGATCTCGTCGAGGTAGCGCCAGACCTCGCGCTCGGTTTCGTTGGTCAGCGCCTCCAAGAACCACGAACCGCCGAGCGGGTCGATCGTGTTCGCGACCCCGGTTTCCTCGGCGATCACCTGCTGCTGGCGGAGGGCGAGCAGGGCCGCCGCAGCGGTCGGCACGGCCAGCGCCTCGTCATAGGCGTCGGTGTGGAGTGACTGGGTCCCGCCCAGGATCGCGGCAAGGGCCTGGGTCGCGACGCGGGTGAGATTGTTCAGCGGCTGCTGGGGAGTCAGTGACACGCCGGCCGTCTGCGTATGGAAGCGCATCCAGGTCGAACGCTCGTTCTCCGCCCGATAGCGCTGGGTCATCAGCTTCCACCAGATCCGGCGGGCCGCCCGGAACTTGGCGATCTCCTCGAAGAAGTCGCTGTGCGAGTTGAAGAAGAAGCTGAGGCGCGGCGCGAAATCATCGACCCGGAGGCCGCGGGCCAGGGCGTGCTCGACATAGGCCATCCCGTCGGCGATCGTGAACGCCAGCTCCTGGATCGCGGTCGAGCCGGCCTCGCGGATGTGGTAGCCGCTGATCGAGATCGTGTTCCAGCGCGGCAGCTCCTTCGTCCCGAACTCGATCGTGTCGGTGACGAGGCGCATCGACGGCTCGGGCGGGAACAGGAACTCCTTCTGGGCGACGAACTCCTTGAGGATGTCGTTCTGGGTCGTGCCTTCGAGGGCGGCTCGCGGCACCCCCGCCTTCTCGGCCGCCACGATGTACATCGCCCAGATCGGGGCCGCCGGGCTGTTGATCGTCATCGAGGTCGAGACCTTGTCGAGCGGGAGGCCGCCGAGCAGGACCTCCATGTCGGCGAGGCTGCTGACCGCGACGCCGCACGTCCCGAACTCGCCCTCGGCCTCCGAATCGTCGGTGTCGTAGCCGTACAGCGTCGGCATGTCGTAGGCGATCGAGAGCCCGGTCTGGCCGGCGGCCAGGAGCGAACGGAAGCGCTGGTTCGTGTCCTCTGCGGCACCGAACCCGGCGAACATCCGCATCGTCCAGAGGCGGCTCCGGTAGCCCGTCGGATGGATGCCGCGAGTGAAGGGCGGCTCGCCGGGCAGGCCGACGTCGCGGACCGGGTCGAAGTCGTCCCAACTGCCGGTGCCCGGCTCGCCGCGGAGCTCGTCGCCGTGATGGTTGAGCCGGGTCGGCCCGCCGCCGCCGGCCGGGCTGCCATCGGGCCCGGGCTGCCACGTCCACGGACCGTAGAGGCGCTCGATCGGGGTGTCGCTGATCGTGCTGAACCGGGTCTGGCGCTCCGGTGCGCGGCCGAGCGCGTCGGCGAGGCGGTGGGCTTCCCAGGCACGTTTCCGGGCCGACCAGATCATGGCGCGGAGCCTAGCACGGGGCTTCCGACGGTCGGCCGGGCCGGCGTTCTAGCCGGGACGACAGGCGCGCCGGCGGTCAGCGAGCGAGCGGGGGCGCCGACGAAGCCGGAGCGGCGGGCGTCGTTGTCGACGGGTTCCCGGCGACCGGCAGCGGCGGGGCGGTCCGCGAGCGCGTGGGCGGGTTCACCCGGACGCGCGAGCCCTTGCGGATCGAGCGGAGGAACAGGAGCACCTCGACAACGGTCACGATCGGCAGGATGCGCCGGGGCAGAACGCGCAGGAGCAGCAGGCGGGCAGCGGTCTTCAGCATCGTCCGATGATCCGACCCGGCCGGGGCCGAGCGGGCTTCCTGAAATGGGCCGGACCTCTCGAATGCGTTGCGAGTTGCGCCGAACCGGGAACCGCAGCCGGCGAACGGTCAGCTGCCGAACGCGTCGACGGCGGCGCGAACGACGGCGTCGTGGGCCTCCTTCGTCTGGATCTCCCGGATGAAGTCGGCGATGACCGCGACCTCGATCCGGCCGGGCCCCTGCCAGACGACGACCGACTGGTACGACTCGCCATTGAGGACGTCGAGACGCCGGCCGCTGATCGCCGGGGTGACGGGATAGGTGCTGGTGTCGACCGAGGTGACGTTCTTGCCGTTGCGGGCACCGGTTTCGTAGAACTCGGCCAGCCAGGCCGGATCGAGGACCGTCCCGTCGACGGTCGTGAACATCGCGAGGCTCAGGCCACTGTCGGTGCCGGTCGACCAGGTGGCGCCCGCGAACCGGATCTCCTTGATGCCGTGGCCGGCGAGCGTCCCGAGACCCTTCGCCGTGCAGGCGCGGCCGGAATCGACCTCGCCCGGGGCAGTCCCCTTGTACGCCTTCGGCACCGTTGCCTCGAGATCCGGATAGGCGCCCGCCGCACTGCCGTCCGCCGTGCACGGGCCAGTCGGGTCGAAGGACGATCCGCAGGCGGCCAGGAGCAGCGGCGCGAAGAGGGCCAGGGTGGCGGCCACGGTACGCCGCCGGACACCGCGTCCGGCGCCGCGGCGGATCGGCCGGCGCGCGACGGAGCCGAGCCGGGACAAGAGGGACATCGGGTCGATGATACGGCCCGCCGCCGATCGAGCCCAGGCACGGCCGCCGGCCCGTGAGTCAGCCGCTGACTCAGATCGACCGCCAGCGCGCTTGAAAGGGTCGGAATTGCGCCACGACCACGCGTGCTTCCGCACCTACTGAGTCAACTGCTGACTCACCGACCACCTCCGCTGGCATCGGCGGCCGGTCCTCCTGGGGTCAGTCTGATCCGTAATGGCGCGGCGGGCCGTCGCCGACCAAGGCGAGCCAGAACGCCGGGTCACTGGCTCCGGCGCTCCCGCTCTCGGTGACCGGTCGGCCGCGGAGCGGTGCGCCGCGACACCTGGTACGGCCGTCCCGGGGTGGTGCGTGGGTGCGCCCAACCATCGCCGCCCCAAAGTCGGGACCTGTCGGTCATTCCGTCGCGAGCCGGACCCGGCGTACGGTTCGACTGCGCCGTAACGCGAACATCCCGGGAACCACCTGGGGCGTCGGTCACGGATCAGGGGTCGGCCTTCGGTTCACTCGATGACGGTTCGAGCGCCGAGGATCCCGGACCCAGATCACGAGCCGAGTAACCACGGATCATCGGCCAGCAGGCCTGGGCCGCGGGACGGCAGAGCTCATCGCTCCGATTCATTCGCACGTCGACGATCGCTCTCCGGGTTCTTCCGGGGAGCGATCTTTTCGTGTGGGACCCAGGTGTGCCGGTGGAGGTTCGGTCGCTGGTCGCTGGTCCGCTGGTCGCCGGCGGGGCCCGATCAGGCGGTCCGATCGCCCGCCGGCTCGGTCGTGGCCCGGGCCCGGCGAACGACATTCCGCCGATCGAGGTCGTCGCGGACGACCCGAGCGGCCAGGAGCAGGTCCGGGTCGCGCAGGATCGTCGTCGCCAGCCAGTCGACGTAGGACGGCTCGAACGACGCGACCTGGCCGAGCGTGTGCCCGTGGAACTTGCCGAACGCGAGCTCGAGATCCAGCGCCTCCTGAAGCGGGGGGGCCGATGGCGGGCGAAAGTTGCGGACCCGGGATCGGGCCAGCGGCCCGGTCGGCGTACTCGCTCGAGGCGGTTCGCGATGCGTCGCCGCCGCGCGCAGCGGTGGCTGGCCGTGGAGGATCGGCCCGGCCGCGGCGCCGGCCTCGTGATAGGTCTGGTTGCGGGGCCGGACGTTGCCGGTCGTGTCCACCCGGGCGGTCACCGGCCGGGTCGCCTTGGGCTTCGGCGGACCGCCCCGCTGGGAGGTCCGCGTCCCGCGCGAAGCCGTGCCGCTCGGTCCGGCGTCGGTCGCGCCGGCGTCGGGCCCGGCCCAGCGCGACCCTGTTCGGCCGCCGTCCCGAGTCAGCGCTGCATAGGCGTCATTGATCTCCGCCATCCGCTGGGTCGCGACCCGCGACGCGGCCGGGTCATCACCGGTCAGGTCCGGGTGATGGGTCCGCGCGAGGCGGCGCCAGGCCGCCTTGATCTGGGTCGGGCTGGCACCCGGCTCGACGCCCAGGACGTGATGGGGATCTCGTTTCGGCACGGACCGAGTCTATCGGCAGGAGGCCGTGCCGCGCGCCATTTGACAGGTCGGCGGGCCGGGCCGTCCCATAGGACCGTGCCGACCCTCCGCCGCGCGAGCATCGTTGCCGCGCTTGCCGCCGCACCGCTCGCCCTCGCCTACCGCTTCGCGATCCTGTACCGGGTCCGGGCCGGCTACCCGACGCCGCGGCCGCCGCAGCGGACGCCGGCCGATCTCGGCCTCGCCTACGAGGACGTCACGGTGCCGACGACCGACGGCCTGAACCTGCCGGGCTGGTTCATGGCGGCCGATGGGAACCGGGCCGGACCCGGTGTCGCCCTCGTTCACGGCTGGGAGTCCGCCCGCGACCGCCTCCTGCCGATGGCCCAGTTCCTCCATGCAGCCGGGTTCCACTGCCTGGCCGTCGACGTCCGGGGTCACGGCGCGAACCCGCCCGAGACGCTGCCGATCACCGCCGGCGAGTTCGGCGCGGATGCACTCGCCGGTTGGCAGGCGCTCGATGCACGCCCGGAGGTCACGTCCGCCGCGCTCCTCGGCCATTCGATGGGCGCGATCGGGGCAATCCTCGCCGCAGCCGCGGAGCCGCGGGTCGCCGCCGTCGTGGCGACGTCGACGCCGGCAGATCCGTGGCGGCTCACCCGTCAGACGTTCCGCCTCGCCCGGCTGCCGTTCCCCGACGCAATCGCCTATCCCCTCGCCTGGCTGACGACCCGGGTCTATCTCCGCCCACGGGGCCACCGGATCGCGGACATCTCGGCAGCTGAAGCGTTGCAGCGGATCGAAGCTCCCGTCCTCCTCGTCCACGGCACCGCCGACGCCGTCGTTCCGGTCGGTCATCTCGAGCGCCTCCGCCGGAAACGACAGGCAGCTGGCCTGCCAACCGAGACGCTCGTCATCGAGGGCGGCCAGCATTCCTGGCTGTACGAATTCCCCGCCTATCGGCGGACGGTGGCCGCGTTCCTTGCGCAGGCTCTGGGTGGACCGCTCGGCCCAGAGGCAGCCGCCGCTCGGGCGTCGGCCGTCGACGCCCGGCGCCTGCCCGATACGGTCCGTCCGCCGACCCAGATCGAGCAGGAGCCGGGCGGCTTCCGGTCGCTCGTCCGGATCGCCGGACCGCTCGGCCGGCCGGACCGCGATGGAGCCCAGGATCAGTCCACGCCGGCCGCCGAAGAATCGGTGCCCGACGACCTTGGAACGGAGCTTGCCCTGTGACCGACCCGCAGCCGTCGGAGCCGACGATGTCGACCTGGCAGGCGATCGCGACGAAGCGGATGGTTCGAGCGTTCGCCGACCGCCCGCTCGATCCCGACCATCTCGTCCGGATCCTCAACGCCGGCCGTCGCGCGGCAAGTTCCAAAAATCTCCAGCGCTGGGACTTCATCGTCTGCCGCGATCGAGGCCATCTCGGCGAGCTCGCCGCGGTTGGCCCGTATGCCGGCCACCTCGCCGGCGCCGCCGTCGCGATCGCGCTCGTCACGCCAGATCCGGCCGCCGCCGACAGCCCGCTCTCGGTCCTGTTCGATCTCGGGATGGCCGCCGGCAACATGATGCTCGCGGCCTGGGAGCTCGGGGTCGGGAGCGTGCCGGCGACCGTCTACGACCACGATCTTGCCCGCGGCCTGCTGGGCTACCCCGAAGACCGCCACTGCGAGTACCTGATCTCGTTCGGCTACCCGGCCGATCGCGACGTTCTCAATCGGCCGAACCAGGCCGGCGGGCGGCGGGCCCTCACCGACATCGTCCACGACGAGCGCTGGTGATCGGAAAGGCAGAGCTCACCGTCTCGCCGACGGGGGTTGATCGGTCGTCAGGCGATCCAATGCGACGCGCTGCCGCATTCGTGCAGGCCTGACGGGTCCGTTTCGCTCGGTGAGTGAGCGGAAGCTCCCGATTCGACGCTCGGGGACCCTCCAGCGTCGGTCAGGCAGGTCGTTCCGGTCGCATTCGATCGTTCAACGAGCGGCCATGTCAGTTCCGCTCCCTGAACGAGCCGCGGGGACCCCTGATGGACCCGGTCGGCCGACCCACTATTGCCACTTGAACGAGCGAGCCGCGATTCCGAAGCAGATGACCAGCCAGACAGCGAGGACGAGGAAGCAGACCCACAGCGGCGCGAACGGCGTGCCATCGACCATGGTCTGGCGGAGCCCGTCGCTGAGGTAGGTGAGGGGCATGACCCGAGCCACGGTCTTGAGCGCATCGGGCATCGCCGCGATCGGGAAGAACGTCCCGGACAGGAACATCAGCGGGAACTGGACCGCGCTGGTCATCCCGTTGGCCGCGTCCTCGGTGGCCGCGAACGAGGCGATCACGTAACCGAGGGCGATGAACCCGAGGGACCCGAGGAGGATCAGGCTGCCGATCAGGAGCCACGATCCGGCGATCTGGACGTGGAAGGCGGCCGATCCGACGCCGACGATGATCGCGGTCTGGACGACCGCGATGAGGAGTCGCATCAGGACGTTGCTCCCGACGAGCTGCCAGCGCCGCAGTGGAGTGGCCTGGAGACGCTTGAGAATGAGCTTCTGGCGATCGGCCACGAGGGGGATCGCCGCGAAGACGCCGAGCTGCATCAGCGACATCCCGAGGATCGACGGGACCAGGTAGGAGATGAACGTCAGGTCGTTGGTCTGGATCGGCTTGAAGGCGGGCTCGACTGCCGGTGGCTGGCCCGTCGCCTGCTGGTTGACGATCGACAGGACGAAGCCGACGAGCTGGCGAGTCGCCCCGTCCGCGGCGCTCTGGGTCGGGTCCGTGTAGACGGTGAGGTCCGTGGGCCCACCCTTCGCAGCAACCGCGTCGGCATAGCCCCTGGGAACGACGATGACCGCCGAGATGTCGCCCTTCTTCATCTGCGCCACGAGGTCAGCCTCGCTGCCATCGACGAGCTTGACCCCGCTGACCGACCCGAAGGCGGTCGCGAGGGTGCCAGACGTCGCCGTTCCGTCGAGGTCGGCGAACCCGATCGAGCGCTCATTGTTGCCGCCCGAGAAGATCAGGCCGAACAGGATCACGAAGATCAGCGGGAATGCGAGGGTCCAGAAGAGCGCCGCGCGATCGCGGGTGAAGCTCTTGATGTTGGCCACGGTCAGGAGCAGGAGCGCGTTCAACGTGACCCTCTCAGTCGCGAAGGGCCCGGCCGGTCAGGTCGAGGAAGACATCCTCGAGCGTCGCCCGGCGGACCCCCAGATTGGTGGGCTCCAGCCCGAGCGCCTCGCTCGCGCCAAGGACGGCCCCGATCGTCGCCGGAACATCGCTCGTGTACAGAAGGACCTCGCCATTCTCGTGCTTGACCGACGACACGCCACTCATCACGGCGAGCTGCCCGTCCGACAGCCCCTCGATCCGATCGAACCGGACGGCACGCTCCTTGAACCGGCGACTGACGAGCTCGTCGACCGTTCCCTCCTCGAGAATGTGGCCGTGGTCCATGATCGCGACCTGGTCGCAGAGGACCTCAGCCTCTTCGAGGTAGTGGGTCGTGAGCAGGATCGTCCGGCCCTCGCGCTTGAGCGTCAGGATGATGTCCCAGAGGGCCCTCCGGGCGGCCGGGTCCATGCCGGTCGTCGGCTCGTCGAGGAAGACGAGCTCAGGGTCGTTGACGAGGGCGAGGGCGACCGACAGCCGCTGGCGCTGTCCGCCCGACAGGTTCTGGGTCCGGGTCGTTCGCTTCTCCCCGAGATCCATCATCTCGACGAGGTCGTTCGTCGGGCGGCCTTTCGGGTAGAAGCTCCGGAACAGGTCGAGGACCTCGACCACCGTCAGCTTCGGGTACAGCGCGGCCGTCTGGAGTGAGACGCCGATCCGAGTCTTGAGATCCTCGGGATGGCGAACCGCATCGATCCCGAGGACGCGGACGTCGCCCGAGTCGGGCTTGCGGAGGCCTTCGAGGACTTCAACGGTGGTGGTCTTGCCGGCGCCGTTGGGCCCGAGTAGACCGAACACGGTGCCGGCCGGGACCTCGAAGCTGACCCCGTCGACGGCATGCGTGTCGCCGTAGGTCTTGCGCAGTTCCGCGACCCGGATGACCGGATCGGTACCGGGCGAGTGGTTCATCACGGGCCCGATGGTGCCACGGTGGCGCTCGGTCCGTCGTCCGGATCGTCGGCCGGTGGTCGGGCCGTAACCGGATCACGCGGCCCGGTCCAGCCATTTTCATCGTCGTCATCGCCCGACTCGTCGTCGGGTCCGCCCAGGTCGCCGATCGCGAGGTCGAGGGCCCGACCGGGACGTGGCGGAAGGCGAGGCGATCGCCCGACCATTCCGGGAGCGGCCGCTCCCACGGCAAGTCGACGAGGTCGATCGCCGGATCGCGCAGGCGGAGGCGTGGGAAGCGGCCATTGCGGGCTCAGGATGGCGGCGGAGCGGTACGGAGGCTCGGACTCCGGGCGCGGCGAGTTGCCGCCGGCCCCTCAGAGACGCTTCCGGAGGTAGGCCGCGACGGACCCGTCGTAGCCGAGCTCCTCGTACAGCCGCCGGGCATCGGGCCGGTGGTGACCGGCAGTCACTTCGGCGAAGGCTGCGCCGAGCTCGCGCCCGAGGCGCTCCGCCTCCGCCATCAGCAGCCGCCCGATCCCGCGGCCGCGCTCGCCCGGGTCGACGACGAGGGCCATCACCCGGATGATCCGGTCGGAATGCTCGAATCGGGGCAGGGCGTGGACGGCGGCAAATCCGACGACCTCCGCGCCGTTGTCCGCGACGAAGACCTTCGAGAACTCCGAACCGAAGCGGGCCAGACGCTCGACGATGTCGCTCGGGCCGGCCGGGTAACCCTCGTCGGTGAAGAGCGCGGCAATCCGCGTGGCGTCGTCCGGCGTTGCCGTCCGGACGGCGATGGGCTGGCGATCGGTCATGGCCGCGATGGTACCGCCGCAGGCTGGACGAGGACCACGAGCGATCCGCCGATCCGATCGCCGAGGACCACGACCGCAACCCCGAACGGGCCGACCTCTGGACGGCTGAGGCGCGCCCCGGCGGCGGCTGCCAGCATCCGGAGGCGACCGAGGTCAAACGGCGCCATGAGATAGCTCCCGGAATGACCTTCGCCGCGGCGGGCAAGCGTTGCCGCGAGGCGGCCCTCGGTCGAGGGTTCTGCGAGGGCGATCGACGGACCGTCGCGAGACGGGAGAATCAGGACCATGGCGCCGAGGAGCGGGTCGGCGACGGCGCCGCTCGGATCAGCCCCGATCGGCCGGTCGAGGGCCGGACCTGGCGCGGCACCCGCGCGGAGCTCGTCGAGCGCCCGCTCCATGTCCACGGTGCCCCAGATCCGGGCGAGGATCCGGACGGTCGAGGCGTCGTCGCCGAACCAATCCGGCACGTCGTTCGGGGGCCGGACGATCACGGCCGCAGGAGCAGGTCCGGGGCGGGGCCCCCGATCCGGACGAAGCCGAGCGATCGATACATTGCCCGCGCGACCGCGTTGTCCTCGAAGACGCCGAGATAGGTCCAGCGGCTGCCCGCCGCGAGCGCGTCGGCGGCCGCAAGCGCCGTGGCGAGCCGCCCGAGGCCACGGCCACGGAAGGCGGGATCCGTCCCGATCGACGACAGGTAACTCGCGCCGGCAAAGGTCGTCCGCCGGGCGACCGCGGCCGGCGCGCCATCGACCCGGACGAGGATGGCGTGGTAGCCGTCGGTCGTGAGGCCCTGGAGCGCCTCGATCTCGATCGCGACGCGTCGCTCGGGCTCGACGGCGAATGACGCTAGCAGCACGGTGGCGATCGCGCGGGCGGCGTCAGCCGCAGGGCGGCCCGCGATCCGATGGAGCCGCTCGACCGTCACGCCAGCGGCTGCGTCGGGGGCGGGTGGCTCGACCGCCCGCTCCGGATCGAGGGCGAGGAGGAGGCCGCCACCGAAATCCTCGAACCCGTTCGCGAGGAGCCGCTCGAGAAGATCGGGCGGGTCGTCGAACCCCGGCATCGGCCAGACATGGGGGATCCGATCGAGACCGGCGAAGAAGGCGAACATCTCGGTCAGGCGCCGGTCGAACGCAGCGGGGTCGGCCGGCCAGGCGATCCCGGCCAGCCGGTTCCAGAACGGCTCGCGGTCGGTCGCGTCGTAGAGGAGGATGGCGTCGCCGAGGTCGCGGACCTCGCGGCTGACGAGGGCGTGCGAGCAAGCCTCGTGCCAGGCGAGCCAGCGGACGTCCTTCGCGGTCAACGTCGCCGGCTTGCCAGGACGACCGGACTGGGCCGGCGGCATCGGGATCGCGGGTCGAATCGGGGCGGCCATCCCAAGACGATACCCGCCCCGTTCAGCGGGTACGCCCGCCAAGCGATCAGGCGGGTCGGTCGACGACGAACAGCGACGCACCAGAGCGCAGGTCGACGACCGTCGGTGCGGGCGCCCCGGCCTCGGCGAAGAGCGCGAGATAGCCATCCCGGGTGAACATCCGCGTCCCCTGGTAGAGCTCGTCGATCTGGATCCCCCAGAGCAACTCCGCCTGGAGCGACGGCGGCTCACTCATATCGCCAGGCTCGTCGGGCAGGCACCACTCGAGGACGACGAGCCGGCCGCCGGGAGCCACCGCGGCCCAGGCTGCTCGCAGCGACCCCGCCAGGTCGGGCAACTCGTGAAGTGCATCCTGGAGGTAGGCCAGATCGAACTCGCCCCGGAACGGCATGTCCGGGATCGTCCGCGACTCGATCCGGATCCGGTCGCCCAGACCCGCCTCGTCGACGTGGCGCTGGGCGCGCTCGACCGAATCCGGCTCGAACTCGACGCCGACGAGGCTGGTCGAGGTGAACCGTCGGGCGACGGCGATCAGCCACTTCCCACCGCCGCAGGCCACGTCGAGGATCCGGCCGCCGCGGTTGAGGGCCGCCGCCAGGTCGGGCAGCTCGGCAAGGCCCTCCTGGAAGAAGACGGTGATGTCCTGGACGGTGACCGCCTCGATCGCCCGGTGGAACCGCGGCGGTCGCTCGACCACCGCTGGACCGCCCCGGACGAAGTCGGCCAGACCTGCGTAGTCGAGGCTCGACACGACCGCGACGACGAACTGTCCGCCGAGGTACGCGGGGTGGGTGTCGTCGAGGAGGATGTCGGCGATGTCGTCCCCGACGGTCGCCCTGCCGGCCACGAGCTCGAGGAGATCGCCCGCGTGCGCGGCGCGGACCCATGCCGCGATCGGCTCGGGCCGACAGCCCGCGGCGGCGGCCAGCTCCGCCGCCGTCAACCCCGCGGCGCCCGCGGATCGGATCCGGCCAAACAGCCCGAGATCCAGGCCGAGGTACACCACCCAGCTGCGGTAGAAGCCGCCGACGGCCGCCGCGAGCTCCTCGAACCGGTCCTCCCTGCCCATGTCCGGAATTGTCGCACGCGGGTGGTGCAACCGACCGCGTGCCAAGGGTGTTTCATTGACGTGATGGATGACCGCCGATCCGACGACGCCGCGCTCGCCCATTCGCTCGCCGTCGACCTTGACGCATCCTTCGAGGCCGTGGTCCTCGTCCACCAGGACCGGCTGTTCACGATCGCGCTCCGGACCCGCGGCGATCGGGCCGAGGCCGAGGAGCTGGTCCAGGACACCTTCGTCCGCGCCTACCGGGCCCTGGCCGCCTGGCCGGCCGAGCGAATCCGGGAGCTCCGGATCCGCGGCTGGCTGACCACGATCCTGCTCAACGCGGCCCGCAACCGAGCCCGGGTCAGGCGGGTTCCGACGACCGAGCTGGTCTTCGATCCAGGCGCCGAGCCGGCCGCGGATCCGCTTGCTCGGCGGGACGATCGCGAGACCTGGGCCCGCCTCCTCGGCGGCCTGAGCCCCGCCCAGAGGACAGCCGTCGTCCTGCGTCACGTCGACGGGCTGTCGTACGCCGAGATCGCCACGGCGACCGGCCGACCCGAAGGCACCGTGAAGGCCGACGTCCACCGCGGGCTGGCCGCCCTGCGCACTGCGCTCCTAGCCGCCGAGCGGCAGGAGCGCGAGGAGATCCCCGCATGACCGACCTGATCGATCCCACCACGGAGGCCGCCCTGGCCGGGCTCAGCGAGCCCGCCCCGCCCGGTCTGGCCCACGCCACGCTCGTCGCGGTCGGCCTCGCCGACGACTATGCAGTGATCCCCTCGCCGGTGGGTCCGCTGCGGGTCGTGTGGAACGGCCGCGGTGTGTCGGAGGTCTCCGGCGAGACCGACGAGGTGGCATTCAACCGCCGCTTCCTGGCCAGGACCGGCCGTCGCGCCCGGCGCGTCGCCGAGATCCCCGCGGGGCTTGCCCGCAAGATCGAGAGGCGGCTCGCGGGTGACCGCCACAACCGGATCGATCTGGACCTCCGCGGCGCATCCGAGTTCGAGCGGGCGGTCTGGCTGAAGGCTCTCGAGATCCCGCGGGGCGAGGTCCGGCCGTACGGCTGGATCGCCGCGGAGATCGGCCGGCCGAAGGCGGTCCGGGCCGTTGGTACGGCCCTCGGCCACAACCCGGTCCCCTTGATCGTGCCCTGTCACCGGGTCGTCCGAAGCGACGGGATGATCGGCCAGTATTCGCTCGGTGGGCCCGAGAACAAGCGGAGGATCCTGGCCGGGGAGGGCGCAGACCCCGACGGCCTCGAAGCTCTCGCCCGCGCCGGCGTCCGTTACTTCGGCTCCGACACGACCCACATCTACTGCTTGCCGACCTGCCGCGATGCCCGCCGTGTCACCGCGCGGCACCTGGTCCACTTCGCGTCGGCGAGGGCCGCGGCGACCGCCGGCTACCGGCCCTGCCGCCACTGCCGGCCGACAGCAGGCTCCGCGGTCGCCTGAGTGCCGACGGAGTTGGCGCAGGCGGACCGAAGCCGTACACTGACCGGATCTTGGACCAGCCAACTATGCCAACCGTTCGCGCCCGACCCGCCTCCGCGGCCCTGATCTGGACGGCGATCCTCATCCTCTACGTCGTCTGGGGCTCGACGTACCTCGCGATCCGGGTCGCGGTCGAGACCTTTCCGCCGTTCGTCATGGGCGCCGTTCGCTTCTCGATCGCCGGGCTGGTGATGCTCGTCGCGGTCGTGGTCGCCAGGCGTGGCAGGGTCGTTCGGCCGACCCGCCGTGAGCTCCGCGATTGCGCGATCGTCGGGACCTGCCTGATGTTCGGCGGGATGGGCCTCGTGTCGTGGGGCGAGCAGACCATCCCGTCGGGGATCGCGGGGGTCGTCATCGCGACGATGCCGGTCTGGGTGGCGATCTACGGCCGACTCTTCTTCCGGGAGCGCCTGCCGGGCCTCGCGATCGTCGGAATCGTCGTCGGAATGATCGGAGTCGTGATCCTCGTCGGCCAGGGCGTGGCCGTGGATCGGAGCCTCGACCCCGCCGGGATGGTGGCCCTGATCCTGTCGCCGATGGCCTGGGCGGCCGGGGCGACGTTCTCGGCCCAGCGGGCCCGGCTGCCGTCCGACCCGTTCCTCGCGACCAGCCTCCAGATGCTGTGCGGCTCGGCGGTCCTGGCAGGGGTCGCGTTCGGATCCGGTGAGCTGGCCACCTTCCGGCCAGAAGCCGTGTCGGGCGAGGCCATCCTCGGGACGGCCTACCTGACGGTCGTCGGCAGCCTGGTTGCGTTCACCGCGTTCGTCTGGGTCATCCGCCACGCGCCCTTGCCGCTCGTGACGACGTACGCATTCGTCAACCCGGTGATCGCGGTGCTCCTCGGGGCGCTGCTGCTCCACGAGGCGGTCGGTCCGGTTCAGTTGGGCGCCGGCGGCGTCATCGTCGCCGGGGTCGCCCTGATCATCATTGCCCGGAGTCGGATGGCCCGAGTGGCGATGACATCGCCCGCCGATCCCCGATCCGATGTGGCCGTCGCTGCCTGACCAGTCGATCGTCGAGACGCGGCGACGGTCAGAAGGCGGCGCCGGTCAGGAAGCGGCGCCGGCTTCTGCGGCCACCGTTCGGGCGACCCGCCGAGCGAGGGCCATGATCGTGATCATCGGGTTGACCCCGAGCCCGGTCGGAAACAATGAACCGTCGCCGATGTAGAGCCCTGGGACGATGCTCCCTGTCCGCGTCCGGAGCCGGCCGTCCGGATCGCATGGGTGGCCATCGACGGACGCACCCATCCGGACCGAGCCCATCTGGTGGGCGGAGAACACCGAGCCACGGTTGGGCCCGAAGTCGAACGAGCGCAGCGCGTCCTGGAAGACGGTGAACGCCCGCGCCTCCTGCCCTGATCCAGACCCGGACCGGCCGTGCCAACGTGGCGGCGTACCCGCGGCCAGGATCTGCCGGGCGCCGGCGGCCCGGGCGAGTTCGGCCATCGAGCCAAGCGCGTGGCGGAGGGTCGCGATCCCGCGCGCGTCGAGGCGGTAGTCCACCCGGGCGCGGCCGCTCGCCGTGAGCCGCACCCGGCCCTCTCCGCCATCGCGGGTGACCGCGATCAACGGCGCCACGTGGCGGATCCTGCCGAGCAGCGCCGCGTGGGCGTCGGTCCCTTCCCACGGCAGGGCCAGCGCGATCAGGCCGGGATGGCCGGGCGCGGATTCGATCGCGTAGCCGTTGCGGTTGCCGTCCGGACGCACGAACTGGAGCGATCGGGCGGCCTGCATCGTGCCCCGCCACATCTCGATCGGATCGTCGAACAGGCCAGCGATGACGGGTACCGGATGGAGCCGCAGGTGGCGGCCGATGACGGGGTGATCGAAACCTGACGCCAGCAGGACGGCCGGCGTCCGAAGCGCGCCGCCGGCGATGACGACCTGGGGCGCGCGCACGATCAGCCGACGCATCCGCGGCTTGCTCGAGCCTCCGGCCGGTGCGGCGCCGATCTCGGGAGCCACGCTGAGCAATTCGGCCTCGATCCCGCTGGCCCGTCCGCCCTCGAGGAGGACGCGGGTGACCCGCGCCCGATCGACGATCCGGGCGCCGCCGGCCGCCGCCGTCCGGAGGTGAACGCGCAGAGTCGACTGCTTCGTCCCGCGCGGGCAGCCGAACGGGCAACTGCCGCAGTCGCCGCAGTCGGCCGCATTGCGCCGGATCGGCGCCGCATCCCAGCCGAGCGCCGCGGCGCCACGCAGGATCGCCTGGTCCTTGGGCGGGATCACGACCGCGGGCGCCACCCCCAGCTCGGCCTCGACGGCGGCCAGATCCCGGTCGAAATCGGGGCCGTCGATCCCGGCGATCCCGTGCTCGCGCGCCCAGTCCAGGCGAACGTCCTCCGGAGCGGCGATGCACGTCATCCAGTTGACGAGCGTGCCGCCGCCGACGCCCGCCCCCGAGAGCATCGTCAGCGAGCCGTCCCACGTCGTCAGCAGGCCGTGGTTGAGGTAGGTCCGGTCGAAGGCGTCCATCTCATTGGTGGGGAGGTGAGCCTCGTCGAGGAACGGACCGGCCTCGACGACGACGACGGACCGGCCGGCTCGCGTCAGCTCGGCGGCGATGACGCCGCCACTCGCCCCCGATCCGATGACGACGACGTCCGCGCTCAGGACGAGCGGCTCCCCGCCGGCAGGGGCCGGCCCGTGGATGTCGAGGGGCAGGATCGGCGTCAGGTCCGGCGTGATTGGTGGCCGGTCGGGGACGTAGCCGATCGCCGCGTGCAGCGGGTTGACCTGACCGGGCGGTCCCGGGTCAGCGTAGGCGAGGAACGTCAGGAGCCCCCGGAAGGCCTGGAACGCGGACCGCCGCAGACCGAAGCGCGACGTCGCCCAGCCCAGGAGGACCCGCTCCCGATCGGCCGGCGTCCGGTCGCGGAACGACACTGCCCGGCCGGTCAGGAGGAGGTTCACCGCTCGGGACTCGACGAGCCGCAGGACGAGCCGGAGCTGCCGCACCTGGGCCGGGTCCGCCGCTCGCGACAAGGCCGCGGCGGCGAGGTTCGAGCGCCGGACGGAGCCGCCCCGGACGAACGTCTCGGCCAGCTCGGCCAGCGTCGCGAGCTCGGCCGGCGTCCAGCCGGCTGGGGCGGACACGGGCGAGCTCGTCATCGCGTGGATCGTGCCACAGGCAGCAGGGCTCGGATTGCTCCCGCGGCGCGCCGCCTGCGGCCTTGGGTCAGCCAGCCCGGAGGCGGTGGCGCAGCGCGGCGACCAATCCCAGCAGGCTGCCGGCCACGACCGCCAGGACGACGCCGAAGGTGCCCGCTCGCGGGTTGCCGTTGATGAGCCCGCCAACGACCAGGTGCCAGACACCGAACGCCGTCGCGCCGGCGAGCAGGACCATGAGCCCGCCGACAGCCAGGCGACGGAGCTCGAGAGAGCCGATCATGTCGTCCGCGGGTCCACGGCCGGCCGCTCCCAACCCTGGGCCGGCAACGGCTCGCAACGGAGGGGCTTGTTCTCCCGGTAGCCGAGGGCATACTCGCCCTGGATCACCGTGTGGAGCTGGCTCGTGCCCTCGTAGATGACGGCCGCCTTGGAGTTGCGGAGGTAGCGCTCGACCGGGAACTCGTTCGAGTAGCCGTTGGCGCCATGGATCTGGATCGCGTCGAGGGCGCTCTGGACGGAATGCTCGGTCGCGTGCCACTTCGCGAGCGAGGTCTCCCGAGTGTTCCGCAGGCCCTGGTTCTTCAGCCAGCCGGCTCGCCAGACGAGCAGCCTGCCCATCTCGGTTCCGGCCGCCATCTTCGCCAGCATCTGCTGGACGAGCTGGTGGCGGCCGATCTCCTGGCCGAACGTCGAGCGCTCGTGGGCGTACTTCAGCGACGCCTCAAGGCAGGCCTGGGCGAGCCCGACCGCTCCTGCGGCGACGGTGTACCGGCCCTGGTCGATGGCGCTCATCGCGATCAGGAAGCCCTCGCCCTCTTCGCCGATCCGGTGGTCGGCCGGGACGACGCAATCGTCGAGGTTGATCAACCCGGTGTTGCCGGCGCGGATCCCGAGCTTGCCGTGAAGCGTGCCCGTCGTGAGTCCCGCCATCCCGCGTTCCAGCAGGAACGCGGTCACGCCGCGCCAGCCCTTCGACCGGTCGACCGAGGCGAAGACGAGGAAATGATCAGCGAGGTCGGCGAGGCTGATCCAGATCTTCTGGCCGTTAAGGCGATACGCGTCGCCGTCGCACCGGGCGGTCGTCGCGAGGTTCGCCGCATCCGTGCCGACGCCGGGCTCCGTCAGGCCAAACGTCGCGAGCTTCTCGCCCTTCGCCTGCGGCACGAGCCAGCGCGTCTTCTGTTCGTCGGTCGCCCATTGAAGCAGGGCCAGGGAGTTGAGTCCGACGTGGACACTCTGGACGACTCGAAAGGCGGTGTCCGCCCGCTCGAGCTCCTCGCACAGGATCGCGAAGGAGAGATAGTCCATCCCGGAACCGCCCCAGGCCTCGGGGATCGGCGCGCCCAGAAAGCCCTGTTCGGCCATCCTGACGAAGATCTCGCGGTGAACCTCGCCCTTCTCGTCCCACTCGCGGATGAACGGCAGGATCTCGGCCTCGGCGAACGCCCGGGCGGCCTGCTGGACGAGCCGGTTCTCGTCGCTGAGCTGGAAGTCGACCATGGCCGAATGCTAGCCCGAGCCATCCAGGATCGTCGGGAAGTTGTAATCCGGTTCGCGGCGGACCGAGGGGCGACCACAGCGGCGGGGGCGCAGCATCGACCGATGACCGCCCTCGATCTAGTCCTACCCGCGGCCGAGGTCGACCCGTCAGCCGGCGCCGGTTGGCGTCGGCGGATCGCCACCGCCGCGCTGGTCGCCACGCCACTTGTCATGGGTGGGGTGAGCAGTGCGTTCACGATGCGCGGCCTGCGCGTCTGGTACCGGACCATCGAGCGGCCGTCCTGGAACCCGCCCGACTGGGTCTTCGGGCCGGTCTGGTCGACGCTCTATCTCATGATGGGCGTCGCCCTCGCCCGGGTCGTCCACGCAGACCGGGACCGCCTGGCCCGCCGGATCGGCCTGGGCCTCTTCGGCCTTCAACTCGCCCTGAACTTTGGCTGGTCATGGGTCTTCTTCGTCAAGCACGATTTGGCCGGCGCCGTCGTCGAGATCCTGGCGCTGTGGCTGGCGATCGCGGCCACGATCGTCGCGTTCGGGCGGGTGCGTCCGAGCGCGGCTGCCCTGCTCCTGCCGTACCTCGCCTGGACGACGTTCGCGACGATCCTGACCGTCGCGATCTGGCAGATGAACCGCCGAGGCTGACGGCCAACCGCGCTGCCATACTCGGTCGATGACCGACGCTTCGACTGCCCCCGCTGGACCTACTCCGTTCCCGTCCGACATGGCCACTGTCGCCGACCACCTGACGCCCGTCCTTGGGCGCTATTTCGACCGGAGCTGGAGCCACGGCGAGGGCCACCGGCTGTACGACACGGGCGGCCGCGCCTATCTGGATTTCGCGAACGGGATCGCAGTCACGGCGCTCGGCCACCACCACCCACGGGTGACGGCAGCGATCCACGCCCAGGTCGACCGACTCATCGGGCCGACCGGGGCGATGGGCTTCAGCGAGCCGGTCGTCCGCCTCGCCGACCGGCTCGCGGCAACGCTGCCGGACCCGATCGACAGCCTGATGTTCCTGAACTCGGGTTCGGAGGCCATCGACGGCGCCCTGAAGCTCGCCCGGCGGGTCACCGGCCGGCCGGGGATCGTCGCCTTCCGCGGCGGCTTCCACGGCCGGACGTTCGGGGCGACGTCGGTCACGACGTCCGCCCTCAACTACCGGACCGGCTACGAGCCCCTCCTGCCCGGCGTGTATTTCGCGCCGTACCCGACGGCCTACCCAGAATTCGACGGAGACGACGAGGCCGCCTCGGAGGCCGCGCTCTCGATGCTGGGCTCGCTGTTCACGAGCATCATCGCGCCGTCCCAGGTCGGTTCGATCCTGATCGAGCCGGTCCGGGGCGAGGGCGGCTACAACCCGGCCCCGTCGTCGTTCCTGCAGGGCCTGCGCCGGATCTGCGATGAGCACGGGATCCTGCTCATCGCCGACGAGGTCCAGACGGGGTTCGCCAGAACCGGGCGGATGTGGGCGTTCGAGCACGCCGGGATCGTGCCCGACGTCGTGGTCATGGCCAAGGCCATCGCCAACGGCCTGCCGCTCTCGGCGATCGCTTCGTCACGCTCCCTGATGAAACGCTGGGGCCGGAGCGCCCACGGCTCGACCTACGGTGGCAACCCGGTCGCATGTGCCGCCGGGATCGCGGTCCTCGACACGATCGCGGATGAGGGCCTCATCGAGAATGCGGTCGCGCGTGGCGCCGAGCTGACTGCCGGACTCGGCCGGATCGCCGCCGAGGAGCCGCGGATCGGGGATGTCCGCGGGCCGGGCCTGATGGTCGGGGTCGAGTTCGTGAAGCCGGGAACGACCGCGCCCGATGGCGCGCTCGCCAATGCCGCGATCGCGCGGGCGGCAGACCTCGGCCTGCTCGTGCTGACCTGTGGCGCGAGCTCGCACGTGATCCGCTGGATCCCGCCGATCGACGTGACGGCCGCCGAGGTCGGCGAGGCGATCGGGATCTTCGAGGAGACGCTCCGCACGGTCTAGCCCGAAGGGGGTCGCCGGCATCAGTCCCGCCGTTCGTCGGCCCGGCTCCGCGAGCGCGCCGCGCGCCATCCGAACATGGCCAGATTCCCATGAACGGAAACAAAGGCCAGGATTCAGAGCTAGTGACCGGACTGAGCGGCCCCGAGGTTGCCAGATCGTCCCCGCAGGTGGGAATCTGGCCATCCGGGGGTCGCGGAGCCGGCCGCCCGTTCCGTGGGTGGGAATGTGGCCAGGTGCAGTCTCGCGCACCTCGCTCGTGGTCCCTGGACGCGACGAAGCGCCCGCCGGCGGAGCGGGCGCTTCGAGGGTGCGTCTCGGTCTGGGCGGGCGACGTGGCGCCCGGGATGGAGCTAGCGGTTCTGGGCGAGGAACTTCATGACGTCATCGAGCCGGAAGCGGCGGTCGCCGCGCTTGCAGACCCGATAGAAGGGAAGCTCGCCGCGATCGCCGAGCCGCTTCACGGTGTTGACGTGGAGGTGGAGCATGTCGGCGACTTCCGTCGCGGTGAGCATCGGCCCGAGTTCGTTGACGGCCATGGACCCCATGTGGTCATTGCCTCTCTGTGAGCGTCTCGTAGCGTCCGCACCCGTGTGGTGGCCAGAGGTGGAGTGCGGCTCGCTGATGGGCGGAGCGTAGGGGTCGGCGGGCCGGCTCGCCAAGCCGTACTTTGGACTGGCCGCTGGTACCACGGTCGTCTCATGCGGGTCTCATTCGACGGCTCGATTATCGGCAATGAACCCGGCCGTGGGTCGATCTCCCTCCTCCTCCGGCCCACGACCGGGACTCCCCTCCCCCGATCTGGCACGATCACCACCTGATCCCGCAAGTGACCGATCACCGGATCGTCGACCACAGAGGACCGCCCGAGCATGAAGATCCTCCTCGTCGAGGACGACGAGCGCCTCAGCCGATCGCTGGCTCGCCTCCTCGACCAGGACCGCCACAACGTCGAGATCGCGGCCGACGGCGAGACCGGCGTCGAGATCGCCATCGGCGAGAACGGGATCGACATCGTCATCCTCGATCTGGGGCTGCCTGACATCTCCGGCCTGGAGGTCGCTCGTCGGATCCGGGCCGAGCGACGGGAGCTGGCGATCCTGATGCTGACGGCCCGCGACACCGTGAGCGATCGCGTCGTCGGGCTCGACGCCGGCGCCGACGATTACCTCGTGAAGCCGTTCGCCTACGACGAGCTTGCCGCCCGGCTGCGCGCCCTCGCTCGGCGCTCCGAGGGCGTCGCCCGCCGACCCGAGCCACGCCTGATCGCCGGTCCGATCGCGCTGGACGAAGCCAGCCGATCGGTGACGATCCACGATCGGCCGGTGGATCTCAGCCCGCGGGAGTTCTCGCTCCTCGAGTCGCTCCTGCGCCACCCCGGACAGGCCCTGACCCGCGACCAGCTCCTCGACCAGGCCTGGCCGTTCGGCGTGGCCGTGACCCCGAACGCGGTCGACGCGTACGTCCACTACCTCCGGACCAAGCTCGGGACCGAAGGCGACCGGATCGAGACGGTGCGGGGCGTCGGGTACCGGCTGAACAATGCCTGACGGCGCTGCCTCGACGCTCGGCGGCGATCCGGCCGACCAGCGGGCGCTGGCAACCGACGGTCGGCTGATCCGGGGCGTCCGCTGGCGGCTCGTTCTGTGGAGCGGCCTCACCACGCTTGTCGTCCTCGCCCTCCTTGGGGTCGCCCTCTATGTGGTCGCCGCTCGGACGCTCGAGGGCAACGGCATCAAGCAGCTCGAGAGCCGCGCCGCCTCGTTCCGGACCCAGCGCGACCCCCGCGTCGGGCCGGACCAGGGGTTCAGCTTCGGCGGGGGCTCGTCCGGCACATTCGCCCTGATCGCCGGCTCGGACGGCGAGCCGCTCGTGTTCGGCCCGCGGATGCCCGTGATCCCCGACGGTCTGCCGTTCGAAGCGGGGATCGACGCTGCACGCAGCGCCGGCACCGACGTGCGGGTCGCCACGATCGATGGGACGCCGTTCCGGATTCGCACGGAGCAGGCCGATTCATCGCTCGGGACGGTCTACATCCAGACGATCCAGGATCGGACGGCGGAGCAGCAGACCCTCGACGCGATCCGGAGCGTGCTGCTCGTCGGCGGTCTCGTCGTCGTCCTCATCGCCTTCGGGTTCGGGGCGTTCTATGCCAGCCGCGCCCTCGTCCCGATTCGCGAATCGCTCGTCCAGCAGCGCGCGGCGCTCCGCCGCCAGCGCGAGTTCGCCGCCGACGCGAGCCACGAGTTGCGGACCCCGCTGACCGTCATCCGGAGCTCCGTCGAGCACCTCCGGCGAAACCCCGGTGAGGGGGCCGCGGTCACCTCCCGCGAGGCACTCGACGACATCGACGCCGAGGTCGGCCACCTCACGGCCCTCGTCGAGGACCTCCTCCTGCTGGCCCGCTCTGATTCGGGCGCGATCGGCCTGACCCGCCTCCCGGTCGATCTCGGCGACGTTGCGGCGGACGGGGCGGGCGCCCTGGTCAAAATGGCCGCCGACCGCGACGTCCACCTGGCGCTCGATCCGGAGCCCGCGATCGTCGATGGCGATCACGCCCGCCTTCGCCAGCTCACGGTCATCCTCGTCGACAACGCGATCCGCCACACCCCACGCGGTGGGTCAGTCCGGGTCCGGGTCCGGACCGATCAGCGTGAGGCGACGCTCCAGGTCGACGACGACGGCTCCGGCATCCTGCCCGAGGACATGCCCCATGTCTTCGAGCGTTTCTGGCGGGCGCCGGGCGCGGCCGTCGGGGGGACCGGCCTGGGCCTCGCCATCGCGAAGTCGATCGTCGACCTGCACGACGGCCGGATCGTGGTCAGCAACCGCCCCGACGGTGGGGCACGCTTCATCGTCCGTCTGCCGGGCGCCGGCCACCCGCCGGTCGGCGAAGCCCAATCCGGGTCGATCCTCGCGACCGACCGGCCCGGCTGAGGGTCGGAACAGGAGTCCAGCCACGCCGGACGGCGGGCACACCCGGTTCAGCCAGGCGAAATTCTCAGGACAGCCTCAGCAACGAACGTGATCATGTCGAGACCGTCGGCATCCCGCGCCGCCAGCACAATCTGTGGAGCACCGATGCCCGAGCAGGACCGCCTCGATCCCCTCGCCACCATCGCCCCGATCGCCGCGGCCGCCGAGGCGCGTCACGGCCCAGCTGGCACTGCCGGCCCGGGGGTGGGTGCGATCGAGCCGATCGTCGTCCGCGTTCAGGGTTCGCCCGCCGCCTTCACGGGTCGGACCCCGGGCAAGACCGCGGCCATCCGCGCCGGGATGCTTCTCGGTACCGGCCTCGTCGTGGCGATCGGAGCAGCGGTCGCGATGGGCGCCTCGCCGAGCCCGACCTCGACCTCCGGCGGGGCAGCGCCGGCCGTGACGTCGAGCGCCGATCCGGGAGCCGGCAACCCCGGCAGGGGCCCGCGCGGCGGGTTTGGTCCGTTCGCCGGCTTCGGTCCCGGCGGCGGGCTCGCTCCCGGCGGGCTCGCTCCCGGCGGGTTCGGACCGGGCGGTCCAGGCACAGGCCTTGGCCGTCCGGGGGCTGCCGGCATCCACGGGGCGGGTCAGGTCACGGTCACCACGATCTCCGGCTCGAGCATCTCCCTCGCGACCGTTGACGGCTGGACCCGGATGATCACCGTGACAGGTTCGACGACAGTGACCAAAGGCGGCGCGGTGGCGACCCTGGCCGACCTTGCGGTCGGCGACGTCGTTCGGTTCGCGGAGACCCGGAACAGCGACGGCACGTTCGCGATCACGAAACTCGACATTGTCCCGCCCCAGGTTGCCGGGACCGTGACGGCGGTCACGGCCGCTGCGATCACGCTGACGTTGCGTGATGGAACCGCCTCGACGATCAAGACGAATCGCGCCACGACGTACCACGTCGCCGATTCAGATGGCACGCGAGCCGATGTGACCGTCGGCGTGACGATCCTCGCGACGGGTGGTCGCGGCGCCGACGGAAGCCTGACCGCGGGCTCGGTCTGGGTCCGCCTGCCGCATGTCGGGGGAACCGTGACCGCGGTCGGCACGAGCACGATCACGGTGGCCCGGCCCGACGGGACGACGGTCACGGTTCATGTCGGCGCAGGCGCGACGATCCGGGTCGCCGGTGTGGACGGTGCGAAGCTGTCCGACCTCAAATCGGGAATGGTCGTCGTGGTCGAGGGTGCCCAACGGGCCGACGGCTCGATCGACGCCCGCATGATCGGGGCGGGCAAGGGCGGCCGCGGCAGGGACCTCGGGAACGGCCATGGCAAGGTCCAGGGGCCCGATGCATCCGTCGCCCCAGTCGCTTCGGGCAGCACCGGCGGCTGACGGCGGCCCATCTGCCGACCCAGATGCCTCGTCGGGCCGGGGCAACTCGGGTCGCCACTTGACGGCCGACAGAACCCCCGCCCATCTCAGGACCTTCTCACTGCCGCGCGGTTTCATCAGACATGACACGATCCGCACGTCCGTGACCGGAGAGACCCGCGATGCATCCAGATGACCCCACTCCGCCGACCGATCCCTGGTCGACGACCCCCGAAATCGAGCAGACCCCAACCTGGACCCCTGCGGCCAGCCCGGACGGGACCCGTGACCTATGGGGCCGGCCTGCGCGGCCGGCGACGCCCGACCCGGGCTGGCCTGCCATGAGCAGCCCGGCCGCGCCAGCCCCGATCCCGGACGCGGCCCCGGACTGGTCACGTGCTGCGCGCGAACGAGTGACCGACACCACGGCGTGGGCGTGGCGCGCTGAGACGGCTTCGCCTCCCGCACCACAGTTCGAGGCCCGACCCTCGACCATCGCGTCAGCAGCCACGCCGTGGGCCACCTCGGGCGGGCGGCGCGGCACCTTCCGGACCGTCGTCGCTGCAGCTCTGCTGTCGGCGGTCCTCGCGTCCGGCTCGACGGCGGCAATCGTCAGCGTGGTCCGGCCCGGCTCGTCGAGTGCCGGCCTGCCGACGGCGACACCGAACGCCGCGGTGACCACGAGCGGCGGAACCACGACGGTCCAGCAAGAGGACATCACCCAGGTGGTCGCCGACGCCCGCGATTCGGTCGTGACCCTGACGTCGCAGATCGGTGGCGGACGCGGAGGGTTCGGGGCAGGCGGGGTCGGAGTCGGGTCCGGAATCGTCCTCACAGCCGACGGCTACACCCTCACGAACCGTCACGTCGTCGAGGGCTCGACATCCCTCACTGCCACGACTGCCGACGGGACGGAATACCCGGCGACCATCGTGACGGTCTCCGACACGCAGGACCTCGCCCTCGTGAAGATCGATGCGACCGGGCTGAAGGCGGCGACGATCGGCCCGTCGACCCGGATCCAGGTCGGCCAGACCGCGATCGCCATCGGCAGTCCGCTCGGGACCTACACCGAGACCGTGACGAAGGGCATTGTCTCCGCGCTCGATCGGACGATCACCGTCCAGGACGACCAGACCGGCCGACCGGTCACCCTCAACGGCCTGGTCCAGACGGACGCGGCCATCAACCCCGGGAACAGCGGCGGCCCGCTCCTCAACGCAATCGGTCAGGTCATCGGGGTGAACACCGCGACCGCCTCCAGCGCTGAGGGCCTCGGCTTCGCGATCCCGATCGACGAGGCGGCGAGCCTGATCGCCCAGGCCCGCGCGGCCTCCGCCGCCTGACCCAGGGCCTCGTCCAGCGCGAAAACGCCGGGCCTTCGGCCGGCGTCGACATCCCGTTCGATCCGATCGGACCACCGGTGCAGGCCGTTCGACCTCTGTCCGATGCCGAGCCCGGGGGCTATGGTCGCGGTATGCGTAGTTGCCTCCCCGAGCCTGCGACCGCGGCGGCCGCGACCCACGCGGCAGCCGCGGCTACCGTCGCCGGCGGCGTCCCGGGCCCCACGGCCGGCGTCCGGATCCGCCGCATCCGATCGGGCGATCACGATCGGCTCCAGCAGTTCTACGCGGGTCTCTCCGACGAGAGCCGGCAGACCCGGTTTCTGGGCCCGGCCACCGGGATCGGAGACCGCCAGTCGACCTACTTCTGCTCCCCGGATCACGCCCATCGCGAAGGGTTCGTCGCCATCATCGACGCGGCGACGCGGCCGGCCCAGATCGTCGGCCACATCTGCGTCGAGCCGGACGGACCCGCGTCGGCGGAGGTTGCGGTCGCCGTCGCCGACGCGTTCCAGGCCCGGGGGATCGGGCGGCGCCTGGTCGACGCGGCCGTGCTGTGGGCGCAGCGTGACGGGTTCCGGACGCTCACCGCGACGATGCTGGCCGGCAATCCGGCGATCCAGCGCCTGCTAACCGGCCTCGGTCTGCCGAGCGTCGCCATGGCGGCGGGCGCCGGAATCATCGAGGTCCGGATCGACCTCGGCGACGTCCGCTCGGCGGCCTGATCCGCGGCCCGATCCGCCGCCGGACAGTCCGTTCGGCCCGTGCGCCGATGACTTCGGACCATCGTCGGCCAGGGGCCCCGTGGACGACGATCGTGCTGGATCCGGCAGGAGACCACCGTCGGGCGGTCACTCCGGAAGGAAGAGAGGTCGGTCATGAACCGCATCCTGTTGGCCTATGACGGAAGCGAACCGGCGATCCGCGCTCTCGAAACGACAGTCGATCTGGCAACCCGGTTCGGGGCGTTCGTCGGCGTCGTGAGCGTGGTGCCGATCCGGGCCATGGCGATGGGCGTCGACCCGTGGGATGACCGTTCCGTCCATGCCGACGAGCTCCGCGACGCCCAGGAGCGGCTTCGCCAGAAGGGCATCGAGCCCGAGCTCATCGAGCCGTACGGCGATCCTGCCTGGACGATCGAGCGGATCGCTGCCGAACGCAACTTCGACACGATCGTGATCGGCTCCCGCGGACAGGGCGCCATCGGGCGGTTCCTGGGCGGGAGTGTCAGCGAGCACGTCGCCACGCACACGGACGCGACGGTGGTCGTGACTCACTGAACACAAACCCGGCTCGTACCGTCCCGGAGGAGCAATCCCCGGAGCGAGCCACGGAGGAGCGACAGCTACGCCGCCCGCGCATTGCGCGGGCGGCGTCGTCGTCCGCGGCCCGGACCGAGGCTGGCCGGGACCTTCATCGGGGATGCCCAGTGGGGCCGTTCGGCACGCCAGATTCGGCCTTGACGGCACCTCCGGCCGCGGGCCGCGTCGACCGATGCTGGGCCCATGGGCGAACTCGAGATCAGCCGACCTGGGATCGTGAGAACGTCGGCTCGGCCGGCGCGGCTCCACGCAATCCACCGCCTTGTCGTCGGCCCGGTCGTGGTCGGCCGGATCGCTTGCGACCCGCAGGCTGTCGCGGGGACCATTTCCGGACACGAACCCGCTGCCGCGGCTGGAGCCGATCGGCCCCGCGCGACTACGGGCGCCCGCACGAGGTAGACCCGATGGACGAGCCCCTGAACCTGATCCTCTTCTCCGGCACGGACGACAAGCTCCAGGCTGCGGCGGTGCTCAGCGCCGGCGCCGCCGCCCTCGGTCGGCCGGTCAACGTGTTCCTCCAGTACTGGGCCCTCGACGCGTTCCGGGCCGACAGGATCAACGATCCGCACGGCCTCGCGCCGGAGGCGGGCGAGGAAGGCCGCCGTCACGTCGACGCCCTGACCGCAGCCGGACAGCAGAGCTGGGCGGAGACGTTCCGCCAGGCAAAGGATCTCGGCGGCATCGACATCGAGGCTTGCTCGCTCTCGATGGACCTGCTGGGGATCGGACCCGACGATCTCGACCCGCTGGTCGACGGAGTCGAGGGCGTGACTGCCTTCCACATCAATGCCGGCAGCGGCCCAGTCGTCTTCATCTGACCACCCATTTCCATTCGATCGCCCATTTCGTGATGCTGAAGGAGGCAACCATGGGAATCATCCAGATTGATCGGACCCTCGACGCCCGCGGGCTCGCCTGTCCGATGCCGATCGTCAAGACAGCCCAGCTGATCAAGACGATGGCCTCAGGCGAAACGCTCGAGGTCACCTCGACCGACGCGGGCTCCATCAAGGACTTTGCCGCCTGGTCGCGGACCACCGGCAATGCCCTCCTCGAATCCAGCTCCGACGCGGCGATCTATCGCTTCGTCCTCCGGAAGGCCTGAGTGACCACGATGACCCTCGTCGCCGAACCGGTTGCCGTTACCGCCAGCGGCCCGGTCGCCCCACCGGCCAGCGAGCCGCTCCCCGCCGCCGTTGCGGCCGAACCTGTCACCAAGCAGATGGTGATCGTCAACTGGTCGGGCGAGCTCGACCGGATCTGGCCGACCCTGATCCTCTCGTCCGCTGCCGCCGCATCGGGCGTCCAGTGCAAGGTCTTCGTGACCTTCTGGGGCCTCCTCCCGTTCGTCAAGGACGGCGTCCGGATCACGGGCGACAACTGGAAGCAGCGAATGATGTCGGCCATGAACCGGCCCGGTATCGATCACCTGAAGCTCAGCAAGATGAACTTCCTGGGCATGGGCCCATGGATGATGGGAACGCTCCGCAAGCAGTACCAGATCGCCTCCCCGCGAGAGCTCCTCGAAGCCTGCCAGGCGCTCGGCGTGGAGTTCATCCCGTGCCAGATGTCGATGGACATGTTCGGCCTGAAGCGCGACGACCTGATCGACGGGATGGCCGATCCGGCGGGCGCCGCGACGGCCATCGAGATCATGACCGAAGCCAACGCCTCGCTGTTCATCTAGGAAGGATCCGATCCGATGATCGACTCGATCGCTACCCCGTCCGCGTCGCCGGCCCGCACGATCGACGCCCGGGGCAGCTTCTGCCCCGGTCCCCTGATGGAGCTGATCCGGGCCATCCGCGAGTCCCAGGTCGGCGACGTCCTGGCGGTCCTGTCCTCCGACCACGGCAGCCAGACCGACATCCCGAAGTGGATCGAGAAGGCCGGCCACCGATTGATCGGGGTGACGGCCCGCGAGGGCTTCGACGAGATCCTCGTCGAGAAGATGCGCTGATGAACCAGATGGCCCGGATCGTCATCCTTGGCGGCGGCGTGGGAGGGACGCTGACCGCGAACCTCCTGGCCCGCAAGCTCCACCGGGAGCTCAAGGCCGGGACGGTGGCCATCACCGTCGTCGACACGTCCGGCGAGCACGTCTACCAGCCCGGCTTCATGTACATCGCCATGGGTGGCGAGCGCGCGGCAAAGCTCCACCGGCCGGAGCGCGGCCTCCTCGACAAGCGGGTCGATCTCGTCGTCGGGACGATCGTCCGCGTCGACGAGGAGCTTCGACTCGTGGAGCTCGCCGACGGCAACGCCCTGCGCTACGACCAGCTCGTCCTCGCGACGGGCTCGCGGATTGTGCCCGAGGAGATCGAGCACTTCTCCATGGAGGCCCACCACTTCTACAGCGCCGAGGATGCGGGCCGCCTGCGGGCCGCCCTCGACCGATTCAGCGGCGGCCGAATCGTCATCGGCATTGCCGGGATGCCGTACAAGTGCCCGCCGGCGCCGCTCGAGGTCGCGTTCCTCATCGAGACGGAGCTGCGGCAGCGCGGCCTGCGAGCCCAGACCACGATCGACTTCTGCTCGCCGATCGGACGCGCGTTCACCATCGAGAGCGTGTCTGACATGGCGACCCCCATCCTCGCCGAGAAGGGCATCGGGCTCCACACGTTCTTCAATGTCGAGTCGATCGACCCGACGCGGAAGGTGGTCCAGAGTCTCGAGGGCGAGGAGCTCCCCTATGACCTCCTGATCCTGGTCCCGCCCCACAAGGGCCAGCGGTTCCTCATCGACTCCGGACTCGCCCCGGCGCCCGGCGGCTGGCTCCCGACCGATCGGGAGACCCTTGCGGTCGGCGGCCGGACCAACGTCCACGCCCTCGGCGACGCGACCGATCTGCCCCTCTCGAAGGCGGGCTCGACGGCCCATTTCGAGGCGCCCGTCGTGGCTGAGCGAATCGCGGCCGCTGTCCAGGGCCGTGAGCCGGCCGGCAAGCACGCCGCCTACCACGGCAAGGTGATGTGCTTCTTCGAGATCGGCGACGGGAAGGGCACGCTCCTCCAGTTCGACTACACCCATCCGCCGAAGCCGCCCACCCCCAACCGGCTCTGGCACCTCGGCAAGATCGTCTTCAACAAGACGTACTGGCACACGGTGCCGAAGGGCCGCGTCTGACGGCCGGTTGAACGGCGATCACACCCCGCCAGGCCGGGGTGATGGGGTGGCGCGACGGAAACGGAGGTGGGGCCGTGCTCTGTCAGACTGAGCGGCGGCCCCTCGGTCAGTCGTCGTGCGCCCGGCGGGCCTCGAAGCGGAGCGCGTCGCGGTGATCCGGATGAGCGACCGCGATGAGCGCCTCGGTCCGCTCTCGGATGCTCCGCCCGAACAGCTCGGCCACGCCGTACTCGGTGACGATCGTCCGGACGTGGGCCCGGGTCGTCACCACCCCGGCCCCCGGCTTGATGTGGGTGACGATCCGCGAAACGGTTCCGTTGGCGGCCGTCGAGGGGAGCGCGATGATTGCTCGGCCGTACTCGGCGAGGGCGGCCCCGCGGATGAAGTCCATCTGGCCGCCGACGCCGCTGTACAGGCGGTCGCCGATCGAGTCGGCGACGACCTGGCCCGTGACATCAACCTCGATGGCCGAGTTGATGGCGGCCATCTTCGCGAACGACCGGATCACATGGGTGTCGTTGGTGAAGTCGACCGGGCGCATCTCGACCATCGGGTTATCGTCGACGAAGTCGTAGAGCCGCTGCGACCCCAACAGGAAGGCCGCCACGATCTTGCCCCGGTTACGCTCCTTGCGGGCGCCGGTGATCGCGCCGGCTTCGACCAGGTCCACGACCGCGTCGCTGAACATCTCGGTGTGGACGCCCAGATCGCGGCGGTGGCGGAGATAGAGCGCTGCCGCGGTCGGGATGGCGCCGATGCCGAGCTGGAGCGTCGCGCCGTCGGGCACGAGCTCGGCGACGAACTCCCCGATTCGTCGCTCGACGTCGCCGATCGTCGCCTTCCGGAGTTCAAAGGGCGGCTGGTCCGCCTCGACCGCGTAGTCAATCGCGTCGACGTGGATGAAGCTGTCGCCGAGGGTTCGCGGCATCGCCCGGTTGAATTGGACGATGACCGTTTTCGCGCTGGCGATCGCGGCGTGCATGGCCTCGACGGATGTTCCGAGTGAGCAGAACCCGTGGCTGTCGGGCGGGGTTGCGTTGACGAGGACGGCGTCGAGGGGCATCGCGCCCGATCGGAACAGGAGCGGCACGTCCGAAAGAAAGACCGGCACATAATCGGCCCGTCCGGCGTTCACGGCGGCCCGCGCGTTCGGCCCGATGAACAGGGCGCGGTGACGGAACGAGCCGGCCATCTCGGGGGCGAGGTGCGGTCCGGGCCCTTCGATGTGGAGGTGGACGACGCTCACGTCCGTCAACTCCGCGGCACGGCCGACGAGGGCGTCGAGGAGGACCTCGGGCGTCGCCGCGGCGCAGTGGAGGTAGATCTGGTCGCCGCTGCGGATCCCGGCAACGGCTTCGGCGGGCGTGACGATCTGCATCGTTCCAGTGTGAACGGCAGACGAGCTCGCGGTCGACGGTCCGAACCGACTGTTCCGGGGGTCACGATGGCCCGGACAGGCCCGGAAGGTGGCGGCGCCGAATGCGGTGCCGGATCGAGGCCGATCGGACCGCCGCTCAGGCGGGAGCGAACGTCCGGAAGACCGCCTCCGCGACTGCGTCCGCGAACGCCGCATCGAGCGCCCCGCCGAACACGAGCCGGAAGTAGACCGGGCCGACCAGCAGCTCGGTGGCGATCGAGGCATCCGCATCGGGGCGGAGGTCGCCGCGGGCGATGCCCCGTTCCATCACGGCCGCAACCTCGCGGCGGCGACGGGCCACGACCGCGGCCCGGAACGGCTCGCCGATGACCGGGTTCCCCGCGATCTGCGACAGCATCGCCCGGATCACCGGCCCCCACGACGTTTTCGTGATGGCCTCGAGCGGATTGGCGACGGCGGCCCGGAGCTCGGCCCGGGTGTCGCCGACGTCGGCGATGTCGAGGTGCGGGCCGGCGAGACCCAGGACCAGCTCCAGGGTCAGCGCCTCCTTCGACGGCCAGCGCCGGTAGATCGTCCCCTTCCCGACCCCCGCCCGGGCTGCGACGTGCTCGAGCCGGAGGCGAGTGAACCCCTCCTCGACGAGCAGCTCCTGCGTCGCGGCGAGGATGGCCTGGTTCGCGTGCTCGCTTCGCGGCCTGCCCGGCGAACGGGCGCCGACGCCTGGCGGCGTCGGCGCGGGCGCCGCTCGACCGGGGCCCGCTGCCTCGACCACCCGACCGGGCCGAATGGCAACCGGGATGCGACTATCTGGCTCCTGTTTCGAGCCAAATGTCCCGGTCTCCGGATCTTGTGGCGCGGCCATGTTGTGATACGATACGGTCCGTACCGTTTCATGGCAAGGAGCCATCCCGATGTTCACCAATCAAGATCTCCGCGAGCGAATCGAAGACGCCGAGCGAACCAGCCCGATCTGCCAGCAGTGCGGTCAGCCGACGACCGTCACGGAGCGAGACCAGGCGCTCTGGCTCGAGTGCTCGGACCTCCGTCGCCCGCGCGGCCGGTTCGCGTCGCTCTTCCATTTCGCCGGGCTCCATACGCAGCGCCCGATCGTCGAGCTCCCGACCGCGGGGCTCCGCGCCGCCTGAACCTCCGGCGGGACGGAGCCGGGCGCACCGGCTGTGGCCCTCGCCTACCGTCCGCCCGATGGGTACGAAGTTCGGGATCATCAGCAGCATGGGGCGACCCCACGGACCGTCGCGGATCTGACGGGGCTCGCCGGAGAACGTGGCTGGGACGGCGTCTTCACCTGGGACGGCGTCGCGATCGGGACGCTGGACATCGACGACCCGTGGGTCGTGATGGCCGCGATGGCCATCCCCAGTCCAGCAGCCGCGAATCCCGATCTGGGTGATCGGCGGCTGGCCAAACGAGCGATCGATACGGCGGACCCTTCGCTGGGACGGCGTCGTCGCCCAGGTCAAGGGTGCGGCGGCGATTCGGGAAGTCGTCGACTGGGCGGAGCGGGCGTCGCCGACCGCGACGCGTGACCGCCCCTGGGACGTGATCGCCGAGGGCACCACGTCTGCCCACGACCCCGCCGGAGCTCGGGCCACCGTCGCGGAGCATGAGGCGGCAGGCGCGACCTGGTGGATCGAATCGGACTGGGCACACGGCAGCGTGGAGTCGATCCGGCGTCGGATCGAGGCCGGTCCGCCGCGGCCGACAACGTGAGTAGACCCCGGCGAGCGGGCGGCGCGGTGTACGCTCCGGCCCGATGAGCACCTGCCCCCACCTCTGGGAGTCCCGCGAGGTCGTGCCGATGTCGAGGGGCTGCGATGCGTGCCTTGCCCTCGGCGATTCCTGGCATCACCTCCGGATGTGCCTGGCCTGCGGCAACGTCGGCTGCTGCGACCAGAGCAAGAATCGTCATGCCTCGGCTCATTTCCGGGAGAGCGGCCATCCTGTCGCTCGCTCGTTCCAGCCAGGCGAGACGTGGCGCTGGTGCTATGCCGACGAGGTCCTCGACGACCCCGAGGAGCTCGACATGGAAGGCGCCGACCTCGGCTGACGCGGGCCCGATCCGGGAAGTGCCACAGGAAAGATGGCGTCCCCGGCAGGGTTCGAACCTGCGACCTTCCGCTTAGAAGGCGGTTGCTCTGTCCACTGAGCTACGGGGACGCGGGGCCGGCGACAGTGTAGGCCGAGACATCGGGAGCGGCCCCATCCTGCCCGATCGGGCCATCCGTCGCGCCCGATCGGCCGCCCGCAGGTGCACCCCTGTCGGCGCCGCGAACCTCACGCTAGCGCCAAGCAGCCGGGAGATGACGTGGCGAATGCGGAGCACGGCTCGAACAGCGTCCAGCCGGCGCCGATCCCGACGAACCGGCACGACCATGCCAGTGGCGCCCAAGAATCCGGCGTCGCCTCCGACCGCGACGGCTCGCTGCTCGATCTCCAGGAATTGGCTGGAAACCGCGCTGTGGCGGATCTGCTGACGGCGGGTGCAGCGGGCGGCGAGGCCGGCGACGAAGCGGGTGGCGCGGCGGGCGGCTCCACCGGACAGGCAGGAGGCCCGTCCGGGACGATCCATCCGGCGCTCCAGCGGGCGTCGGCCGCCCTCCGCCAGCGGACCGGCCTGTTCGGCGGCCCCCACTCGGCCTATGGAGCCAACCCACCGCAGTTCGCGAGCGAGCCGGCCGATCGGTTGCTCCTCGCCGGGAGACCAACCCCGGCAAAGCACAGCGAGTTCCCGGCCGTCATGGGCCAGACCGCCTACGAGCGGGACAAGGTCGAGCGCTGGCCGTCGTTCTCGGTCATCTACCACACGCCGTGGAACCACTGGTTCAGCAAAACCGCCGTGCCCAACAAGACCGCGGCCGTCGGCGCGACGTGGTGGGCGATCGCGACGCCAGCCAACGAAGAGGGATACAGGATGGAGGGCGGCCGGGCCGAGTATCCGGGCTACGACTACTACATTCGGGTCAGCGCCAAGGCCGCGGCGATGATCGCCGACGCCGAGCAACAGCACATCAACGACCTCGACCAGGGCTGGGCGATCACCGGCGACGGAACGGCCACTGCGATCAATGCGGTGGCGGACGAGGATCCCGACGTCAAGCCCGACGAATACAACGCGAAGAACGCCGCCGCCGACCGGGTCGCGGCCAAGATGGGCGGGGTCGGCGAGAAGATCAAGGGATCGCTGCGCAGCGGCGGCCGGCTGGAAGAGGCCCTTGCGCCGCTGATGATGGGCGCGTACGAAGCCTCGAAGAAGACCCGCGACGCAAGCGGCCAGCACACGGTCCCGATCAAGTTCAAGGAAAAGGACGAGACGAAGAAGCGCGTTGTCTACGAGGTCGACGACGGGTTCACCCTTCAGGCGCCGGCCAGCGCGTCGGTCGTCAACGAGGGCACGATCGGCTGAGCCGGCTCGAGACGCTCGCCGTCCACCGCGGCGGGTCCCACGGCGAACGGACCACCCACCCCGGACCACCGTCCCGGTGACTGGCGCGGCGACGCACCGCTACGGTGCTACCGATGACGACTCTGCGCCTGCCTGCCTCCGTGGCGCGATCCCGCCGCAGGCCGTGGGCTGGCAACCGGACTGCACGGCGGCTCGCCGGGGATCCTCAGGCGCCGCTGGCGCTCGGCCTCGTGACGATCTCGATCGCGGTTCTGGCGCTCGGCCAGGCGGGCGATGGCGCCCGCCTCATCGCGATCAGTGCCGAGTTCCTCGCTGCCCAGGCGATCGCTGCCATCGCGGCGCCCCACCTTCGTCCGTCGGCGAGTCAGCGGACGATGATCTCGATCGGGCGGTTCGCCCTCGCGATCCTGTACGTGACCGTGGCCTCGGCGCTCCTTCGGACCGGGGAATTCCGGCCGATCGGGGCGCTCTACATCCCGGTGGTCGCGCTTGCCGCTGCCCAGGGCATGCGCCAGGCCATCCTCGTCGGATCGGCCGCCATCGCCCTCTACCTCCTGCCTGTCCTGACGGCAGCCCCGGATAGCCTCGCCATCGACGCGCAGCGAGCCGTCGCTCTGGGTGGGACAGCGGTCCTGCTGTCGATCGGGACGCGGCGTTCGATCTCCGCCCTGACCGAGACCGTCCAGCGGCTCGGCGCGTCCCTCGCCCGCGACCGGCGGCGCTCGCGCCAGGTCGCCGCCGTCGAGCGGGTCGGCCGTCTCCTGGCCGCAACGGGCCCGGCACCGGAAACCCTGGAGGAGATCGTGGGCCTCCTCCGCGACGACCTCGGGTACGACTTCGTATCGGTCTACCTCGGGTCCTCCGCGTGCGTCCGGATCGCCGCCCAGGCGGGGTACGACGACGTCATCCATGAGTTCGATGGGACCACTGGCGTCATCGGCCGGGTGATGCGGACGCGGACGCTCTCGTATGTCCCAGACGTCCGGACCGATCCGGACTACCTCAGCGCGGCGGGGGTCGTCACGACCGAGATCAGCGCGCCGCTGGTTGTCGACGATGCGCTCGTCGGGATCATCAATGTCGAGGCCCGCGCAACCGCCGACCTCGACACCAGCGACGTCGGGACGATGCGGCTCGTCGCCGAGCGGATGGCGTCGGCGCTGGCCCTCGCCGACGAACGCGAACGTCTAGCCGCCCGGGCCGATCTCTTCCGCCGGCTCACCGCGTTTGCCACAGCCGTCAATGCGACGCTCGATCCGGTCAGGGTCCATCAGGCCATTGTCGATGGGCTGGCCGATCTGCTGGCCGCCGACTCGGTCGGGTTGACGGTCCTCGACCGACCGACCGGCGGCTATGTGATCCGGGCCGTGGCGGGTCCCGACAAGGCCTATATCGGACTCCCCATCGCGCTCGGAAGCGGGCTCGCGGGACGAGCCATCCGCGACCGGGCGCTGGTCGTCGCCGACCACTACGAGCCCGACACCCACCCCGAGGCGGTTGCGGCCGGCGCGTCACCGTCGCCCTTGACCGGTGTGGCCGTGCCGCTCGTTCGGGACGACGTGATCGTCGGTGCGGTGACCCTCGCCCGCCGCGACCTGACCCGGCCTTTCACGCCTGACGAGCGAGAGGTGCTGCCGATCGTGGCGGGCGTCGTGTCCCTCGCGATCTCGAACACCTTCCTCCACGCCGACGTGATCGAGCTGTCCGTGCGCGACGCCCTGACCGGCCTCTTCAACCGCCGTCACCTCGACGCGACGGTCGCCCGCCTCGAGGCCGCGCGGGCAAGGCAGTCGCGCGGATCACGGGACCGCGCGGCCGTCGCGATCTTCGATCTCGACCACTTCGGCGAGATCAACAAGCTCTACGGCCATCAGGCCGGCGACGCGATCCTGCGCGCCTTTGCCAACATCCTCCGGGCTCGATTCCGCGGCGCCGACCTGGTTGCCCGTTATGGCGGCGAGGAGTTCCTCGCCATCCTCGACCGAGCCACCGCCGAGCAGGCGGAGGCTGTCGCCGACGAGATCCGGGTGGCGTTCGCCGGGGTATCCGTCCCGGGCACCGACGGCGCCCCGATCCGGGCCACCGTCTCGGCGGGGTGCGCCGGGATGACGGCCGACGACGAGCGGTTCGCCGACATCGTCGCCCGGGCGGACGTCGGGCTCGTCCTCGCCAAACGAGCGGGCCGGAACCGGGTCGTGGCGGCCTGATCCACCGGTCGCCGAGCCGCTCCGGCAGCGTCCGGACGGCGAAAGCGGGTCTGGTATGCTCCGCGGCCCGTCACGCGTCAGGAGCCTCAACCCACCGATGACGATCGGCTCGCGGACGACCGCCGACCAGCTCGCGCTCGATCTCGACCCACCGGCAGCCCTGCCGGTTCTGCCGATCGCGCCGGAGTGGAAGGACCAGGCCCGTCTGTGGGGACCCGCGCTCCACCCGATGTGTTCGTACCTCGCGAGCTTTCCCGCGGCCCTCGCCCATGCCTTCGTCGGCCGCTACTCGCGCCGCGGCGACGTCGTCGTGGACCCCTTCTCGGGCCGCGGCACAACGCCGCTCCAGGCCTGTGCCGAGGGCCGCATCGGCGTCGGCAACGACCTGAACCCGCTCGCCCACCTGCTGACGGCGGCGAAGGTCGAGCCAGCCACGCCGGCGGAGGCAGCGACCCGTCTCGCCGCCCTCCGGCTGGGATGGGCCGCGGCCTCGAGCGACTGGCTCGATCTCGCTGATGCGGTCCTCGGCGACCCTGCCGACCCGCCCACCGTCGGTGTTCCCGGCGCCGGCAGCCGCCGGCCGACGGATCGGCTCGAAGTCGTCCCCAAGGAGGTCGCGGTCGCCTTCCATCGGCGGACCCTCGCCCAGCTCCTGTACGTTCGGACGGTGCTCCGCCGGGAGGATCGCGTCGACCGCTTCCTCATCGCCGCGCTGACCGGAATCCTCCACGGCAAGAGCGCGTCGTACCTCTCCGAGTTGATGCCGAATACGTTCAGCATGGCCCCGCGCTACGTCCGCGAGTTCGCCCGGCGAACAGCCTTCGCATCACCGGATCGCGACGTCTTCAGCGGTCTCGAGAAGAAGCTCGCCCGGCTTCATCGCGAGGCGCTCCCGCGGACGCCCGGAATCGCCCTCCTCGGCGACGCCCGGGACGTCGCCGGCCGGACCCGCCTCGCCCTCCGCGAGCGGGGCCTGCCGGAACGCGCCCGGCTGGTCGTGACCTCACCGCCCTATCTCCGGGTCGTGAAGTACGGCTACTACAACTGGCTCCGGATCTGGCTCCTCGGCGAGGACGCCCGGGCCATCGACGCGAGGCTCGACGACGCCCACCATCGCGAGCCCTACCTCGTCTTCCTGCGCGAGGTCCTCGCCGATCTGCGCGGGGTCCTCGCCGACGACGCGATCGTGGTCCTCGTGATCGGTGATGTCGAGACCGACCGGGGGCGACCGATCCGGGGCGCCGTCGGGCTCGCCGAGCGGGTCTGGGCACGGGCCGCCAAACCCGAGGGCTACAAGCTCGCGGGGATCGCCCTCGACGATGTCGCGGCTTCCCGAAAGATGACCAAGCTGTGGGGCGCCGAGGCCGGCCGGGCGACGAAGACCGACCGGATCCTCGTCCTCGGCGCGACGGAGGCGGGCCGCCGCCGCGCGCTCTCCGCGGCCCGCACGCCGATCGACTGGGACTGGCCGCCGCAGGGCCTCCGCGCGATCTGAGGTTGCTGGTCCTCGCTCGTGATCGTCGTCGCGCCACCGTGCGGCGCCGCTAGAATGCCGCCATGCAGCAGATGTACCACCCGACGGATCTCGCGTCGATGGACCCGCTCGTCCTGATGAAGAACCTCGACCACGTCCGGATGACGAGCCGGCGCCTGTCGTACATCCTCCAGCAGCAGCTCCATCTGTACACCCCCGAGGCGAACCAGATCCGCGAGCAGATCGACCGCTACGTCGAGGCGGAGCGCCAGATCGAGGGTGAGATGGCGAGGCGCCGGATCCGCGCCTAGCAGGTGTCTCGCGGCTGCCACGCCCGTTGCCACGCTCGGCGGCTGCTCGAGGGCTGGTGGCGCCTGAGGCGACGACGCCCGGAGTTCGCCAGCCCGAGTCGCCCTGCAGCCCACCGACTCCTTGTGCCGAGCAGGAAAGAAGGCCCCGACCCTGACCGGTCGAGGCCTCCTCTCGGCGTCGATAGTGACGCGACAATCCCGTCTTGTGCGCTCAGACTCCGGCAGCCACCACGACCCTGACCGCTCCCTGGTCGGTGCCGGCGACATCGAGCGCCTGCGGCTCGGTGGTCCTGCCGACCATTTCGGTTTCCGTTCCGGCGCCGGCGCAAACGCCGTTCGCAGTCATCACGAGCTCTGCGGCGTGCACCGCAAGGCTCGTGCGGAGGGCCTCCGCACTGCGCCGCCGGCGCTCCACGTCCTCGGCGACGACCTGCGCGACGAGCCCGGCCAGGCCCGGCATCTGGAACAGGCCGAACCTGATCCCGATCGTTGCCAGCTCGTCGGCGCCATAGCCGCGGTACAGCCCGCGACCGGCGACGGCGCACATCTCGTCGTAGAGCTCCGGCCAGCCGACCCGACGCCGGCGATGACAGAACCGGACGAAATCGATCGCCTCCGTGTCAGCGGCCGGGGCGGCGGCGAACGCACGTCCGCCAGCGTTCGTTCGATCCATCGATGGCCGATCCTCCATTCCTCTATCGGCGCAAGGCAGCGCCGTGCCAGCGTCCGGCGCACTGACGGATTGGGTCAGGCCAGACGTCCCTTGGGGACCCATCGATCCGAGAGTCCGTCCCTCGCGGAGGCCCTCGCGTCTCGGTGGACGACCATCGTAGGCCGAGCAGCCCGACCCTAGAAGGGGGTTTGTCCACCAACTCGTCCACGAACTTGTCCACATGGAACGAACGTTCTTGCAAACGCCTCACGGACAGGCGCCGATCAGTCCGCCGATCGCCCTCGATCGGCCTTCCGGCCGACGCCCAGCCCGGGCGCGGCCGAGAGGTTCCAGCGACAGTCCTCGCCGAGGACGAGCCCGTCGAAGGGGTCGTCGGCGAGGAGGAGATTGCCGTCGAGGTCGACCCAATCCGCCAGCGATGCGACGGCCGCCGAAGCGGCGATCCCGATCGACGTCTCCTCCATGCAGCCCAGGAACGTCCGGAAGCCGAGCTCTCGAGCGCGGGCCAGCATCGCCTTCGCGGGCGCGATCCCACCGCATTTCGCGAGCTTGACGTTGACGCCGGCAACGACCCCGACGAGTGATTCGAGATCCTCGATCGTGACCGCGCTCTCGTCCGCCACGATCGGCAGCGCCGAGCGGTCCTGGAGCCAGCGGAGCTGGTCAAGCCGGCGGGCCGGGAACGGCTGCTCGATAAGCTCCACCCCAAGACGCTCCAGCTCGGGCAGAAGGGCGAGCGCGTCCTCCGGCAGCCAGCCCGTGTTGGCGTCGACCCGGATCGGCCCGCCGTAGACGGCGCGAACCGCCTCGAGCGTCGCGAGATCGTCGGGCCCGCCGCACTTGATCTTCAGGGCGGGGAACCGGGCTGCTCGTCTGGCCCGCTCGGCGACGACGGCAGGCATGTCGAGGCCCAGGGTGAAATCCGTCGGGGGGATCGGCCCGGGCAACTCCAGGAACTCGGAGATGGACGTCCCGAGGACCTTGCCGACGAGGTCGTGAAGGGCGATATCCAGGGCACACTTGGCGCCGCCGTGATGGGCGATCGACGCAGCCATCCGGGCGCTCGCATCCTCCAGGCCGGCCCGGCTCGGCGCAACCTCGCCGACCGCTTCGAGCAGCCACGGCAGCACGGCAGCCATGGTCTCGATCGTGTCGCCGTAGAAGCGGTCCGGATAGCCCTCGCCGATTCCGACGACGCCCGGGAACCGGTCATCGCGGACCTCGAGGATGACGGTCGTCACGACATGCCCGGCATCGTGATCGGAGCGGGCGATCCGGAATGGGTCCCGGAGGGCGAGGCGGAGGACCTCCTGGCTGACGTGCAGCGCCATCTCAGGCGCCGCCGACCCAGGGCAGGGCGTCGACGGCCGTCTCGATCTTCGACCACAACGGTCCGGCCCCGAACCTGACCGGATCGTCCACCGGCAGCCCGGTCTCCGCGGCGATCCGGGCGATCTCCACGCAGGCTTCCTCGACCGAGGCGATCGCCGACGTGTTCAACGCGATCGCGACCACACGCGACGGCGCGATCAGTCCGGCCATCCGCTCGTGGAGGTCGATGAATGGCCGCAGGTCGGCGATCGGGAACGAGGCGTCGGGCAGGTGGTCGAAGTCGTGCTCGGTCTGGCCGGCCTTGTGGACGAGGATCATCGCTTGTGGTGTAGCACCGTGGATCAGGGCGAGCGTGACCGACGAATAGGCCGGATGGTCGAGCGAACCCTGGCCCTCGACGATCACCCAGTCGCCGCGCCGCTCGCCCTCCTCGACCAGCCATTCGACGGTGCCCTGGGCAAAGTCGCTGATCAGGCGGTCGACGGCGGCGCCCCAGCCCTCGATCATCATCCCGGTCTGGCCGGTCGGGACGAAGGATGTCGAGCGGCCGGCCGCGCGCGCAGCAGCACGCAACTCCAGCGCCACCGACATCTTGCCGATCGCGCAGTCGGTCCCGACGGTCAGGATGACCCGCTTCCCTGCCCCGTGGCGGCGCCCGACGGAGGTCTCGCGGCGGTCCGGCGGCCTGCGGTAGTCGACGATGGCGGTGCCGGCCCCACGCGCGGCCGCCGCGAACTCCGGATCGTCGCCGAGGAAGGTGTGGAGCCCGGAATGAACGTCGAGCCCGGCCTCGATCGCCGCGAGGATCGTCGCCCGCCAGCTGTCGGGTAGTTTGCCGCCCGTCGGGGCGATCCCGATCAGCAGCGTGTCCGGCCGGGGATCACGCTCGAGAGCGTCGGCCAGCGTTGCGACGATCGGGATGTCGCGCCCGGGCAGGATGGCCGAGACGTTGCCGCCGGCCTGGGTCGAGTCGATCACCGCCCGGACGTCGTCCGGCCCGTAGCGGATCACCCCGACGGCGGTCTTGCCGTGGTGGAACCCGAAGTTGCCCTCGGCCAGGATGGCCAGACGGCGCGGGCTCGATGGAGGAGCGTCGAATGTTGGTGCAGGCAGATCAATCACCGGCTGAGTCTACGGAACTGCAGGGCCGACAGGCGCGCCGATCCGGAGATCGGCTGGTTGGGGCTGGTACCGCATACCGGATTCGAACCGGTGATCTCCGCCTTGAGAGGGCGGTGTCCTGGGCCTCTAGACGAATGCGGCGCCGGGCGGCGGCGACGGATCGATGTCGCGGCCGGACCGGGATGATAGCAATGGACCGCGATCGTCGCCAGCCGCGCCGAACGATCGAACGCTCACAGGCGGTGTGCCTCGAGGAAGCCGCGGATCGCGTCGGCGACCTGCTGGTGGCTCTGCTCACCGACGATCAGCCCGTAGTGCGAATGGGCGCCGAACGGCTCGTACTCCGCCCCGAGCCAGGTCGCCACCTGCTCCGAGGTCGGCTCGGCGACCACACTGTCCAGCCCGGCGCCGATCACGAGCCGGGGGATCTCGGCCAGCGGCCGCGGATCGACCTCGACCCCGCCGAGCACCGCCCGTCGGGCCCGGCCACTTTCGTGCGGCTTCTGGCCGAGCAGGTGCTGGATCCTGAGGACGTCGCCGATCGTGAGGTCGCGATGGTCCCGCTGGAGCTTCTCGGGCAGCGTGGACCAGCCGATTCGGGCGCGGCCATAGACGTCCGGCACGTCGCGCAGGAGGTGGGTCGGGGCGGAACGGCGGACGGCGGCAGGCGGCTCGGGCGATAAGAGGACCAACCCGCCGAGAGGAGCCTGCTCGGCCGCCTTGAGCGCCAGCAGGCCGCCGAGCCCGTGGCCGATCACCACGGTGGTCGGGCCCAGTCGGTTGAGCGCCCCCAGCACGTCGTCGACGTACGACTCGAAGGTCAGCTCCGTCGGATCGACCGTCCGCGACCAGAAGTGATTCTGGAGGTTGAGCGCGTGGCCCTCCCAGCCGCGCGACGCGAAGTAGCCGAGGAAGCGCTCCCAGATCCACGAGCCGGCAAGCTCGCCATGGACGAACAGGAGGGGCTTCCGGCGCGACCGCCGCTCCGGCAGCCAGGACTCGATGTAGACGCCGCGGTCGTGGAGCTCGATCTCGTCCTTCCGGATCGGACGGCCGTTGGCCGACGGGACCTGGGCTCGGGCGAGGATCTGCTCCGGGGTCGATTCGGTCATCGACGATTCACGCGGGCCGAGGAACTGGACATCGCGGTCACCATTCAAGCGGGTTGATCACGAGGCCGGTGAGGGCCTTCGGAAAGAAATAGGTCGACTTCTGGGGCATGACGTCGCCATCGGCGGCAACCGCGACGATTGCGCCGACAGGCGTCGGCTCGAGAAGGAACGCGGCATCGACCCCACCCGCGCCGCCATCCACCGCGTCGATCGCCTCCTCCGCCGACTTCGTGAACGTGACCCGGCCGCCGGCCGCAACCGCGGCCGGGCCGAGAGCCGTGAGACGCTCGAGGGCGACTCCCAGCAGGACCACGTCGAGTGATCGGACGGTCGCGCCGCCAGGCGGCAGGAACGGCTCAAACGCCGCTCGCCGAGCGGTCAGGATTGCCCCGCCCTCGACGGTCCAGAGGCCAAACCTGCCCGCGCCGCCGGGTGCCCCAGCAGCGCCACCGAATGTTGCGAGCAGCTCCTCACGCCCCGCGGGGGCAACCGTGAACAGGTCGCCCAGCTCTTCGCGGAGGCGCGTGATCCCGACGCTCCCGAGTCCGGATACGAGGCGATGAGTCGGCAGGACCGTCAGCGACTCGGCCGACGTCTCGAGGAACAGCATGAGCAGGTAATCGAACGCCGGGTCCTCCTCGCACGACCGGCTCATCCGCCGCTCGTTACGATAGCGAAGAGCCGTCTCGTAGCGGTGATGGCCGTCGGCGATCGTGACCGGATCGGCTCCGGAGATCGCGATCAACTCCGCGACGGCGGCGCTGGACGGCCCATCGGCATCGACGACCCACAGGCGGTGACGCGTGCCGTCGCCGTCCGCGACGTCGATCGCCGCCGGCCCGGTCGCGAGGGTGGCGAGGATCGCCGAGGCTCGGCCGCTCGGATCGTCGTACAGCCCGATGACCGGGCTCGTGTTGACCCCGGTCGCCCGGAGGAGCCGGTAGCGGTCCTCACGCGGCGCCGCCAGGGTCCGCTCGTGAGGCAGGACGCCGGCGGGCGGGTCGAGGGATTCCAGGCGGAGCCGCGCGAAGAATCCACGCTGCATCCGCTCGTTCGTTGTACCGGGGACTCGGTAGGTTTGCTCCTGGACGTAGATCGCCGGGCGCGGATCCTTGTGGAGGGTCCCGTCGGATCGCCAGGCAGCCAGCGTCCGGGCCGCACGGCGATAACGCTCGTCGGCGGCGTCGCCCGGCTCGTCGGCGGGAGCGTCGAGCCGGACGACATTCCGCGGATGGCGGGCCGCGAGTGCGGCACGTTCAGCGAGACCGAGGACGTCGTACGGCGGCGCCATCACCGCGGCCAGGTCGCCGACCGTATCGGGGGCATAGCGAAGGGCGCGGAAGGGACGGATGTGGGGCACGGGCTCCTCGGGTCGACGGTCGCACAGCGGGCGGATCGGCAGCAGGCCTCGAGCGGGTGACGCCGCGACGGCCGCCCCCGACCGGCATCGTACGATAGCCGCGCCGGTCGTGCCGTCAACGACCGGTCTGATCGAGTCGACCCACCTGGCCAGCATCCGCTACCGGCGCAACTTTCCGGGGGGCCGGGACGTCGATGCTCCGACCGCAAGCCGCTTTCCTACCGGAGTCCCCGTGACCCGTCACGCGCCACGCCGGATCCTGCGCCTGCTGGCCCGCTGCGTAATCGCCGCCGTCCTTGTCCTGGCCGTCCTGGGGCCGGGGGCATCGATCGCCGGGGCGGCTGATCCGCCGACGATGACGGCGCGGGTCCTGCTCCAGGGCCATGCCCGCCTCGGGTCATGGATGGCGATCGAGGTCCACCTCGTCAACTCGGGTCCATCGATCTCGGGCGAGCTCAGGCTCCAGGGCGGGACCCAGGGCGGCACGCGCTACGCAACGGCAGTCCAGCTCGACAGCCCATCCGACAAGACCTGGGTCCTCCACGCCCAGCCGCCGTCGTTCGGTCAGCAGCTCGAGGTCGTGCTGGCCAGCGCTGACCAGATCCTCCTCCGCCAGAAGGTCGCGGTGACGATCCACGATCCCGGCCAGCTCGTCGTCGGGGTCGTCGCCGAGGCGGCGCCGAAGATCGTCGGGACGCTCAGCCTGCCTGCCGTCCAGAACCAACAGTCGGCCGTCATCGTGCCCTTGACGGTCGCCGACCTGCCCACCCGGATCGAGGCGTGGTCGGCGCTCGACCGGCTGATCTGGCAGGACGTCGACGCGTCGACCTTGAGCGCCGATCAGCTGACCGCCCTGCGGGGCTGGCTCGCGCTCGGCGGACGACTCGTGATCGTCGGCGGGACGGCCGGGATCGGCACGCTCGGGGGCTTTCCCGACGATCTCCTGCCCTACCGCCCGACCGCAACGGTCGACGTCGCACCTGCGTCCCTCATCTCGCTCCTCGGAACGCCGCCTGCCGGCGCCGGCGACCTCCCGGCGATGGCCGGCGAGCTGACGCACGGCCGAGTGCTCGCAACGAGTGGCGATCGGGTCGTGGCCGCCCAGGCGACCTACGGCAGCGGCTCCGTGACCATCCTCGGCATCGACCCGACCGTCGGCTGGGCCGCCCAGGCTGCGACCGGCCACTCGCTGTGGCCGGCCCTCATCCCGACCCGATCCGAGGGAACAGTCGGGATGAGCGACGACAGCCAGATCGTGAGCGCGGTCGGCAACCTGCCATCGTTGGCCCTGCCGCCGCTGGGCGGGCTGCTCCTCCTGCTGTTCGGCTACATTGCGCTGATCGGCCCGCTCAACTATCTGATCCTTCGCCGGATCGACCGCCGCGAGTGGGCGTGGATCACGATGCCGGTCCTGATCGTCGGCTTCGCGGTTGGGGCGTATGCGTTCGGTTCGGCCCTGCGCGGGAGCAGCGTCATCGTCAACGAGGTTGGGATCGTTCGCGGAGCGCCCGACGCCGTGGAGGGCAGCGCCCAGGTCTATCTCGGCATCTTCTCGCCCGCCCGCGGCACGTACCAGGTGTCGGTCCCGGGCGGAGCGCTCCTGTCATCGCCGATCTCGGGCGACATCTTCGGCGGAGCCGGGGCGACCCTCGACGTCGTCCAGGGCGACCCGCCCGGGCCGTCACGCGTCCGTGATCTCGCGGTCGGGTTCGGATCCCTCCGGACGATCCGGGCCGAGTCGCAGGCCGTCGTGCCGAAGATCCATGCGGAGCTGTCGCTCGTCAACGGGACGCTCACGGGCACGATCCGCAACGACTCGGCGGTCAAGCTGGAGAAGCCGGCGATCGTTCTCGGTGGCAACGTCCGGGTCCTGAAGGATCTCCAGCCCGGCGAAGTCGCCCCGGTCTCCTTGCCGATCCTGACCAGCACGGCCTTCGGACAGTCGCTGTCGGATCGAATCTTCGGCCAGATCTTCTTCGGCCAGACCGGGTCGACCAGCGAGACCGCGAGACGCGACCAGACGCGCCACCAGGTGGTCGACCAGCTGACCTACGACCCGCAGTTCGGCAATTCCGGGCGGCTGTCCTCCGACGGACCCGTCCTGCTCGCCTGGGGCCGCGACCCCATCCTCGACGTTGCGGTCGAGGGCCAGAGCACGAACCGGGTGAGCGACGTCCTGTTCGACATCTCCCTGTCGATGGGTGTACACGGTCCGGTTGTGTTCAGCGGCGACCTCGTCAAGAGCACGATGACCGAAACGGACGCGGCCTTCTTCAGCAAGGATCCGTCGATGATGAGCTTCGGGCAGGGCACGGTCACCATGACCTATCGGCCGATTGCGTTCGAAGGTACGTTTGCCGCCAGCCACATCCGGGTCGGGATCAGCTTCGGACCGGACGGATCCGTCGGCGTGACCGGCGGGGTTCCGGTGGCACCGATCCCGGATGGCTGCCTGAACGTCAAGGCACCGGCGAAGCCGCCGGCGAATTGCCCGCAACCCCTCCCCCAGGGCCAGTTCGACGGCGTTCCAGAGGTCGAGCTGTTTGATCGCACCAGCACTGGGACCTGGCATCGCCTGCCCCACCTCCAGATGGGCCAGACCTACGATGTCGCCGACCCGGCGCGATACGTCGACCCGGCCACCGGGACCGTGCTCCTCCGGTTCGTGAACGAGGGCCAGGACCAGGTCAACGCCTTCCTGGGCATGTCGATCGAGGGCACCGTGAAGTGACCGACGCCGTTGTCACCCGGGGCCTCGTCAAGCGCTATCCCGGGACGCTTGCCGTCGCAGGCATGGACCTGACGGTCGGGGCCGGGGAGATCTTCGGGCTCGTCGGCCCGAACGGCGCGGGCAAGACGACCACGCTCCGGATCCTCGCGACGCTCCTGGCCGCGACCTCGGGGCACGCCGAGGTCGCCGGGATCGACGTCCGGCGGAACCCCGACGCCGCCCGTCGCGTCCTCGGCTTCATGCCGGACGTCTTCGGGGTCTACGACGACATGAAGGTCTGGGAGTACCTCGACTTCTTCGCCCGCTGCTACGGCATCCCGGGCGCCCGGCGGCGGCGGATGATCAGCGACCTCCTCGATCTCGTCGACCTCGGCGACAAGCGCGAGGCGTACGTCCAGGGCCTGTCGCGCGGCATGCAGCAGCGGCTGTGCCTTGCCCACACCCTCGTCCATGACCCCGCCGTGCTCCTCCTTGACGAGCCGGCATCCGGTCTCGACCCCCGGGCCCGGGTCGAGCTGCGGGAGCTCCTCCGTGAGCTTCGCTCCCTCGGCAAGACGATCGTCATCAGCAGCCACATCCTGCCCGAGCTCGAGGAACTGTGCACCGCGGTCGCGATCGTGGATCACGGCCAGGTCCTCGCCCACGGCAAGGTCAGCGAGATCGAGCGGAGGCTCCGCTTCGGCGCCGTTCTGCGAGTCCGGATTCTGGCTGGCCACAGGCTCGAGGATGCCCGAGCTCACTTCGCGACCGATCCCCGCGTCGCGTCAGCGACGATCCTGGACGACGGCCAGATCGAGCTCGGTTTCCGCGGCGACGACGAGGCGTCCGCTCAGATGCTTGCCGCCGCCATCGCCGCGGGGATCCGGGTCGTCTCGTTCGCCCGCGCTGCCAGCGATCTCGAGGAGCTCTTCCTCCAGGTGACGGCCGCGGCCGGCCAGCCCGGACAGGTGGCGTGACATGACCGACGAACAGCTCGACGCGATCGTCGACGGGGCACCCCAGCCCCCGATCGAGGACACCGGCGGCGGTGGGGCGCCGGGGACGGTTCGGACGGACCCGGTCGGCGGGCGGTCCGACCGTCCGGGACGGAGCCGGCCTCATCCGATCCGGGCGTTCCGATCCGGGATCCAGGGCGTCGCGGCGGTCGGAGTCAAGGAGCTCCGGGGCCGGGTCCGCGGCCGGCGCGCCTTCGTCGTGCTGACGTTCTACCTCCTGTTCCTCGGACTCTTCGCCTGGGCTTGGGAGCTTGTGGCAGAGCGGGCCTACATCGCGAACGCCTCGCTCCAGGGCGGCGCCGGCGCATTCGCCTCATCCCAGGTCGGTCAGGAGGTGTTCGGCGCCCTTGTCCTGGTCGAGACCCTGCTCGTCGTCTTCCTTGCGCCGGCCTTCACCTCCGGCGCGATCAGCCTCGAGCGCGAGAAGCAGACGCTCGACATGCTGACCGCCACCCCGATCTCGTCGCTCGCCATCGTCGTCGGCAAGCTCCTCAGCGCCCTTGCGTACGTGTTTCTCCTGATCGCGGCCTCGATCCCGCTGACCGCGATTGTCTTCGTGTTCGGCGGAGTGGCCCCCGATGACGTCCTCCGCGCCTACCTCGTCCTCATCGTGACCGCCCTCGGGCTCGGCTCGATGGGCCTGTTCATCTCGGCGATCATGCAGCGGACCCAGGGCGCGACGGTCGTGACCTTCTTCACGGTCCTGTTCCTGACGCTCGGCACCCTGTTCGGCGTCCTGTTCTGGAACACGATGTCGGGTGTCAACAGCGGGACCGGGTTCGCCACAGGCTCGGGCGGCGTCGGGCCGATCAAGGGCCGCGCCCCCGAGGCGTTCCTGTGGTTCAACCCGTTCGCCGCGCAGTACGACGTGATCTGCGGCGCAACCGACAGCTACGGTGGCTGGTGCAGCCGGCTGAACACGATCACGAACGGGGCGATCACGGTCGGGGGTGCAACGGTCGGCGGTGGCGGCCTCTTCCCGACGACCCCGAGCCAGCCGGCCATCGGCGGGTCCGGCGGTGGCGGCGCTGCCCCGCTCCCCGCGACGGGCGGCCCCGTCCAGATCGTCAACCCGCCAGACAAGGTCAACTTCGGGAGCGGCGGATTCGGCGCGACCGATCCCCAGCCGTTCGGAACCCGGCGCGACACTTTCTGGCCGCGAAGCCTCGAGGCGTGGGCTGTGATGTCGATCATCTTCGTTCTTGCCTCCATCCAGCTGGTCTCGCCCCCGCGTCGCTGGCGTCTGCTGCGGTGGCCGTTCCGGCGGAACGCCTGATGCCGAAGCTCCGCCTGGCCACCACGCTCCGTCCGGGTCGGATGCCGGGTTTCGGC
>JBBRCU010000015.1:0-64460 GCA_038204565.1 Candidatus Limnocylindrales bacterium
ACCCTCGGGCCGGGCGCGACGAACCTGATCACGGGCATCGCGGACGCGTATCTCGACCGGGCGCCGATGGTCGCGATCACCGGACAGGCGAGCTCGGAGAAGCTCCACAAGGAGGCCCACCAGGTCGTCGATGTCGTCCGGATGATCGAACCGGTGACGAAGTGGAACACCCGCGTCGAGCGCGTCGAGGCGATCCCGGAGATCGTCCGCAAGGCGTTCCGAACCGCCGTCCTCGAAAAGCCCGGGCCCACCCACATCGAGCTGCCCGAGAACCTCGCGGCGGCGGCTGTCGAGGACAGCTCCGTTCCGCTCGTGCCCGGGCATGCGTACTTCCCCGAGCCGACCGACGAGGCGATCGCGCACGCCGCGGACCTGATCGCGGGCTCGCAGCGGCCGCTCGTCCTGGCCGGCAACGGAGTCCTGCGTCGACGTGCCGCGCCGGAGCTGCGTGCCTTCGCCCGCGGCCTCCACGTCCCGGTCGCCGAGACATTCATGGGCAAGGGTGCGATGGACGACCGATCGCACCTGTCGCTGATGGCGGTCGGGCTCCAGGCCCGCGACCACGTCCTGTCGGGCTTCGACCGGGCCGATCTCGTGATCTGCGTCGGCTACGACCTCGTCGAGTACGCCCCGGCCGGCTGGAACCGCGACGGCCGCAAGCGGATCATCCATATCGACACGCAGCCGGCCGAGGTCGACGGCCAGTACCGCCCCGAGGTCGAGCTCGTCGGCGACATTGACGGCACGCTGCGCCGGCTCCTCGCCGCGGTCCTGCCCCGTGGAATCAGCGGCCGCGACGCCGGGGAGCGGCATGAGAGCCGCGAGACCCTCGTCCATGCCGACCTTCGGACCGCCCTGCTCGAGGAACTCGCCGCCGGCTCCGCGTCCGACGCCCTGCCGATCACCCCGCAGCGGGCGATCGCGGACCTCCGCGAGGCTTTGGGTCCCGAGGACATCGTCGTGTCCGACGTCGGTGCCCACAAGGTCTGGGTCGCTCGTCTCTACCAGGCGTACGAGCCGAATACCGTGATCATCTCGAACGGCTTCGCGGCAATGGGGATCTCCCTGCCCGGCGCGATCGCGGCCAAGCTCGTCCACCCCGAGCGGAAGGTCGTCGCCCTGTGTGGTGACGGCGGTTTCCTGATGAACAGCCAGGAGCTCGAGACGGCGAAGCGGATCGGGGCGAACATCACCGTCGTCGTCTGGCGCGACGACGGCTACGGCCTGATCGACTGGAAGCAGCGCAACGAGTTCGGGCGCCCGTTCGGAGTGACGTTCGGGACCCCCGACTTCGTCGACTACGCCCGCTCGTTCGGGATCGCCGGGTTCCGTCCGGCATCCGCCGCGGACCTGCTGCCGACCCTGCGCCGGGCGCTCGATGTCGACGGCCCGAGCCTCGTCGAGGTCCCGATCGACTACCGCGAGAACCTCCGCCTGACCGAGCACCTCGGCGCGCTCGCCGGCGGCTGACGCGATGGTCGCCGTGCGCCCATTCCTCGACCGGATGTTCGCGCTGCCGCCCTACCCGCCGGACGAGCGCGACCTGCGCACGTTCCGGCTGGCCGGGCTCGAGCTGCCCGTGCGGGCGACCGTCGCGGTCGTCGCGGTCATCCTCCTCGTGATCTTCGACTTCCAGCGGACGTTCATCCCCGACGCGCTCATCCGCTACGACCGCGACCCGGACATGCAACGGCTCCAGGCGCTCAGCCGGGTCGCGCTCTTCTTCGCGGTGCCGCTGCTGATCGTCCTCGTCGGGTTCAGGGACAAGCCGGGCCGCTACGGGCTGCGCCTCGGCGATTGGCGCTGGGGGCTCGGGCTGGCGATCGCCGGCTGCATCGTGATGACCCCGATCGTCCTCCTGCTGTCGGGCGCGCCGGACTTCAAGGCCTACTACGCGCCATCGGACGAGCCCTTGTCCGGGCTGCTGACGACGAACCTCCTCGACCTCGTCTCGACGGAGTTCCTGTACCGCGGCTTCCTGATGCTCTGCCTCGCCCGGGTATTCGGGCCGATCGGGCTCGTCGTCGCGCTCTTCCCGTTCACGTTCACCCACCTCACGAAACCCGAGGCCGAGCTCCTCTCGACATTCGCCGGCGGCGCGGTCTACGGCTGGCTCACGTGGCGGACGGGCTCGATCCTGTGGGGCGCGCTGGCCCACGCCTACATCGTGACCCTGATCATCATGGCCTCCGGAGATTTCCGGCTCGCGGCCTGACTTCGACCGAACCCGCCGGGCTGGACGAGAGGGCCGTCGCCAGCGCCAGGCGCGCGTTGATCGTGTGGGAGATCAATCGCAAACGAGCGAGCGTGCGCCACCACGCGACTCGGACGGTGGCAGTCGGAACTCGCCTTCGGCCACGCACAGTCGTCGCAGGATGATCTCGCGGCAGATCAGGCCGCTCAGTCGCCATCGAGCCCGAGGCAAACGCCCGCCGCCGCGACCTCAGACCCGGGGCGGCTGCTCGAACAGCTCCCCGTCGCGCAGCTCCACGACCCGGTCGGCCACGTCGAGCATCATCGGGTCGTGGGTCGCGACGACCGCGGTGAGGCCCTCGGTCCGGACGACATCACTGAGCAGCATCATGATCACGTGGCCGGTCTCCGAGTCGAGCTGGCCGGTTGGCTCGTCGGCGAGGAGGATCCGCGGCCGGTTGGCGAGCGCCCGGGCGATTGCCACCCGCTGTTGCTCGCCGCCGGACAGCTCGTGCGGCCGGTGCTTCGCCCGCCCGCCCAGCCCCACCAGCTCCAGCAGGTCGCGGACCCGCGCGTCGCGGCCCTTCGCCTCCGCCTTCACGAGCCGCAGCGGGATCTCGACGTTCTCAGCCGCCGACAGGATCGGCACCAGCCCGAACGACTGGAAGATGAACGCGACCGACCGCCGGCGGACGTCGACGAGCTGGTCCTCGGACATCGCCGACACCTCGTGGCCGTCGATCACGACCCGGCCCGACGTCGGATGGTCGAGCCCGCCGAGGATGTTCAGGAAGGTCGTCTTGCCCGAGCCCGACCGGCCGCGGACGGCGACGAGCTCGCCCGGATCGGCCGCCAGCGACACCCCGCGCAGGGCGTGGATGACGGTGTCGCCGGACGGGTAGTCGCGGACGACGTCGACCGCCTCGAGGAGCGGCCCGTCCGCCGTGGCGAAGCGGCCCGCCGACGGCTCGGCGGGGTCGCGATCGACGGGCGTCATCGGCGGCTCTCCTGGGGATGATCGGGGCGATGGTCCGGGGCGGCGGCGGTCGGATCGGGGTGCGCGGCCGCGGCCGCCGGCGGCGCGGCGGGTGTCGAGCGGACGAACGGCCCCGAGTCGGGCCAGACCTCGACGTGGTCGCCCTCGAGCCGCAGCCGGACCCGATCTTTCATCGCAAGGGCAGCGACCATCGCCTTCGGCAGCTGGAGGCGGCCCGCCCGGTCGAGGACGGCGAACTCCTCGCTGATCAGGGTGTGCTCGCCGGTCTCCGAGACCGCCGACCGGCGGACCGTCTCGGTCGCGGTCCGCCCGTCGCGGATCGCGACCGTCCGCTGGACCTGCTCGGACACCAGGGCGTCGTGAGTCACGATCACGATCGTCGTCCCGAGCTCCTCGTTGATCCGGCGGAGGAGGCCGAAGATCTCCTGCGACGTCGTCGTGTCGAGCTCGCCCGTCGGCTCGTCGGCGAAGAGCACCTCGGGCTCGTTGGCGAGCGACACGGCGATCGCCACTCGCTGCTGCTCGCCGCCCGAGAGCCGGTCCGGGCGATGATCGCGCCGCTCGCCGAGCCCGACGAGCTCAAGCAGCCGCTTCGCCCGGTTGGCCCGGTCCTTCCGCCCGTCGAGGGTCATCGGCAGCTCGACGTTCTCCTGCGCAGTCAGGTACGGCAGGAGATTCCGGGAGGTCTGCTGCCAGATCATCCCGACGACCCGGCGGCGGTAGCGGGTCCGCTCGCGGCGGCCCATCTGGCCGAGGTCGTGGCCGGCGACCACCGCTCGCCCGGCCGACGGCGCATCGAGACCGCCGAGGATGTTGAGGAGCGTCGACTTGCCGCTGCCCGAGGCGCCGACGATCGCGATCATCTCGCCGACCGCGACGACGAGATCGAGCCCCTGGAGGGCGACGACCTCGAGATCGGCGACCTTGTAGATCCGGACCAGCCCCTCGCACACGATCTGGCGGCCGTCGCCGACCCGGGCGACCAACCGTCGTTGCGAGGCGGGCAGGGCGAGAACAGCCTCGGCGGACCGATCGGCGACGGCCACTCCGCCCGGCGACCCGTCGTGCTGCCGATGCGGCGCGGGCGGCAGGTCGACGATCTCGGCCTCGCGTGGCCCAACGCGGTCGTCGCTCATCCTGCTCCTCTCGTGTCCATCGTCGTTCTACTCGAAGCCACGGCGGAGGGCCAGGACGGCCGCCCCGCGGCGCTGCATCCAGGCGGCGAGGCCGATCCCGATGGCGGCGATCACGAAGACGCCCGTGGCGATCATGGCGATCTGGACCGGGTCGGCGGTCAACGGCACCGTGATCCGCGAGCCGACGATCGCGTCGAGGCCGAGACCGGGCTCGAGCAGGGCGAACAGGCCCAGCCCGAGCGCGACCCCGGCGGCGAAGGCGAGGACGATCGTCGGCCCGTGCTCGACGATCGCAAGGCCGAGGGCGTCACGCCGAGACAGGCCGATCATCCGGAGATGGGCGACCTCGGTCGCTCGGGCGGCTCCGGCGAGGGCCAGTGCTGCTGTCACCGCGAGCGCGGCATAGACCGCAGCGATCAGGGCCGCGACCGCGATCCCGACGACGATCGCCGCGGTCACCGGGGAGTCCGTGAACGCCTGGGCGTTGGCCGAGCGCGTCTCGACCGTCGCCGTCACGGCCAGCGGCGTGACCGCGGCCCGGATCGCCGCGAGGTCCGCATCCGGCGCATCGAGGAGGGCGACCGAGGCCGTCATCTGGGCCTCGGGGTGGATCGAGCGGAGCTGCTGCCGCGACGCGACCGCGAACGTCGCGTCGGGATCGAGCGTCGGGAACGTCGCTCGCGTCGCGATCGGCATCACCTGGTAGTGGTAGCCCTCGATGATCAGCTCCTCGACCTTGCCCAATGGCGCGCCGTCGATCCGGTCGGCGAGGGCCGACGAGACGAGGATGGGCACGACTCCGTCCGGGACCTGGGCCGCGAGCAATTCCGGCGGGATCCCCGGGTCGCCGGCAGTACCGCCGACGATCCCGGCATATGGGCCGGCGTCGATTGCGACGAACTGGATCCGGAGGTTCCGCGGCCCGATGGGGATCTGCGTGAGGTAGAGGCCGGCCGCCGAGCGCACACCGGGCAGAGTGAGCGGCGTCTTCGAACCCGGGTCGAGGGCAACGGGCAGCGGACCGACCGCGGCGGAGACGCGGATCGGCGCCCCGACCTGCTGCCACGACGCCGCCTGGCTCAAGCGGTCCAGATGGACGAGCGCGGCCGACGAGAACGCCCCGATCGAAGCCGTCGCAAGGAGGACGACCACGACCGCGGCCGTCGTCCCGCCGAAGATCGCGCGGCGGAGGGCGAGGAGGACAATCAGGCCGCGGCCGCGAGCGGCGAGCCGGCCGAGGGCCCGCAGCGGCAGCGGCACGAGCCGGATCGCGGTCAGCCCGGCGGCGATCCCCGCCAGGGCCGGGACGGCGGCGATGAGCGGGTCCGCGCGCGACAGGGTTCCGGTGCTGCTCGCCCCGCGGACGCCGCGCTCGCGGAGGAGGTAGGCCCCGGCAGCCGCGGCCAGGATCACTAGGACGTCGAAGACGAGGCGGCGCGGGGTGATGCCCCGTGGCGGGCCCTCGTCGTCGCGAGCCGCGCGCGACGCAAGCCGGATGCCGGGCAGCGCGGTCGCGATCAGCAGCCCGATCGTGACCGCCGCGACGAGGCTCGCGGCCAGAATCGTCGCCCGAGTGCTGCCAACCGGGATCAGCAGGATGGAGAACAGGATCGCGAGGCCGAGCGCCGGGATCGCGATCACGGAGCCTTCGAGGACGACCGCCCGGACGATCTGGCCGAGGGTCGCGCCGCGGCCCCGGACCAGGGCGATCGTCGGCCGGCGGCGGCGGGCGGCGATGCTCGCGACGAGCGCCAGCGCGGCGAAGGCGACAGCCGCCGGCCCGATCGCCACCACGGTCAGGACGGCCGAAGCCGAGGCCCAGCGAGCGGTGTGGGCGACGAGCAACGGGAGCAGGCCGCTCTGCATCGCCGTCAGGTCTGCGGTGGCTCGCGTCAGGGACGACTGCGGGAACGTCGTCTCGAGGCGGCGGAGGTCGACGATCAGGTTGTCGAGGAGGGGTGAGGCGAGCCGGTCGGGATCGATGAAATGGCGCCAGGTGATCCGGATCGGGGTGCCGAATGCGCCGCCGCTGTGAAGGAGCCCGTCGTAGGCCTCCACGGCGACGATCGACCCCACGTCGAGGTACTTCGCGTCTCCGCCGGGGCTCCGGATCCCGATGTGATTGATCGACTGGTCGCCGTACCAGAACGGATCCTCCGGGTCGTTGACCTCGAAGATCCCGGTGATCCGGGTGGCGACGACGCCATGCTGCTGGACGGCGAGCGTGTCGTGGTCATCGAAGCCGAGGTACACCAGGTCGCCCGTCTTCAGGCCCACCGCATGCGCTGCCTCTGCCGAGATCGCGGTCTGGAGGACCGGCAGGTTGACCGGGGCGGTCGAGGGTGGGTCCTCCTGAGCAAGGAGGTGACGCAGATCTTCGGGCATCAGCACCTGCTCCGTGGCCGCGGTCGGGGCCGCGCCGGAGACGAAATGGACTCGTTCGAGCGCACCCGGCTGGATCCGGAAACGGATGAACGACGGGTCGGGGGTGTCGCCCTGGATCTGGAACCTTGCGCTGTCGATCACGGTCTGGCGGCTCGCCACGAGTGCCCGAACCGAATCGGGGATCTGGCTGTCGAGTTCGTCGCCGCGATTCTCAACCTGGCGCAGGGGGTCGCCGGGCTCGGCCGGCAGGACCTGCTCCTGGATGAGAGCCACGTTCCGGGTGAACGGCGCGGCCCCGGCGACGACGCCGTGCAGCGCGTCGTCGCCGACCCGGTCGATCAGCCGCGGCGCGACCCCGAAGACGGTCGCTGTCGCGAGGACGAGCAGGGCCAGCCCGATCCCGGGAACGCGGTCATCGCGGAGACGGCGAAGGGCGACGAGGATCGACGACATCCGCGTCAGCTCTCCCGCGCCCGGAGGACGCCGCTGATCCGGATGTCCGGGAGCTGCCGCCGGACGAGCCAGAGCGACACGATGAAGAGCAAGACCGCCGCGATATACGGCGGCAGGAGCGCATCCCACGGGACGACCACGACCGGGGCCGGGATGGGCGCGAGCCCGGTCTGGGTCAGGGTCGCGAACGGCAGGACCAGCCAGGCCAGGAGGAGTCCGAGCGCGGACCCGATGACGAGCCCGACGACGAGCAGGAAGATGCTCTCGATCGACAGCCACAGCGACAGTTGGCGGGTCGACAGGCCGAGGGCCCGAAGGAGGGCGAACTCGCCGATCCGTTCACTCGTCGAGATCGTCGAGCTGACGAGGAAGCCGATCCCGGCGAAGAGCATCGCCGCGAGCGAGCCGAGCCCGAGGATCCCGATCAGGCCGAGCGGGACCGGATCGGTCGTCAGCTCGTGGAGGAGCTCCGCCCGGCCGATCACGATCGACGCGCCGGCAGCCGGCTTGCGAAGGGCAGCAACCACCGCGGCATCGCTGCCGGGATCGACGCTGAGCCACCATTCGCTCGCGGCCTCGGTCCGTCCGCTCATCGAGAACCGGACCAGGTCGAGGGTCGCGAGGTCCGTGAGGAGGAACGGCTTCGTTGGATCGAACGGGGCGAATTGATCGACGGTCCCGACGATCTTGACCCGGTACGGCGCGCCGGTGCTGGTGATCGACAGCTCGGCGCCGATGCTCGAGCTCGTCTGCTGCATGAAAACCGTGGACGCGACGACCGGAATCACCGGCTCGTCTCCGGCGCCCGGCGGGCTCGCCAGGAGCCGGAACGTCACGCCGGCGTCCTGGCCGCCGAACACCGGGCTCTGCTTGCTGACCGACACCCGGTTTGGATGGTCGGCGGTCGGCGGGAACGGACCCGACTGATTGGGCGAAAACTCGTCCCAGCGCCAGCCGCTCGCCGCGCCATCCAGGGCGATCGGCGTCCAGTCCGCGTCGCCGGTCGCGGAGGGCGACGCCTGGAGCGCATGGATCTCGGCCGTGCCGGAGATCGCGATCTGGTCGGTCGGAGCGACGACGAGGTCCACGGCCTCGAGGGCGAGAGGCCCGGCCGGCTGCAGCCCGGACCCGGTTGCGTCGACCAGGTCGAACACGAGCCGTTGGCCGTCGGCCGCCAGCGATCCGGTCATCTCCGGAGTTCGGAACAGCCGGCCGTCCGCGTCACGGAGCGTCAGCGATGTGCTGAACCCGCTCGTTCCGGGAGGCAGCGGTAGCGGGTCGCCATTCTCGTCGGCCATCGTGAAGTCGACATCGACGTCGAGGGCCAGGCGGCGCGGCGTGCCGGGCAGCGCGATCGACGCCGCGGCCGGGCCGGGCTCGGCGATCGGGCCAAGGCTCGTGGCCGCGGCCGGACGCCCGGCAGCGGCGGCCGCGGCGCTCGTGACCTGCTCGATGGCGGCCGGGTCCAGTCCGACCAGGCTGCCGCCGCGGACCGTCCGGCCCAGATCGAAGTCCATCAAAGCCACCGGGGTCGCCGCCCGGACGCCCGGCGTGGCGCGGTACAGCGGTCCCGGCGCCCAGGTCGGGAGCGAGCTGTAATCCGAGGCGACAACCCGGACGTCGGCAGCGGCCGTGTATCCGGCCTGGTCGGCCTGCGACCGGGTCCAGGTCGCGGCGTGGGCGGAGGCGAGCGTCCCGAGCGCCGCCGCGAGCATGAGCAGCAGCGCGGCCCGAGTGTAGCGGAGCGGGCGGCGCGCCAGCTGCCGGCCGCCAAGGGAGCCGACGAGCCCCCGACCGCGGACGAGGATCTGCTCGCCGAACTCCGCGATCCGGGGCACGACGCGGAGGGCGAGCACTGCGCCTGCCACGAGCCCGATCGCCGGAGCCGCGACGAGCAGCGGGTCGAGCCCGAGCGAGCCGTGGGCGTTCCGGGTCAGCGGTGCGCCGTACAGGCGGAGCTGCCACAGGGCGACGCCGGCGACAGCAACGAGCGCAAGGTCAAGCCCGAGGCGCTGAGCCAGGGTCGTCCGGGCCTGGCGGCCGGTCGCGGCCCGGGCGCCGGCGGGACTGGCGGTCACGAACAACGTCGGCAGAGTCAGCGCGGCGATGCAGGCCAGGCCGGCGAACGCCGACACGATGACGGCGCTCGGGCCGATCGAGGCGGAATCCGCGAGGTTGAGCCCGGCCGTCGGGCCGAACGATCCGAGGAGGTTGACGACCAGGATCGCCAGGAGCGGAGCGACCGCCGCCGCCGGCACGGCGAGAATCGCCGCCTCGATGATCGCCATCGCGATCAGGTGGCCGCCACTCGCACCCCGCGAGCGCATCAGGGCGATCTCCGAGCGGCGCCGCTCGAGCAGCATCCCGGCAACCAGGATCACGGCGTAGCCGGCCAGCACGGCGAACTGGATGGTGAGGAGGATCACGCCGCTCCGGCTGACCAGGACGGACCGCCCCACGTCGTCGAGGAGCGCGGGCAGGCCGGTCGTGACCCGCGGGCTCGTCGCGATCGGGATGACCTGGTTCAGCCGGCTCGCGATCAGATCGGAACCGGACCGGAGCGAGTCGATGCCGTCGACGCGGAGGTTGGCGATCGCCGGCAGGCCGCGCCATGAGACGCCCAGCCGGTTCGCCGGTCCGTTTACGGCGGCCAGGTCGACCTCGCGGACGATCAGCGGGCCGCGGGTCGTGAACGTTCCACCGGTGGTCGTGCCGGTCGTCTCCAGTTGGTCGCCGAGCCACAGCGGATCGGCCGGATCCATGGACCAGATTCCGCTGATCGTGACCTCGACCGTGGTGCCGGCGTCACGGCGGCTCACGAGTCCCAGCTGATCCCCCACCTTGACGTTGAGCTGGCGGGCGGCCGCGTCCGAGACCGTTGCCTGGATCGGGTCGGCGCCGGCGGCCGGCCATGTGCCGTCGACGAGCGACACCCGCTGCTCGATTCCGTCGATGCTCTCGAAGACGACCAGGTCGCGGACGGCGTCGCTGACGGTCGTCGCAGCGGCGAACGATCCGGATCGACCGACCCGGACGACGTCGCTGCCGGTCGCGGCCATCGCTCCGGTCAGCTCGGGCCGGATCTTCGCGTCAAGGCCCGCGATGGCGCCTGCGTCGGTGGTCAGATCGACGTCGATCGCCCGGATCGACGCGGGAGCCGCGAGAAGGGCGCGATGCAGCCCGCCACTCGCCACCGCGTCGCCATAGACGACGCCGGTGGCAAGCAACGTCGTGGCGCAGACGAGCAGGAGCCAGGCCGCCAGGACCACAGGCCAGTCGGCGAGGCTGCGCTGCACGACGGCGCCCGGCAGACCGGTCCCGTTGGCCACGTCCGGTACGTTCTCCCGCTCGTGTCAGACGTCGATACCACTCATACACCGCCACGAGCGGTGCGGGTTCACCCGCATCGGCCAACCGCGGTCAGGGTAACGCGGGCTGTCCAGCCGGGTGCGGGACGCCCGGTGTGTCGCCCAGCGGGGTCGCCCAGCGGGGAACTCCGGCCGGCCTACGGAGTCAGGCGCCGGTCTCCACGCGTGGCACGCCGCCGAACCGGGCGACCTCGCGCTCGATGTCGAGCGGCCGGATGACCCCCGCGGTGCTCGTCGTCGCCCCAGGCCTCGCGCGGGACCGCCACATGATCTCGAACTCGTTCCATCGGGATCGCGGCCCGTACAACGACTTCGAGACCCCGTGATCGCTCGCGCCGCCGAGCGCCTCGGTGACCGACAGCGAGCACACCCCCCGGCCCCCAGGCGCCGGGCCAGCCTCGTGCGGATCGGCCGCCACGGCACCGCCGCCACCGAACCGCCGCCACCGAACCGCAACCCACGCCCGGCCACGCGCGCGCCCGCCGATCGGTATCCTTCGTCCGTCCCATGCGAACCCCGATATCGATCGACAACTTCAGGTGGTGCCCATGAAAGTCGGCGTCGCCAGAGAGTCCGCGCCCGGCGAGCGGCGCGTGGCCCTGGTACCCGAGTCGCTCGGCAAGCTCACGGCGGCCGGGCTCGAGATCCTCGTCGAGCAGGGCGCTGGCAGCGGCGCCTCGTTCCCGGACGCGGCCTACGCCGAGGCTGGTGCGACCATCGTCTCGACCGCCGACCTGTACGGTCAGGCGGACGTGGTCCTGCGGGTCCAGAAGCCGTCGGACTCCGAGGTCAAGGTGATGCACGAGGGCCAGGCGGTCCTCGGCATCCTCCAGCCGCTGATCGATCCTCAGACCGCGGCGGCGCTCGCCCGCCAGGGCGTGACCGCAATCAGCCTCGACGCGATCCCGCGGACCCTCAGCAGGGCCCAGTCGATGGACGCCCTGAGCAGCCAGGCCAACGTCGGCGGCTACAAGGCGGTCCTGATCGCGGCGAACGAGTTCGGTCGCTACTTCCCGCTTCTGACGACAGCCGCGGGCACCGCCAAGCCGGCCAACGTCCTGATTCTCGGGATCGGCGTGGCCGGGCTCCAGGCGATCGGCACCGCCCGTCGCCTCGGCGCGGTCGTCTCGGCCTATGACGTCCGGCCAGAGACCGCCGAGCAGGCCGAGTCGCTCGGCGCGAAATTCCTCAAGCTCAAGACGACGATCGACGCGACCGGCAGCGGCGGCTACGCCCGCGAGCTGACCGCCGCGGAGCGGGCCGCCCAGCAGGCGGAGCTCAACGAGGCGATCGGCGCCATGGACATCGTGATCACGACCGCCCAGATCCCCGGCCGCAAGCCGCCGGTGCTCGTCACCGCGGACGCCGTCAGCCGGATGAAGTCGGGCTCGGTCATCGTCGACATGGCAGCCTCGGCTCTCGGCGGCAACTGCGAACTGTCGCAGGGCGGTCAGACGATCACCACCGACAACGGCGTCAGGATCATCGCCCCGGACAACCTGCCCGCAACGATGCCCGCCGGCGCCTCTGCGTTCTACGCCCGGAACATCTCGACGCTGCTCCTGGGGATGGTCAAGGACGGCGACCTTCACCTCGACTTCGAGGACGAAGTCACGAAGGCGACGGTCATCACGAAGGACGGCGCGGTCATCGCCGAGCCGGTCAAGAAGCTGCTCGAGCCGGCGGCCCCCGCCGCGACCCCTGGAGGTGCCGCGTGAGCCCGGCAGAAGTCAGTGACTTCCTCACCAACTTCACGATCTTCACGCTGGCGATCCTGTGTGGATTTGCGGTGATCTCGAAGGTCCCCGCGACCCTCCACACGCCGCTGATGTCGGGCGCCAACTCGATCCACGGGATCGTCCTCGTCGGCTCGATGTTCATCGCGATCGAGGCGACCGACCCGCTGAGCCAGCTCCTGTCCCTCATCGCCGTCGCCTTCGCGACGATGAACGTCGTCGGCGGTTACGTCGTCACCGACCGGATGCTCCAGATGTTCCGGCGCAAGCCCGCCGCGGCCATGAAGGCCGACCAGGGCGAGGGCTGAGGCGATGATCAGCATCAACATCCTCGAACCCCTGGTCCGGATCGCCTGGCTCGTCGGGGCCGTGGCATTCGTCATCGGCCTGGCTCGGATGAACTCGCCAGCCACGGCCCGCAACGGCAACCTGCTGTCGGCCGGCGGCATGGCCGTCGCGATCGTCGCGACCGCGATCTTCCTGCTCCTCCGCCCGAACACCTCGACCGGCAACAACCTCCTCATCGGCTGGGTGATCATCGTCGTCGGGATCGCCATCGGCGGTGGGCTCGGCCTGTACGCGGCGCGGACCGTGAAGATGACCGCGATGCCTCAGTTGGTGTCGCTGTTCAACGCCGTCGGCGGTGGCGCTGCCGCCCTGATCGCGATCGATGGCTATCTGCGGATCAACTCCGGGTCGGTCGTGGCCGCCCCCGGACTCCAGGAGAACGTCGCGACGGTCCTCGACATCGTGATCGGCTCGATCACGTTCACCGGCTCGCTCATCGCGTCGGGCAAGCTGATGGGCCGGATCCCGGGCAAGCCGATCATGGTCCCGGGCGGTCAGCTCGTCACCGGCGGCCTGGCGCTCGTCGTCGTCGTCGGCGCCCTGTTCCTGTGGATCGGCAACTACAGCCTGGCGGCGATGTTCGTGATCCTCGCCGTCTCGCTGATCTTCGGCGTGACGATGACCCTGCCGATCGGCGGGGCCGACATGCCGGTCGTGATCTCGCTCCTGAACTCGTTCACCGGCACCGCGGTCGCGATGGCCGGGTTCGTGCTCCAGAACCCGGTCCTGATCATCGCCGGGGCCCTCGTCGGCGCGTCCGGCGCGATCCTGACCAAGCTCATGGCCGACGCGATGAACCGTTCCGTCCTGAACATCATGGTCGGCGGATTCGGCAGCGGCGACTCGGTGGCCGGCGTGGTCGGCGCCGAAGGAGCGGCCGTTCGCGAGGTCGGCGTCGACGATGCTGCCATCCAGCTCGCCTACGCCCAGCATGTGATCGTCGTCCCCGGCTATGGCCTCGCCGTCGCCCAGGCCCAGCACGCCGTCCGCGAGCTGGCCGAGCTCCTCGAGAGTCGGGGCGTCGACGTGAAGTACGCGATCCATCCCGTGGCCGGCCGGATGCCGGGCCACATGAACGTGCTCCTCGCCGAGGCAAATGTCCCCTATCCCCAGCTCAAGGAGATGGACGACATCAACCCCGAGTTCGAGCGCGCGGACGTGGCCCTCGTCATCGGCGCCAACGACGTCACCAACCCGGCCGCCCGACGGCCCGGTTCGCCGGTGTCGGGGATGCCGATCCTCGACGTCGACCATGCCAGGTCGATCATCGTGATGAAGCGATCGATGGGCAAGGGCTACGCGGGCATCGACAACGAGCTCTACACGAACCCGAAGACGGGCATGCTGTTCGCCGACGCGAAGGACGGCCTGGCGGCCCTGACCGCTGCGGTCAAGGCCCTGTGAGCCAGGGGCACTGAGGCGCCGCCAGCTGGCGGCCCGCTGCGGTGCGCATCGTCCCGCCGACCCCGCCGCGGCACCCGACTCCTCCCGCGTGTCGCCGGTTCAGCCGGCCTCCGACGATCAGGCGCCGGCGCGCTGGGCCACGACCGGCGTGTCCGAGTCGGCCGACTCGAGCTCGGCGGAGCGCGAATCCCGGAGCTCGAGCGGAGCCAGCTGGCCGAGGGTCTCGGCCACCACGATCGCGTCATCGCCGACCGCCATGCGGAAATCGGCCGGCGGGTTGACGAACGCCCGCCCGTCGCGGTTGACCGACAGAAGGGTGGCCCGATGGTCGGAGCGGAGTCGGGCGGAGAGATCGTCGATCGTGAGGCCGACGTAGTCGTCGGGCAACGCGACCCGGTACAGCTCTGAGCCCGCGCCACCCGACACGATGTCGGTGACGATCTCGGTCAGCCCCGGGTAGAGCGCGGATCGGGCCAGCAGATGCGAGGCGAGGGTCGAGGTGACGAGGATCTCATCGGCCTTGGCCCGCCGGAAATGATCGCCGTGACGGGGGTTGTTGACCTCGACCACGGTCCGAACGGTGGGCGCGATCGCCTTGATGGCCATGATCGTCAGGATCGAGGCCATGTCGGCCTCGTTCGAGTCGTCGACCGGGAAGATGACGGCGGCCGACGCCTCCTCGACGCCGGCTCGGCGAAGGTCCTCCGGCTCGGCGGGATCGCCGGACACGAAATAGACGCCGTGCCCGGCCGGGTTCTTGTCGGCCTTGTCGAGGACGACGACCTTCCGCTGGTAGTCGTCGCCCTTGAGCTCATCGATGAGATCACGGGCCGTCGCGTTCCAGCCGCAGACGACGATGTGGTCGCGATAGCCCGATGCTCCCAAACCCTGGCCCTCCTTGAGCAGGAAGTCGATGACAAGGGCGACGAGGGCCCCCGTGAGCGTCCCGATGATCGCGACTCCGAACAGGCTGAAGAACCAGCCGACGACCCAGCCGACCGGGCTCGTCACGTACGACGAATCGCCCTGGCCGAGGATCGTCTGGATGCCCCAGTTCACCGACGCGCCGAGAGAGGTGAGCGTCAGCGGCTTCTCGACGACCGTGATCAGCGCCGCCGCGATGAGGACGAGGACGAACGCGCTACCGAGGAGTTGCCCGAAGAACCGCCGGTCGACCGAACCGCGGACACGGCCGAGGTGCCAGCCGACGCGCCGGAGCAGGGGGCTGCTGAACATGGGGCCGAAGAACCGTTGCACGATCGCCCGTCATCCTGCCACAGCCGGACGCCCCGTCGCCGGTCGGTTGCGACCGCCGACTCGCCGGAACGACACGGAGCCGCGATCATTCCCCCTGGGTGGCGGACTCCATCAGGTCCACGTCGGGGATCGCGGTGATCGCCCCGATCACATCCTGGGGCCGCGACCCCGGTGGGAGGCGCAGCTCGAGCTCGACCTCGTAGCGCCCCTTCGAGATCCGCTGGCTGTTGATTCCGGCGAGCTCGACCCGGCGGTCCGCCAGCAACCGCGAGACATCACCGACGGCATCCAGGCGGCTGACCTCCAGCCGGAGCTTGATCGTCCGACCGCCCGGCTTGTGGAGCCGCCCGACGAGGGCGTTCAGCGGCCACAGGGAGAACACGACGATGAACGTGCCCACGGCCGCGATGATCCACTCACCGGCCCCGGCGGCCATCCCGATCGCGGCCGCGGTCCACAGGCTGGCTGCGGTCGTCAGTCCCCGGATCGATGTCCCGTACTTGAGGATCGCCCCGGCGCCGAGGAAGCCGATGCCGGACACGATCTGGGCGGCGATCCGGGTCGGATCGACGATAGCCGCGACCCCGTTGGCGGACACGCCCTCGAAGCCGTAGATCGAGAGGACCGTGAAGATCGCCGACCCGAGGGAGACGAGGAGATGCGTCCGCATCCCCGCGGGGTGCTCGTGGATCTCGCGCTCGAGCCCGATCGCCGCGCCGAGGACGGCGGCGACGAGCATCCGGACGGCCAGATCCGCCTGAAGGCCGACATCGATCTGGAGCATGGGGCGGTGGCGACCTCCGTGTTCCGGGTTGAGCGTGGCCGCCAGTTTAGGCGGTCGCCGCGGCGCCAATCGCGTTGTCGCGGCGGCAGCCCGGCCGGCGAGCTCGAGCGGCGCCGGCTCAGCCCGCGGCGGCCTCCGGCTGGCTGACGTCGGCGACCGTCGCCCGGAGACCCGTGATGAGGTCGGCCGGCGCCAGGTGGAGATTGATCCCGAAGCCGCCGCCGCCGATCGACACCAGCGGCTCGGCCTCGATCGCCGCGTCGGCGATCACCGGCCAGGCCCGGGTCGCTCCGAACGGCGTGATCGTGTACCGCTCGTAGCCGGTCACCGAGCGGGCCTCCTCGGCGTCGGGCAGGGTCATCCGCCGGACGCCGAGCAGCTCCCGGAGCTTTGGCCAGTCGAAGCGCCGGCCGGCCGGGACGAGGACGAAGAGGTAGTCGTCGTCGCCGCGCCGGACGACGATCGTCCGGAGGAGCTGGCGGGTCTCGATGACCTGGAACCGGGCGGACTCCTCGGCGGAGGCGGCCCGCTCGGTCCGGACAACCCGATGGGGTATGCCGGCCGCGACGATCGCATCGAGCGCGGGAGTCGACGAGAGCTCAGCATCGAGTTCGGGCATGGGTCGATGGTAGTCAGCGCTAGACTCCGGCGGTGGCCGATCCCGACGAGACCCGCAATGTCCGGCCGGCGACGACCGCCGAGGGGGCCGACGTCCGGGCCATGCACGCGGCGAACCGAGCGGCCTGGGACGAGGCGGCCGAGCGCTACGAGGGCTGGTTCGACGAGGCGGTCGAGTTGATCCGCTCTGGCGGCTCGAACCTCTTTCCGGTCGAGGAGGAGCTCCTCGGCGACCTCCGCGACGGGTCCGCCGGTCGCGGCACGGCGCGGGCGATCCACCTCCAGTGCGCCGGCGGCCGCGACAGCCTCTCGCTCTGGAACCTCGGCGCCCGCGAAGTGATCGGCGTCGATATCAGCCCGCGGATGCTCAAGCTGGCGGCCCGCCTGACCGCGGCCACCGGCGCGCCGGCCCACTGGGTGGAGGCGGACGTCCTCGACGTCCCGCCCGAGTTCGACGGAACCGCCGACCTCGTCTACACCGGCCGCGGCGCGATCATCTGGCTCCACGACCTGGACGCCTGGGCCGCGGTCATCGGGCGCCTCCTCGCCGCCGACGGCCGGCTCGTGATCTTCGACGGCCACCCGGCCGAGTGGCTCTTCGACGCCGACGCCGACGGCCGCCTGATCGCGACCGACTACGACTACTTCGGCGGGGCCGAGGCGTCCCGGGGCTGGGCGCCCGAGTACATCGACCGGCTGTCGGTCGCCGAGGATGACCAGAGCTGGAAGTTCGCCCGAGCGTGGACCCTCGGGGAGGTCGTGACCGCGCTCAGCGGCGCCGGCCTCCGGATCGAGCGGCTCGTCGAATATCCGGTCGACTGGTGGGCCGGCCATCGCGACCTGCGGCCAGAGGACCGCGGCCGGATTCCGCTCTCGTTCGGGATCACGGCGCGGCGCGGCGACGGCCCGACCGGAGCCACCGGCCACTGAAGCCGAGCGCGCGAATGAGGCGCGCCGTCAAGCCCCTTGGGGCGCCACTTCCGGGGTCGCCGGGTGCTCGTCCCCGAGGCCCCCGTAGAGCTCCTCCTCCTGGGCCATGTGCAGGCGCAGGATGGCGTCGAGCCCGTAGAGAACCCGCCGCAGGTCGGTGAGGTCCTCCGGAACCGGGCCTTCCTCCGGCAGCTCCGTGACCAGCCGGTCCATGAACCGGACCAGGTGGAAGATCTCCGAGTGCGTCCGGTGGAGGGCGGCCGTCACGTCGTCGTTGCCGACGGCTCTGGCCAGGATCGGGAAGATCTCGCGGTCCTCGCGCTCCTCGTGAGGCACCAGCGATTCGATCAGGAACGTCCGAACCTGCTCCAGCTCCCGGCGAGCCTCGCCAGCCGGCAGGGAGCCGAGCCCATCGGCAAGCCGCCGGATCTGGATCATCGCCGGCGCGATCTCACGGTGCTCGGCGCGGAGGTGCTCGTAGAGCTCGGCCCAGCCGGGGATCTGCGGCCGACGCTCGAGGCCACCCGACAGTGCCCGGAGCGCGTTGAGGATGACGATGACGTCGATCGCCTCCTGGACCAGGGCGCCGGCGACCGGCGGGAGAGCGCCGGTGCTCGCAACAAGCATCGCGACGATCGACATGCCCATGCCGGCGACGATGCTCTGGACCGCGATCGAGCGTGACCGCCGGGCGATCCGGATCGCCTCGGGCAGGCGGTCGAGACGGTCGACGGTGATCACGATGTCGGCCGCCTCCGAACTGGCCGTGGCGCCTCGGGCGCCCATCGCCACGCCAACATCGGCCGCGGCCAGGGCCGGTGCGTCATTGATCCCGTCACCGACCATGACCAGGATGCCGTGCGCCTCGGCTCGCTCGCTGGCAACCGCGTCGACCTTGTCGGCCGGCGTCCGTTCGGCCAGGACCGCGTCGACCCCGATGGCTGCGGCGACCATGTCGGCAACCCCGTACTGGTCGCCGGTCACCATGACGGTCCGCCGGACGCCGGCCCGCCGGAGCGAGCGGATCACGCGCGGCGACTCGGGCCGGATCGGGTCGTCGAGGATCAGCGCGCCGATCAGGATGCCATCGGCGGAGACGAAGACACTCGTCGCGCCTTCCAGGCTGACTCGGCGCCGGACATCGCGGGCCCACGCCGGCAGAGCGCCCCCGGCCCGGGCGAAGTCCGACGTTCCCGCGACCACGGTCACGTCATCGACCCGACCGGAGATCCCGGCACCGGGCTCCTCGACGACGTCCTCGGGCAGGCGCAGGGCAACGCCGCGCTCTCGCGCGCCACCGACGATCGACGCGGCGAGGACATGCGGCGAGACCTGCTCCAGCGATGCGGCGAGGGCAAGCACCCGCTCCGGGGTCCAATCCGGCGCCGCGATCACATCGGCCAGATGTGGCTGGCCGGCGGTCAGCGTCCCGGTCTTGTCGAACAGCAGGACCCGGGCCCGGGCGATCGCCTCGAGCGCACCGCCACCCTTGACGATGATCCCGCGCTTGGCCGCCCGGCTGATGCCGGCAACGACCGCGATCGGCACCGCGAGCAGCAGTGGACAGGGCGTTGCGACCACCAGCACTGCGAGGGCCCGGACCGGGTCGCCGGAGATGAGCCAGGCGAGGCCCGCGATCGCGAGGGTCAGCGGCACGAAGAGGAGGGCGAAGCGATCGGCCAGGCGAACGAACGGCGCCTTGGACGATTGGGCCTCCTGCACCAGGCGGACGATCCCGGCGTAGGTGCTTCGGTCGGCGGTGGCGATCGCGGTCAGATCGAACGGAGCACCGGCGTTGACCGTTCCGGAGCTGACCGGATCGCCGGCCGCGCGCGACGCCAGCCGGGCTTCCCCGGTCAGGGCGGACTCGTCGAGGACCGCGGTGACGGTCGTGACGTTGCCGTCGACCGGGACCACCTCGCCGGGCTTGACCACGAGCCGGTCGCCGATGGCGATGTCCGCGATCGGGCGGTCGACGATCGTGTCGCCCTCGTAGCGGTGAACGACCCGCGGCGCGCGCGACACGAGGGCCGAGAGCTCGCGATGGGCCCGTCCGGCCGCGAACCGCTCGAGCCAGTCGCCGGTCGCGAGCATGACGCCGATGACCGCCGCCGCAAGGTACTCACCGAACAGGATGGCCCCGCCGATGGCAAGGACGGCGATCACGTCGACGCCCGCTTCCCGATGGAGAAGATCGCGAACGATCGAGGCGGCGAGCCACAGCCCGACGAGGGAAGCCGGAATCGACCAGGCGAGGTCCGCAGCAGCGCCGCGCCCGGCCACGGCCAGGATCAGGCCGAGGCCGAGGCCGCCCGCGGTCAGCGGCAGCAGAAGGCGGGCGGTGAGGGCATCGAGAGACGCGAGCAGGCGAGTCATGATCCGATCCTACCGGGCCGGGCGGAACGAACACCCGTGCCGCACAGCCCGATCGGCGATGACCGACTCCGCCCTACGGGCCACCGAGGTTGGATTGCTCAGGCGTCCTCGATCTCGATCCGGATCCGCTTGTTGATCCGGCCCTTCGACTCGTAGCCGGTCACCCTGATCCGACCGACCTCACTCGTGTTCGAGACGTGGGTGCCACCGTCGGCCTGAAGATCGAGCCCGACGATCTCGATGATCCGGATCTCGTCGATCCCCGGCGGCAGCAGGTTGACCTTCGTCCGGATCAGGTCCGGGATCGCGAATGCCTCGTCGCGCGGCAGGACATCGACCCGAACGTCGCGCTTGTGGGCCAGCTCGGCGTTGACGGTTGCCTCGATCGAATCGACAAGGTCCGCGGTCATCGTCTCGAACTCGAAGTCCATCCGGCCACGACCCGGCTCCATGTTGCCGCCGGTGACCAGCGCGCCGTGGTCGCGCCAGACGACGCCGCACAGCGCGTGGAGCGCGGTGTGGGTCCGCATCAGGGCGTAGCGACGAGCCCAGTCGAGATCGACGGTGACGGCGTCGCCGCGGGCCGGCGGACCGTCCGGGCCCGGCTCGAGCTCGTGGACGATGTCGGCGCCGGCCTTGCGCGCCGTCTGGACCGTCCACGTCCGCCCGTCGGAGGCACGGAGAAGCAGGCCGCGATCCGACGGCTGGCCGCCCCCGCCCGGGTAGAAGACCGTCCGATCCAGGACGATCAATGGCGCCGCGCCGCTGTCGTCGACCGTCGCGACCCGCGCCTGAACGGTCCGCTGGTAGGCGTCGGAATAGCAGAGCTGATCACGGACGTCCATGGACGGTCCCTTGCGTCGGCCGGGCGGACCGCCGGCGTCCGGCCGACCGGGACGCCGCGGGCGGACGCTACTTGACGGTGAGCGTCCCCATCATCGTCGTCGGATGGACCTCACATTTGTACTGGTAGGTTCCGGCCGTGAGCGCGGGCACCTGGTAGGTCCGCGTGCCGGGGCCCGAGAAGAACGCCGTGTCGCCACCAAGGGCAACCTTGCTGCCGTCGGGATTGAAGATCGCGACGTTGTGGGGTGCCTGGTTGTCCTGATTGTCGAACGTCAGCGTGAATGCCGTGCCGGCGGCGGCCTCGAGGGTGGTCGGGTCGAACCCGCCGGTCGCGGCGCCGACCGGGGCGGTGACCGTCAGGCCGGCGCCGGTTCCGCCGGACGCCGCGGCGCTCTCGGCTGCCGACGGAGCCGTGGACGGGGCGGCCGTGGACGGGGCGGCAGACGTGCCTGCGGACGGAGCGCCCGATGCTGCTCCCGAGGCGGCCGGCGCGGCCGATGCGGCCGGGGCGTAGGTCCAGCCCGGAGCGGCCCCGGACGAGCACGCCGCGAGAGCAGCGAGGGTGAGGATGACAAGGGCGAGGGCAGGCAGGCGGCGCATGTCGTCGAGTGACCTCTCTGGGTGGGCATGGACCCCGGCCCTGGCCGGGAGCGACGCGCGGGGACGGCGTGCTCGCACCAAATCTACCGCCCGGACGAGGTTCCTGCCGCGACCGGGTCCGTGAGCCCCAGTCGGATCGCGACGGCGGCAGCCTCGACCCGGCCCGAGACCCCGAGCTTGGCAAGGATGTTGCCGACATGGACGCCGACGGTCTTCTGGCTGATGAAGAGGCGCTCGCCGATCTCGCGGTTCGTCCGGCCCTCGGCCATCAGAGCCAGGACCTCGCGCTCCCGGCGGGAGAGTCCAAAGGTATCGCGCTTTGGTGCGGGTGCCTCCCCGACGACCCCCCGGATGATGGCCGACTCGGCGCCGGACCCGGTGCCGCTCACCGCGCGATCGGGCGCGACTCCGGGGCCGACTGCGACGAGTGTGCCGTCAGCGGCGTCGTGGCTGCCGTGCCGGCCAGCCCGCTCGAACCCGGCTCCAGGATCGCCGGCAGGGTCGCCCGCTGCCCGGCCGTCGGTGCCGTCGGTGCCGTCGGTGCCGTCGAGCAGGGCATCGACGGTCTCAGGCAGCCGGATCATCGCCCGCCCCGCGAGCTGGCGGACCTCCCGCAGGAGCGGCCTGGCGCCGAGCTCGACCCCGATCGCGGCCGCCTTCTCGAGGGCCGGTCGAGCCCGGGCGCGACCCGCCCGACCTTCGCCGGAGGTCAGGATCGCCTCGGCCTGGCGCCAGCGTGCCTTGGCCACCTCGTACGGATTGGCAAGCTTCCGCCAGTCGGTCGCCAGCCGCTCCCACGCCGCAGGATCGTCCTGGCCCTCGAGGCGGTCGCGGTGGGCCGTTGCGAGCGCGAGCCAGGCGTCAGCTTCGCGGCGCGAGCCGATCGTCGGGCCGACTCCCGAGCGGGCGATCGCCGCGCTGGCGGCCTGTACGACGTTCCGCGACCGACCGCGGATCGCGGCGATCGTGGCGAGGTCCCGCCGGGTCGCCGCGTCCGCGGCCGCCATCGAATCGACCTCGGCGACGGTCGCCGCCATCTTCGCGAGCAGGCTCCAGTCGCCGCCATCCTTGATCAGGTCCCAGCCGCGGCTCGCTGCTCGGACGGCGTCGGCATGGTCGCCCTGCCAGAGCGCGAGCGAGGCCGCCGCCCGGTAGATCGGAACGGCGTGCTGGGCGTCACTCACCGTTTCGAGCTCGACGAGCATCTGGCCCAGGCGGCGGCCCGCGGCTTCGCCGGCCTGGGTCTCGATCTCGACCACGGCGAGGCTGTCGATCGGCCGAACGAAGGCCACGCCGGCCGGACTCCACTCAAGGGCGGTTGCGCTCATTGCACTCGATTCGGTCCAGCGCCCGAGGAGATACAACGAGTCCGAGGCGTTGGCCCGGAGGAAGTTCCCGTAGACCGCCTCCAGTCCGGCCCGGCGGCTCGCCTCGATCCCGGCATGGGCAACGTCGACCGCCTCGGTCCGGCGGCCGACGAGGTCGAGGACGGTCGTGAGGTTTGCGTAGACCCGGAAGAGCTCGTCCGCATCGCCGACATTCTCGGCGAGGGTGCGGGCCTCCTCGAGAAGAGCTACCCCGGCCTCCGGAGCGTCGCCCCAGCCGAGCGCCACGCCGAGGGTCGTCGTCGCGTGGACGACGACCCCCGCGCCTTCCTGGCCGCAGGTCGCGCCGATGCGCATGGCGTCGCGAGCGAGCGTCTCGGCCCGGGCGAAGGACCCGTCGAGCATCGTCGCCTGGGCGAGCGCCGCGAGGACGGTCGCGCGTTCGAGCGTCGGTTCGTCCGGAACGAGATCGACCGCCCGCTCGAGGGCCGCGAGCGCCCCGGTTCGGTCGCCCGCCGCCCGACGGTAGCGGCCCAGCCGTTCGTGGAGCACGCCCAGCACGACCCGGTCGCGGCGCTCGTCAAACGTGCCGAGGATCGCCTCGACGAAGGCCACGGCACGGGCCGGACGGCCTGCAGCGAAGGCCGATTCCGCCGCGCGAAGCTGGAGCGGGGTGGCGACCTCGCGGATCGCGCCGGCCGCAGCCCGGGCAGCCGATCCCTTCGTCGAACCGGGACGCGGCCGGGCAGACTCTGGATCCGCGCCGGGGTCTGCCATCCCGTCTGCGCGCGCGGACGGGTCGACGAGGGCGAGGGCGAGCTCGAGGGCGGCGAGGGCGTCCTCCGGAGCGTGGGCCGCCTCTGCCCGGCCGGCGGCGTCCACCGCGGCGGCGAAGGCGCGATCCGGCACGTGGGCCGCCAGCCAATGGCTTGCCGATTCGCTGGGATGGGCGACGAGACCGGCGGCGAGAGCGAGATGGTGGCGATGACGGAGGCGCGGCAAGAGGTCGGCGGCTGCGGCTCGACGAATGTGCTCGTGACGGAACGCGACGCCGCCCTCCTCGGCGACGAGGATCCCCGCCTCGAGCGCCTCCTCCACGCCGGCGGCGAGGTCTGGATCCAGGACGCCGTCGCCGTGACGCGGTCGGGTCGACGAGCGCGGCGGCAGGCGGTCGGCCGTCAGCTCGAAGGCGGCTGCGGTGTCGGCGAGCTCGTCGTGGTCGATCGGCCGGCCAGCGAGCGCGAGCAGGCGCAGGACCCGTCGGCATTCGGGGCTGCGCCGGGCCAGACGAGCGATCACGATGTCCGCGAACGAGCCGGTCAGCGCCGTGTCGGAGAGCTCGCGACGCGCTGCGAGCAGCTCCTGGGCGACGAGGGGCAGCCCCTGCGAGCGGTCCGCGACCAGGACCAGCGCCGACGCGGTCGGCCGCTCGCCCTCGATGGCCTGGACAAGATCAGCGAGCTCCTGCCGTTCGAGGCGGGGGATCGCGACCGGCGCCGGATGACGATCCGCGCCGCCGATCTCGGCAAGCGTCCGGGTCAGCGGATGGTCGCGGGTGAGCTCGTCCGACTGCCACGTCGCGATCAGGCAGACCCGGTCGGCCCGTCGGATCCGGCTCATGAACGAGACGAAGGCCCGGCTGCCCGCGTCGGCGTCGTGGAGATCCTCGATCACCAGCAGGACCGGCTGTCGTTCGGCGAGCCGGCCGACGACCCCGAGCAATCCCTCGAGGACGCGGCCCTGGCGTCGCTCGAGGGCCGTCGAGGTCGGCCGGCCGGGCAGGGCACCGACGGACGACAGCCGTCCGACGACGTCGGGAAAGAGTCGGGCGACGTCCTCGGCCGCCGAACCGACGATCGTCCCGAGGTCGTCATCGTCGAGGTCGCGGAAGATCGGTCGGAGGGCCCGGATGACCGCCCCGTACGGATCATCCGCACCCGGCCGGAAGGCGCGTCCGCGGACGACCTTGAAGGGCTCGTCGAGAGCTGACGCGCGACGGCCGAGCTCGGTCACGAACCGGCTGACGCCCACGCCGCCCGGCCCGTTGACGAGAACCGTGGTCGCGTCGCCGGTCGCGGTCGCCTCGAGCGCCGGGGCGAGCCGGACAAACGCCGGGTCGCGCCCGACGAACCGCGGACTGATCATCGTGGCCGGCATGGACGGCATTCTAGGGGTCACGACTCGGCAGGCGGTTCGCGTCGATCTCGGGTCTGCGCCGCCTGGCGCCAGGCCGCCGAACTCAGGCCTGGGCGCGCGAGGTCAGGAAGGCGGCGAGGACGTCGTCGTCGACGTCCCGCCCGAGCGATCCGGAAGCGTTGTCCGTCAGCACCTCGCCGAGGGTCATCCGGTGGAGCCAGCCCTGGCGGCCGTCGGGGCACAGGACGAGCCAGTACGAGCCGGACCGTTCGATCAGTTGGACCTCATCGCCCTGGTCGAGCTGGCCGATCTCCGCCGAGCGGAGCTCGTCGGGAGCGTCGAGCAAGCGGACCACGGCATAGCGGATGACACGTCGCTCGCGGCCATCGGCTGTACCGACAACGGCACGGTCGAAGCTCAGATGGCGGCTCGCCACGACGTTCCGGGTTGGGTCTGCCTTACGCGCCTCGAGGAGCGACGGCCGACGCCACCGCGGCATCCCCGCTTCGACGTCGAATGGCGCCGGGAACGTGGCAGCGCGGACGATCCCGTGCACCACCTCGCTGCCGGGAATGCCGTCGTGGCCGCGGGCCGCGTTCGCCATGAGGACTTCGTCGGGAGCCGGTGGCTCCTCGTCGCGGCGCTTCTTGCCGAAGATCGCGAACGCGAAGGCCATCGTCATCGCCGTCGTCGTGCCAACGAGCATCGGCAGCATCGTGATGGTCGGCGAGCGCTGAATGCCGAGCGCCTCGAGGGCGCTCGCGACCGCGCCCCAGCCCGGGCCGCTCGTCTGGGGCGTCCCGGTGCCGGCGGACCCATCCCTCGTGGAGGATCTCCCGCCCGCGCTGACTCCAGCGGTTCCCGGGGTCAGCCCGTCGGGGCCGATGCCATTGGCGGTCCCGCCGCCGGAAGCGCCGTCGCCGAAGGAACCACCGGGCCCGGTCGGATCGACACCGGTGCCGCCGATCGAGCCGATACCGCCCGGGATCGAGCCCGGGGTCGCGGACGAGTTGGCGCCGCTACCTGAACCGGTGCCCGAGCTACCTGTCGTGCGGCCGCCACCGGTCCAACCCGGGTCCGTGCCGCCGGTGCCGCTGGTCCCACCGGTGCCGCCGGTCCCACCCGCGCCCGCCACAGGAGTCGGGTCGGCCGTGGGCGTCGAGGTCGGCTCGGGTCGAGGGGTCGACGTCGGGGCCGGGGTCGGCTTGGGAGTTGGCTTCGGGGTCGCGGTCGGAGTGGGCTCGGGGGTTGGCTTCGGCGTCGGGGTCGGAGGCGGAGGCGGCGACGAGGGCTTGGTGATCGTGACCGTGCCGCCGGCGATCGCTTCATCGAACTTGCCGCGCGTCGCCGTGAAGGAGAACGTGTGGCTCCCGGCCGCAAGGGTCGTCGCGAAGGAGTAGGTGACCTCCTTTTTCCAGTTCGAGCCTTCCGCGGTCATCGCGTGGGCCTTGCCGTCGATGAGGACCGACACGTTGTCCGGCGCGGAGCCCTCGTGGTTCAGGTAGCCGACGGTGAACGCGATCGACGTCGTCGGAGTCCCAGTCGCGGGCGAGACTGCGGCCGTTCTCAGGTCCGTAGGGTTGGCCAGCACCGGAACGACCAGCGCCAGGACGATGAACAAGGCCACGCACAGCGCCGCCAGCGGCGTGGCCGCTGGTCGGAGACGCGTGATTCGACCCTGGTTCGACACGTTGAAGGGGGGACCTCCGCTCGAGGGTGGGCTCGTGCTGAGGCAACCTTGCTTGCGGTCCGATCCGGCCGCAATGGTACGGGTGTCCCAGTGGCGGTCCGGCCCACCGTGGACCGTTTCGCCCAATCGGTGATCGAGTGCACCGCCGGAAGCCGGTGCGGTGTGGTGCGGGTTGGTCGATGGGTCGGACGGCGTAGGCCGCGTGACCCGAAGTAGCCATTTCCCCGATGGAACGCGCCCGCGACGATCAGGCGGTGCAGGTCATCACCTCGTCTCGGGCTGTTCGGCCGCCGCTGGGAGCCGTTGTTGTCGGCACGGCGGTCGGGATGCTCCTCGTTCTGGGCGGGCTCTTTCTCGCCTGGCTCGCGTTTGCGACCCCGGTCCTGTCCCGGCTGACCCCGGCGACGGCCCGCCCCGGGCTCGCCCAGCTCGCCCTCGGCGGCCTCATCTGGGGGCTGACCCTGGTCGCGCCGCCGTCGTTCGCGATCGTCGGCTTGGTCCGGCTCGGCCGCGTGGCTCGAGCAGTCTCCGCGAAGCCGGCAAAGCGGGCGGTCAGCCGCGTCGGGGCGGATCTGGGCGACGACTACATTGCGGCCCGCGACGTCCGGCTGCCCGACGGACGGCTGGTGCGCGATCTCGTGCTCGGGCCGTTCGGGATGGCGGTCATCAGCGAGCTGCCGCCGCCAAGGGCGACGCGCCACACGGGCATCAGCTGGGAGATCCGTGGCTCGGATGGTCGCTGGCAGCACTTGGAGAACCCGCTCGAGCGAACGGTGCGCGACGGCGAGCGGGTCCGACGCTGGGTCTCGTCCACAGAGCGCGACTACCTCGTGAAGGTCTACGCCGCGGTGGTGACGACCGATCCGACACTGACCCGGACGCCCGCCTGCGCCGTCCTCATGACCGAGCAGATCCCGGCTTGGCTGGCATCACTACCGCCGTCCCGGGCCCTCACCACCGACCGCCGGGCAGAACTGGTCGAGGCAGTCCAGACGCTCGTCTAGCCGGACTCGGGCGGGCCGTCTACGCCGGGTCAGGCGGCCACTGATGGCGGCCCTGCTCGGGGCCTGCGGATCATTGGTAGGGGAGCCAGGACTCGAACCTGGAACCAGCGGGATATAAGCCCGCCGCTCTGACCATTGAGCTACTCCCCCAGGCCGATCCTACTCCGATCCAGGCAACCGTCCAGCGAGCGGCGTGACCCGGGGACGGGCCGTCATCGCCCTGATCGCAGAACGGGCGCTCTCCGGCGACCGAGCCGCGGCCTGACCTCGGGCCAGGATGGGCTAGTTGTCCGGCTGACCGAGGATGCGGCCGGCAAGCGCCCGAAGACTCAGCGGTCTGGGCCGCAGGCCAGGCTCCTCGCCGTCCGGGGTCCGGGCAGATGACCGCGGACGTGAGCCGCCGGGAGCGTACACGTGCGCCGGCAGGGCCGCGGCGATCTCGCGCTCCTCGTCCGTCTGAATGGCCTCGATCGGGAGGTCATCGGGATCGAACGGACGCGGCGTCTCGGCGACGACCGGGACCGGTCGAGCGTAGGCAGGGGCGCCAAACAGCTTCGGCAGCGCAACGTGCTGCTCGTCCATCGCCACGAATGAGTCCTCGCGTTCGTGATCGGATACCCGATCAACCGGATGATATCGAGTGGAGGGTACCGCGGAATGGTACGAAAGAGCCATTCCATTTGAGCGGCCCGATCGATGGAAGTGGTGCTCCGACGCACCCCGCCGGCAGTGGCCCCCAGGCGTCCGCGGTCAGCCGATGAGCGGCGAAAGGATCTGGGCGACGACCACCAGGACCAGGTAGCAGACCGGGACCGCGGCGAAGAAACCCAGCGCGGCACTCCACCCCGAGCGTGTCGCCATGACCCTCGATCCACGCGGCTGGGGCACCACGAGCCAGGTCACCACGCTCCCGACGACCAGGACCACGATGACGTCGAGCGCGAGGTAGAGCGTCCGGAGGTCACCGCCCGGGAGGACGACTCCGCGCCGTAGGGCGACGTCGTAGGCGAGGTAGCCGAGCCCGAGGACGATCGCCACGATCAGGCTCGAGAGGACGGCCCGGACGATCGGCCGGGGCGCGTTGCGGAACTGGCGCCAGCGGATCTCGAGCCAGCCACGGCGGCGGATCGCGGCGGCGTCCGGCCGGACACGCGTCGCCGGGTCGGGGACCCCGGGGCGGGCGTCAGGCCCGAGAACCGCGGGCGCGGCTGACCCGAGATCACGTTCAGGCGTGCCGGCGGGGACCGTCACTGCGGACCCTGGCCGAGGACGATGAGCCGGGGCCGCGGCGGCAGGCTGGCAGGGGTGTGATCCACCAGCAGCGCGACGGTCGCGGCGACCTGCTCGATCTCCTCGACGCTGGTGAAGAAGCCGACGCTGATCCGGACCGCGTCGAGCGGCGGGATCGTCCGGGCGATCGCGAAGATCCGGCCGTTCAGCTCGGCGAGGATCTCGTCCGCGGTCCAGCCCGGGATCCGGAACGTGATGAGCGTCGCCATCTGCTCGCGCGGCGTGACCAGCTCGACGCCCTCGATCGCCGCCAGCCGGTCGGCCGCCAGGCGGGCCATCGCCTGGCCTCGCTCGTGGATCCACGGCAGCCCGATGTACATCGACAACCAGCCGCAGCTTCGGGCGAAGCCGGTGATCGCCGGGCGGTAGTGGCCGGAGTCCTCGAACCGGCGGCCATTCCGCCACGGGACCGCCTCGCTGTTGGTGATCCGCTCGAAGGTGAACCAGCTGGCGTTGGTGGGGCGGCTCCCCGCAAGGATCGCCGGGTTGGACCACAGGGCTCCCGTGCCCTCCGGCCCGAGCAGCCATTTCTGGCCGGGAACAGCGTAGAAGTCGATCCCGAGGTCGTCGACCGAGACCGGGATCGCACCAACCGCCTGAGCGCCGTCGACGATCACTCGCGCGCCGCGGGCGTGGGCAATCTCGGCGATCGCGCGGAGTGGCAATCGGGCGCCCGTCGTCCACAGGACATGCGACAGCGCCACGATCCGGGTCCGCTCCGTGATGGCCTCATCGAACGCGGCCAGGGTGGCCTGATCGTCGCCGCCGGTCCCGACGTCGGCGATCACGAGCTCCGCCCCGGCCCGCTCGGCGGCGACGTGGACCGGCCCGAGGCCGCCCGGGTGCTCGGCCTGGGTCGTGACGATCCGGTCGCCGGGGCGGAGATCGACCGACCAGACGGCGGCGTTCATCGCGCCGGAAGTGGAGTGGACGAGCCCGATCTCCCCGACATCGGCGCCGACGATGGCCGCGACCGCCGCCCGGGCCTCGGCCATCCGCTCGAGGAAGCCTTCCCAGTAGTCGGGGTGGGACCGACCGATCCGCAGCTCGTAGTCGACCAGCTCGGCCATCGCGGCGGCGGACTCTGCGGGCAGGGGCCCGACGGACCCGGTGTTGAGGTAGATGCCCGCCGAAAGTGCCGGCAGCGCCGCGCGGACGGCCGCCAGCTTCTCGTCATCGGGCAGGAAGGGGGTCACCACCCGCCTATGATATCGGGCATGTCCTCTCTTCCCGGTCGCCGGCTGAGCCGCTCTCGCGCGCCCGGCGGCCTCGCCCGACCGGAGCTCCTGGCCTCGACGGACTGGCTCGCCGACGGGTTCGGCCGGCCGGACGTCCGGATCCTCGACGTCCGCTGGCGACCAGACGGGACGGCCCGCGACGTGTGGGCGGCCGGGCACGTGCCCGGCGCCGTCCACGTGGATTGGCGCGAGGGCCTGAGTGCTCTGTCCGAGGATGGCGATACGCTCCTCCTCGCCGGGCCGGAGCAAGTCGCGCGGACGCTGTCGGTGGCCGGCGTCGGCGACGGGGCCACGGTCGTGGTCTACGACGACAGCGTCAGCCTGTTCGCTGCCCGGACGTGGTGGAGCCTCCGAGTCTATGGGCTCGAGTCCGTCCGGATCCTCGACGGCGGCTACCCAGCATGGATCGAGGAGGCCCGGCCGACGTCCAGTGCGACCGCGCCCCCGCCACCGGCGCATTTCACGCCGCGAGCCCAGTCGCGGATGCGTCTGTCGACGAGCGACGTGCGGGGCCTGCTCTCGTCGCCCGACGTCACCCTGCTCGACGCCAGGGCGCCCGCCGAGTACCGCGGCCACGAGGGCAACACGAAGCGGCTCGGCCACATTCCGGGTGCGGTCAACGTCCCGGTCGGGGCGATGACCCGAGCCGGGAGCCAGCACTTCAAAGCCGGCGACGAGCTCCGCGAAGTCCTGTTCCGCTCGAACGTCGCCCGCGGCCGGCGGATGGTCTGCTACGACGGATCGGGAGTCGCCGCGGCCAAGCTCGCCTTCGCCTTGACGCTGCTGGGCCACGACGACGTCGCGGTCTACGACGGCGGCTGGGCCGAGTGGGGCAATCGGCTCGATCTGCCGGTCGATCGGTAGTTCCGGAGCTGCCGAGGACCGCAGGCGGCAACGCCGCCATCGTCGTTCCGGCGCGACAGCCTAGGAGTTTGCCTGGCCTCCGCGGTCGAGGCCGGCCCACGGGTCGACCTCACGATGCGGCGCGAGGATCTGGGCCCGGTGGTGGTTGATCGCGACCATCGGCGCCGTCGCCCGGGCCTCACCGACCGAGTCGGACCAGTAGGTCGCATCGGTGACCGGAATGAACCGCCCGGTCAACTCCGAGAGGGCCTCGCGCAGGTCGCGCTCGGGCAGGAGGTGGACCCGCCCGGAGATCCGGAACGGCGGGATCGAGATGAGTGCCTGCTCCGAGACCTTCGGCGTCCTCAGGTCGGGCCTCGGCGCCACGGGCGTATCGGCGACCGCGAAGAGCACGGCGCCGAGGTTGACCTGGGCGAACTCGGACTTGACCGACGTCCCGCGCGTCCCGTACTCGTCGACGACCGTGTCGGTGAGGACGAGAAAGTCCTCGTCGGCCTGGTTGAGGATGTCCGAGATCCGGCCCTGTCGCGTCCGCAACGATCCGCGGATCACGAACGCATCGGTGTACAGCGTCAGCGCGGTGAGGCTCAGCTCGCCCCCCAGGAACATCGCGTTGAACATGGGCGACAGCATACGCGTGGTCCGCGCGAGCGGACCGGACCGATCCGCACATCGGCGCGGGCTCGGCTACTTCCTGGCGCCCGCGGTCACCAACTGCTCGGCGCCCTGTTGCAGGCCCGCATACAGGGCTTCGACGGTCTCGAGCGTATCGATCTCATCGAGCGGCTTGTCCGGTCGAAGGTTCGCGATCCGGGGGAACCGCAGCGAGAACCCCGACTGATGGCGCTTCGAGCGGACGATGACGTCGAAGGCGACCTCGACGACGACGGTCGGCTCGACCTGGCGGTAGCGCCCGAACTGCTGGATCGTGTGAGCCTCGAACCAGGCCGTCATCTCGGCGATCTCGGCGTCGGTCAGGCCCGAGTAGGCCTTGCCGATCGTGACCAGTCGATCGTTCTCCGTATCGCGGACCGCGAAGGTGTAATCGGACAGGACGCCGTGACGCTTGCCGTGGCCGACCTCGACCCCGACGACGATGCAATCGATCGTCGCGAGAGCCTTCTTCATCTTCAGCCAGCCGAGGCCCCGCCTTCCCGGCGAGTAGATCGAGCGTGGGTCCTTGACCATCAGGCCCTCGTTCCGCCGCTCCCGCGCGCCGAGGAACGCCTCCTCCAGCGCGTCGACCGAGGTCACGCTGACAAGATGGCTCAGGGCGAAGACGCCGCCGTCGCCGGCGAGCGGCAGATCGAGCTCCTCGAGCTGGCGGCGGCGATCCTCGAGCGGCTCGCGGAGGAGGGCCTCGACCGCCCGGCCCGGTCCGGCCAGAGCCAGCCCGAGGACGTCGAACGCGACGTAGATCACCGGAACCTCGGCTCGGATCGCGGCCGACGGCGACTTCCGGCCGAGCCGTCCCTGGAGGGCGACGAACGGCAGGACCGTACCGTCGCGCCAGGCCAGGATCTCACCGTCGAGGATTCCGTCCCAGCCGAGATTGCGAGCGCCCTCGACGACGTCGGGGAACTGGCCGCTGATGTCATGGAGATCTCGCGAGTACAGCCGGACGTCCTCGCCGACCCGATGGAGCTGGGCCCGGATCCCGTCGTACTTGTCCTCGACCCAGACCGGCACGCCGAGCCGCTTGACGATCTCGGCCGCAGCCTCGGCCGGCGAGGCGAGCATGAACTTGATCGGGTGGAAGATCGACAGCCTGGCCTCGGCGAGCCGATCGTCGCGAGCCATCTCGGCCATCGCCCCGATGTCGCCGGTCAACATCCCCGCCCACTTCACGGCGTCCAGGGGGCGATCGAACGCCTTCGCGAGAGCCGCCTCGACGAGACCTTCGCGAAGCCCGATCCGGAGCTCGCCCGCAAGGATCTTGACGATCGACTTCGCCGTGAGCGGGTCCGACCGGGCGAGGAGCTCACGGAGGATGACGCTCTTCGCCGCAGCCCCCGACGCGCGCTCGATCGCCGCGTAGGCAGCAGCGACCTCCGGCAGTGTCGGCGCCTGGGCGGGGTCGGCATCGTGACCCGCCTCGACAAGGACGTCCTCGACGGCCCGGCCGAGATCGGACGAGCGGTCGTACGCCTCACCGAGCGCGGACCGGGGGACGCCGGCGACGTCGGTCACGGTCGTCGCGATCGCCGACCAGCCGAGGCCGGTGGCGCGCTGGTCGGCCTCGGCGAATGGGCGGCCGGTCAGGAACACCGCGGCGATCGGGAGGGAGGCCGCATCAAGGCCTGCGAAGTACTCGGCCAGGATGGCGGTCTTCTCGGAGGTCCGGGTCGTGGCGGCGACGCGCTCCGCGACCTCGCTCCAGCGACGCATGGCGGCGATGGTATACCGTCCCTGCGATGACCCCGCGGAGCTGGTTCCCCGAGTCGCTGACGGGCGAGACCGTCGTCCTCCGGCGGCACGTGCCCGGCAACCTCAAGGCCTTTCTGCGCTGGTACGCGGACCCGGAAGTCGTCCGCCTCACCCGCTACCAGGACGGCCCGATGCGGCATGACGAGATCGAGCGGTTCTTCGCGGCGCGCGCGCTCGGCACGGACTCGCTCGCGATGGCGATTCAGCGCCGCGCCGACGAGCGGCTGATCGGGACGTGCGCGCTGTCCCAGCTCGACCCGGACAACGGCTCCGCGCTGTTTCACATCACGATCGGCGAGAAGGACGCGTGGGGCCACGGCCACGGGACCGAAGCCACGCGCCTGATGATCGACCACGCGTTCGGTGGGCTCGGGCTGCACCGCATCGGACTGACGGTGTTCGCCTTCAACGAACGAGCGCTCCGGTCTTACCGGTCCGTGGGCTTCGTGACCGAGGGTCGCGCCCGCGAGGCCATCTGGCGCGAGGGCCGCTGGTGGGACGAGATCTCCATGAGCATCCTCGACTCGGACCGGGCGGCGTTGGTGGAGACACCGAGCGGCGGGGGCAGGCTCGGCGCGGACGCGCCATCGACGGTCGTCTCGAGCGATCAGCCACGGCGCAGCCGAGTCGTGGCTGGGATTCTCGGGCGGCGACGATGAGCAATCAGGGTCCCGCGGCGGACGCGGCGCGCGCAGAGGTCCGTGAGCTGATCGAGGCCAAGGGCCACGTCGTCGACAACGCGCGGGCCGTGATCGTCCGACTGGACGCGGCATTCGCGACAGGCGCCCTGGAGCGAACACCGCCGCTGATGCAGTTCCTGACGGATCTCGAGCCGGCCCTCGAGCAGGACGACGGCCAGAAGCTCGGCGGCAAAAGCGCCGAGGCTGCCCGGTTCATCCTGAAGGCGATCGACCGGGAGCTCGACCGGGCTTAGCGATCTTCGCCGGAAACGAGCAGCCACCGCGGATCGAACGAGCGCAGGTCCCCGCCGCTGCCGCGTGAGTCGCACGGCGACTCGGATTCAGGCTCAGCGTGCTGGGCTCGTCACGAATTGCATCGAGTCCGGGCGCGCTCGGTCGCAAACTGAGTCACCCCATGTTTCAGCGCCGATCACCCGGGGTTCAACCCTGATTAGTGCGGGCGATCCCGGCGATGATCGCCGCCAGCTCCTTCGGCTTGGACCACATCGGCCAATGGCTGGTCGGCAGGTCGATGAAGGTCAGGCTGCGCAGTTCCGGGAGCCCGGCGAGGAACGCCCATTCGGGGTTGGCCTCGGCGTAGGAGCGGTACTGCTCGCCCGCGAAGCCGGTCGCGATGATCGTGCTCGGGATGTCGCGCCGGGCGTCGTTGGTCAGCGCGGCGCCCTCGCGGATCAGCGCACCCGGGACCGGGACCGCCCGGTCGCGGAACGTCTGCTTCTGCGCTTCGCTCAGGCCGTCGAGGTTCTCCCCCGCCTCGATCTCCGACCAGACCAGCGGCTTCTCGACGGCGTCGAAGTCCGGATCGAGCGCGCCCACGCCGGGCGCCGTGTCGACGTAGACCATCGCGGCGATCCGGTCGGGGACGCGATCACTTGCGGCGTAGCCCGAGAACCCGGTGGCGCTGTGGACCGCAAGGACGACGGGGACCGCAGCGGCCTCGACGGCGGTCACGATCGCGGCGACATGGTCCTCGAAGGTGATCGCCGAGCGATCGGTCTCGGCTGACTCGAGACCCGGGAGGGTGAGGGCGGTGACGTCGAACCCTCCAGCGCGAAGGTCGGCAGCGACTTCGTCCCAGGCCCACGCGCCAAGCCAGAAACCGGGAACCAGGATGATCGGTGGAGTGCTCATCGGTGAATCGTAGCGCCGGGTGGGCGACCGGCGCGTTGCAGTCGTCAGATGCGCGCCGCCCTGTCAGATACGCACCGCCCCGGCCCGGTCGTCGCGGGCGAGCTGACCGCCCTTCACGACCACCACCGGGCGTTCCAGCTCCGTGATATCGGCCAGCGGATCGCCTCCGACCGCGACGAGGTCGGCGAAGTGGCCGGGCCCCAGCAACCCGACGCGGTCGGACCACTGCATGAGCTCGGCGGCCACCGTGGTCGCCGAGCGGATCGCGTCGATGGGGCGCATCCCGGCCCGGACGTAGGACGTGAACTGGCGGCCGTTGAGCCCGTGCGGATAGACACCGCTGTCGGTCCCGAAGGCGATCCGGACGCCACACCCGATCGCCTTGGCCGTCACGCTCTCGGCTGCGACCTGCGATTCGCGGAGCTTGCGCATCGTCTCGGCCGGCCAGTCGGTCGGACCTTCCGAGCCCAGCGCCCACTCGCCGTCGTAGAGGTCGACGGTGAAGAACGTACCCGTGTCGGCGAGCATCGCGATCGCCTCGTCGTCGAGGTAGGAGCCGTGCTCGACCGAGCGGGCGCCGGCGCGGATCGCCCGCTTCGCGCCCTCTGCACCGTGAGCGTGGACCGCGACGTGGGTGCCGTACCAGGCGGCCTCCTCGACCGCGGCGTGGATCTCCGCCTCGGACAGCTCGGGCGCGCCGGGCACCCCACCGCGGGTGAGCACCGCGCCCGTGCCGATGCACTTGATCATCGTCGCGCCGCCGATCAGGAGGCGGCGGACCCGCTCGCGAACCTCGTCGACCGAGCGAACGACGCCGAACCGGAGCTCCTCCGGCAGCACGATGTCATGGGCCAGGCCGACCACATCGCCACCACCCCACGGCGCGGTGATGAACGCGCCGGCGCACTGCATCCGCGGGCCGCGGACGTCGGCCCGGTCGATCGCGTCGCGCAGGGCGCAATCGGTGAATGCGCGGAAGCTCCCCAGGTCGCGGACGGTCGTGAACCCGGCCTCGAGCGTGACCCGGGCGTGGCGGACGCCGATCAGGACCTCGTCCGCCGCAGAGGTCGTCGTCGAGGGGACGCCCGCGGTCTGGACGTTGCCGACCAGGTGCGTGTGGACGTCGATCAGGCCGGGCAGGACGGTGAGACCCGTGAGGTCGACGACCGCCGCGTCATCCGGGATCCCGTCATCGGGGCCGCCGATCGCGACGATCCGCCCGTCGGCGCCAACGTGGATGACGCGATCGATGTCGGTCGTCCCGGACGCGACGTCCAGCAGCCCGCCACAGCGGATTGCGATCTGACGGGCGCCGTCGGGCTCGGTCATGTCCACCTCCGTGACGCAACGATAGGCTGCCGGATCGGGGCGGGAAGCCGCGTCCCGCCGGTTGCGGGGCGCGTACGATCGCGCGGTGAGGATCCGGTCGTGGCGGCTCCTGCCCGCCGTCGCACTGCTCATCCTGGCTCTGGGAGCGACGAGCGGCTGCACGCTCGGCTGCCCGACCGCGCTCGCGACCGGGATCGTGGTCGCCGACGGAACGGATCTCGTGCTCCGGGACGAGACGGGCACCACCCATCCAGTCGTCTGGCCCGACGGGTTCCGCGTGGGTCAGGAGGCCGGCGAGCTCGTGTTGACCGACCGGTTCGGCGGCGTCAAGGCTCGGATCGGCGACCGGATCGAGATTGCTGGCGGCGTCGCCACGGACGACCGATTCCACGGCTGCGGCGACGTCGTCGTCGTCCCGCCATCCCCATCGGCGACCTCCGGCTAGCGGGACTGCCTGTCGGCGGGTCGGTCTCGCGAACGCCGCCTCTTGACTCTCGACCCGGCCGAGGGTCCAGGATGGCGTCGTGGACGACGATCTCCTGTCGATCGGACGGTTCGCCCGGCTCGCCGGGTTGAGCGCCGGCGCCCTGCGTCACTACGACGAGCTGGACCTGCTCCGGCCCGCCGACATCGATCGCTTCACGGGCTACCGCCGCTACCGGCGGGCGCAGCTCGAAACCGCGCGGACGATCGCCCGCCTGCGCGACCTGGAGCTGCCGCTCGACGAGATCCGGGAGGTCCTGGCGATGGACGACCCGACCGAGCAGCGACGAAGGCTTGCCGCCCACCGGGTGCGCATCCAGGCCCGCACCAACCGACTGACCCGCCTGCTCCACGTGGTGGGGCGGATGACCGATGGAAAGGACCCGATCATGACGAACCCGACGACCGAGGCCACGACCGCGACCGCCGTCGAGCTCGATGCCGCGACCCAGCGCCAGCTCGGGGTGGACCTGTACAACTCGACCTGGACCCTGATCGAGAAGGCCGATCGGACGCCCGCCGAGACCGACGAGATGATTCACCGCGCCCACGCCTCGCGCTGGCACTGGGCGCGTGTCGGCGAGCCGGTCAACCTCGCCCGCGGCGAGTGGCTGTGCTCGCGGGTGTACGCGACCCTCGGCCGCGGCGAGCCCGCCCTGTGGCACGCCCGCCGCTGCGTCGAGATCAACGAGGCCCTGCCGGTCGATGCGCGCGAGACGTGGGACCTGCCGGCCGCCTACGAGGCGATGGCTCGGGCGTCGTTCGCGGCCGGCGACAGCGCCTCGGGCGGGCTCTGGAAGGCAAGAGCGGTCGAGGCCGTGGCCGCAATCACCGACGCGGATGACCGGATGCCGATCGAAGCCGATCTCGCGACGCTTCCAGGATGAGGGCCGTCTGCGGCGGGCCACTTCCCGCCGCGGGCCTCCTTCCTGAGGGCCAGATGCGGCGAGCTCACCCCGGCGCCACGGCTCGGTGACGGCCGCGCGGCCGTAGACTGATCGACACACTCATCGTCTTGCCCATTCGACCCGAGGCCCAGCCCCATGACCGATCTCAAACTCGGAATCCTGCTCTGGAACCAGGCGACCTCGTGGGTGGACTATGCCGCCACCGTCCGGCGCCTCGACGAGCTCGGGTACGACCACCTCTGGGCCTGGGACCACCTCTACGCGATCTTCGGCGATCCCCACCAGGACATCTTCGAGGGCTGGTCGAGCCTGGTTGGAGCTTCGGGCATCTCGACGCGTCTCCGCCTCGGACTGCTGGTCGGCGCGAACACGTTCCGTAACCCGGGTCTCGTCGCGAAGACGGCTGCGACGCTCGACCACGTCAGCGGCGGCCGGGCGATCCTCGGGATCGGCGGGGCGTGGATGGAGCCTGAGCATACCGCCCACGGCATCGAATTCGGGACCGGCTTCGGCCAGCGCCTCGACTGGCTCGACGAGTCCGTCGGTGCGATGCGCGACCTGCTCGATGGCAAGACCGTGACCTCGCCGCCGGACGGGCACTACCAGTTCGACGGCCTGCGCCATCATCCGGCCCCGATCCAGCCGCACCTTCCGATCATGATCGGCGGGTCGGGCGAGAAGAAGACCCTGCGGACCGTCGCCAAGTACGCCGACATCTGGAATGGGATGGGCCCGGTCGACTTCATGCGCCACAAGGTCGAGGTTCTCCGCGGCCACTGCGAGGCGGTCGGGCGCGACCCGTCGGAGATCGAGTTCAGCCTCGGCATCAAGGCCACGATCCGCGACTCCCAGGCCGAGGCGGACAAGGTCTGGAAGGCAGCGATGGAACACAACCGGACGCCGCTCGCCGAAGTCGCCGACGACGACACGTTCTGGAATGGCACGGCAACGCAGCTCGCCGAGAAGCTCGCGCCGTACGTCGAGATGGGCTTCCACACCGTGATCTCCGAGCAGCCCGCGCCGTACGACACCGAGACCCTCGAGCGCCTGATCGGCGAGGTCAAGCCGCTGGTCGAGCGCGGCTAGCGCGATGGCCGGGGCGGCCGGTCGAACTGTTGGCTCGGCCATTGGTCGGCTGTTCGCAGTGGTCGACGCGCCCGAGGCGGTCGAAGGGGCGCAGTCAGCCCTCGTCGCCGCCGGGATCGCGCCGGGGGCGATCGAGACCTTCGCCGGCACGGACGGCGCGGCCGCGTTCGATCCGAGCGGCTCGCGGCGCGGCCTGCTCGGCCGGTTCCTCCGGATCATGGAATTCAGCTGGGCCGACCAGACGCCCGATTTCGCCTGGTACGAGGCGGCCGTGCGCGAAGGCCGGGTCGTGCTGAGCGTCCGGGTCCGCGGCCAGCGCCATGTGGCGCATGTGGCGCGGATCGTCGAGGAGCACAGCGGCCACTTCATCAACCACTTCGGCTGGTTCGAGACCCAGGAGCTCGCCCGCTGGCGCGGTCCGGAGCCGGACGTGCCGGGGTTCCTCCGCCGCTGATCCGGGTGGGCCGTTCGGCGGCCCACGCGGACGGATCGGCTCCGGAATCAAGTGACCCGGCCGGGCATTGCCGCCGCGGCCGGGTCGTCGTCGAAGTTGCGGACGGACTAGTAGCCCGTACCGACGAGGGTGTCCTGGTTCGGGGTGGTCACGCCCGGGTTGCCCCGGAAGTCCGTCCAGACGGTGACGGCGTGGCCGGCCGCGTCGACCGCGGTGCCCGTGTAGTCGCCGATGAACGAGCCCGAGAACAGGATGTACGGGTTCGAGGACTGGGTCGTGACCCGGGTCTCGTGCCCGAAGTTGCTGTCGGAGGACGAGCGGAGCGCCCAGTCGAGACAGACCGGTGCGGCGGCGCGGGCCGGATCGACGGGAGCCACCACGTTGTTGTTCGAGTCAAGCTCGGCGATGCCGCAGCTTCGATCGGTCGCCGTCGGGGACGGCGAGTAGGCCCGGGTGTAGTAGCCGACGACGATTCGGCCGTGGTTCGCCCCGACCGACGGATAGACCTTGTCGGCCGCTCCAGTCGTGATGGTCGAGGTCGTCCAGGCGGAACCGTTGGTCGAGGTGGCGAGCTTGACCTGATTGGACGTCGCCGAGCCGGTGAACGTCAGGTCGGGCGAGCCGCAGTTACCCGCGCCCTGGTCATCCGCCCAGGTGATGGCCAGGTGGCCGTTCGACGGGTCGATCGCGAACGACGGGTAGCTGTTGATCCGGAACTGCTCGAAGCTCAGCGTCTGGCGGTCCTGGCCACCGGGCAGCTGGAGCGGGTAGCAGCTGAAATCGTCGTAGACGCGCCCGATGGAATGCTGGGTGAACGTCGTCCCGTGGTCGGTCGAGCTCGCGACGATCATCTGGTCGGTCGCGTAGTTCGTCGCCGGATCCGAGGCCTCGTAGGCGACATACAGTGTCCCATCGGGGGCAACTTGCGGGGCCGAACCCTGGTTGTAGGGATGGGCTGCGTCGGAGACCGCCTTGACCGACGACCAGCTCTTGCCGCCGTCCTTCGACGACGACATCACGATCGGGGACTTCAGGTACCCGAGGCCGCGCGGACCCTGGTAGAACTTCGTCCAGGTCACGTAGACCGTGCCGTCGCCGCCGACGGTGACCCATTCCTTGTCGGCGAAGAAATCGCCGGTCGCGCGGTAGTCGATCATCTTCGGGGCGGACCAGGTGGCGCCGCCGTCGGTCGATGAGGCGATCGCGACGCCGGACAGTGCGCGCGGGAACTTGTCGAAATTGCAGACCAGCGACGTGAAGTACAGCTTGCTGCCGTCGGCATTGAACGCGAGGACCGGGTCGCCGCACGAGTCCACATGCGAGAACACGCCCGTGCCACCCGTCGAGCGGGTCCAGCCTCGAAGGGCGACGTCAGTCCAGGTCGAGCCGCCGTCCTTCGAGTAGTAGACCGCGACCTCGGTTGCCCGGTACTCGTTGGCCGAGGTCACGAGGTTCTGGCTGTGGCCCGGATTGATGACGATGTTCTGTTCGTTCTGCGGGTTGTAGCAGGACGTGTTGTTGGCGAGCGGGAAGCTGGTGTCACCGACAATCGCGTCGTGCTCATGCGAGCCGAACGCGGCATAGACCTTCGAACCGAGGTCGTAGCGGCAGCGCGAGAAGAGCGTCTGGTCGCCCCTCTGCGGATTGGCGGCCGCCGCCCGCTCGAACTCGGCGGGGGTCCGGAGCTCTCCGGCCTCGCCGGCGATCGTCGCCTTGAAGTGGTCCTTGCCGCCGCTGGCAGCCGTGACGACGGATGCTCCATTGAACAGGGATGCGGCGATCAGCGAGGTCGTCGCGAGGATCGCCAGGCGACGAGCGCGGCCGGGCGCGCCAATGGGTGCTTCCATGAAGTCCTCCATACGGGAATCGTCCCCGGAACCGGGCTCTCCCGCGCCCGACGCAAGGCGTGATCATGCCTCCGATCCAGCGCCGCTGCAGTCCCGGATGGCCGCTCGCGGTGCCTGGCCGCACCACGTTCGTTCGGTCAGAGGGCGACCGCTGTCAGGATCCCGAGGACCTCGTCCTTCGACGGCAGCCGCGGGCTGTTGTTCATCGCGGCGTCGTCGACGCTGTCCTGGGCGATCGTCTCGTGGGTCTCCGGCCCAAGCCCGAGCTCGGCGAGGCTCCTGCGCTGGCCGACACGCTTAAGGAGCGCTTCGATGGCGCCAATCCCGGCTTCGGCAGCTTCCGCCTCCGGTTGACGTGGGTCGGCGACGCCGAAGGCCACCGCCACGAGGGCGAGCTCGCGGTTGCGCACGCCGAGGTAGGTCGCGAAGACCTCCGGCATGACCGTGGCGAGGGCGGTTCCGTGGGGCAGCCGACCCCGGGTCCCGATCGAATGGCCGATCGCGTGGACCGCGCCGACCCCTGTTCCACTTTGCTGTCCGACGCCGGCGTAGTGGGCGGCGAGGAGCATCCGGCTTCGCGCCTCGAGGTGGGCCCCGTCCGTGACGGCCCGCGGCAGCCACTCGGCAACTGTCCGGACGGTGCCCAGCGCGATCGCCTCGGCGAACGGGTTCGGGTTCTTCGACAGGAGCGACTCGAGCGAGTGGGTGAGCGCGTCGACACCGGTCGCCGCGGTCGGGTTGGGCGGCAGCCCGATCGTCAGCTCGGGATCGAGGATCGTGACCTGCGGGAGCACGCTCTCGTGCCCGATGTAGCCCTTGCGGCCAACGGCCTCGTCGGTGATCACGCCGTAGGTGTTCGTCTCGGCTCCGGTTCCGGCCGTCGTCGGGATCGCGATCACCGGAACGCCCGGCTGGAGCGTTTCATCGTGGTAGCCGAGGGCCATGACATCCCGGTCATTTGCGGCGTGGAGCGCCATCGCCTTGGCCGAGTCCATCGCCGACCCGCCGCCGAGGGCGATCACGACCACCGACGGGGCCCCGGCCAACTCGAGGAACCGTCGGAGGACCGCGCTGCCGCGCGCGACGGACGTGGTGCCGGGGTTCGGCTCGACGCCGTCGAACAGCTCCACCCGGAGATTCGCGGCCTCGAGGATGTCGACGACCCGTCCGGCGACGCCGGAGGCGACGACGCCCGAATCGGTGACGACGAAGGCGGCCTTGGCGCCAATCGCGCCGACCACGGCCGGCAGGTCCGCCACGACGCCAGCCCCGAACCGGGCGCGGTCGCGGACACCGATTTCGATCCGTCGACCGGCGTAGCCCTCGAACATCAGTGGACCGCCACGACGCGGTCGATGGACGTGTCGCGGCGGACGGTCAGCCAGCGCCGGCAACCCGCAGCGTGGAACCAGCGCTCCGTCGCGATCCCGTCGGGGTTGTCGAAGATCCAGACCTCGTCGAAATCGCGCGCGTCGGAATCCTCGATCGTGGACGGCGCGGTCCGCCGCTCGCCTCCGAAGGTGAACTCGTCGAGCGGCCGACGGCCGCAGGTCGGGCAGTCGAGCTGGTGCATCAACGACCGTCCATCAGCGCGTTCCAGCCGATGCCTGGTCGGCCAGGACGTGGTCCCGGGCGAACCGCTCGAGCGAGAACGGCGCGATGAGCTCCGGCGTCCGGCCCGTCGCGATCAGGGCGGCCATCGCCTCCCCACCGGCCGGGATCGCCTTGAAACCCCAGGTGCCCCAGCCGGTCGTGATCAGCAAACCATCGACCCCGGTCTCGCCCAGGATCGGGCTCCAGTCCGCGGAGACGTCGCACAGCCCGGCCCATGTCCGGAGGATCCGCATCTGGCGCAGGAACGGCAGGAGCATCGTGATCTTGTAGGCGTAGCTCCGGAGCGCATCGAAGGAGCTGATCCGCGAGAACGACGGCTGGCTGTCGAACTCGGCCCCGATGAGCATCTGGCCACGCTCGGTCTGGCTGACGTAACAGGCGAGTTCGGTGGAGGCCACGATCTTGGCGAGGCCCTGCTCGAAGTCGTTCGTGACGAACGCGTGGAGCGGGTGGGTCCGGATCGGCAGCCGGACCCCGGCGTGGGCCGCCATCTCCGTCACTCGCCCGCCGACCGCGCTGAGGACGATCCCGGCCCGGATGTCGCCGGCGGCGGTCTGCACTCCGACGACGCGGGCGCCCGGCCCCACGCCGTCGCGGAGGAGCCCGGTCACCGGTCGGTGCTGGATCACGTGGACACCGGACTGGGTCGCGCCCGAGGCGAAGGTCCACGCGACCCGATCATGGCGGGCCGTGGCCGCTTCGACGTGATGCGACGCGCCGAAGATCGGGTAGCGCCCGCCGCCGGTCAGGTCGATCTGGGGGATGAGCTCCTTGACCTCGGCCGGTGTCAGCATCTCGGTCCGGACGCCCATCGCCTGGTTCATGAGGCAACGGCCGCGCTCGGTCCGCATCCCCATCTCGGAATGGGCGAGCCAGACATGACCCTTCTCGCGCAGGAAGATCGCGGCGCCGGTCTCCGCCTCCAGGCCCTGGTACAGCTTCATCGAGCGGTCGTAGAAGCGGATCGCCTCGGGGATCGCGTAGTTCGCCCGGATGATCGTCGTGTTCCGGCCGGTATTGCCCGACGCGATGTAGTCGGCTTCGAGGACGGCGACGTTCGTGATCCCGTGGCGGGTCGCGAGGTAGTAGGCGGTCGCGAGGCCGTGCCCGCCACCGCCGACGATGACGACGTCGTAGGAATCGCGCGGCTCGTGCCAGGCGATCGGCTGGAGGGTCGCCACCGCCTCGGCGGCTGCCGTCAGCGCCATCCGAGCCGCCTCTCGAGCTCGTCCGTGTACGCCGTCGCGACCACGAGCAGGATCGGATCGCCCGCGACGAGCTTCACCGGAACTCCGGCGACCTTCCCCTGGACGAGCGCGCCGGTCTCATCCGGCATTCGCCACTCGACGTGATCGAGGACCGTGTCAAGGTCGACGGCGGCAAGGATCGCGGCCGAAAACCCTGCCTCCGGCTCGATGATCGCGCCGGGATCGTCGACGCCGACACCGGTCGCGCCGATCCCGAGCGCCTCGTCGGGCGCGATCCGGAGGACATCCACGTCTTGACCGCGCCAACGGGCGGCGTCGATCGCCGTCGGCGACGCGACGACGCGCCACGCTTCGACGGGCTCAAGCGCGGGCATGGAGGCCCTCCGGATCGTAGAACGGGGTCGGCGTGACGATCGCCTCGCGGCCGTCGATCTCGACCCGGTCGAGGAACGGGCGGCGGCGCTGCCAGCCGAGGATCAGGCCTTTGCCAAGGAGCGGCGACGTCCAGCTTCCCGTCACATTCCCGATGATCTCGCCGCTGCCGCCCGGTGCCCGGATCGGCGATCCCTCCGGCGGCGCCTCGCCGTCCATCGCGAACCCGAACCAGCGCCGGTCGTCGTCGAGCTTTCCGGTCCGCTCCAGCGAGGCCCGGCCGATGAACGCCGGTTTCTCCATCCGGACGGCCCAGTCCATGCCGAGCCGGCGCGGCGTCGTGTCGAGCTCAGTGTCCATCCCGACGATCACGTGGCCCTTCTCGAGCCGCAGCCCGAACAGCGCCTGGAGGCCGTGGGGCTTGATCCCGAGATCCCGCCCGTGATCGAGTAGGGCCCGCCACAGCGCAACGGACCCATCGAGCGGATGGTGGAGCTCGAACGCGGTCTCGCCGGTGAACGAGAGACGCATCACGTGGCACGGCACACCGGCGATCTCGGCCCGGACGGCGCCGAGAAAGCGGGGCGGGTCCGACAACCCGAGCCGGCCGAGCAGCTCCTTGGCGAATGGTCCCGTCACGTTGATCGCGGCAAGCGACATCGTCCGGTCCATCACGTGGACGCGGAGACCCCAGGTGTCGACCCAGTCGCGGATCCACATCTCGGCGTTCGCCGCGCCGCCCGAGGTGAAGGTGAGGGTGAACCGCGTCTCCGCGTCGCGGAGGATCATCCCGTCGTCCATCACGTGGCCGCGCTCGTTGAGGAGCAACGCGTAGCGTGAGCGGCCGACCCTGATGTCCGCGATGTTGCACGGATAGATCCGCTCGAGCGCCTCGACGACATCGGGCCCGCTGACGATCAGCTTGCCGAGCGTCGACACGTCGCCGATCGAGACACCCTCGCGGACCGCCCAGTACTCCCCGACGACGTCGCCGTAGTGCCACGGCCGCCACCAACCTCCGAAGCGATCCATCCGAGCGCCGAGGGCGAGGTGCTCGTCGTGGAGGGCCGTCCGGCGGAAGGCGTCGATCGTCGTGTCGGCGGCGGCCTCAGCGAGCGTGATCTGGCGAGCGGCCGGGCGCGCGGTGAAGGGGTCGGGCGGCGGGCCGCCGGTTTTCGCGACGAGGAACGCCCGGACGTGGGGAAGGCAGGCCCCGCCCTGGCACGGCCCAAGGCCCGCCCAGCTCGCACGCTTGAGGAGCTCGAGCTCGGTGTAGCCCTTGTCGAACGCCGTCCCGAGGTCGTCGACGGTCGTGCCCATGCATGGACAGATGACGCCGGCTGTCGGGGCGGGCGGAGGGGGGTGGTCGACGGCGGCCGATCCGACGGTGGTGATCCGATCGTCGCGGATCATCCGGCCGAGCACGTCGCGCGGCGCGCGACCGAGATCGACGATCGCCGTGTCGCATGCCGTTGTCGTTTCCGGGCCGCCATCGCCGCCGATGACGACGCCCGTGACGCGGCCCGCGGCGTTGCCCTCGAACCGGATCGGTTGACGGGTGACGAGGACGGTGCGCCCGAGGTCGACCTTCGCCGCGCGGAGGCGCTCGGCCGCGCCGGCCGTGACGATCCCGGCGAGCTGGCTGCCGGGGCAGACCGGCTGGATCTCGGCCGCGCCGGTCGCGATCGCGACTTCGTCGGCTCGGACATGGACCATTTCGCGGATCTCGCGGTCGCTCCAGGCGACAAGAGCCGGCCCCGGGTACATGCCCATGACCTCGACACCGTCGCCGGCGTCCATCAAGAACACGTCGAGACCGCGGGCCTCGGCCGCAGCCGCTGCCGCAACTCCGGCCGACCCGCCGCCAACGATCGCAACATCCGCCGTGAGGTGGTTGACCCGAACGTCTGCCCGCGGTGCTGGCTGGGTCAGGTCGCGGAGATCGACCGTCGGCAGGAGCGGCTTGCCCTCGTCCGGATGCCGCTCGACGACCGTCCCCGGTCGCGCCGGTACCTGGCACGTTCGGACGTAGGCCACGCCGTCAACTGTGGCGAGGCAGTTTCCACAGTCGCCTGCAAGGCAGAGCGCTCCGCCGCGGCCGGGCACCCGACCGATTCGAACGATGGCAACGGCGACCGAATCACCCTCCTGGAATGCCACCGGCCGCCCGTCGACGACAATGCGGCCGCCCGTCGGGCTCATGCGACGATCTCGAACGCCCGATCCCGCCGCGACCCGAACCGGTAGATCGCGAAATCCTTATCGAATGACGCCGCGCGGAGCACCTGCATCCGCTCCATCACGGCGAAGGAAGTCCGATCGACGACCGAGAAGTCCTGACCGGGAAATGCCGTACCGATTTCCCACGCTCGGTCGAGGTCGGGCGGCCCGACAGATTCGAGCTCCACGGTTCCTCGCCTGAGGGCGTCCCAGAAGCGTTCGGCCGAGGCTCCGCCGGTCCTGGTTCGAAGGAGACGCCACGTCTCCACCAGTACGTGGTCGGTCGTGATGAACAGGTCGTCGATCGAAAGGATCGACGATGCGCGCTCGTGGTGGACATCATCGGCGTCGACGCCCGCATAAAAGACCGAGGTGTCGATGAAAAGGCTCACCCGTCGCGAGACCGGGTCTTCTCCTGGTAGTCGGCCTCGGCAGCCTCGCCGAGGTACCGCTCCTTGAATCGGGCAATGTCCGAGCCACCAGAGTGTCCGATCCCGAAGATTTCGGAAATGTCCGCTTTCGGTCGGTCTTGCCCGACGAGATCTTCATGGACCAGACGCCGCACGTACTCCGCAAGCGAGATGTTCTGTTCGGCGGCGCGCCGTCGCGCGGCCCGATGCTCGTCCGGAGGAAGGGTGATCTGGGTACGAGCCATCATGATGGCGCCATCATACGATCACTATTGCCGCATCCGGAGACCCTGCGGGTCGTGGACCGGCTCGGGCTGGAGGCGAGCCGGCCGGCGGCGGCCGATGATCTCGATCTCGAACCCGTTGCCGCCCGGCCCCGCCGGGTCCGCGAGTTGGGCCGGGACGTAGCCGAGCGCCAACGAAACGCCCGCCGAATGCCCGTACCCGCCGGAGGTGACCCAGCCGACGACCTTGCCGTCGTGCCAGATCGGCTCGTCTCCGATGACGTCGGCCGAGTGCTCGGGCTCGGGGTCCACCAGCAGCATGACCAGCCGTCGCTTCGGGCCGCCCGCGGCCATCTCGGCCTCGTACGCGGCCCGTCCGATGAACTCGTGGTCCAGCTTGACGTAGCGGGTGATGCCGCCTTCGGCCGGCGTGTAGATCGGGCGGTACTCGCGGAACCAGGTGCCGTAGCTCTTCTCGAGCCGGAGCGACATCAGCGCCCGCATCCCGAACAGGCGCAGGCCGTGCGGTTCGCCGGCCGCGACGATGCGGTCGAACAGCGCCCGCTGCTGCTCGGGCGCGATCCACAGCTCGTAGCCGAGCTCGCCCGAGTAGTTGATCCGGCCAACGAGCGCCGGCTGCATTCCCAGATCGACCCGCCGGAAGGTCATGAACGGGAAGGCCGCGGTCGACAGGTCCAGATCCGGGGCCACGGCGGCCAGGACGTCCCGGGATCGCGGGCCGGTCAGCGAGAGGCCGACCAGACTCAGCCCGAGGACCTCGATCGCGACCGACCCGTCGGCCGGCAACTGATGGCGAAACCAGCGCGAATGGTGTGTCTCGGCCGGGAGCGACCCGAACAGGAAGAACTCGTCCGCCTCGGACGCCCGGGCGACCGTGAACTCGCCAACGATCCGCCCGCTGTCGTTGAGCATCGCCGTCAGCGTGATCCGACCCGGCGCCGGCATCCGCGCGGTGAGCAGCGAGGACAGCCACGCCTCGGCGCCTGGCCCGGCGACCCGGTACTTCGCGTAGTTCGAGATCTCGGTCATCCCGACTCGCTCGCGGACGGCCGCAACCTCGTCGGCGACCTGAGCCCAGGCGTTCGACCGCCGGAAGGTGACCTCCTCCTTCGGTTCGAGCCCGGGCTTCTGGAACCAGAGGGCGTGCTCCAGCCCGGCCGTCGCGCCCCAGACTGCGTTCGCGGCGGTGAGGCGGTCGTGGATCGGCGTCGTGAGGAGCGGCCGGCCGCCCGGCAGCTCCTCGTTCGGGAACGTGATCCGGAAGCGCCGGCGATAGTTCTCCTGGACCTTCGCGTTCGTGTAGGCGAGCGTCGCGTAGTCGCCATATCGGGCGACATCCATCGCCCAGATATCCATTCCGGAATCACCCGCGTCCCCGGCCGTCATCCACGCCGACAGCGCCAGGCCGACGCCGCCACCCTGGCTGAGTCCGGCCATGACTCCGCAGGCAACCCAGTAGCCGCGCAGCCCGCGGACCGGTCCGACGAGCGGGTTCCCGTCTGGCGAGAACGTGAACGGTCCGTTGACGACCTTGCGGATGCCGGTCGTGCCCATCGCCGGGTAGTGCTTGAACGCGACCTGGAGCTCGGGCGTGATCCGGTCGAGATCGGGCGCGAGGAGCTGCGACCCGAAGTCCCACGGCGTCGTCTTCGGGCTCCACGGAACCGCCGCCTGCTCGTACGTGCCGAGGAGCATCCCGCCGCCTTCCTGGCGGATGTAGATCTCGCCGGCGAAATCGAGGGCCATCGGCATCTCCTTGCCGGTCTTCGCGACGTTCGCGGCGACCTCCGGCATGTCGACCGTCAGGAGATACATGTGCTCCATCGCGAGGACGGGCAGCTCGATCCCGACCATTCGGCCAACCTCGCGGGCCCACAGGCCACCGGCGTTGACGACGTGCTCGGCGTGGATCGGGTCGCCGTTCTCGATGTGGACGTCCCAGGTGCCGTCGGGCCGTTGCGAGAGCGCAGTCACGGGGGTGTGCTGGCGGACCTCGGCGCCGAGGAGCTGGGCACATTTCACGTAGGCGCGGGTGACGCCGCTCGGGTCGACGTGACCCTCGACCGGGTCGTACAGCGCGCCGACGAAGTACTGCGGGTCGAGCAGCGGGAAGACGTCCTGCGCTTCCTTCGGGGTGATCAGCTCGAGATCCATCCCGAGATAGCGGCCGCGCGCCTGGGCCATCCGCAGGAAGTCCATCCGGACCTCCGTGTCGGCGAGCATCAGGCCGCCGGGGAGGTGGATCGAGCAGCTCTGGCCGCTGATCCGCTCGATCTCCTCGTACAGTTGAATCGTGTACTGCTGGAGCTTCGAGACATTCGGGTCGCCGTTGAGGGTGTGCATCCCGCCGGCGGCGTGCCAGGTCGAGCCCGCCGTCAGCTCGCGTCGCTCGAGGAGGATGGCGTCGGTCCAGCCCGCCTTCGTGAGGTGGTACAGGACGCTGGCGCCGACGACGCCCCCACCGATGACGACGACCTGGGCTGACGACTTCACGCGACCCTCCTTGAAATTCGACGGGCGAAGCCTACGCGAGGAGGGGCCCTGCCTGCCTTCGTCGATCAGCTCGCGAATCGAGAAGCCGCCGAGCGTGATCCCTTCCGTAGAGCCCGCCCCTTCTCGAGCCGTGCGGCGGCAACCGGACGCGAGGGAGGCGGTGGCACCAGCCGGGCGACCGGCAGCCCTCGCCGCGTGATCGTCACCACTTCGCCCGCGCGAACCTCGTCGAGGATTCGGTCGAGCTGGGTCCGGGCGACGCTGATGCCGATCGATCGCATGGAAATCATCCTCATCATGAGCGCGCTCAAGTCCCGGTCAGCGGCCTGACTCGTTGACTCGATGGGTGAACGGATCGCGGACGTCGAGGAAGTCGAACCGGCGGAAGCCGCGGTCGCGGGTGTAGAGGATCCGGACGCCGTTCCCGCGCATGAGCGTGGCGAGGTGGGTATCCGGGACTGCATTGCCGCGGGCCGAGGCGCCGCCCGAGGCCAGGAAGAGCTCCCAGAAGGAGTTCGACTCCCCCGGCGTGCGGACGTTCGCGCGGGACGCGAGCCGCTCGATATTCGTCTGAGCCTCAACCGGCGTGAGCGGTCGCTTCAAGATCGACGGATGGGTGACGATCCGAAGGTAACCGAGGATCGTCGGCCAGAAGAGGTAGAGCAGGTCGGGCCCCTCGGCCAACTGACCGATGAAGGCCTTGGCCCTCGCTTGCACAGGCTCGGCGTCGTTGGAGGCGTACGCGAGGACGTTCGCGTCGATCGAGGCACTCATTCGCGCTCATCGAGGATCGCCCAGAGCGCGTCCTTGTCCTCGAGGTCGATGAGAGGCAGACCGAGGTCGTGGCTGATCCACTCGAAGGGCGGCGGCTTGACATCGTCCACTGCGAGTGCGCGACTGAGCAATTCCGTGGCGAGTTGGCCCATGCTCTTCTTCTCGCGATTCGCCCGTTCGCGCAGGTCGCGGATCACAGACGGGTCCAGATCGATCGTCGTGCGGGACATGATGCGTGATGCTAATCCGCGTAGCATCTGATGTCAATGTGCACCGATCGTGGCGGGGCAGCGATCGTGGGGCACCACGTGACGACCTGGGAGTCGCGAACTACTCGTTCGCCGTGCTTCCCCCGGCCAGACGCACCTGAAGGTTGGCGATCGCAACCCGCCATTGATCGCCGTCCTCGGATTCAGCCCAGAGCTCGCTGGGCTCGCCACGGTCCGCGATACGACTGACCGCCTTGAACGCCCGTCGACTGGTCTCCGGGGCGACCGTGGTCCCGTGATCGTGGATAGACCCAATCGGCCGCATCGTCGTTCTCGAAGGCTCCCTTTCCCCTGGCTCCTATCGGATCATCTCCTTCAATGGTGGTGCGAATCAGAAGTCCGTCGGGACGCCGCCCTCGGACTTGCGGCGCTCGACGAAGGCGGCGAGCTCGTCGCGGCGGGCCTCGTCGAGGAGCGGCGGCTCGTAGGCCTTGAGGAGCTCCTTCCAGATCGCGTTGGCCTTGCCCGGCGCGGTCGGCGAGCCCGCCTCCTCCCACGACTCGTAGTTCCGCCAGTCGCTGAGCATCGGCTTGTGGAACGCGGTCCGGAATCGGCTCTGCGTGTGGGCCGCCCCGAAAAAGTGACCGCCGGGCCCGACCTCCTGCATCGCCGAGAAGGCGAGCGTGTCCTCGTCGACCACGACCGGATCGAGGAACGCCTCGACCATCCCGAGCAGCTCGGCGTCGAGGATCACCTTCTCGTAGCCGGCGTGGAGGCCGCCCTCCATCCAGCCGGCGCCGTGCATCATCAGGTTGACCCCGCCCATGACCGCGCCCCAGATCGAGAAGACCGACTCGTAGGCCGCCTGAGCGTCGAGGGAGTTGGCCGCGGACACGTTGGATGAGCGATACGGAACCTTGTACCGCCGCGCCAGCTGGCCGCCGATCATCGCGGTCCGCATGTATTCCGGCGTCCCGAAGGCCGGTGCGCCCGACTGCATGTCGACGTTCGAGGTGAATCCGCCGTAGACGACCGGCGCGCCCGGCCGGACGACCTGGGTGAGGACCATCCCCGCGAGCGCCTCGGCGTTCTGCTCGGCGAGCGCCCCCGCGAGCGTCACCGGCGCCATCGCACCCGCGAGCGTGAACGGGGTCATGACGATGACCTGGTTGCGGGCCGACATCTCGAGGATGCCGTGGAGCATCGGCGTGTCCAGCCGCAGCGGCGACGACGAGTTGATCACCGTGAACAGCGACGGCTCGCGGTCGAGGGTCTCGTCGTCCAGGCCGCGCGCGATCCGGGCCATCTCGATCGCGTCGATGATCCGCTGCCGGCCGAGCGAGTAGGCGTGGATCGGCTTGTCAGCCAGGGTCAGGAGGTCCCAGAGCGCGTCGAGGTGGCGGATCGAGGCGTGGATGTCGATCGGCTCGACCGGGTAGCCGGCGAAGAAATGAACCGGGTTGAGCATCTGGCAGAGGCGGATGAGGTTCTGGTAGTCCGCGCGGTTGCCGATCCGCCGGCCACGGTCAAGGTCCGCGACGTTCGGCGCCGACGCGACCGACCCGAATGCCGTCCAGTTGCCGCCCATCTGAAGGTCGTGGGCTGGGTTGGTGGCGTGGAGCGTGAACTCGGCGGGCGCGGTCTTGATCCGCTCCTCGACCATCGCCCGGTCGAAGCGGACACGCTGGGTCCCGGTCTCGACGCGCGCGCCGGCCCCTCGCAGAATCTCCCGGGCCTCGTCGTCCAGGAAGTCCATGCCGATCTCTTCGAGCACCCGGAGCGAGGCAAGATGGATCGATTCGAGCTCATCGGCCGACACGATCTCGGTCGGGCGGAGGCGGATTCGGGGCTGGGCCCACGGCCGCTGCTGGGGGAGGCGACTCCGCTCGCCCGTCGCGCGGCCGCCCTGGCGACGGCGGCGCTCGCCGGGCGGGGCGGCGTCGGTCTCGTCGGCGGCAGACCCGCTCGCCGCAGCCGCGAGCAGCTCGTCGTCGGTCGTCATGTCGCGATTCCCGTGGGCCGGGCGTAACCGACGAGATCGATGCCGAACATGCGTGAAGTTCCCGCGGGCCGGGCGATCCGCGCAGATTCGGGGATCCCCGGCCCGGTAGCGGCCCGAAGGGACCGCGAACGCGTCGGATATGCCCGTGGGACGGGGATGGGTGTGCCCGTCCGGCACTGCGCGAGGCCATCAGTCATCGGACAGGTCCATCCATGTCGTCTTGAGCTGGGTATAGCCATCGAGAGCGGCCATTCCCTTGTCCCGTCCGAACCCCGACTGCTTGAAGCCGCCGAACGGGACGGTGATGTCCGCCGTGTCGAACGTGTTGATCCAGACCGTCCCCGCCCGCACGGCCCGGGCCAGACGGTGGGCCTTCTTCACGTCGCGCGTCCAGATCCCGGCCGCCAGGCCGAACGGCGTGTCGTTGGCGATCCGGAGCGCGTCGGCCTCATCCTCGAACTCGGTGACCGTCAGGACCGGGCCGAAGATCTCCTCGCGGGCGACGCGCCAATCGTTGGACACGCCAGCGAGGATCGTCGGCGGGACGAAGAAGCCGCCGCTCTCCTCGCGCGCCCGCTCGCCACCGGCGACGACCGAGGCGCCCTCTTCGCGACCGAGTGCCACGTACCCCAGGACCTTCTCGAGCTGGCGTTCGTCGACGATCGCACCAAGCCGGGTCGCCGGGTCGAGCGGCTCGCCCGGCGCGAGCTGGCGACCGAGCGCCGCGATCCGTTCGACCAGCTCCTCCCGGACCGAGCGGTGAACGATGAGGCGCGAGCCCGCGTTGCAGGTCTGGCCGCTGTTGTAGAAGATCCCCCACCCGATCGCCGAGGCTGCCGCCTCGAGATCGCCGACATCGGCGAGGACGACCTGCGGGCTCTTCCCGCCGAGCTCGAGAGTGATCGCCTTCACGTCCGATTCGCCGACCGCGCGGAGGAGTGACTTCCCGACCTCGGTCGAGCCGGTGAACGTGATCTTGTCGACCGCCGGGTGGCGGGCGAGGGCCGGGCCGACGACCGCTCCCGGACCGGGCACGACGTTGAACACCCCGTCCGGGAGACCCGCTTCCGCGGCCAGCTCAGCCAGTCGAAGCGCCGACAGCGGCGATTGGGAGGCGGGCTTGAGCACGACGGAGTTTCCCGTCGCCAGGGCCGCGCCGATCTTCCAGGCGCTGATGATCAGCGGGTAATTCCAGGGAACGATCGCGGCGACGACCCCGATCGGCTCGCGGGTCACGAGCGACAGGGCGTCCGGTCCGGTCGGGCCGACCTCGCCGTAGACCTTGTCGACCGTCTCGGCGTACCACTGGATCGTCCTGGCGGCCGACGGCACATCGACCGCGAGCGTGTCCCGGATCGGCTTGCCGACATCGAGAGACTCGAGGAGGGCCAGCTCGTCGCGGGCCGCCCGGATCTTTTCGGCGAAGGCCAGGAGCACCCGCTTGCGGTCGGCCGGCGAACGGTCAGCCCAGCGCCGGTCGTCGAACGCCCGCCGTGCCGCGCCCACCGCTCGGTCGACGTCCTCGACACCGCCCGCGGCGACCTTTGCGATCACCGAGCCGTCGCGGCCGGCCACGTCGTCGAACGTCTCGCCGGACGCAGCCGCGACGAATCGCCCGTCGACGAACGCCTCGGTCCGCGGCTGGACGGCCGCCGCCCGTTCGAGCCAGTCCGCGGTCGTGAGCCGCGCGCGCTCCTGCGTCCCGCTCACATCGCGAACCGTCGAATGGCGGCCTCATCGAGGACCGCCCCGATCCCCGGCGCCGCCGGCACCCGCAGGACCCCGTCCGCGCCGGGCCGCAGTGGCTCGGCGAGGAACGCGTCGCGACGCTCGGCGGTCCAGCCCGGCGGATCGTACGGGAACTCGATGAATGGGCCGCCGCCGACACCGGCCGCGACATGGAGATTCGCGAGCAGGCCGATCCCGTTGGTCCAGGTGTGCGGCGTGAACCACCGGCCGCGGGCAAGCGCCACCTCGGCGATCGTCCGCGTCCGGAGCATTCCGGCGGCGAGCACCACGTCGGGCTGGTAGACGTCGAATGCGTCCGCGTCCAGGGCTGCGAGTCCCTCCGCGAACGTCCGGGTCATCTCGCCGCCGGCGATCCGGACGCCCGGCGCCGACGCACGCAACGCCGCCAACCCGCGCAGGTCCGTCCCGAGCAGCGGTTCCTCCAGCCATAGGACGTCGAGCTCGGCGAGGCGCGCCGCGACGGACCGCGCGGCCACGAGGTCGATCGAGGCCGACACGTCGCCCGCCATCCGCCAGGCCTGGTTGAGGTCGACCATGATCGCCATCGTGTCCGCGACGGCGTGGCGGGTCGCGGTCACCGCCGCGATCCCCTCCTCGAGCCGCTCGGGCGTTCGCGGGTCAATCCGGATCTTCACGGCCCGGAACCCCTCCTCGCGCATCCGGACGGCGCGTTCCGCCCGCTCTGCCGGCGCGACGAGCGACCCGCACGAGGCGTACGCCGGGATCCCCTCGCGGGCGCCCCCGAAGAGCACCGCCACCGGCAGGCCGGCGACCTGGCCCGCGATATCCCACAGCGCGACCTCGAGCGGCCAGTACCGGCCGGCGTGGAAGTCGATCGTCTCGAGCGCTCGGACGTGGCGCGCGATCGCGAGCGGATCCTGCCCGATGAACAGGTGCTCGAACGCCGCGAAGCCGTCCATCGTGTCGCCCGAGCCGATCCCGACCACGCCCTGATCGGTCTCGACCCGGACGATGGTGACCGCGAACGACGTCCGCGGTTCAGGGTCCCAGGCCGCGGGGAACGGCGGATCGAGGGGCACCCGCAACCGCTCCGTCCGGATCGCGCTGATCTTCATGCGTGGGCAGTATCGCCGACGATCCGGGATGCGGTACTGTCGGCATTCCACCGCGCAATCCCGTCCGGCCCGCCCTCAGGAGGATCGCAGCGCAGATGGCCGACCAATCCCGCCAGGCCGCGACGGTCGAGTTTGCCCACGTGACGAAGCGCTACGACGCTCCGACCGGCAAGGAGAAGGGCAAACCGACGCCCGGCGCGGTCAACGACCTGTCGCTCAAGGTCCCAGCCGGCAAGATCTGCATCCTGGTGGGCCCGTCGGGCTGCGGCAAGACGACCTCGCTGAAGATGATCAACCGGCTGATCGAGCCGACATCCGGCAAGATCCTGATCGACGGCGTCGACGCCTCGACCCGGGAGCTGACCGATCTCCGGCGGAGCATTGGCTACGTGATCCAGCAGGTCGGGCTGTTCCCGCACCAGACGATCAGCGACAACGTGGCGACCGTGCCGCGCCTCCTCGGCTGGCCGAAGGCCCGTCAGAAGGAGCGGGCCGAGGAGCTGCTCGGTCTGGTCGGGCTGGATCCGGCGAAATACCGGGGCCGCTTCCCGAGCCAGCTCAGCGGTGGCGAGCGGCAGCGCGTCGGGGTGGCCCGGGCCCTGGCTGCGGACCCGCCGATCATGCTGATGGACGAGCCGTTCGGCGCGGTCGACCCGATCGTCCGGGATCGGCTCCAGAACGAGTTCCTGCGCCTTCAGGAGACGATCGCCAAGACGATCCTCTTCGTGACCCATGACATTGACGAGGCGATCAAGATGGGCGACCTCGTCGCGGTCTTCGAGACCGGCGGCATCCTCGCCCAGTTCGGGTCGCCGCTCGAGATCCTCGCCGCGCCCGCGTCCGAGTTCGTGGCCCGCTTCGTCGGCCAGGACCGCGGGCTCAAGCGCCTGTCGCTGCTGCGCGTGTCCGACGTCCCGATCCGGCCGGCAGTCACGGCCAGGCCCGGGGACGCCGCCGCCGATGCCCGGCGACGCGTCCTCGACGACCCGAATCGGTACCTCCTCCTCATCGATCCGGGCAACCGGCCACTCGGCTGGATCGCCCACGGCGACATCCCGGCCGATGGCCCGCTGACCGAGGCGCTGGCCAACCCGAGCTCCCCCCAGCTCAACAAGCGGACCACGCTCAAGGACGCCCTGTCGCTCATGCTCGACGCGGATGTCCAGACCGGGATCGTGGTCGATCGGACCGGCGCCGTCCAGGGCCTGCTGTCGATCGACACGATCGCCGACAAGATGCGCGAAGGCGAGCACGCGGCGGCCTTCGACCAGGTTCCACCGCCGGAGCCCGAGGTCGGCGATCTCGACCCGGCCGACGATCCGGGGGCGACGCCCGACGCGGTCGTGACGGAGGCCTGAGATGCCGCCCGGCACGAAGGTCTTCGATCCCGGCTGGGTCGCCGACCACGTGGGACAGATCGTCGAGCGGATCCTGCAACACCTCGAGCTCACGATCCTGCCCCTGATCCTCGGGATCCTGATCTCGCTCGTGCTCGCGATCTGGGCCGTCCGCCAGCAGCGGGTCTACGCCCCGATCACTGCGATCACGGGCCTGCTCTACACGATTCCAAGCCTGGCGGCGTTCGCCCTGCTCGTGCCGATCACCGGGATCGAATTGATCACAGCGCTGATCCCGCTCACGACCTACACGCTGCTCATCCTGTTCCGGAGCTTCGCCTCGGGGTTCACGTCGGTCCCCGCGGACATCCTCGAGGCGGCCGAAGGGATGGGCTACACCCGCCGCCAGCGGCTGTTCCGCGTCGAGCTGCCCCTCGCGGTCCCGCTGATGATCGCCGGCGTCCGGCTCGCGAGCGTGACGACCATCGGGCTCGCGACCGTCGCGGCCGTCCTCGGTGGCGAGAAGTTTGGAGGGCTCGGCCAGCTGATCACCGAGGGAATCCAGACCTTCTTCCCGACGAAGTACCTGCTCGGCGCAGTCTTGTCGGTCGTGCTCGCGTTCTCGGCCGATTTCCTCCTTGTCCGGTTCGAGCGGTTCATCACCCCCTGGGCGCACGCCCGCGTCGGAGGCGGCTGATGGACACGATCGTCGCCTTCTTCACGGATCCGGCGAACTGGTCGGGCGACACGGGCATCCCGAACCGGCTGTTCGAGCATCTGTACATCTCCGGATCGTCGGTCGTACTGGCGCTCCTGATCGCGGTCCCGATCGGCCTCTACATCGGGCACACCAACCGCGGGTCCGGCGTCGCCATCAACCTCGCCAATATCGGCCGAGCGATTCCGTCCTACTCGATGATGGTCATTCCGCTGCCGTTGACCCTGACGCTGGCGCCGGTCCTCGGCTACGACCCGGGATTCGGGCTGACGTTCCTGCCGATCTTCATCGCGATGACGTTCCTGGCGATCCCGCCCCTCCTCGTCTCGACCTACGCGGGACTGCGATCCGTCGACCGGGACCTGATCGAATCCGGGCGGGGGATGGGCCTCTCGGAGCGCCAGATCCTGAGCCAGATCGAGATCCCGCTTGCGTCATCGATCCTCGTCGGCGGCTTCCGGACAGCCACCCTCCAGGTCATCGCGACCGCCACGATCGGGGCGATCCTCGGCGGCGGGGGCCTCGGCCGCTTCATCTTCGACGGGCTGAGCCAGGGCGTGGCCGGCTACCCGTCGATCTACAGCGGAGCGATCCTCGTCTCGGGCCTCGCGATCGGCGTGGACCTCCTCCTCGCGTGGGTCCAGCGCCGCCTGACGCCGCGCGCGCTCCGCACGGCCCGACGGCCGACCGCAGGCCCGCCGACGCTGTCGGCCGACGAGGACTTGCAGTGGTCCGCAACCGCGGCCTGACCCATCAGCGACGGCGAGCGTGAGCGCTGGTAAGGTACGCGGGCGATGCCGCGCTTCCGCGGCGCGAATGAGGAGGACAACCACATGCGGACACCCCGCGTGCTTGGGCTCGGGATGTCGTTGCTGGTGCTGCTTGGCGCCTGCTCGACCGGAGCGACCCCGGCTCCGTCGTCGGCCCCGGTGACCAGCACCGCCCCGTCGACCGCCCCGGTCACCAGCACGGCACCGTCGACCCCCCCGGCATCAGCAGCCGCGAAGGCCGACATCCGGATCGGCTCCGACAACTTCTACGAATCCAAGCTCATGGGCGAGATCTACGCCCAGGTGCTCGAGAAGGCCGGCTACAAGGTCGAGCGCAAGTTCGGCCTCGGCTCGCGCCAGCAGCGGATCCCGATCATGGATGCGGGCCAGATCGACCTCGTCGCCGAGTACGTCGGTTCCGGCCTTGGCTTCTACGACACCACCAAGATCACCGGCGACGGCCAGAAGAATGCCGACGCCCTCCAGGCCGCGATCACCTCGAAGGGTCTGACCGTATTCGGGATCTCGCCCGGCCAGGATTCGAACGCCTTCGTGGTCCGTGCCGAAACCGCAACGAGCCTCAACCTCAAGAACATGAGTGACCTGGCGGCCGTCCAGGCCCAGATCAAGTGGGGTCTTCCGGCCGACTGCGACACGAACCCGATCTGCGCGGGAGCGCTCAAGACGTACGGGATCACTTACCCGCCGGCGAAGCGGACGGCTCTCGGCGCGTGCGACGTCCCGATGGCCCAGGCCCTCCAGGGCAAGGCGATCGACCTCGCGGAACTGTGCTCGACCCAGCCCGCGATCGTCCAGTTCGGCTTCGTCCAACTGGTCGACGACAAGCAGACCCAGCCGGCCGAGAACATCGCCCCGATCGTCCGCAACGACTACCTGGCGAAGGTCGACGCGGCGTCATTCAAGGCGCTCCTCGACGCGGCCTCCGCCAAGGTCACCACCGAGGCGCTGACCTCGATGGGCAAGGACATCGCGGTCGATCAGAAGGACGTGGCCGCGGTCGCCACGGCCTTCCTCACCGCGAACGGCCTCTGATCCTTCGGGTCTCGTTGATCGATCGAAGCCCGTCCGGTCCCCGGACGGGCTTCGACGTACCCGCCGAACTCCGCGGGATGGTTCGCGTGCGAGTCGGCCGGTGACCGTCGTCCTGACCGGGCGCGATCTGGACCGGGACGCCGTCATCCGGGTGGCTCGGGACGGCGAGCCGGTCGCGCTCGATGCGGCGGCGCGAGCGCAGATGGTCGCCACGCGGGCGATCGTCCAGCGGGCGATCGATGGCGGTTCCCCGATCTACGGCACCACCACCGGGGTCGGCGTCCTCAAACGAGTCGCAGTCGCCGCCGCGGACGGCGCGTCCTATTCGTCCGGCATGCTGACCCATCATCTGGTCGGCCAGGGCACGCTGGTCCAGCCGGATGTGGTCCGGGCCACGATGCTCAGACTCGCCAACCACCTGGTGGAGAGTTCGCCGGGTGTCCGGCCGGAGCTGGCGGAGCGGCTGATCGCAGCGCTCAACGCTGGCGAGACTCCGGCCGTCCACGCGATCGGGTCCGTCGGCCAGGCCGATCTCGCCCCCCTTGCCGAGATCGCGGTGGCCGTCGTCGGCGCCGAGTCGGGACGGCCGTCGTTCGATCTGGAGGCGGGCGAGGGCACGGCGCTCCTCGACAACAACGCCTTCTCGACCGGCTGGGCAGCCCTCGCGATCGCGGATGCGGAGATCCTCCTCGACACGCTCGATGTTGCGGCGGCGCTCAGCCTCGACGGCTTCGCTGCCAACCCGTCGCTTCTCGACCCGGCGATCGGGCGCGTCCGGCCGTATCCCGGGCTCGTCTCGACGCTGGCCCGCCTCGGGCGGCTGCTGGCTGGCAGCGCGATCCACGAGCCGGGCGTGGCCCGCAATCTCCAGGACCCGCTGTCGTTCCGGAACGCTCCCCAGGTCCAGGGGGCCGCTCGGGATGCGCTCGGCCATGCCGACGCCGTGCTCGGGATCGAGCTCAACGCGAACCAGGGCAACCCGATCAGCGTCGCGCGGTCGGCGGACGGGCCCGAGCGGATCGTGTCCGTCGCAAACTTCGAGATCCTGCCCCTCGTGGCCGCCCTCGACCACCTCCGGGTCGTGCTCGCCGCGGCGCTCTCGGTGGCTGCAGAGCGGGTCGTGAAGAGCCTCTATCCAGTCTGGTCCGGGCTGCCGACCGGGCTCGTCCCGGACGACGGCACCACGCATGCCGGCTTGACGTACCTGTCCCTCGCCGCCCAGAGTCTGGCCGTGGAAGCCCGCCTCCTCGCCGGACCCGTCTCGTTCGAGCTGACCTCGACCTCGCATGCCGAGGGGATCGAGGACCGGACCACCATGGCGCCGCTGGCCGCTCGGCGACTCGCCGAGCAGGTCGCGCTCGGCGGCTCGATCGCGGCCATCGAGCTGGCCGTCGCGGCGCAGGCACTCGAACTTCGCGGCCACCGCCCGGGCAGGCGGACCGCTCGCGCCCGGGCCACCGTCCGGGAGCACGTTCCGTTCCTCACGCTGGACGGCCGGGTGGCGTCGGTCGAGGGACTCACGGAGGCCGTCCGGAACGGGGCGATCGCCCAGGCCGTCCTCGGCGACCGGCCGTGGCGGGATCGACCATCACGGGGGAACGGCGATGACGACCGCTCGTGACCGCCCGCCTGAAGAGGCCCACGAGGACACGTCCTTTGCCCGCGGCCTCCGGGTCCTGCTCACGATCGCCGATCGCGGCGAGATCCGCGCCGACGAGCTGAGCACCCTCCTCGAGACACCAGTCTCGACAATCTACCGCTACCTGCGGACGCTGGCGGAGTTCGGGTTCATCGACCGCCACGACGCCGGCTACCGACTGGGGCCGCGACTGATCATCGGCAACGGTTCGACCGTCACGGCCGAGGAGCTCATCCGGACCGCCGATCCCGTGCTGCACCTCCTCGCCGACGAGACGGGCGAGACCGCGGTCATCGTCCGGCGGATCGGGATGACCGCCGTCTGCCTCCACGAGGTGCCGTCCGCGCAGCCCCTTCGCGTGACGATCGCGCCAACCTCTGCGCTGCCCCTGGCCAGCGGGGCGTTCGGCAAGGCGTTGCTGGCGTTCGCCCCTGACGAGGTTCTCGAGGAGGTCCTGAGTCTCGACGGCGCGTCCTCGGCATTCCCTCCCGACGCTGACCGGCTGCGGGCAGAGCTCGCCGACGTCGTGACGAGCGGCGTGGCCCGATCGGTCGGGGAGTTCATTTCCGGGAGCGTGGCAATTGCCGTTCCCATGTTCCGGGAAGACGGGATTGTGGCGGCGATCGGCGTGATCGGCCCGGAGAGCCGCTGTGGCCTCGCTTGGCGAACCCGCGTTGGAAGGTTGTTGCCCGGGGCCGCGAGCAGCATCGTCGGAGCCCTGGGGCTGGGACTTTCGTCCTAGTCCTGCCATCCGGAATAACCAAGTCTCAATATTTGACAATTCCGCGGCTGAGCCTATGCTCCGTCTCCAATGGACGTATTGCAGGCACTCAGTCCAGTCTCGGAGCGCTATGCGGTCCTGCCGATCGGCGAGGCCTTCAATTGGCAGGAATCGACCGCCGAGCTCGGTGACGGCGAGTGGTACCTCGTGGCGTTCCGCTCCACCCGGCGGGCCGATGCGGATGAGGAACGCCTGACCCGCTTCGACGAGTTGGCCCATCAGGAGGCGATGTCCTCGCCGGGTTTCATCCACTACTTCAAGGGTCCCCAGGCCTACGACGGCTCATGCCTGTCATTCTGCCTGTGGAACAGCCGGCCCGACGCCCGCTCCGCGTCCGGGCGCCCGGATCACGTCCGGGCGGTCAGCCTGATCGACGAGATGTACGAGTCGTACACACTCGAGTTCCATCGCGTCGCGCGGCAGCAGGGCGGACCGCTCACGATCGAGCCGTACGACGCGGTCGCGACCCATGGCGCGCCGGCTCCGGCCCATCCCATTCTCGCCCCGCACCCGATGAGCCAGGCCACGCTCGCCGTCTGAGGCGTGGCCGCGGGCCGCCCATTATCCACCCTCGGGCGCCCGGCCTGCGCCGGCCTGGGACTTCGCCGACCTCCGCCAGCCAAGGCGGGCGAACGCGATCGCGCCGCCGACGGAGGTCAGCGCCAGGATCGCGACGTGGGACAGGACACCGAGCGCGAGCGCGGACGACGGCTCGAGACCGACCGCCTGTCCCAGGGCCTGGGCCGCCAACTCGTAGGTGCCGAGGTTCGAGGGTCCCGCCGGCACCGCGCTCGCGAGGGCGACGCCCGACACGATCAGCGCCGCCTGGGCCATCGACAGCTCGATTCCCAGAGCCTGGCCGATGGCGGCGGTCGCGAGGACCGCCACCGTCCATGACGCGGCCGTCGCAAGTGACGCCTCGACCACCGTTCGGGGCCGGGCTGCCACCGCGAGACCGTCCCGGAGGCTGCGCGCCAGGTCGCGGATCCGCGGGTGGCCCTCGATCCATCGTCGGATCCAGTCCATGCCCGGCAGGCGGTGGGCCACGATCCCGATCGCGAGGACGATGAGGAACAGCCCGGTCACCGCGGCTCCCACGAGGACGGCGTTCGCGACGACCCCGCGGACGCTGAGCAGCACCAGCGCCGCCGTCGCGATCGTGACCACCGCGACGAGGTCGACGACCCGTTCGACGACGACCGTCCCGAGCGCGGACGCGCGACTGATGCACTCCCGGTCGCCGAGGTAGTGACTCCGGACCAGCTCGCCAAGGCGGGCGGGCAGGATGTTGTTGGCCAGATAGCCGATCAGGAGGTACGCCAGCATCGGCGGGTAGCGGACCGCCGCGATCGGCCGAAGCAGGCGCTGCCAGCGGAGGCCGCGAAAGGCCAGGTCGATCGCCATGAAGGCGACGCCGAGGGCGACCCAGCGGAGATCAGCCCGGCCGAGCAGGTCGGCCGTCCGGGCGAGATCCGTCCCGCGCAGGACGAACCACAGGGCGGCGATCGAGATCGCGGCGCCGACGAGCGCGCGAAGGATCGGGCCGCGGCGCATCTGCGGTCCGGCGCGGTTCAGTCTGCCGCGGTCGGCGGCTGGGGCCGGCGAGCCGTCAGCTGGGGACTCCGCCGCAGGCCGATCCGGTGGAGCAGGTACCGCGCCACGACCCGCAACGTCGAGGTGCCGTAGACGACGCTTCGCTTGAAGCCGACGGAGCTCGCTTCCTCGAAGTACCGCGTCGGGACCGCGATCTCGCCGATCCGGCGGCCCATCCCGGCCGCGACGACCTGGGCGATCAGCTCCTGGTCGAACACGAAGTCGTTGCTGTTCAGGCCGTACGGAATCGTCTCGAGGAGGCGCCGGCTATAGGCCCGCAGACCGGTGTGGTACTCGGAAAGATGGAGGCCGAACGCGACGTTCTCGACGATCGTCAGGAATCGGTTCGAAACATATTTCCAGCGGGGCATGCCGCCCGCCAACGGATCGCCCAGAAAGCGGCTGCCGAGCATCAGGTGCATCTCGCCGCGGACGATCGGCGCGATGAGGGCCGGGATCTGCGTTGCGTCGTACTGATAGTCCGGATGGAGCATGACGACGATGTCCGCGCCCTGGGCGAGAGCCGCCTCGTAGCAGGTCTTCTGATTGCCGCCGTAGCCGAGATTCTGCTGGTGGATGATCACGTCGAGCCCGAGCTGCCGGGCGATCTCGACGGTCTCGTCCTTCGAGACGTCGTCGACAAGGATGATCCCGTGAACGATGTCATGGGGAATGTCGGCGTAGGTCCGCTCGAGCGTTCGCGCCGCGTTGTAGGCGGGCATGACGACCACGACGTGTGGCGCCGCAGGCGCATCCTCTCCGGCAGCTTGGGCGGCCACATCCATGGCGCAACGATACCCGCCGGCCGCCGAGTCGTGCGCCATGGGCGCACCGCCTCTCGGGGACGAGTGTG
>JBBRCU010000016.1:0-64046 GCA_038204565.1 Candidatus Limnocylindrales bacterium
CCGGGCCTGCGGGTATGATCGCCGGGTTGTTCCCGGCTTCCTGAGCGGTGCCGCGGGCGGCGCGGGCGATTGGCTCAGTGGTTAGAGCACGCGGTTCACATCCGCGGGGTCACTGGTTCGAATCCAGTATCGCCCACCATAATGACCCCAACATGAACAGGGCCTTCGGGCCCTGTTTCTGCGTTCGGCGCACCGGTCCGGGCGCCCCTTCGATGCTACCGGCCGATCAGCGTCAGGACTGGAATGGCGTGGTCCTGCCAGATCTGACGGGACGTGTCCTCCGGATACGCGGTGACCGTCGGATGGGTGTCGAAGAGCTGCACGAGGCGCTGCTCGGCGTCGTACGCGATCCAGCCAGGGTCCCCGTGCGCGGCGAACGCCGTCCACCCTGCGCGAATCCGCGCGGACAGCGCTTCGGCCTCAGGGTTCGGGCTCTCGCCGATCAGGATGGCGGGCAGGCCGCGGTCCAGGTTGCCGAAGACGAGCGGCACGTCCAGGCCGTGGCATGCCCCGAGGAGACCGCCCATGCCCGGCGCGGGCCACGTCAGTTCGTAGACGTGAGCACGGCCGCCGGCTGCGGCCTGGGCCTCGGCGAGGTGGAGGCTCGGCATCCGGAACGACCAGTCGGAGTTGACGACTTCGTAGAGCTCGTCCGCGCCTGCGGCCGGGAAGCCCTCTCGGTACCGGCGCGCGCCGTTCACCCCGGGGGCAAGGAAGCTAAGGGCGGTCTCCGCCTGCTCGTCGGTCACCTGGCCGAGCAGACCGTCGAGCGCGGTGAATAGCCGCTGCTCGTGGCGCGTATGGCCCACGAGGAGGTCGATGTCCCGGCCGGCACCATCGGCCAGGGCCCGCCATGGAGTGATGGGCAGGGCGTCACCGTCGGCGACCGGCGAGAACAGGATCGAGCGGTATGCGGGCTGACCCCAGCGGTGCGTCCACTGGCCCATCCTGGCGCCCATCGCATCGGCGGCGGTCGAAAGCCGGGCCGGGGCAACCGTGGACAGGTCGGCCGTCGTTGGCCGCAGCCCCAGTTCGGCGGCGATGGACGAGGCGATGTCGGCGGCAAGCTCCGGCGAAAAAAACGTGCCCTGGACGCTCTGCGCGACAGCCCGGCCGAAGAGCCCGGCCGCACGCGGCATCGCCAACAGCGCGGCGACTGATCCGGCGCCGGCAGACTCGCCGAAGACGGTGACGCGGTCGGGGTCGCCGCCGAAGGCCCGGATGTTGTCGTGGATCCACTCCAAGGCGGCGATCTGGTCGAGGAGGCCGCGGTTGGCGGGCGCCCCTTCGATCTGGGCGAAGCCCTCGGCGCCGACTCGGTAGTTGAACGTCACCACGACGACGCCGCCTTCCCGTGCGAGACGGGTGCCGTCGTATTCGGGCAGGCTGGACATGCCGATGGTGTACGCGCCGCCGTGGATCCAGACCATCGCCGGCAAGCCTGCGCGCGGGCTCGGCTCCGGCGACCAGACGTTGATCGTCAGCCAGTCGTCATCCACCGCTGGCTGCGCCAACCTGCCCATGCCGAACGCGGACGCCTGCGGCGGAGGCGGTCCGTATGACACTGCGTCCCGCACCCCGCCCCAGCTGCGGGCCGGCCGCGGTGCGGCGAAACGCAGCGCGCCGACCGGCGGCTCGGCGAACGGGATGCCCCGAAAGACCGCCACGCCCGCCTCCCAGGTGCCGCGCGCAGTGCCGGCCGAGGCACGGACTTCCGGGCGCGACCGGGACGGCGTGGGCGCGGCAGCGGTCGTCACGGCTTCCTCTTCAGTGGCGGGCGAGCATGGGGCGACGGTCAGTGGCCCGAGTCGCTCACGATCTTCGCGGTGATCGTTGCATCCATGACGTTGGTGGACGGGCCGACCGACTTGGTCAGCTTGACATGGAGCGGGCCGCCCTCCGGTCTGACGTCCATCGGACCGAGGACGAACATGAACCCGGCCACGGGACCTGAAGCACCGGCCCCGACGAACGAATCGAGCGGGACACCGACGCAGATGCCGCCGTTGAACGCGAACGTGGTCGAGGGATCGAACGTGACGACCCATTTGCCGTTGAAGGTTTCATCCGCGGTCACCTCGTGCTCGGCGTGGAGCTTGAACGTTCCCTTCTCGACGTATGGGGTCGTGCAGTCGGCGATCTGGAGCTTGACGGTGGCCGTCGCCGGCCCGGAGCCAGCATAGGCCAGCGTGTTCGTGAGTCCGTCGGGCGACGGCTTGGGTGGATCCGCCGTCCGGGTCAGGACGAGGTCGGCGACATGCAGGATCGTCTTGTAGCTGACGCCGAAGCCGCTCGTGGTCATCGTCCCGTCGATCGAGACGGCCAGCTTCTGCGTCCCGGTGTGGAACGTCAGCTTGAGCCGGCCGATGCCCTGTCTCGAGGTCGAGACGAGCAGGACATGGGCGTCCTGGCCGTCCTCGCCGGGAGCCACGTACGTCAGCGAACCGGGCGGCTGCTCGACGAGATCGGGTGACAGGCTCTCCTTGCCGTCGAGCTCGGCGGTGCGCCGTCGAAGCGGAACCGCCGGTATGCTGGACCGGCGCCGATCGGGCGGTCGTCGCCGCCAATGAGGAGGTCCTGCGTGCGATTCACCGCCATGCCGGCGACCGGCTGCCGGGCATGACGCCCCGGCGGTTGCCCGGACCGGGGGCCGCGCTCGGCATGGTCCGTCGCTTCCATCGCGACGCCCGCCTGTTCCTGGTCCTGACCTTCGTGGCCGGCGCCGCCCTGAGCCTCTACTGGATCGACTTCAACCTCTACCTTGCCTCGCTCGGGTTGTCCACCGCCACGATCGGCGTGATCTCCACGATCGCCTCGGTCGCCGCCGCCGCGGTCGCCTTCCCGGCCAGCGCCGCATCTGATCGCTTCGGCCGGCGGACGATCATCGCGGCGGGGATCGGGATCGCGCTGGCCGGGCTCGTCGGCCTGCTGATGACGCAGGCCGTGCCGCTGATCGTTCTGTTCGCGGCGCTCTGGGCGGTCGGACAGCAGTCGCTCCAGGTCGTCCAGGCGCCGTTCCTGACCGAGCACAGCGAGCCCGAGCACCGCAACGAACTGTTCGCCGCCCAGTACGCGATCCAGAACGTGACGAACGTCGCCGCGGCGATCCTCGGCGCGGTCGGCGCCGCGGCGATCGCCGCCGTCGTCGGCCTCGACCCGGCTGGTCCCGGAACCTACCGGATCATCCTCGTGATCATGGTCGTCCTGCTGACGGCGTCGCTTGCGATCGTCGCCCTCCTGACCGACGACCGACCACGGACCGCGGCCGGACCGCGCCTCGTTGGCCTCGGTGAACCGGCGGCGTTCCCGCGGGATCCACGCCGGTCGCGAGCCCGGTTCGGCATCGTCGTCCGCGATCGGCGCCGGTTCGCCCGGCTGCTGATCCCGGGCCTCCTGATCTCGATCGGGGCCGGCCAGGTCATTCCGTTCCTGAACATCTTCATCCAGCGCCGGTTCGGGCTGGACCTGACGTCGCTCAACGCCGTCTTCGCGTTCACCAGCCTCGGCACGGTGGCGGCCATCCTCGCCCAGCCGGCCCTCGCCCGGCGGTTCGGCCAGATCACCTCGGTCGTGATCGTCCAGGCAGCGAGCATCCCGTTCCTCGCCGTACTCGGCTTCTCGCCGATCATCTGGCTCGTGATCCTGGCGATGGCCGTCCGGAACTCGCTGATGAACGCGGGCAATCCGATCTTCACCGCATTCGCGATGGAGCAGGTCAGCCCGGCCGAGCGGGCAAGCCTGTCGGCCGCGATGAGCGTCCTCTGGCAGATCGGCTGGGTGATCGGCGGCTCCTGGTATGCCCTGCTCCAGGCGACCCTTGGATTCGACGCCGGCTACACCATCAACTTCGTCACGATCATCAGCCTGTATTCGATCGCGACCTGGCTGTACTGGCTGTGGTTCCGGGCCGTGGACCGGCGCGCCCTGACGACGCGGCTCGCCGCCTGACGAATGTTGCCCGCACCGGTCGCCGAGCGTCAGAACCGGTCGCCGAGCCTCAGAACGTCCGCCGCGGCTCCAGGTCGAGCGGCAGATCGGTGTCCGGCGTCGGCGCGGTGGCCCCGGGCGCGGGCCGGCCGCTGTCGCCGCCGCGGACGGCGAGCCGGCGCCGGAGGATGCGCCAGCGTCCCACCGCCCGGCGGTCCTCCGTCTCGCTGAGCCTGACCCCGCCGTAGCGGGCGAGGGCGTAGTCGGCGGCGAGCAGGTCCAGCGACAGGTCTGCCCGGCCAGCGGCCCGCAGCCGGGCCGCGTGCGCTGCGGGTGTCTCGGCGGGATCCCGCCGGACTGCAGCCCGCCGATCGAGGTCCGCGACGAGGGCAACGTAGGCGTCCACCGCCGTCGCCGGGACCCGCCGCCGGCGGAACCCGCGCAGCCGCAGGCGCGGCCTCCCTGCCTCGCCGCCGGTGTCGATCGTCCGCAACTCGCCGATCGTCCCGTCGGGTGGCGGAGTCCGGCGCATCCAGAGAGCGATCAGGACGAGGATCGCGAGGATCGCCCCGAACAGTAGGATGCCGCCGAGCCCCAGCGTGATCATCTGGCCGGCGTCGGTGGGTGCACTCGGGTTGCCGGACGTTCCGCCTGCCGGCTGCGTCGGGGCGGCGACACGGCCGAACAGCCGGATCAGCACGAGCACGGCTACGAGCACGAACGCGAAGAACAGGAAGATCCGCCGGACGACGCGATCGAACCCGGTAGCGATCCCGACGATCAGGAGCGGCCCGAGGGAGACCGAGACGAAGATCGAGATCAGGCTGCCGGCGATCGAGGCGAGCGGGATCGCGATCGCGATCGCCGCACCGAGCATCACGACCGCGAGGAGCAGCCACGGCGGGTTGCGTCGCCAGTCGAACCCGGCGTCGATGCCGATCGCATCGAGCGAGGCGAAGGCGAGCGCGAGGACCGCCGCCGAGACGTAGAGGATCGCGGCCGTGAACGCGTCGGTCAAGAAGTGCGATCGGTACGGCTCGCCGATCAGCCCGCCGAGGGTCGAGGCGATCGCCAGCGCCGGCACCCCGATCGCGAGGAGCCGGGTCACCGTCCCTTCGGCCAGGGGCAGGTGGGCGTGAGCGAAGCCGCGCAGGAGGGCAAGGCCAGCGAGGAGGCCGCCCGGATGGGCCGCGATCGCCGGGCCGCCACCGGCAGAGATCGCCGCCCGCGCGTCCGGCGAGAAGAGGAGCCCGACCAGGGCCGAACCGAGCACGAGCCCGAACGCGATCCCGGGCCAACGTCGACCGAGCCGCGGACCGACGACCCGGGCGACGACGATTCCGGCCACGAGGAATCCGGCGAAAACGGGGATCCCGAGCACCGGATCGTGGAGCGAGAACTCCTGGAACAGCCCGGCGAAGACCGAGATCCAGGCAGCCTCGGCGACGATGACCAGGGCCAGCGGCGCGAGTTCCACGAGGAGGGCCACTGCCCGCGAGACCGAGCGCGCCGCCGGGCGCGGCCCCAACGGCGTCGCGCCGGTCATCCGGTCACCGCCAGATGGCGCGCCGTCTGCCAGGGACCGTCGAGGCGGGCACTTCGCGCAGCGAGCCCGGCCCGTCGCGCCCGACCTGCGTCCGCGATCCCGTTCGGGCCGCAGGCGATCACGGCGACCCGGCAGCCGGCTCGCTCGAGCCGGCGGAGCCAGCCGAGGTAGGGCGTCACGTCGCGGGCCGTCACGACGACCACGGTCGTGCCGGGGCGGACGGTCCGGAGAATCAACCCGAGGAGGCGGTCGAACGGCGCCGACGGATGGGCCGACAGGCGGGCGAGGAGGTCGAGGACGCGCTCGAGCTGGCCCGGCGCTTCGGACACGGCAATGCTGGCGAACCGGCTCTCGGCCCCGTGAAAGCCCGCGGCGGCCAGCCCGAATGGCGCCCGCTTGAGGGCCAGCGAGCGGGCCAGCGAGGCCGCCACGACGAACAGGCCCTCGACCTCGTCGCCGTCGTCGATGCTCGCCCAGACCGCGCTGTCGCTGGTCTGGACATCGAGGGCGATCAGGACCTCCCGATCGCGTGATGGCTCGAAGCGCTTCACCACTGGTCGTCCGAGGCGGGCGCTGGCCCGCGGGTGAATCCGCCGCAGCGCGTCGCCCGGGGCGTACTCGCGGATCCCCGCGAAGCGCGACGGGTCCTCGGAAAGGCCAACTCGCGCCCGATCCTGGCCGCCCCAGGTGTCCCGCCGGTGGAGGCCGGCGGTCGGAACGGTTCGCGGCCGGACAAGAAACCGGTCCACCGTCGCCTGCTCGGCCGTTGCCGCCTCGCGGGCGAACAGGTCGCCCACGGTCAGCCCGACCGGTCCAACCTCGTAGACGCCGCGACGCTCGGCGCTGACGTGGAACTCGCGACTGACCCGCTCGAACGGGGCGAGAGTCCAGGCGTTACGAAGGACCCGCGTCCCGTGCCCGCCGACGACGAGCGATCGCTCCCGGACGATGACCCCTGGGCCGGCCTGATCCTCGGCTCGGAGCCAGGCGAGGGGCAGACGCTTGCGGTTCCAGATCTCGATCCGGGTCGAGATCTCCTCGCCCCAGGTGATCCGATCCCGCTCGAACGTCCGGCGGTACGTGATCCGACGGAGGCCGAACCGGCTCCAGACGCCGCGGACGACCTCGAGCAGGAGGATCACGATCGAGAGGACGATCGCGACCGGGACGCCGAGGAAGGTCCCGACGAGCAGGAGGAGGATTGCCAGGAACCCGGTCCCGGTCATCGGGGACGGCCTCAGCCGGCCGCGATCGGCGGGACGGGCACCGTGGCGAAGATCGCGGTCAGGGCGCTGTCGACCGAGGCGCCGCGGAGGCTCTGATCGAGGTCGATGACGAGGCGGTGTGCTAGGACTGGCCGAGCGATCGCCCGGACGTCGTCGGGCAGGACGAACCGGCGGCCCCGGAGGAACGCCGTCGCCTGGGCGGCGCGATAGAGGGCGACGGCGGCCCGCGGGCTCGCTCCGAGCTGGAGATCCGGATGCAACCGCGTGGCCCGGACGAGGGCCACGGCGTAGGCCTCGACCTCGTCCGCCACCCGGACCCGGCGGACCTCGTCACGGAGCTCGATCAGGCGCGTCGCGTCGATGACCGGCTCGATCGCGTCCAGCGGCTCAGCCGCCGCCTGATGGCGGCGGGCGATCGCGCGTTCGTCGGCTTCGTCGGGGTAGCCGATCGTGACCCGCAGGAGGAAGCGGTCGAGCTGGGCCTGGGGGAGGGCGAACGTGCCCTCGAACTCGATTGGATTCTGGGTCGCGAGGACGATGAAGGGTTCCGGCAACGGCCGCGTCGTGCCCTCGATCGAGACCTGGCGTTCCTGCATCGCCTCGAGCAGGGCGGCCTGGGTTCGCGGGGTCGCCCGGTTGATCTCGTCGACGAGGAGGATGTTCGTGAAGACCGGACCCGGGGCGAACCGGAGCGCTCCGGCCTCGTACAGGCTCGCTCCCGTGACGTCGACGGGCAGGAGGTCGGGCGTACCCTGGACCCGGTTCGTTGCCAGGCCGAGGGACCGGGCGACCGCCCGCGCGAGGAGCGTCTTGCCGGTTCCCGGCACGTCCTCGACGAGGATGTGGCCGTCGGCGAGGAGCGCCGTGACGATCAGCCGGAGCGGCACCTCACCGCCGACCACCGCCCTCCCGACGGCGGTTCGGAGGTCCTCCCACAACCGGCGCGCGGGGTGCTCGGTGGCGGCGGCGCGATCCGGAGGAGCTGCGCCGGGGGGCGCCGGGGCCTCCGGCGCGAGTTGGATCTCGGTGTCCGTGGCGGCTCCTCGGGCAGGTCGGAGGTCTCGACAGGGATACGCGCCCGCGGCGCGCCGTGTTCAGCCTAGCCGGTGTGGCCGGCGCCGGCGACCGAGCGGCGGTGTCACGGATGGTGATCTGGCGGCGTCTGACTGGCTGACGCTTGCCCGGCGGATGCCCGGTCTTCGTCGACAGAAAGGGACGGAACCCCCATGACTCGCTGGTGGCACGAGCTCACCGGCCTCCTCGCCCGGCGCCGGAACGATCAGGTTGTCGCCCGCCGACTGAGGATGTACGTCGCGTTGACCCATCGCTGATCGGACCACGAAGCCGCCTGGCCGAAGCCCCCGGATCCGGGGGCTTCGTCATGTCCGGGCCGCCTTGGGGACCGACGTGGCGGCGCGTGATCGGCAGGGCTATCAATGCCGGACGAGCGAACACGCACCACCCCGTCGAGGCGGCCGATTCCGCGCGAACCAGATAGCGGTCGGTGCTCATTCGTGGGAAATTGATCTCCAGGGTGGTCAAGAAGACCCGCCTCGAGGGGCCGCGCGTAACGTTCTGCCGAACCTCAGTTCCCGGTGGCGATCCGGCGCAGGACGGCAGGCAGGATTCCGCCCTGCCGGTAATAGCCGACGTCGATCGGCCCGTCGAGGCGGGCGATCGCCTCGAATCGTCGCTCGCCACCGCCGTCGGCGGCATCGGCGCGAGCGACGACCGTCAGCCCCTTTCGCGGCGTCAGGCCCTCGGCCAGACCATGGATCGTGTACGTCTCGCGGCCGGTCAGCCCGAGGGACGCGGCGCTTTCGCCCGGCTGGAACTGGAGCGGCAGGACGCCCATCCCGACGAGGTTCGAGCGGTGGATCCGCTCGTAGCTTTCGGCGAGGACGGCCCGAACCCCGAGGAGCATCGTTCCTTTCGCCGCCCAGTCCCGCGACGAGCCCGTGCCGTATTCGCGGCCGGCGATCACGATGAGCGGCGTCCTCTCGCGCTTGTAGCGCATCGCGGCGTCGTAGATGAACTGCTCGGCGCCGTCGGGGAGGTGAACCGTCCACGGCCCCTCCTTGCCGTTGGCCAGGGCGTTCTTCAAACGGATGTTGCCGAACGTGCCGCGCATCATCACCTCGTGGTGACCGCGCCGCGACCCATACGAGTTGAACTCGACCGGGGCCACGTTCCGTTCCTGGAGCCAGTCACCGGCCGGTGACCAGGCCGCGATCGAGCCCGCCGGCGAGATGTGATCGGTCGTCACCGAGTCCCCGAGGACCGCCAGGGCTCGGGCCCCGTCGATGTCGCGGATCGGCGCCGGCTTCAGCGTCAACCCGTCAAAGAACGGCGGCTTCGCGATGTAGGTCGAGCGCGGATCCCAGTCGTAGCGGTCGCCTTCGGGGATCGGCAGCGCCTGCCAGCGCTCGTCGCCGTCGAAGACGACGGCGTACGTCCGCCGGAACAGCTCCGGGTCGATCGACGAGCCGATGACCCGCCGGATCTCGTCGGGCGACGGCCAGATGTCCGAGAGCATGACCGGCAGCCCGTCGGTCCCGCGTCCGAGCGGCTCGACGGTGAGGTCGATATCGACCCGTCCGGCGAGCGCGAACGCGACCACGAGCGGTGGCGACGCGAGATATGACGCCCGCGCCAGGGGATGGATCCGGCCCTCGAAGTTGCGATTGCCCGACAGGACCGCGGCGACGACGAGGTCGTTGTCCTCGATTGCCGTCGCGATGTGCTCATCGAGTGGGCCGGAGTTGCCGATGCACGTCGTGCAGCCGTAGCCCGCGAGGGCGAAGCCGAGGGTCGCGAGGGGAGCCATCAGCCCGGCGGCCTCGAGATAGCCGGTCACCGCCCTGGAGCCGGGCGCCAGCGACGTCTTGACGAGGGGTGAGACGGTCAGCCCACGGGCTACGGCGTTCCGGGCGAGGAGGCCGGCGCCGACCATGACGGTCGGATTGGACGTGTTCGTGCACGAGGTGATCGCGGCGATCGCCACGGAGCCGGTCCGGATCGTCGCCTGCTCGCCGCCGACCTCGATCGTGATCGGGCGATAGGCATGGCCGGCGGTGGTCGGTCCCGGCATCGGGACCGGTGCGGCGGGGGTCTCGTCACGAGCGTCGGCCGCAACGAACGACGGCGGGTCGCTGGCCGGGAACGATTCGGCCGACGATGCCTCGACCTCGCCGCCGGCGGGCGTGATGTCCTCGATCCCGGCCGCGTCGAGGGCGACGAGCCCGTTCGGGAAGCTCGTCCGGAAGTTGTCGCGCAGCCCGGTCAGCGGGACCCGGTCCTGGGGCCGGCGCGGGCCTGCGACGGACGGATCGACCGAGCCGAGATCGAGCTCGAGGGCCTCGTCGAAATCGGGACCGAGGCCGGGCTCGCGCCAGAGGCCCTGTTCCTTGGCGTAGGCCTCGACCAGGGTCAGGCGATCGGCCGATCGACCGGTCAGGCGGAGATAGGCGAGGGTCTCGTCGTCAATCGGGAAGATCGTCGCGGTCGCCCCGAACTCCGGGCTCATGTTGCTGATCGTCGCCCGGTCGGCGAGGGCGAGCCCCGCCAGGCCGTCCCCGGCGAACTCGACGAAGGCGCCGACCACACCGTGCTTGCGGAGCAGCTCGGTCACGACGAGGACGAGGTCGGTCGCGGTCGAGCCGTGGGGCAGCTCGCCGTGGAGGCGGACCCCCACGATCCGCGGCATCGGCTGGTACAAGGGCTGGCCGAGGAGGACCGCCTCCGCCTCGATCCCGCCGACGCCGTAGCCGAGGACCCCCAGACCATTGACCATCGTGGTATGGGAATCGGTCCCGACGAGCGTGTCCGGATAGGCGATCCGGCCGCGGCCGCCGGCGGGATCAGCGGCGTCGGTCACCACCGTGGCGAGGAACTCGAGGTTGACCTGGTGGACGATCCCGGTTCCGGGCGGTACCACGCGCAGGTCGCGGAACGCCGTCTGGGCCCAGCGCAGGAGCTGGTAGCGCTCCCCGTTGCGCTCGTACTCGCGCTCGACGTTGAAGGCGAACGAGCCGGGCGTCCCGAACCGGTCGACCTGGACGGAATGGTCGATGACCAGATCGGCCGGAACGAGGGGATTGACGAGGCCCGGGTCGCCGCCGAGATCGGCCATCGCGTCGCGCATCACCGCGAGATCGACCACGGCCGGAACCCCGGTGAAGTCCTGGAGCAGGACCCGGGCCGGCATGAACGGAACCTCGGCCTCGGCGGCGACGCCCGGCCGCCACGAGGCGAGGGTCTCGACATCGGCCGGCTCGACGATCCCGCCGCCGGCGTGGCGAAGGACGTTCTCGAGCAGGATCTTCAGCGTGACCGGCGCCCGGCCGAGATCGATCCGGTCGCCGATGGCGGACAGCCGGTAGAGATCGGGCAGGTCGGGCCCGAGACTCGCCCGGGCGTGGAAAGGATCGGTTCGGGTCACGCAGTCTCCGTCATGCTCGGTCGGTACACTCGCTCGATGGAAGAGTACCGCGACTCCGACGCCGGACCCGCTGTCTCCGCCGGACGGACGCGAACCGCCGCATGAAGGCGTGGGGCGAACGCAACAACGACGAGGTCGCGCGCGAGCGCGAGGAGACCCGACGAGCGATCGAGGAGGCCGGGATCGACCTCGACCCGGCGGGGCCGGTTACGGCCCATGGCGAGCCGGACGATAGGCCCGGCCACGATCACGACGCGCAGCCGCACAGCCATCCTCACGCGCACAGCGACGCGGGCGACCCGCCGATCATCGGGATCGTCGGGGCCGGGGCTGTCGGGACGGCGCTCGGGGTCGCCCTCGACCGCGCGGGCTGGCGGATCCATGCGGTTGCGAGCCGGGACGCCGGCCGGCGGGAGAGGTTCCGCGGGCTCGTCCCTGGCGTGCGCGCATTCAGCGACGCGACGCCGCTCGTCGAGGAGGTCGAGTTGATCGTCCTTGCCGTCCCCGACGACGCCGTCCCGTCCGTCGCCGGTTCGGTCCACATGTACAGCGGCCAGGCGATGGTCCACACGAGCGGGCTGCTCGGTGCCGAGGCCCTCGCCGGAGCGATGGCGGCCGGGACCCAGGTCGGATCGTTCCACCCGCTCGTCGCCTTCGCCGACCTCGAGCGCGCCGTCGCCGCCCTCCACGGGGCAACGATCGCGATCGAGGGCGACGACCAGCTGCTGGCCCTGCTCGCCCGGATGGCCGAGGCGGTCGGCGGCAGCCCGGTCCGCCTTGCGCCTGGAGCCAAGCCCGCCTATCACGCGGCCGCCGTCCTGGCCGCGGGTGGGTTCGACGCCCTCCTCGACGCCATCGCCCAGCTCGGCCGGGTCGCCGGTCTGGATGAGGCCGGCAGCCTGGCGATTTTCGGGCCGCTCATCGAGCAGACTCTTGGCAACGCCCGGACCCTCGGGATCAGCACCGCGCTCACTGGACCGATGGTCCGCGGCGACCGTGGGACGGTGACCCGTCACCTGGCGGCGATCGCCGCCCACGCCCCGGCCGTGACGGCGCTGTACCGGGCGCTCGCCGAGCGGGAGATCGAGATCGCCCTCGACCGGCGCGCGCTGACACCGGAAGCCGCCGCGGAGCTCCGCGCGGTGCTCGCGCTGCCGCTTGCAACGCCTGTCTGAGGCAGTACCATTGCCGCCCATGGAGCACAGCATCGCCGCACGCTATGCGGCCCGTCCGACTGCGCGCTTTGTCACCCCGTCGGCCAAGGCCCGCGAACGCTGGCTCGGCCTCCGCGTGTCCGGCTCCTTCCGACCCGCGTCGTCGCGCCAGACGGTCCTCCATCGCCCCGGCGGCAGCGTCCTCGCCCGTCTCCGCGGCGATTGGCGAGCCATCCGGCCGGCCCATCCGCGACGGACCGACGGCCGTCCCCGCCCGACGGTCTCGATGCTGTGGACCGGATCCTCGGCGGCGGGCTCGACCCGGCGCACCAGCGCCGCCACGGCGCCGTGGCGCGCCTGAGGACGGGCACCGCCACCTCGGCCGGCGGAATCGTCGTCCGCTTCGATGACGGCGCCCCCTCGCTCGTCGTCGGCGCCCGTCGGCGCGATCCCAACATCTTCACCTGGACCCTGCCCAAGGGCACCCCCAACGCCGGTGAGACGCGCGAGGAGACGGCGCTGCGCGAGGTCGCCGAAGAGACCGGGCTCGAGGTCCGGATCACCGACGTCCTCGACTCGATCGAGTACTGGTTCGTCCAGCGCGGGACCCGGATCCACAAGACCGTCCACTACTTCCTGATGGAGCCGGTCGGGGGCGACCTCGAGCGACACGACCACGAGTTCGACCGGGTCCGCTGGGTCCGGTTCGACGAGGCCGGCGCGCTGCTGACCTTCGAGACCGAGCGGGCGCTCGTGGCGCGCGCGGCGGAGATCGTCGAGCCTCCGGATCGGGCGACCGGCCCGCGGCCCGGGCAACCCGGCAGCCAGCCTGCAACGGGCGCTCCCGCGGCCCGAGCGTGAGGGGCTCCCGCGGCGAGCACCTGAACCGCCCGCGGGCGCGAGAGGGAGCCTGATGACCGAAATGCCCGAGCCAGCGATCCATCGGACCCCGCTCGACGATCGCCACGTGGCCCTCCGCGCCCGGATGATCGGCTTCGCCGGCTGGCTGATGCCGGTCCAGTACGCCGGGATCATCGAGGAGCACCGGGCCGTTCGCGAGCGAGCCGGGCTCTTCGACCTGTCGCACATGGGCGAACTGTTCATCGAGGGGCCCGAGGCCGGTGCCGCGCTGGCCGCGGCCCTGGTGACCAACCCGCCAGCCCTCGCCGAAGGGCGCGCGCACTATTCGATGATCGTGGCCCCCGACGGCGGGATCATCGACGACCTGATCGTCTACCGCCTCGGTCCGGACCGCTATCTCGTCGTCGCCAACGCCGGCAATGCCCGGGTCGTCAGCGATGCCATGGCCGCCCGGCTGACCGGGTTCCGAGCGGTCCTCGATGACCGGTCCCTGGCGATGGCCCTCGTCGCGATCCAGGGCCCGCGCTCCGTCGAGATCGCCCGGTCCCTGACCGACATCGATCTCGCTGGCCTCCGCTACTACGCGATCGCCGAGGGCACGTTCGCCGGCATCCCGGCCCTGGTCGCCCGAACCGGGTATACGGGCGAGGACGGCTTCGAGGTCTTCGTGGACACCGGCCGGGCCGTCGAGCTGTGGGACGCGATGATGGCCGCGGGTGCGGACCAGGGGATCGCCCCGATCGGCCTGGGCGCCCGCGACACCCTCCGCCTCGAGGCGGGAATGCCCCTCTACGGCAACGAGCTCGATCGGGCCACGAACCCGTTCGAGGCCAATCTCGGGCGCGTCGTCAAGCTCGACAAGGACGGAGATTTCGTCGGACGGACCGCCCTCGAGAAGGTCGCCCGTGAGGGCGTCAGCCGGTTGCTCGTCGGTCTCGTCATGCGCGGCAGGGGCATCGCCCGTCACGGCTACCCCGTCCACGCCGGGGATCGGCCGACCGGAGTGGTCACGAGTGGCACTCAGTCGCCGTCGCTTGGCGAGGCGATCGCGATGGCCTATGTCGCAACGACGGACGCTGCGCCGGGTACGATGGTCGACGTCGAGATTCGCGGTCAGCGGGTCCCCGCCGAGGTCATCGCCCTGCCGTTCTATCGGCGGGCGCGCTGACCGGGGACGCCGGATCGACGTGCCGGGCCGGTCGCCAGGCCAACGCCGCCATCGGCCGGCGACGCCCGCTGACGAGCCGCTCCGGACGAGCCGCCAAGAGGAGAGAGCCCGGATGGTCCCTTCGGATCTGCGCTACACCAAGGATCACGAGTGGGTCCGGGTCGACGGCGACGAGGCCACGATCGGCATCACCGAGTACGCGGCCAGCCAGCTCGGCGACATCGTCTTCGTCGAGCTGCCGGACGTCGGCCGGATTCTCGCCCAGTTCGCCGCGTTCGGGGTCGTCGAGTCGGTGAAGGCTGTCTCGGACCTGTTCGCGCCCGTCTCCGGCGAGGTCTCCGCGGCGAACGATGCCCTGGCCGGAGCGCCGGAGCTGGTCAACAGCGATCCGTATGGCGAGGGCTGGATGGTCCGGCTGCGGTTGAGCGCTCCGGACGAGGTCGGCGACCTGCTCGACCCGGCCGCCTACGACGCACTGATCGCGGCCGGCTGACCGGCGATGCCCTACGGACCACATACCCCGGTTGACCGGGAGCGGATGCTGGCTGCTCTCGGGATCGACAGCGTCGACCGCCTGTTCGAGGACATCCCGGCAGAGCTCCGGGCCAGTCGCCTCGATCTCCCCGGCCCGGAGCCCGAGCTCGAGCTCGCGGCCCGCCTCCAGGCCCTGGCCGGGCGTAACCGGACCGACCTGACCTCGTTCCTCGGCGCCGGCGTCTACCGCCACTGGACGCCGCCAAATGTCGATCAGCTGCTGCTCCGCGGCGAGTGGTACACGGCCTATACGCCGTACCAGCCGGAGATCAGCCAGGGCACGCTCCAGAGCATCTATGAGTACGAGTCGCTCATCGCCGAGCTGGTCGACCTCGACGTCGTGTCGGCGTCCCACTACGACGGTGCGGCGGCCACGGCCGAGGCCGGCCTGATGACCTGCCGGGCGACCCGCCGCGAGCGCGTCCTCGTGTCGAAGGCGGTCCATCCTCATTACCGCGAGACGCTCCGGGCCTATTTCGGCCACGGCCTCGAGGTCGAGGAGGTCCCGCTCGTCGCCGCCGGGGACGCGGCGGGCACGACCGATCTCGCCGCCCTCGAGCGCCTCCTCGCCGATGGTTCGCGGCCGGTCGCCGGCGTGATCGCCGGTCAGCCGAACTTCTTCGGCCTCCTCGAGCCGATGGCCGAGATCGGGCGCCTTGCCCACGCCGCAGGGGCGCTCTTCGTGAGCGTCATCGAGCCGGTCTCGCTGGCGGTCCTCGCCCCGCCCGGGGCGTACGGCGCCGACATCGCAGGAGGGGAGGGCCAGCCGCTCGGGATCGCTCCGCAATACGGCGGCCCCTATCTCGGGATCCTGGCCTCGACCGACGCCCTCGTCCGCCAGATTCCGGGTCGCCTCGTGGGGATGACGACCGACCTCAATGGCCGGCGCGCCTACGTGATGACGATGCGCGCCCGGGAGCAGGACATCCGGCGGGACAAGGCGGCCAGCAACATCTGCACGAACCAGGCCCTCCTCGCCCTGGCTGCCAGCATCTACATCGCGACGATCGGACCGCACGGCCTGCGCGATGTCGCCGCCCTGGGCGCCGCCCGAGCGGCCCGCCTCGAAGCGGCCCTGGCGGCCGTCGGCGCGCCGCGGATCCATGGCGGCGCCTACCTGAACGAGTTTGCGGTCCGCGTGCCGGAGGCGCGGGCGGTTCACCGCCGGCTGATCGAGCGGGGCATCCTCGCCGGTCTCGTCCTCGCCGACGTCGTCCCTGACGAACCGAGCCTGGCCGATGCCCTCCTCGTCTGCGCGACCGAGATCACGTCCGAGGCGGACATCGAGCGGTTCGCCGCGGCCTTGGCCGCGGAGCTGGCGGGCGACCTTCGCAGCGGGCCAGCCGACCGCCGCGGCGCAGGCGCGAGCATTCCCGCGGAGGCGGTCCGATGACGGTCGTGGGCGAGCAGCTCCAGCCGACCCTCTTCGAGCGCTCGCGACCTGGTCGCGGCGGCGACAAGATTCCGCATCCGCCCAAGGACGCTCTCGACCGGATCCCGGCCGCCGCCCGGCGCGCCACCCCGCCGGCCCTCCCGGAGCTGAACGAGCTCGAGGTCGTCCGTCACTACGTGAACCTCTCCCAGCTCAACTACTCGATCGACACTGGCTTCTACCCCCTCGGCTCGTGCACGATGAAGTTCAATCCGAAGCTCAACGAATGGGCCGCCCGCCTGCCGGGCTTCGCGAACCTCCATCCGTTCGCCCCCGACGAGATCGCCCAGGGCACCCTCCAGCTGCTGTTCGAGCTCGAGGAGTGGTTGGCCGAGATCAGCGGGATGAAAGTAGTGACTCTCCAGCCGGCGGCCGGGGCCCAGGGCGAGCTGACCGGGATCCTGATGATCCGCGCCTACCACCGCAGTCGGGGGGACACCGATCGCGACGAGGTTCTCGTCCCGGACAGCTCCCACGGGACGAACCCGGCGACCGCGACGATGGCCGGCTTCCGGACCATCACGATCCCGTCGGCGCCCGATGGCGGGGTCGACGTCGATGCCTTCCGGGCCGCCCTCGGACCACGGACGGCCGCGGTGATGATCACCAACCCTTCGACCCTCGGGCTCTTCGAGCGCCGGATCGGTGAGCTGCTCGATGCCGTCCACGGGGCGGGCGCGTTGGCCTACATGGACGGCGCCAACCTGAACGCGATCCTCGGCCGGTTCAAGCCGGGCGAGGCGGGCTTCGACGTCATGCATTTCAATGTCCACAAGACGTTCTCGACGCCGCATGGCGGTGGCGGCCCGGGGGCCGGGCCGGTCGGGGTTCGCGAGGCGCTGCTGCCGTTCCTGCCAGCCCCGCGGGTCCTCCGGGCCGACGATGGGTCGTACCGGCTCGAGCGGCCCGGGGAGCGGCCCGAGTCGATCGGCCGCCTGCGCAGCTTTGTCGGCAACACCGGCGTCCTGGTCCGCGCGTTTGCCTATCTCCGGGCGCACGGCGGGACCGGGCTCCGCCAGGTCAGCGACGATGCCGTCCTGGCCGCGAACTATCTCCGCAAGCGTGTCGGGGAGGCCTACGACATCCCGTTCGATCGGGTCTGCAAGCACGAGTTCGTCGCGTCGGCGGCCGGGATCAAGAAGCGGACCGGCGTCAGGACGCTCGACATCGCCAAACGCCTGATCGACTTCGGTTACCACCCCCCGACGATCTACTTCCCCCTGACCGTCGAGGAGGGGATGCTCATCGAGCCGACCGAGACCGAGTCGGTCGAGACGCTCGACGCGTTCGCCGACGCCCTGATCGCGATCGCCCGCGAGTGCGAAACGGATCCGGAGTTGGTGAAGAGCGCGCCGCACGATGCGCCGGTCGGCCGGCTCGACGAGGCGACCGCGGCGCGCCATCCGAATCTGCGCTGGAGAGCAATGGCCGGCGCCGACATGCCCTGCCCGGATTAGGGGCTGTTGCGAACGCAGTCACGGAGCGGATGGCAGTGGGACGACGATGGCTGCGTTGCCACCTGCGGTCCTCGCTCGCTGCAGTCCTCGGCGGAGATTGAACCTCGTGGCCGGATGGCAGGTATCTTGTTGGTAACAGACGGCCATCACGCCGAGTTCGCCTGCACGGAGATCTGACGACGCAAGACGCTGCGGGAGGCGCCACGTCGAGAGCCGGCAATGCCATGGATGCGGAGTTGCTGCGCCGTGTGCAGGCCGACGATCTGGACGCCTTCGAGGAGTTCTTCGCTCGCTACCGCTCCTCGATCTATCGGACGGCCTACGGGCTGACCGGAGATCGCCAGGCCGCGGAAGAGGTCCTTCAGGACACCTTCGCCCGGGCCTACCAGCGGCGGCACACGCTCCATTCGGACGTGTCGCCCCTGCCGTGGCTCCATCGAGTGTCGTTGAACCTCTGCTATTCGCGCCTGTCACGCAAGCGGCTGGCGACCAACCCGATCGATGAGGCGACGGAGGCCAGCCGGGCCGATGACGGACCATTGCCGGCAGACCGGGCCGAGCAGGAGGAGCTCCGCCTGATCGTCCGCGACGGGATCGCCACGCTTCCGGAGAAGCATCGCAGCGTCGTCGTCCTGTACTACCTCCACCGGCTGTCCCTCCAGGAGACGGCCGAGGTCCTCGGGATCCAGCTGGGGACGGTCAAGTCGCGTCTGCACTATGCGCTGCGCAACCTGCGCACCCAGCTCGAGCGGGACCGCCGCTTCGGCGGCGCCTACCTCGCGCCCGTCGACGAGGTCGAGGCGAACGCGTCGTGATCGACCTGACCCGGGGCTGCTCCCGTTACCGCCCGACCCTGATCGATTTCGTCGACCGCGGCGAGGTCCGGGCTGACACCGGTGCCGCTCTTGCTCACCTCGACCGCTGCGTCCGGTGCACGGACGTCGTCGAGTCCACGATCCTCACCGTCACCGCTCTCCGCCGCATCGGCGACGAGGCCGCTCAGGTCGAGCCGGCGGCGGACGCGTGGCCGCGGCTCCGGGTCCGGATCCAGGGCTGGCGCAGGCGGCCGACATGGATGTCGCCCCTCGCCGGAGTCGCGATGAGCTTCGCGATGGTGGCGGTCCTCGTCTTGCCGATCCGCTTCGGTGGCGCGAGTCTGGGGCCGGGGGCCACGCCGCTCACGGACCAGCGCGCCCAGGACGCATCGGCACGCCAGATCGAGGCGGCCTACATCGCGTCCGTTCGGCAGGGCAGCCCGCTCGTCGGAGCCGGGGACGCGGCCACCGAGCCGATCCCGTTCGGCACTCCCAGGAACCCTGACAACTATCGCCCGACGCGGAAGGAGGTGGGCCCCATCGAGCCCAACGGACGACCGCCGGAGGCGATTTGACAGGGTCTGGCCCCGTGGCCATAGTACCTGCAGCGCAGGAGCCGTAGCTCACCGTGTGCTCGCGCGACCCTTCATTCGACCGCTCCCAACAGGCCCCTGCCTGATCGGGTGGCGAAGAAGGGCTCCGCGGCTGCGAAGGCACCGGCCTGCGACCACCAGTGTGGGGAGACACACTGAATAGGAGGAGACTAGATGCGGACACGTCTGATTGGCCTGTTCGCGAGCACGATGATCGTGTTCGCGGCTTGCCAGGGTGCAGCGACGCCCTCGCCGACCACGTCGGCGGCCCCGCCGGCCTCGACGGCCCCGGGTGGCTCGACGGCCCCGGGTGGCTCGGCGGCAGCCTCGGCTGACACCGGCACGGTGGACCTCACGCACTCGGCGTACGCGCCCGGTGCCGCCACCGATGGCGGCACGATCATCGTCGGCGACTGGCAGGAAGCCAACCAGTTCAACCCGTACTACGCGGGCCAGGTCACCGAGGCCAACGTCATCTCGGCGACGACCTCCACGCTCGTCGTCCTGACGAACGACTACAAGTACAAGGCGGACCTCGCCAAGGACATCCCGACCACCGCCAACGGCGGGGTCAAGGTCCCGGGCGTCAACGGCGACGCAATGACGGTCACCTGGGAGCTCAAGGACGGCCTGAAGTGGTCGGACGGCCAGCCCCTGACCTGCGACGACTTCAAGTTCTCGCACGAGTGGGTCCTCGACAAGAACAACACCGGCATCGGCGTGCTGTCGAGCTATCAGGCCGTCAGCAAGGTCGACTGCAACTCGGACACCGAGCTCGTCGAGCACTTCCCGAAGATCTTCGAGGGCTACATCACCCTCGACGTCGCGCCGCTGCCGCGCCATTACATGGGCAGCTTCGCGGTCAAGGACATGGTCGCGGGCAAGGGCTACCGCCCGAGTGATATCGCGAAGCTCCCGGTGAGCGGCGCGTTCAAGTTCGACACCGTGACCCCGGGCGCCGAGCTGCGCCTGAGCAAGAACCCGAACTACAACGGCTTCGCGAGCAACAAGCCCGCGCACCTCGACAAGCTCGTCTGGAAGTGGTACGGCTCGGCCGATGCCATGATCGCGGGCTTCAAGGCCAACGAAGTCGACTTCGCGACCGACCTCCAGGACTCGGACATCCCGAAGGTCCAGGACCTCGGCGACCAGGTCTCGGCCGTTCCGGCCCTGCTCTACGAGTTCCTCCGCCCGAACTGGTCGGCGACTGCATGCTCGAAGAACCCGACCGTCCAGGATCGGGGCACCGGTTGCCCGATGGCTGACCCGGCGATGCGCCAGGCCATCTCGTTCGCGATCGACAAGAACGAGATCAACCAGCGACTGCTGAGCAACACGGTCCAGATCGCCAACACCAACATCTCCCCAGGCGCCTGGTTCTTCGCCGACCAGCCGCCGGCCACCTACGATCCCGCGAAGGCCATGTCGATCCTCGACGCGGCCGGCTGGGTCGCGGGCGCCGACGGCATCCGGGTCAAGGGCGGGCTCCGGGCCAAGATCGAGCTCTGCACGACCACCCGCCAGGTCCGTGAGGACACCCTGGCCCTGATCGCGTCGAAGCTCAAGGATGTCGGCATCGAGGCCGTTCCGAACGCGGTCGACGCGTCGAACATCTTCGCCGACTACAACACGGCGACCGCGGATACCCCGTGCGCCCTGTCCCGCAGCAACTTCGACATCGCCGAGCACGCCTTCTCGAGCTCGATCGACCCGCTGGGCAACTTCTTCAGCTACCACAGCTCGCAGTTCGAGCCGAAGGGCGTCAACGATGCCCAGGTCAGCGACCCCGGCATCGACAAGGCGCTCGAAGCGGTCCAGAACAACGTGGACTTCAAGGTCATCAAGGACGCGATGGCCGAGTTCCAGAAGATCTACGTTGAGCAGACCGTGGAGATCCCTCTGTACTACCGCAAGAACGTCGACCTCGTCGGGCCGAAGCTCGGCAACTTCTTCGCCAACCCGACCCAGGCCGGGCCAACGTGGAATGCCGTCGACTGGTTCGTCAAGGGCTAGTTGAACCGCCGCCCACCGGGCGCGGTATCACGAACTGACAGCTCGGGGCGCCCGTTTCGAACGGGCGCCCCGAGTGGCAACCGAGCGCCGAACCGTGTACCGTGTCCGCACCGATGCGGCTCGGGACACGGACTGAGTTGAACCCGTGATCTCTTGGACCAACCACGCAACACGACAGGTGGTGAGCCGATGACGAAATATGTGGTCCGCCGCGTGGCGCAGGCGATCCCCGTCCTCATCGGCATCAGCATCGCCGTGTACGCGATCCTCCTCAGCGCGCCGGGTGGGCCGATCGCCAAGTTCGCCCAGAACCCCCGCTTCACCAACGATCAGCGCGAACAATTCAAGAAGGCCTGGGGTCTCGACCAGCCGATCCCCATCCAGTACTGCCGTTGGGTCGGCGCCTGCAACCCGGACGTCTCCGGCAACATTGCCGGCATCTTCCCGCCGCCCGACGCATTCATCGGCCCGAACGGTTGGCCGAACTTCCTGCCGGGCGGGATCTCGGGCGCCACCAACGGCGTCCTCCACGGCGACTTCGGCTACTCGATCGACTCCGGCGAGGCGGTGATGACCCGAATCGCCAGGGGCGCCCTGCCGACGTTCATCCTTGCCACCTTCGCCCTGGTGATCTGGCTCTCGATCGCCGTCCTGATCGGCGTCACGGCGGCCGTGAAACGCTACTCGTGGTTCGATCAGATCGCGACGATCTTCGCCTACGTGGGCTTCGCCATGCCCACGTTCTGGCTGGGGATCATGCTGATCTTCCTCTTCAGCGGGCCTGGCCTGAATATCCTGCCGGCCAGCGGGATGACCGAGACCCGTCTGTCGCCCGCGTTCGGCAGCGATCCCTATTGGGTTTACTTCGGACAGCACCCATTCCAGGCGCTCTTCGACATCGGCAAGCACCTGATCCTGCCGGTGTTTACGCTGGTCGTGGTCAACATCGCCGGCGACTCGCGGTTCATCCGGGCGAGCATGCTCGAGGCCCTCAGCCAGGACTACGTCCGAACGGCCAAGGCCAAGGGCCTCTCGAGTCGAGCGGTGACGTTCAAGCACGCGCTTCGCAACGCGATGCTCCCCGTCCTGACCAACATCGGCCTCGAGATCCCGTTCCTGTTCACCGGCGCGATCGTCACCGAGACGATCTTCTCGTGGCCCGGTATCGGCAAGATGACGATCGACGCGACCCAGAAGTTCGACTACCCGATTCTCATGGGGATCCTGATGATCTCCGCGACAGTCGTGGTCCTCGCCAACCTGATCGCCGATCTCGCCTATGCGTTCGTCGATCCACGGATCAAGTACTAGCACAGAGGTTCGCGACCGCATGACTGAAGGAATCGCGGGCGGGGGAATCGGTACCGTCGACCCCGCCCCCGACGAGCCGAGCGCCGATTACGAGGTCGGCCTCGAGTCGCTCAGCCAGTGGCAACTCGCCTGGCGCAAGTTCAAGAAGCACCGGCTTGCGCTCATCGGCCTCGGCATCCTGCTCACGCTGGCGGTCATCGCGATCGTGGGTCCGTTTCTCATCCCGTTCGAGTTCTCCACGGTTCCGAAGCCAGACGTCTACGTCGCGGCCGGCCGACCACCGTCCCTCCAGCACATCTTCGGTGAGACCGGCGGCCTCCAGCGCGATGTCTTCCTCCTCGTCGTCAACGGCGCGAAGTGGTCGCTGCTGATCGGCTTCTCGAGCATGATCATCGGCGTCACCATCGGCACGATCGTCGGGTCGATCGCCGGCTACATCGGCGGCTTCGTCGACAACCTCCTGATGCGGGTCGTCGACGTCATGCTCAGCCTGCCCCTGCTGTTCGTCATCCTCGTCGCCGCGAAGTTCTTCGCCGGCGGCCGCGACAACGTTTGGCAGATCATCATCATCTTCGGCCTGTTCGGCTGGATGGGCGTCGCTCGCCTCGTCCGGAGCCTGTTCCTGTCGATCCGCGAGCGGGAGTTCGTCGAGGCAGCAAAGGCCGTCGGCGTTCGCGATCGGCGGATCATCTTCAAGCACATCCTGCCGAACGCCCTCAGTCCGATTGTCGTGTCGGCATCGTTGATCGTTGCCGGCAACATCATCGGCGAGGCCTTCGTCAGCTTCCTCGGGTTCGGCGTCAATCCGATCACGCCGACGTGGGGCAATATCCTCTCGAACGCGCTGACCTTCATTCCCCAGGGCAACTGGTGGTGGCCCCTGTTCCCCGGCCTGTCGATCATCCTGACCGTACTTGCGGTGAACTTCATCGGCGACGGGCTGCGCGACGCGTTCGATCCCCGGTCCCGGGCATGACCGAGATCATCATCGCACCGACGGCGCTCGGGTCGCCGCCGCCGGATGACGTCCTGCTGGAGGTCCGCGACCTGCGCACGTACTTTCACGTCCTCGACGGGACGGTTCCTGCGGTGGACGGCGTTTCCTACTCGCTGAAGCGCGGAAAATCTCTCGGGATCGTTGGCGAGTCGGGCTCGGGCAAGAGCGTCAGCGCCCTGACGATGATGCGCCTGCTCGACATCCCCCCGGCCGAGATTCGCTCGGGGGAGATCTGGTTCGACGGCAAGGAGCTGCTGTCGATGCCGATGGACGACATGCGCAAGCTCCGCGGCAACGACATGGCGATGATCTTCCAGGAGCCGTTGACGAGCCTGAACCCGGTGTTCACGATCGGTGATCAGATCGCGGAGCAGGTGCAGCGCCACAAGAAGGTCAGCCGGAAAGCCGCCTGGGAGCGGGCGATCGAGGCGATCCAGCTGGTCGGCATCCCGTCGCCGGAGCGACGCGTCAAGCAGTACCCCCATGAGATGTCGGGCGGCATGCGCCAGCGAGTGATGATCGCGATGGCGCTCTCCTGCGAGCCGCAGCTCCTGATTGCCGACGAGCCGACGACCGCGCTCGACGTCACGATCCAGGCCCAGATCCTCGAGCTCCTCAAGACGATCCAGGAACGGACCGACTCGGCACTCCTCCTGATCACCCACGATCTCGGGGTGGTCGCCGAGATGGTCGACGACGTGATCGTGATGTACGCCGGCCAGGTCGTCGAGCACGGCACAGTCGACGAAGTCCTCGTCAATCCGCGAGCGCCGTACACGATGGGCCTGCTCGAATCGATCCCGACCGTCGAGAAACGGGGTGGCCGCCTGTCGGCGATCAAGGGCACCGTCCCGAACCCCTTCAACATGCCGCCGGCCTGTCGCTTCGAGCCGCGCTGCCCGTATGCCTGGGACCTCTGCAGCGAGAAGACGCCGGACCTCTACCAGGCGGTCGGCCACGCCAACCAGCAGGCACGCTGCCACCTCCACACTCCGGCCGGGGCGGCACGTCTGCCCGACGCGGTCGCCGATCACGAACGCAGGATGAATGTCGGGCAGGGGATCGTCTGACGTGGAGGACACGAGCTCGACAATGGAATCCACAGCCACCGATTCGCTCCAGGGCGAGGCCGTGTCGGGCAAGGCCACGCCGGACGCTCCGATCGTCGTCGAGGGCAGCGATTCGGTGGCGGAGATGGATCCGCTTCGGATCGCCCGTGTCGGCGAAGGCCATACCCTCCTCCAGGTCCGTGGCCTGAAGAAGCACTTCCCGATCATCGGCGGTCTGCTCAAGCGCCAGATCGGGACGGTCTACGCGGTCGACGGGGTCGACTTCGATGTGAATTCCGGCGAGACGTTCAGCCTCGTCGGCGAATCCGGCTGCGGCAAGACGACCCTCGGCCGGTCGGTCCTCCGGCTGATCGAGCCGACCGCCGGCACGATCACGTTCGCCGGGCGGGACATCACCAAGATCAGTGCCGACGAGCTCCGGCCGCTCCGGCGCAAGATGCAGATCATCTTCCAGGACCCGTTCGGGTCGCTGAATCCGCGGATGCCCGTCAGCGACATCATCGGCGAGGGCCTGTTCGCCCAGGGGATGAAGGACCGCAAGACCCGCGACAAGAAGGTCGAGGACTCGCTCGAGCTCGTCGGTCTCCGGCGGGAGTACACCCGGCGTTACCCACACGAGTTCTCCGGCGGCCAACGCCAGCGGATCGGGATCGCCCGGGCGCTCGCGCTCGGCCCCGACATCGTGGTCTGCGACGAACCGGTATCCGCGCTCGACGTGTCGATCCAGAGCCAGGTCCTGAACCTGCTCCTCGACCTTCGGCGTGACCTCAACCTCACCTATATCTTCATCAGCCACAACCTTTCCGTCGTCCAGTACTTCAGCGACCGGGTCGGTGTGATGTACCTCGGCAAGATCGCCGAGATCGGCTCCGTCGAGCAGCTGTACAAGGACCCTCGCCATCCGTACACGGTCGCGCTCCTGTCGGCGATCCCGGACCCGAACCCGCGCCACCGCAAGAAGCGCCTCGTCCTGAAAGGCGACGTGCCGTCGCCCGCCGCTCCGCCCACGGGCTGCCGGTTCCATACCCGCTGCTGGCTGTACGAGAAGCTCGGCAAACCCGAACAGTGCACGACCGTCGAGCCGCAGCTCCGCGACTTCGGGGGCGGCCACCAGACCGCCTGCCACTTTGCTGAACAGATCAGCGCGGAAAGCGTCTCGGCAGCGGTCGAGACCCAGTCGGCCGTGGCCACGGCGGTCGCCGACCCGGAATGACTCGTCGCCGGGCGGCGGGACCGGGCCCACGGACCGTCGCTCTCCATCGCGTGAATCGTCCTCGTCTCCGGTCCAGGCTGACGCTGGCCGTCGCCGGCTCGATGGTCATCGCGGTCCTCGCTGCCTGTGGCGGCTCGACTGTTGGCCCAGCCGCGGCGACCGCCACGGCTGACCCGTCGTCCGCGCCGGCGGCGGTCCCGGTGATCGGACCGTTGGCTCCGAGCGGCACCCCTTCCTCCGTTGCGGCCGGGTCGGTCAAGCCCGACGCATCGCAGCCGCACTGGCCCGGGACGACCGTCCTCGCGGTGCTCGCCCTCGGCGGCGCGGACGGCGAGATCCGCAAGGCCGGTGACGACCTGCAGGCGGCGGCGGCCAGCCAGGACCTCAAGGCGATGTGGGGCGCGGCGGATGGGCTCGCGACCTTGATCAACGGCCTGCTGCCGGACATCGACCGTCTCGAGGTCTACGCCGGCACGACGCCGGTCGCGGCGCTTTATCGGAAGTCCTTTCCGGAGCTCCTCGCGGGCGCGAAGCAGCTCCGTGACTCCATCTCGAACGGCGACGCCAACGGGATCGTCGCCGGCAGCCAGGCGATCGCCCAGGCCCTGGCGGACTACGCGCCGATTCGGCAGCAGATCGCGGCGCTCGTCGAGCAGGCCATCCTCCAGCAGCGGTTGCTGCTCGAGTAGGCCGTCGCGCACGAGCGACACTCGCGGCGTTGCCGCCTGCAGCCCGGCTGCCAGCGGTTTCGTCAGTTCGCCGACGGGGGATCGTCGGGCAGGCGGCGATAGTGGAAGTCGTACTCCACGGACCAGGTCGTCCCGTCGTCGTCGGACTGTTCCGAGAGTTGGCGGAACGCGTCCGGACCGCGGTCCTCGAAGGTCAGACGGCGTCGTCCGCCGGTCGAATCGGCCGCGCCGAACACGACCCGACCGGCGCCGGCACGGCCGTCCTCGAACTCGACGACATCGCCCTGGTCGTCGACCCAGGTCTGGCGCCACGTGTCCGTGTGCCGGTCGTACCGATTGAGCGACGTGCCCCGCAGACCGCTCGCGCCCGACCAGCGTTCGATGATCGCCGCCCCACCGAGGACCCGTTCGATCCGGTTGTGGCCCTGGAGGACGCCGTCGGTGGTTCGCGCTTCCCAGAATCCGACCCAGAAGTCGAATGTCCGGAAGCGCGGGTCGAGCGCGGTCGGTGCATCGTTGGCGGCGATCCGGTCGCGGATCGCGACGAAACGGGCCCGTGATCGCAGTCGGGCGAAGGCGGCTTCGCGGTCGAGCCCCGACGTGAGGCGCAGGCCGGCCGACGCAGCCTGATCAAGCGCCGCGAGCGCGGCCTCGTCGTCGGCGATCCCCGCCCGAGCCACGGCCAGCCGGTAGGCCAGGCCAGGCTGCCCGGGCATCGCGGCCACGAGCGGCTCGAGGATCGTGACGGCTTCCCCGGGACGTCCGAGCCCGATCAGGCAGCCGGCCACCCGGGCGCGCGCGCGGACCGACCCTGGGTCGCCGTCGACGACGGCCTGCCAGGCTTCGAGCGCCTCGGCGAACTGCCCGTTCTCGAACAACTCCTCGGCGGCAGGTGCGGTCTCGGTCGGCATTGGTGAAGGCTCCTGGCGTCCGACGGGAGGGTCCCGCGATGACCCCATCGTCGCCGCCGGACGGCCTCATCGACAGGCACGCCGAGATCCATGGCAATGGGAACGCTGCGCGGCCACTTCCGCGGGCACCGGCTTCGTCGAGGGGGACTCACGGACAGGCCTCGTGCCGGGCGGTCAGGCGATCGCCCGGCTCGTTGGTCGGGTCGCGGCCCGGGCCAGGAGCTGGACGCCGGCGCGAATGTCGGTGGGCGGCAGTCGACCGTAGTGCATCAGGAACTCGCGGTCACCGGTCGGCTCATGAGCGGACCCGATCAGGGGCTCGATCGCGACGTCGTAGGCCCTGGCGCGGGTCGCGAGATCCGTTGCGGTCAGGCGGACATCCTCGATCCGGACGACGAGGTGGGTGCCGCCGGGCGCCGCATCGGCGCTGACGACACGACCGAGCTCCTCGGCGAGCGCCGCCAGCAGGGCCTGCTGGCGCTCGGCGAATGCGGTGCGAAGCCGGCCCAGATGGCGTTCGAACTGGCCCTCGGCGATGAAGATGGCGAGGGCCCGTTGCTCGATGGCGCTCGGCCCCCGATAGGCGGCCTCGAGCTGGGCGACGTACAGCCGGACGGCTGCTTCCGGGACCACGGCGTAGCCTGTCCGAAGTCCGGGAAAGAGGACCTTGCTGAACGTCCCGACGTAGAGCACGCGTCCGTCGCCGTCCAGACCCTGGAGCGACGGCAGGGGATGGCCCTGGTAGCGCAGCTCGCTGTCGCAGTCGTCCTCGATGACGACCGCTCGGCGGGCTGCCGCCCAGTCGAGGAGCTGGAGGCGCCGGGCGATCGGCATCGTCCCGCCTCGCGGGTATTGCCAGGACGGCGTGACGAGGACGCCTGAAGCGTCGTCGGGCAGCCGGTCGACCCGCAGCCCGCGGTCGTCGACCGGGACGTGAACAAGAGGGATCCCGAGACCGCTGAATGTCCGCTGCAGGTGCGGGCCGCCGGGGTCCTCGACCGCGAGCCGTCGGCCGCCGCCCAGCCACAGCCGGGCGCCGACCGCCATCGCCCCCTGTGCTCCGGACGTCACCACGACCTGCTCGGGCTCGGCTCGGACAGCTCGCGATCGCCCTAGGTACGCCGCGAGCTCGACCCGCAGCCGGCCGTCGCCCTCGGGTCGGGTGTAGTCGGTCAGTCCTCGCCCGCCACCGGATGCAAGGTCCCGCCAGGCGGCCTGGAGGGTCCGCTCCCAGGCCCGGACCGGGAACACGTCGAGGGCAGTCGAGCCGGTCCTGAAATCGAATCGGACGGCTGGCCAGGCGCGGTCGAAGTACGGCCGATCGGGCCCTTTGGCCGTCGACGACGGGAGCGTCGGGCTTGCGGTCGGCACACGGCGATGGACACCCCCGGTCGGCCCGGAACGATGCCGAACGGTGGGGATGTCCGGGGCCACGAGCGTGCCCTTGCCCGGGCGTGGCTCGAGATAGCCCTCGGCGGCCAGCTGGTCGTAGGCCGTGATCACCGTGATGGCCGCGACGCCGAGCTCGCGGGCGAAGGCCCGGATGCCCGGCAGCGCGGTTCCGGCGCGCAGCCGGCGCTCGAGGATCGCGTCGCGCAGCTGAAGCTCGATCTGGCGGTAGAGCGGGATCGACGTGGTCCGGTCGAGCACGATGGGCGGGCTGGACAGGGGAGCCTCCTCGATATTCGACCACGGCCGGTCAGGGCGGCCGTGGAGTGGCGCGATCATCACAGGAATACCGGCGGGTGGGCACGCTGGTTCAGACCGTTCCTAAATCGTTCCCATCTTCGCCACCAAGAGACGGGAACGGTCGCCGAATCTGGCATCCCGGCGTGCCTTCCGGGCGGCCGAGCTGACCGTGACGATCGCCAGCGAGGTCGGCCGATGGCGCCGTCCCGTCAATCAGCCCCGTGGGCGCGCCTTCCGCATCGGTGGCGCCCACGGGGCGATCGTTCGCGCCGGGACGCCGCGCGTCGCCCGGCGAAGCACCGTGGGAGGAGACCCCGTGCACCGAACCCGATCCAGCCTGCCGCTCGTCGTGGCCCTGATCTTCGCCGCCTGCCAGGGTGCCGCGACCGCGCCACCGAGCCAGTCCGCCAACCCTCCGTCCGTCGCGCCGATGGGCCCTGGCGCGACCGCCTCCGGCGGCCCTTCGCCCTCCGGCGACACGATCGATCTCACCCATTCGGCCTACGCGCCGACGGACGGACCCGATGGCGGCACGCTGATCGTCGGCGACTGGCAGGAGGCCAACCAGTTCAACCCGTACTACGTCACCCAGCAGAGCGAGGCGAACGTCATCTCGGCCACGTTCGCGACGCTCGTCGTCTTCACGAGCGACTACAAGTACAAGGCTGACCTCGCCAAGGACATCCCGACGACCGCCAACGGCGGCGTCAAGGCTCCAGGCATCAACGGCGACGCGATGACGGTCACCTGGGAGCTCCGTGACGGCCTGAAATGGTCCGATGGGAAGCCGCTCACGTGCGACGACTTCAAGTACGCCTGGGAATGGGTCCTCGACAAGGACAACACCGGCGTCGTCACGGCCGGGTTCACCGACATCACGGCCTTCGACTGCCCCTCGGACACCGAGATGGTCTGGCACTTCAAGGAGATCTATGAGGGGTACATCACCCTGATGATCGCGGCCCTGCCGCGCCATTACCTCGGATCCATCCCGGTCAAGGACCAGGTCGCGGGCAAGGGCTTCCGACCGGCCGAGATCAAGCAGCTCCCGGTCAGCGGCGCCTTCAAGTTCGACACGGTCACCCCGGGCGCCGAGCTCCGTCTCGTCAGGAATCCGGATTACACGAGCTTCGCCACGAACAAGCCGGCCCATCTCGACGGCATCGTGTTCAAGTGGTACGGCTCTGCGGACGCGATGATCGCCGGCTTCAAGGCCAACGAGGTCGACGCGGCCACGGACCTCCAGGATTCGGACATCCCCAAGGTCGAGGACCTCGGCGACCAGGTCTCGGCGATCCCGGCCCTGCTCTACGAGTTCCTCCGGCCGAACTGGTCGGACGTCGGCGACGTCGACACGGCCAAGGGTGTCGGCGGCTGCTCCCGGAATCCGGCGGTCCAGGACCGTGGCCCGGGCTGCCCGATGGCGGACCCGGCCATGCGCCAGGCGGTCGCCTTCGCGATCGACAAGAACGCGATCAACACCCGGCTCCTCGGCGGCGTGGCCGAGGTTGCCAACTCGAACATCTCGCCCGGCGCCTGGTTCTTTGCCCAGGAGCCGCCGGCGACCTACGACCCGGCCCGGGCGCGCTCGATCCTCGACGCCGCCGGCTGGGTGCCGGGAGCCGACGGGATCCGGGTCAAGAACGGCCTCAAGGCAAAGATCGAGCTGTGCACGACGACCCGCCAGGTCCGGGAGGACACCCTGGCCCTCGTTGCGAGCTCGCTCCGGGACGTCGGGATCGAGGCCATCCCGAACGCCGTCGATGCGTCGAACATCTTCGCGGCCTACAACGAGTCGACGGCGACGACGCCGTGCGCCCTGTCGCGGGGCAACTTCGACCTCGCCGAGCACGCCTTCACCAGCTCGATCGATCCGCTCGGCAACTTCTTCAGCTATCACAGCAGCCAGTTCAACCCCATCGGGGTGAACAACGCCTCGATCAAGGATCCCCAGATCGACGCCGCCCTCGATGCCGTTCGGATGTCGGTCGATTTCGCGGTCATCAAGAACGCCATGGCCGAGTTCCAGAAGGTCTATGTCGAGAAGACCGTCGAGATCCCGCTCTACTACCGCAAGCAGGTCGACCTGGCCGCGCCGAAGGTCGGGAACTTCATCGGCAATCCGACCCAGGCCGGCCCGACCTGGAACGTCGTCGACTGGTACGTCAAGGGCTGACGATCTCCCGCGCTCAGTCCGCCCGGCGGGGCGTCCAGTCCGCCCGGCGGGGCGTCCGATCGGATCGGGCGCCCCGTCCGGTCAGGCCCGGGCGGTGGGCGGGCTCCCCGCCGCGTTCGCTGGGCCGGTCATAGCCACGCCTGCGGCCGCTGAGCCCCGGAAATGACATGCAACGAGGTGGTCGCCGCCGGCATCGAGCAGCGGCGGCTCCGTCGTCGCACAGATCGCCGGCCCGCCCAGCTCCGCCCGGAGCTGGCAGCGCGGATTGAAGTGGCAGCCCTGCGGCGGGTTGACCGGAGACGGGACGTCGCCGCGGAGGATGATCCGCTTCCGGCGGAGCTCCGGGTCCGGGATCGGGATGGCCGAGAACAGCGCCTGGGTGTACGGGTGCTCCGGCGACCGGAACATCTCGCGGCGGTCGGCGATCTCGACGACCTTGCCGAGGTACATCACGGCGACCCGGTTGCTGATGTGCTCGACGACGCCCATGTTGTGGGCGATGAACACGAACGTCAGCCCGAGCTCGTGCTGGAGCGCCTTGAGCTCGTTGAGGACCTGGGCCTGGATCGACACGTCGAGCGCCGAGACGGGCTCGTCGCAGACGACCAGGTCCGGTCGGACGACGAGCGCCCGGGCAATCCCGATTCGCTGGCGCTGTCCACCCGAGAACTCGTGGGGATAGCGGCGGTAGTGGTAGGGGGCGAGGCCGACGAGGTCCATGATCGTCTGGACCCTCCGGCGGCGCTCGGCCGGCGTCCCGATGCCGTGGATCCGAAGGCCCTCGCCGATGCTGTCGCCGATCGGCGTCCGCGGGTCGAGTGACGCGTACGGGTCCTGGAAGATGATCTGCATCCGCCGCCGGTAGGGCTTCAGGGCCGAGCCCTTGAGGCCGGTGATGTCGGTTCCATCAAACCGGATCGTGCCGGCGGTCGGGTCGATCAGGCGGAGCAGCAGCCGGCCGACGGTCGTCTTGCCGCAGCCGGACTCGCCGACCAGGCCGAGCGTCTCGCCCTTGACGATGTCGAAGTTGACCCCGTCGACCGCCTGGACATTGGCGACCGTGCGCTGGAGAACGCCGCCCCGGATCGGAAAGTACTTGACCAGGCCGCGGACCTCGACGAGCGGCGGCGGCCCGACCCGCGGCGCAGGTGTGGCGGCGGGCGCCGTCGTGGCGGCGGCCATCGCCGCGCCGTCGGCGGTCACGACCGATCTCCGGCCAGGCCCACGGCCGCGCCCTCGATGGCCGCCCCGGCGTCGGCGGCGGCCCCGGTGGCAAGGACCTCGGCCGCGTCGACGTCCGTGCGCGGGACCCAGCCCTCCGGCCGCGGGATCAGCCGGCCGTTGACGTCGTGGTACAGCCAGCAGCGGACCTCGTGGCCGGGCTCCAGGGGGTGGAGTCCGGGATGGACGTCGATCGCCATCGCGTTGTCCTCCGCGACGCGCGACGCGCAGCGCGGAGCGAACCGGCAACCCTTCGGGACATCGATCAGGTTGGGGACGTTGCCGGGGATCACGCTGAGCTCTTCGCGGACGTCGCCGACGACCGGGATCGAGCCGATCAGACCACGCGTGTAGGGGTGGCGAGGCCGCCGGAAGAGGGTCGTCACATCGGTGTACTCGACGATCTCGCCGGCGTACATCACCGCAACCCGGTCGCACATCTCGGCGACGACCCCGAGGTCGTGGGTAATCAGGATGATCGCGGTCCCGGTCTGCTCGCGGAGGTTCCGCATCAGGTCGAGGATCTGGGCCTGGATCGTCACGTCGAGGGCGGTCGTCGGCTCGTCAGCGATCAAGAGCTCGGGCTCGCAGGCAAGGGCCATCGCGATCATCACCCGTTGCGCCATCCCGCCCGACATCTCGTGGGGGTACGACTTCAAACGCCGCTCGGGGTCCGGGATCCCGACCATCTTGAGCAGTTCGAGGGCCCGGTTGCGGGCCGCCCCGTGCTTCATGTTGCGGTGGATCTCGAGGACCTCGGCGATCTGCGTCCCGACGTCCCAGACCGGGTTCAGCGACGACTGCGGCTGCTGGAAGATCATGCTGATCCGGTCGCCGCGGAGCTTCCGCATCTCGTCGCCCTTCAGCTTGAGGAGATCGCGGCCGTCGAACAGGACCTCGCCTTCCTCGATCTTTCCAGGCCGCCCGACGAGGCCCATGATCGAGAGCGACGTCACGCTCTTGCCGCAGCCGGACTCGCCGACGAGGCCCATGATCTCGCCGCGATCGACGTGGAAGTCGATCCCGTCCACCGCCCGAACCGCGCCGTCACGGGTATAGAACGAAGTCCGCAGGCCCTTGACCTCGAGGAGGGGCCGGTCGCCCCGCTCATGGCGAGCCCGGCGCGCCGAGGCCGGTACGAGTTCCTCGACGGTCGGCGCCTCGCCTGCCGGATCGAGGACGATTCGGGAGGCGGCTCCCATGGGGGCGCCCGGCGCTGCCGGGGCGGCGGGATCCCGGTCGGTCATCGGTTGAGCCGCGGGTCCAGCGCGTCGCGCAGGCCATCGCCGAGGAGGTTGAAGCCGAGGACGGTCAGGGTGATCGCGATCCCCGGGGCGAGGATGATGTGCGGCGCCGTGAACAGCTGGTTCCGCTCGAACCCGATCATCGAGCCCCACTCGGCCTGGTCCGGGCTGCCCGTCACGCCGACGAACGCGAGCGCCGCGATCTCCAGGACGGCGCCGCCGATGCCGAGGGTGCCCTGGACGATCAACGGCGTCAGCGAGTTCGGCATGATCCGCCGGACGAGGATCCCGACCGGCGACTCGCCGAGGGCCCGCGACGCGGTCACGTAGTCGTTCTCCTTGGCCGACAGGACCGACGAACGGACGATCCTGGCGTAGATCGGGATCGATACGGTGCCGATCGCGATGAGGGCGTTTGTCAGGCTCTGGCCGACGGCCGTCACGATCGCGATCGCCAGAAGGAGTGAGGGAAAGGCAAGGATCACGTCCATGAGGCGCATGAGGATGTTGTCGACCCAGCCGCCGGCGTAGCCGGCGATCGCCCCGATGATCGTGCCGAGGACGATGGCGATCCCGATGGCTGCCAGCCCGATCGCGATCGAGACCCGCCCGCCGTACAGGACCCGGCTGAACACGTCGCGGAAGTTGCCGTCGGTCCCGAAGATCGCCTGGGGCGTCGCGGCCGGGCAACCGAGCGCGTGGATGCACGGATCGGCCCGCTTTTCGACGTTCTCGAGGCCGGGTACCCGGCGGAGATCCTGGTCCGGGGCGTACGGCGCGAGGATCGGGGCGAAGATCGCGGCGCCGACGAGGATCGTGAGGAGGAACAGCCCGACCACGGCCGAGCGTTGCCGGAGGACGTTCCGGATGGTGTCCCGCCAGAGGCTCGCGGGCCGGCCCCGGGACAGGGTCTCGGCGCCGAGCGGCGGGGGCGACACGGTCGTGGCGGCCATCAGGTTCGGATCCTCGGGTCAAGGAAGCCATAGGAGACGTCGACGAGGAAGTTCACGACGAGGTAGGTGACCGCGATGATCAGGGTGAAGCCCTGGATGACGACATAGTCGCGGCCGGTGATCGCCTCGAACATCGTCCGCCCGACGCCGGCCAGGTTGAACACGGTCTCGGTCAGGACGGCGCCCGACAGCAGGCCCCCGAGCTGGAGGCCGATGATCGTGACGACCGGCAGCAACGCATTTCGGGTGGCGTGGCGGATGATCACCGACCGTTCGCGGAGGCCTTTCGCCCGGGCCGTCCGGATGTAGTCGAGCCCGAGGACCTCCAGGAGGCTGGAACGGGTGATCCGGGCGATGATCGCGAGCGGGATCGTGCCGAGGGCGATCGCCGGCAGGAGGAGGTGGCGGAAGGCGTCGAAGGCGGCCGTCCACTGGCCGGTGATGATGCCGGTCGGGATGTACAGGCCCGAGACGAAGTCGAGGAAGGCCCGCGGCGGTCCCTGGAGGCTCTGCCAGCCCCAGACCTCGACGAGCGGCTTGACCACGATCCCCGATGACAGCCGGCCCGAGGGGGGCAGCGAGAGCGGGGTGTCCTTGAAGATGATCGCGAAGACATAGGCGAGGACGAGCCCGAGGACGAAGACCGGCATCGACACGCCGATGTTGGCAAAGACCATGGTTCCGACGTCGACCGGCGAGTTGCGCCGGACCGCCGAGATGAGCCCCAGTGGGACACCGACCGCGATCGCGAAGATGAGGGCCATGATCGTCAGCTCGACCGTCGTCGGGAGGCGCTGGATCAGCAGGTCGGTGATCGGCTCGGAGTGCTTGATCGAGTTGCCGAGATCGCCGCTCGCAAGCTGCCCGAGGTAGAGCCCGAACTGGACCGGGATCGGCTGGTCCAGCCCGTAGCGATGGATGAAGTCATTGCAGATCGCGTCCGTCGCCCGCTCACCGAGGACCGCCCGGCAGGGGTCGCCGGGGATGACCCGCGCCAGCACGAACACGAAGAACACGATCCCGAACAGGACCGGGATCGTGACGATCAGGCGACGGGCGATGAACCGGGTCACGGGTCGAGGTGGTCTCCCGCGGCTGGCAACGAACGGGCGGGACCGGGCCAGAGTCGGACCGGCCGGTAGATCGAACGGGGGCGCCGGTCCGGCGCCCCCGTTCGTTCAGGTTTCCTGGGGTTCGCTCAGGAAGCGGGCGGGTTGAGGAAGCCGTTCCAGAGGCCGGGCCAGTAGTCGAAGGCACCGGTTCGGCCGACGTGGAGCGGGTTCTTGGTGTCCCACTGGGCGGCGTAGCTGACGACGACGTCATTGGCGTCGAGGTCGGCCCCGTCGGAGAACTTCACGCCATCCCGCAGGGTGCACGTCCAGGTGGACGCGTCCGCGTTCGGCTTGCACTCGGTCGCCAGGTTCGGGACGGCCTCGGTGCCGGCGACCTTGTAGGCGTAGAGAGACTCGTTGACCTGCTCGCAGGCACGGAGCGACTCACCGTCGGTCTCGTCCCCGCAGTACAGGCTGAGCGGCTCGGCGTTCTGCATGAACACGAGCGTTGGCCGGTCGGCGGCCTGCATGACCGAGAACTGCTCGTTGCTGAGCGGCGAGCTGTGGGCGCCGGTGATGTCGGCTTTGAAGGCCGTGCCCGAGGCGCCGTGGGCGATGATCACCGCAGGCACGTGCTGCTTGATCAGGTTGTTGGCCTCGGCGTAGGCCGCCTTGCGGTCCGCGTCGGACAGCGACGTGGCGCCCTTGGTGAGCGCGGCGGCGATGTCGGGAAGCGGCTTGCCGAACTTCTTGCCGGAGCCGGCGCCGAAGTGGTAGTCGAGGAAGTTGGTCGGGTCGGGATAGTCCGCGCCCCAGCCGAGCATGAAGATGCCGGGCAGCTTGCCGGCGGCGTTGGCGTCGAGGAACGCGCCCGACTCCTGGAGATCGAGGGTGACGTTGATGCCGAGGTTGTTCTTCAGCTGCTGCTTGATCTCGGTCGCGATCGTCGGCGGATCCGGGAGGTAGCCGCGGACCGCCGCGCGGAACGAGAGCTTGGTGCTGATGCTCGTGATGCCCTCTTCCTGCATGCCCTGGGCAAGCAGCGCCTTGGCGGCCGTGGCATCGAAGCCCCACGTGTCCTCGCCCTCACAACCGAGCGGAACTTCGCACGGCGTGAAATGGGTCGCGACCTGGGAGCCCTCGGGGTAGAAGTTCTTGACGATCGACGCCCGGTCGATGCCCATGGCGATCGCCTGGCGGATCTTCTCGTTGTCCCAGGGCTTGTCCTGGTTGTTGAAGCCGAGGTAGAAGGTGTTCAGGCCCGCGCGCGGGTAGAACTTCTGGTCGGCGTTGGCCGAGATCGTCGCGATGTCGTCGGTGCCGGGGTTGTCGATGCCGTCGACGCTGCCCGAGTTGAGCTCGAGGAGGCGCTGGGCGGCCTCATCGCTCCAGCGGAGCTCGAGGCCCGCCGTCAGCGCCTTGGTGCCCCAGTACGTCGGGTTCGCGGCGTAGACGATCCGGTTGCCCTTGTCCCACGAGGTCACGGTGTAGGGCCCGGTGCCGACCGGATGGTCCAGGTAGGACTTGTCCGGGGCGTGCTTGGCGAGGTAGTCGGAGTCCCAGATCCCGAAGACGCTGAACGCGACCTTCGGCAGGAACGCCGGATCCGGGGCGCAGAGCTGGAACTCGACCGTCAGGCGGTCGAGCGCCTTGATCTGCTTCATCTCGCCCGTGTACGGTGCGACGCCGCACGGAGCCGGGCCTGACTCGGGATACGTCATCCCGGTGTACGGAGCCTGGCTGACAGCCTGGCTGGGCGGGGCGACCGACCCGGGGGCCGCGGCAGATGCCGTCGAGCTCGGGGACGGGGTCGCCGCGCCGCCGCAGGCGGAGACGATGATCGCAAGGGTGCCAACGACGGCAAGCGGCGACCACCTCGTGGTTCGGGACATGCACTCCTCCTCAAACGGCTCCTTTGGCGGTCCTGTCGCATACAGGATCCGGTCGGAGCGTCCGTTCCGCGCGCGTTCGGCCCGCGGGCCGCAGGTCGCGGGTGCCGGACAGCCTAGCACGCGCTTCGGGCGGATTCTCGGGTCGACGGCTTCATCCGAACTACGCTCGCCGGGCCGCTGCAGTTCATTTCCGGGCGGCCTCGGACGCGGCTATGCTCCGGGCGTGCAGACCCTGACCGTGGCCCTGGCCCAGATCGCGCCGCGGATCGGGATGCTCGACGCGAACCTCGCCCGACACCACGAGTTGATCGAGGAGGCCCGCGTCAAGGGTGCCGGGCTTGTCGTCTTTCCGGAGCTCGGGCTGACGGGCTACCTGCTCCAGGATCTGGCCTCCGAGGTGGCGATGCGCCTCGACGATCCGCGCCTGGCCGGCCTCGCCGCGGCCAGCCGGGACGTGTCGATCGTCGTCTCGTTCGTCGAGGAGTCGGCCGACCACCGCCTGTTCATCGCGGCGGCCCTGCTCGAGGACGGCCGCATCCGCCATGTTCACCGCAAGCTGTTCCTGCCGACGTACGGCCTGTTCGATGAACGTCGCTTCTTTGCCGCGGGCGATCTCCTGCGGGCGACGCCGTCGCGGCTCGGGCCGGGCGTCGGGATCGCGATCTGCGAGGACTTCTGGCACCTGGCGACACCGCAGCTCCTGGCCCTCGACGGCGCCCAGATCCTGATCAACGTGTCGTCGTCCCCGGGCCGCGACCTCGCGGCCGGCAACGAGGTCGGCCTCGGCACGGCGACGTCGTGGCGGACGCTGATGCGGACGTACGCCCAGCTGACGACGTCCGTCGTCGTCTTCTGCAACCGGGTCGGGGTGGACGAGTCGATCTCGTTCTGGGGTGGATCGGAAGTCATCGCCCCCAGCGGCCAGACCCTGTTCAGCGCCCCGATGTTCGAGGAGGGGCTGTTCCTCGCCGAAGTCCCCCTGGCCGATCTCCGCCGCGAGCGACTCACGCTGCCGCTGCTCCGCGACGAGCGGCCCGAGCTGCAGGTCCGGGAGCTGACCCGGATCATCGCCGAGCGGGCCGGCCTGGCACCCGATACGACCGCCGATCCGCTGGCCGAGCCTGGCCTCGATGTCGGCCCCGGCGATCCCGTCCGGGTCCCGCTCGGGTTCCGGCCGGAGGGCGGCCGGTGACGGTGATTGCGGCGGCCGACGGCAGGGACCTGTTCGAGCTGCCCGACGAGCTCGCGATCGACGCGGATATCGCCCGCCGGGTGATCGCCGAGTTCATCCGCGGCCAGCTCCGCCAGGCCGGGTTCCAGCGGGCGGTGCTCGGATTGTCCGGAGGGATCGACTCCGCCCTCGTCGCCTACCTCGTCGCCGACGCGATCGGGGCTGAGCGGCTGCTCTGCGTGCTGATGCCGTACCGGACGTCGTCGGACGCGTCGCGGACCGATGCCGAGGAGGTCGTCCGGCGGCTGGGGGCCGTGAGCGAGCTGGTCGAGATCAGCCCGATGGTCGACGCATTCTTCGCCGCGGATCCGGACGCTCCGCCGCTCCGCCGGGGCAACGTCATGGCCCGGCAACGGATGACCGTCCTCTACGATCGGTCGGTCACCTGGGGTGGGCTCGTCGTCGGGACGGGCAACAAGACGGAATCGCTGATCGGCTACACGACCCTCTTCGGGGACAGCGCCTGCGCGTTCAATCCGATCGGCGATCTCTACAAGAGCCAGGTCCGGCAGCTGGCCGCGGCGATGGGCGTTCCCGAGCAGATCATTCGGAAAGCGCCATCGGCCGACCTCTGGCCGGGCCAGACCGACGAGGCCGAGGCGGACTTCAGCTACCCGGTTCTCGACCGGCTCCTCTTCTGGCGGGTCGACAAGCGGCGGACCGACGAGGAGATGGCCGAGCTCGGGTTCGACGCCACCCTCGTCGCCCGGGTCGACCGACTGATCGCGACCTCCGAGTTCAAGCGCCAGGTTCCGCCGATCGCCAAGCTCGGCCCGCGGACGGCCGGGATCGACTATCTCTACCCGCGCCGCCGGCCGGGCTCCGCGCGCGGGTGAGCGCAGCGGCGAGCGACGCGGCGAGGCCCGCCGGCGGCGGTCGCCTGTACGTTGTCGCGACCCCGATCGGGAACCTGTCGGATGTCACGCTGCGCTCGCTCGAAGTCCTCCGGGACGTCCCGCTGATCGCCGCGGAGGACACCCGGCTCACGCGCCGCCTGCTCGCGCGCCACGGGATCACGACCCGGACGACAAGCTTCCACGCCCGCAGCTCCGCGAGTCGCCTGGCCGAGCTCCTCGTCCATCTCCGGAGTGGGGCCGACCTCGCCCTCGTGACGGACGCCGGCACGCCGTCGGTGAGCGATCCCGGCGACGACCTCGTGGCCGGCTGGGCAGCCGAGGGTGGCGTCGTGGTCCCGATCCCGGGCGCGTCGGCGGTGTTGGCGGTCGTGGCGGCATCCGCCGTCGCCGGGCCGCGCTGGTCGTTCGAGGGCTTCCTGCCACGGTCCGGCCGAGAGCGCAAGGAGCGGATGGCGCGGATCGCGGCCGACGAGCGCGGGACCGTGGTGTACGAAGCGCCCGGGCGGGTTGCCGCGACCCTGCGCGACCTCGCGGCTGCCTGCGGGGCAGACCGGCCTGCCGCGATCGGACGGGAGCTGACGAAACTCCACGAGGAGATCGTGCGGGGGTCGCTGGGCCAGCTGGCGGAGCGCGCTCGGAGCGGAGAGCTGACCCTCCGCGGCGAGTTCGCCCTGGTCGTCGGGGCGTGGACCGCGGCCCGAATCGAGGTCGAATCGGCCTCCGGGGCGGCGATCGCGACGGCCGAGGATGTCGAGGCCGCGGCCCTGGCCGAGGTCGAGCGGCGGGTCGCCGCGGGCGTCTCACGCGGCGACGCGGCGCGGACGGTTGCTGGGGAAACAGGGATCCCGCGGCGCAGGCTGTACCGCGTCGGCGGAGCCGGCGGGTGAATGGTGGCCGGGGATCAGGCCCGCCCGGGGCCGCGCCCGTGGGCCTGCCCTCGCCCGCGATCGTGGTTGTCGGCAGCACGATGATCGACCTCGTGGCCTTCGCCGACCGCCTGCCCGACGCCGGAGAAACGCTCGTGGGAACTCGATTCCTCCAGGGGTTCGGCGGCAAGGGCGCCAACCAGGCCGTCGCGGCAGCGCGGTTCGGCGCAGCGGTGGCGATGGTGAACGCGGTCGGCGACGACTCGAACGGCCGGGCGATCGTCGCCAATCTCGTCGTCCAGGGAGTCGCCACCGACGACGTCGCGATCGTCGCCGGAACCTCCGGCGTGGCCCCCATCTGGGTTGACGGCGCGGGGATGAACCGAATCATCGTGATCCCCGGCACGAACGCCGAGGTTTCGCCGGGGGCCGCCGCGGCCGCGGTCGAACGCCTTCGACCGGCCGTCGTCCTCGGCCAGTTCGAGATCCCCCAGGACACGACGACGGCTGCGTTCCGGGCCGCCCGCGACGTCGGCGCGGTGACGATCCTGAACCCGGCGCCGGGCGGGCCGGTCGAGCCGGACCTGCTTGCCGTCACGGACTGGCTCGTCCCGAACGAGACCGAGTTCGCCCTGATCGCCGGCCACTCGCTCGCCCCGGACCGCGACACTGAGGCGGAGGCGATCGACGCGCTGGGGACGCGCCTCGGCGTCTCGCTGGTCGTGACGCTGGGGGACCGCGGCGTGATCCTCCGCCCGTTCGGCGGGACGGTCGAACGGATCGCCGCACCAGTGGTCGCCGCGGTCGACACGACCGGTGCCGGTGACGCGTTCGTGGGTGCCTTCGGAGTCGGGCTCGCTCTGGGCTGGGCACCCCATCTGGCCGCCCGGCTCGGTTGTGCGATGGCCTCCGACAGCGTGACCCGGCCCGGGACGCAGACTTCGTATGCGGACCGCGCGAGCGCTCGGGCCATCCTCGACCGCGTCGCCAGCGAGTCGCCGGCCCGGTGATGAGCGGAACGTCAGGCCGGCCACCACGTGGCGGGCGCCCGGACCCGACCGCTAGCATTCGCCACCCATGACCGATCAGGCGGAACCCGGACGTAGCGGTATTCCGATCCTCGGCGGCCTGTCGCGGCTGGCCCGGATCGCGTTCCTGGTGGTCGTCGGTCTGGCGATCGGGACGATCGTTCTCGCGACGGTCGTCCCGGGTCTGTCGCCGACTCTCGTGTTCGGCCTCGCCGCGGTCTCGATCCTCGGCCTTGCCTGGCTGATCGGCCAGGCGACCGAGCGGATCGGCGCGATCACCGGGCCCCAGGTCGGCGGGATCCTCAACGCGACCTTCGGCAACATTGCCGAGCTGATCATCGCGTTCTTCGCCCTGCAGGCCGGGCTGATCGACGTCGTGAAAGCAAGCCTGACCGGCTCGATCATCGGCAACCTGCTGCTCGTTCTCGGGCTAAGCGTTCTCGTGGGTGGGCTGAAGAACGGACGCCAGACGTTCTCCCGCGAGATCGCCGGATCGAACGCCGCCCTGTTGGTTCTGGCCGCGATCGGCCTGCTCGTGCCGGCTATCCTCGCGGCCAGCAGCGGCGGCACGGCCGGCAGTGTGGTCGAGGATTCGGTGCTGGTCGCGGTCTTCCTGATCGCGGGCTACGTCCTGTCCCTGATCTATCAGTTCGCGAACCCGACGGGCACCCTCGGCGGGCATGAGGCCCGCGATGTCCATGACGGGCAGGGCTGGACCGGGCGCACGGCGGCGGTCGTCCTGGTCGGTGCGGCGATCCTGCTCGCGATCCTGTCCGAGATCCTGGTCGGCGCGATCGAGCCCGTCGTCGACCAGTTCGGGCTGACCGCATTCTTCGTCGGCGTGATCATCCTCCCCGTGATCGGCAACCTGGCCGAGCAGCTCGTCGCCCTCCAGCTTGCGTGGAAGAACCGGATGGAGTTCTCGATGGCCGTCTCCTACGGCGCGAGCCTCCAGGTCGCGTTGTTCGTGGCCCCGATCCTGGTCCTCGTCGGCGTCCTCACCGGGCACGAGATGAATCTCGTCTTCGCTCCGCTCGAGATCGTCGCGGTCGCTGCAGCGGTCGGGATCAGCGCGCTGATCGCGCTTGACGGCGAGTCGAACTGGCTGGAGGGCGCCCTCCTGGTGATCGTCTACCTGATCCTCGCGGCATCCTTCTTCGAGTTGGTCTGACCGACTCACCAGTCGGTCCCGAAGTCTCGAAGCCCGAGCCTGGTCGATCTCGACTCGGCGGGCGGCCCGGCCGGTCAGCCCGTCGAGGAAGCGGACCGGCGGCGGGGAGGGGAAGCCGCCGCCGGTCCTGCGAAGGATTCGTTCCGTCGCGTGGTTGCTCAGGCGGCGACGACCTCCTCGTCCGCCTCGGTGAGTGGCTCGGCCGCAGCCGCGATCGCCGCTGCCTCGCCGTCGTCGGCCTCGTCATCGTCGCCGTAGGCCGCGGCCTGCGCCGCGAGGCCGTTCGCCGCCGACTCGGCCGCGTAGTCCTTCTTCCGCCGGCCGGACAGCATCTCGACGTGGTTGGCCACGATCTCCGTCTTCCAGTGCCGCTTTCCGGCGTCGTCGTCCCAGGAGCGCGTCTGGATCCGCCCCTCGATTGCGACCTGCTGGCCCTTGCCGAGGAACTCGCCGCAGGTCTGGGCGAGGCGGTCCCAGGTCACGACGTTGTGGTACTCGGCCTTTTCCTTGCCCTGGCCGATGTACTCGTTGGTGGCGACGCTGAACTGCGTCACCGCCTTGCCGCTCGCAAGGCTGCGCATCTCGGGGTCGCGGGTGAGGCGCCCCGTCAAGAGGACCCGATTCACGGTCCGTACTCCTTCTCGGCCGTCCGACCTCGCGGTCGGCGGCCCTGCGTTCCGGCGGGAACAGCGCGGCGGGCAGCGGCGGGTGGAAGAGGCGCCGGCCCCGGCGGTCGGGCCAATCCGGCGGGTCATGGACCATCGTGGGTCGGACCACGTTCAGTCGGACCTGGACGGTTCGCTCGGCGGGACCGGCGTTTGCCTGGCGGGCAGGCCAGAACCTAGCAGGCGGCCCTGCACCGAGGCTTACCAGCCGCTTCGGTGCGGCTTAACAGCGGCGAGCGTGGAGCCCCGGCGAATCGAGCTTCAGCCTGCGGCGGAGCTGGGCGCCTCGCCGCTGACGATGGCCGGCTCGGGCACGTCGGTCGCGCGGCGTCGCCGGCGCCGGTTGGGGTGAGCCACCTCGAGTGCCGCCGCCGGGGCGGTCATGGCGAGCACCGCCGGATCGGGTACCGGGGCCACGCGCGCGAACAGGTCGCAGAAGACCGCCACCATCTCGGGGTCGAACTGCGTCCCGGCATGGCGGCGGAGCTCCTTGATCGCATTCTCGTGGCTCATCGCCCGCTTGTACGGCCGGTCGTGGATCATGGCGTCATAGGCGTCGGCGATCGCCACGATCCGGGCTCCGAGAGGAATGTCGTTCCCGCGCAGGCCGAAGGGGTAGCCGTGCCCGGAGTAGCGTTCGTGGTGGTGGAGGATGATCGGCACGGCGTCCTTGAGGGCCGCCGCTTGCTCGAGGATGACCTGGCCGATCCGGGGGTGCTGAACGACCGTCCGCCACTCGGCCGACGACAGGGCGGCGGGCTTGTCCAGGATCTCCTGGGGGACGGCGACCTTGCCGACATCGTGGAGCAGCGCCGCGGTCCGGATCCGATCGACCTCGGCATCGGGCAGGGCGAGGTTCCGGGCCATCGCGACGACGATCGAGGCGATGAGTGCCGACGGCTGGCCGCGATAGTGGGGCAGTGGCGAGAGGACCGCCGTCAGGCTCGCGGTCGCCGCGTCGCGGGCGACCCGCCCGACCTCCATCGCGAACGCCCGGCCGGTCGCCGAGATCGGGGCCCGCGGGACGCGAGCGTCCTCGTCGGGCTCGGCGAAGATGTAGGTCTGGTTCCGCCCGAGCGACTTCGCCGAATACATCGCGGCGTCGGCGTCGCGGACGAGGACATCCGTCCGGAGGAGTCCGCCCTTGCCACCGGCGACGCCGATCGAGATCGTGACGCCCACCTGCTGGCCATCCGCCAGCTTCACGGTCTGGCGGGCGACCAGGTTGCGAAGCTTCTCGCAGAGGCTCGCGCCTTCCTCGACGTCGGTCTCGGTGAGGATGAGCATGAACTCCTCGCCGCCATAGCGGCCGAGCTGGTCGGACGCGCGGAGGTTCGCCTTGAGGACCTGGGCGACGGCCCGCAGGACGAGGTCGCCGGCCTCGTGGCCGTAGGCGTCGTTGACGTTCTTGAAATGATCGATGTCGACGAAGGCGACCGACAGGGGGCGCTCGTAGCGGCTCGCCCGCTCGACCTCGGAGAACAGATTGGCGAGGAGGCTCTGGCGATTGCTGACGCCGGTCAGCTTGTCGAATGTTGCCGCGTTCGTCGTCTCGGACAGCGCCAGCGAGATTGCATCGATCGACCGGCCGAGCCGGCCCTCGATCCCGCGGTCGCCGGGCCTGGACCCGACCGACACTTCGAGCTCGCCCGCGGCGAGACGCTCGGCGGCGCGCAGGAAGCGACGAAATCGAAGCCGGACGTAGAAGAAGACCAGGCCGGCCGTCAGGGACACCCCGACCAGCGCGGCCACGATTGCGGCGATGATCGACCGGGACCCCTCGTCGGTCCAGGACTCGATCGCATTCGGGCTTGCCAGCCAGACCGCGAGCAGGGCGATCGGGGCAAGGAGTCCCAGACCCCCAAGCAGACGCATCACGTCGCCAAGGCTACTTGCCCGGGCGAGGCCGGCCGTCCCACCGAAGGTACCTGCAGGGCAGTACCGAACGTCCCAATGGGGTTCCAGACGGCCGCTGCCCGTGGCGTCGCCGGCGGCTATACTGGCGCCGTCCTCAGAGCCCCGCGATCAAGCGCCAAGGAGACCGCCGTTGCTCGAGGAAGGCGCGTCGTTCGTCCCGTGAGGCGGATGAGCACCTTCGACGCTCAGCTTCGCCAGATCGTCGGCGGAGTTTTGCGGGAGATTGCTACCCGGGGCCCCGGCACCGTCCGGGGTCGCTCCATGTCCGGGGGCCGCTGATGCCCGCGACCGTGATCGTCGGCCTCCAGTGGGGCGACGAAGGCAAGGGCAAGACGACCGACTTCCTCGCGGAGCAGACGGCCCTCGTCGTCCGCTACCAGGGCGGCGACAACGCCGGCCATACCCTGATGCTCGGCAACGAGGTCTTCAAGCTCCACCTCGTGCCGTCGGGGATCCTCTACCCGCACATCGTGCCGGTCATCGGCCCGGGCGTCGTCGTCAACCCGGCGACGCTCATCGACGAGCTCGACGGCCTGGCGACGCGCGGGATCGATGTCGGGCGGCTGCGGGCGAGCTTCGCGGCGCACGTGATCCTGCCGTACCACAAGGCGCTCGACGTCGCCCGTGAGACGCGCCTCGGCGGAGCCAAGGTCGGCACGACGGGGCGTGGGATCGGGCCGGCGTACGAGGATCGAGCGGCGCGGAGCGGACTGCGCCTCGAGGACCTCCTCAACGCCGCAGCCCTGGGGACCAAGCTCGAGCGGATCCTGCCCGAGAAGAACGCCCTCCTCGCCGCCCTCGGCGCCGAGGTCAGCTTCGAGGTCGAGCCGCTCGTCGAGCAATGCCTCGCCTGGGGTCGCCGGCTCGCCCCGCATCTCGCCGACGTCACGTGGCTCGTCCAGGACGCCCTCCGTCGGGGCGACCACGTCCTTCTCGAGGGAGCCCAGGGAACGCTCCTCGACATCGACCACGGTTCATACCCGTTCGTGACCTCGTCGTCGCCGATCGCCGGCGGCGCGTGCACCGGCGGCGGGATCGGGCCGCGCCAGGTCGACGAGGTCTTCGGCGTGATGAAGGCCTATGCCACGCGCGTCGGTTCCGGGCCGTTCCCGACCGAGCTGCTCGAGGCGGTCGGCCGCGGGATCGCCGAGCGCGGCCACGAGGTCGGGACGACGACGGGCCGCCCGCGCCGGGTCGGCTGGTTCGACGCCACGTCGGCGCGCTACGCGGTCGCGGTGAATTCGGTCAGTTCGATCATGCTCAACAAGCTCGACATCCTGTCGGGGGTCGATCCGATCCGGCTCTGTGTCGCGTACGAGATCGACGGGCGGCGGGTGGAGCAATGGCCGTCGTCGGCGATCCTGCTCGAGCGGGCGACCCCGATCTACGAGGATTTCCCGGGCTGGGAGGAGCCGATCCACGACGTCCGGGCCCTGTCCGATCTGCCCGAGGCGGCGCGCCGCTACGTGACCGCCCTCGAGGACCATGCCGGAGCCCCGATCGTCCTCGTATCGGTCGGCCCGGAGCGGACCCAGACGATCGAGCGGGCATGGCGGCCGATGCGCCACCGCGTTGTGGCGGGCACATGAGCGTGCCCCGTTTCGCCCGGTTCGGGCGCCCCACGACCGAACCGGCGCCCGGGTCGGCCCTCGCTCGTCCGTTCGGGCGCCCCACGCCCGACCCGGCGCCCGGGCCAGTGGCGGGGCCGCGACGATGAGCCGGCTCATCCAACCGACGCGGATCCTGATTGTCGGCGGCGGTGGCCGTGAGCACGCGTTGGCCTGGAAGCTTGCGGCCGAGCCCGGCGTGAACGAGGTGATCGTCGCGCCCGGGTCCGACGCGATCGCCCGGGAGCCGCGTGTCCGGATCGTGCCGGGGGTCGACCCGCTGGATCCGACGGCAATCGTCGCCGTGGCCCGCACCCACGCGGTCGAGCTGGTCGTCGTCGGGCCGGAGGCGCCGCTTGCGGCCGGCGTGGCGGACGCCCTGATCGAGGCCGGAGTCGCCGTCTTCGGCCCGACGGCCGCGGCGGCCCGGATCGAGAGCTCGAAGGGGTTCTGCCGGGACGTCGCGGAGGCCGCCGGGGTCCCGATGGCCCGCGGCCGGGTCTTCGCGGAGACCGACCCGTCGGCCGCGCTGGCATTTGCGTTGGGCCTCGCGCCGCACGGCTCGGTCGTCGTCAAGGCTGACGGTCTCGCGGCCGGCAAGGGCGTGACCGTCTGTACCACGCTCGACGAGGCGGCCCGGGCGATCGCCGAGCAGCCCGGTCCGATCGTCGTCGAGGAGCGCCTCAGCGGCCCGGAAGCCAGCGTCATCGCGATCTGTGACGGCCGGCGGGCGATCGCCCTGCCCCTGTCCCGCGATCACAAGCGGCTCGGTGACGGCGACAGCGGCCCGAATACGGGCGGGATGGGCGCGATCTCACCGCTCGCCGACCTGGCTGACGACGCGGCCGACGACCTCCTCGAGCGATTCCACCGGCCGGTGCTCGCGGAGCTTTCCCGGCGCGGCAGCCCATTCCGCGGCGCGCTGTACGCCGGACTGATGCTCACCCCGGACGGGCCGCGGCTGCTCGAGTTCAACGCCCGGTTCGGCGATCCCGAGGCCCAGGTGATCCTGCCGCGCCTGGCCGGCCCGCTCGGGCCGATCCTGCTCGCCGCCGCGCGTGGGGAACTCCCCGACGAGCGATCCCTGCCGACGCTGCCGGGGGTCGCAGTCGGGATCGTCCTTGCCACCGCCGGGTATCCGGGCAAACCCGCGACCGGCGATCCGATCGGCGGGGTCGGCGCCGCCGAGGCAGCCGGTGCGCTCGTCTTTCACGCGGCGACCCACGCGACGGGCGATGGCTGGTCGACCGCCGGCGGCCGGGTCCTGACCGTCGTCGGGCGCGGACCGGATGTGGCGGCCGCTCGTGACGTCGCGGAAGCGGCCGCGAATCGCGTCGCCTGGCCCGGCGCCCAACGCCGCCACGACATCGGGCTGGACCTCGCCACGCCGGTCGGGGCGAGACCATGATCCGCCGCTACACGCTGCCCGAGATGGGCGCGCTGTGGACCGAGAAGGCCCGCTTCGAGCAGATGCTCCGGGTCGAGCTCGCGGTGAGCCGCGCCCAGACCGCCCGCGGTGTCGTCCCGGCCGAGGCCCTCGCGACGATCGTCGCCCGGGCCGTGGTCGACCCCGAGCGAATCGCCGAGATCGAGCGGACGACCGATCACGACGTCATCGCCTTCGTCAGCCAGGTCGCCGAGACCATTGGTCCGGATGGCCGCTACCTCCACCTCGGGCTGACCTCGAGCGACGTCGTCGACACCGCCCTCGCCCTCCAGCTTCGCGACGCCGGGGCGCTCCTCCTCCGCGACTGCGATCGTCTCCTGGCCGCGCTGATCGCCCGCGCCCGAAGCGAGGCCGACACCGTGATGATGGGCCGGACCCACAGCGTCCACGCCGAGCCGGTGACGTTCGGGCTCAAGCTGGCCGGCTGGGCGTTCGAGGTCGATCGCGGCCGGCGCCGGCTCGCGGCCGCGGTCGACGAGATCGCGACCGGCAAGATCTCGGGACCGGTCGGGACCTACAGCCACCTCGGCCCGGACGTCGAGGCCGAGGTCCTCGCCGAGCTCGGCCTGCACGCGGATCTGTCCAGCACCCAGATCGTCCAGCGTGACCGCCACGCGGCACTCCTCACGACCATGGCCGTCCTCGGTGGCAGCCTGGAGCGCTTCGCGACCGAGATCCGGAACCTCCAGCACACCGAGATCGGCGAGGTGATGGAGCCGTTCAAGCCCGGCCAGAAGGGTTCGAGCGCGATGCCCCATAAGCGCAACCCGATCCTCGCCGAGCGGATCGCCGGCCTGGCCCGGTTGCTTCGCGGCTACGCCCAGACGGCGCTGGAGAATCAGCCGCTCTGGCACGAGCGCGACATCAGCCACAGCAGCGCGGAGCGGGTGATCCTGCCCGACGCGACGATCGTTCTCGACTACCTCCTGGTGAAGATGGCGGGACTCGTCGAGGGCCTCGTCGTCCGGCCGGAGCGGATGCTCGAGAACATCGAGCGCGGCCACGGCCTGCATGCCAGCAGTCGCGTCCTCGGCGCCCTCGTGGAGCGCGGCGGGATGGGTCGCGAGGCCGCCTACGCGATCGTCCAGCGGGCGGCGCTGCGGGCCGCCGACGAGCGTTCGCCGCTGCGCGACCTGCTTGCCCTCGATCCCGACGTGGCCAAGCGGATGAGCCTGACCGACCTCGACGCCTGCTTCGACGACGCCGCCCATCTTCGTCACGTCCCCGCCGTCATCGCCCGACTCGACATCCTGGAGGAAGAGACCCATGTCGCCCGCCAGCCCGCTCGCTGACTCCTTCCTCCGATCGGGCAAGGTCCGCGACCTGTACGCGGTCGGCGACGACCGCTTGCTCCTCGTCGCCTCGGATCGGCTGAGCGCATTCGACGTCGTCCTGCCGACCCCGATCCCGGACAAGGGCCGGGTCCTGACCGGGGTATCGCGCTTCTGGTTCGACCGGACGGCCGACCTCGTCGCGAACCACCTCGTCGGCGTCGCCCCCGAGGACATCCCGAGTGGCGGGCCGTCGGATCCGGCCGAAGCCGCCGACCTCCGCGGCCGGATGATGCTCTGCCGGCGGGTCCAGCCGCTCCCGATCGAGGTGATCGTCCGCGGCTATCTCGCGGGTTCCGGCTGGAAGGACTACGGCCGGACCCGCGCCGTCTGCGGGATCCCGCTGCCGGCGGGCCTGCGCGAGAGCGACCGACTGCCGGAGCCGCTGTTCACGCCGTCCACGAAGGCCGAGGAAGGCCACGACGAGAACATCTCGATCGACCAGGCCGCGGAGCTCGTCGGGCCGGACGTGGCCCGGCGGGTCGCCGACCTCGCGATCGCCCTGTACCGCCGCGGGGCGGAGATCGCCGAGCCGGCGGGGGTGATCCTCGCCGACACCAAGTTCGAATTCGGGATCGACCCGGCGACCGGCGAGCTGCTCTTGATCGACGAGGTGATGACGCCCGACTCGTCGCGCTTCTGGGATGCCGCCGACTACGAGCCGGGCCGGGCCCAGGCGAGTTTCGACAAGCAGTACGTTCGCGATTACCTCGAGACGCTCGACTGGGGCAAGACGCCGCCAGGGCCGGAGCTGCCGGCCGAGGTCGTGGCCGGGACCCGCGCCCGCTACGTGGAGGCGTTCGAGCGGATCACGGGCGCGAGCTTCCAGCGCTATCTCGACGCCGACGAGATCGGGACCGGCGCGTGACCGTGGACACCCGGTTCGCCGTCAACGTCCGGCCGAAGCCCGGGATCCTCGACCCCCAGGGCCGGGCGGTCGAAGGCAGCCTCGATCACCTCGGAATCGCCGGGGTGAGCGACGTCCGCGTCGGGCGCCGGATCGAGCTCACCGTCACGGCGGCCGACGATGTGGCAGCGCGGTCGGTGGTCGAGCTGCTGGCCGGCGAGCTCCTCGCCAACCCGCTCATCGAGTCCCACGACATCGAGGTCCTCGGGGCGACGTCGTCGATCGAGATCGATGCGGACGATCCGGTGCCCGCGTGACCGTCCGGATCGGCGTCGTCCTGTTCCCGGGCTCGAACCGGGACATCGACGCGGTCAACGCGCTCGAGGTGGCCGGCGCGGAGCCCGTGATCCTGTGGCACGAGACCGCGTCGCTCGACGGTGTGGCGGCGATCCTGATCCCCGGCGGCTTTGCCTATGGCGACTATCTCCGGGCCGGCGTGATCGCCCGGTTCAGCCCGGTCATGCGGTCGGTCGCCGGCTTCGCCGCGAGCGGCGGACTCGTCCTCGGGATCTGCAACGGCTTCCAGGTTCTGACCGAGGCCCACCTCCTGCCCGGCGCCCTCCTCCGGAACCGCGGGCTGCGGTTCGTGTCACGCGAGGTGGCCATCGCGGCGGAGCAGCTCGACACCCCGTTCACCCGGCTCATCGAGGACCGACGTCCGCTGCGGATGCCGGTGGCCCACGGCGAGGGCGCCTTCTACGCCGACGACGAGACCCTCGACGCGCTCGAAGCCGACGGGCGGGTCCTGTTCCGCTACGTCCACCCGGACACCGGGGAGCGGGCCGGCGGCGAGGAGGACCGGGCCAACCCGAACGGCTCGCTCCGGGCAATCGCTGGCGTCCTGAACGCGGCCGGCAACGTCGCCGGCCTGATGCCCCATCCCGAGACCGCGGTCGAGGCGGTCCTCGGCTCCGACGACGGGCTGGCGATCATCGCCTCGTTCGTGGCCAGCGCCGCCGAGCGCGAACGAGCCGGTGGGCCGGTCGCGGTCGGGGCCGGCCGATGACAATGGTCGACGAGCCCGCGGCCGTGACCGCGCCGCTGCCGTCGGCGATGAGCGTGGAGCCGCTCCATCGCCGGCTCGGGGTGACCGACGATGAGCTCGGCGCCATCCGCGATCGGCTCGGCGGGCGCGCCCCGAACGACCTCGAGCTGGCGATGTTCAGCGTGATGTGGAGCGAGCACTGCTCGTACAAGAGCTCGCGACCGCTGCTCCGGACTCTGCCGATCGGCTCTGCGGCGGACGGGGTCGTGGCCGGGCCCGGCGAGAACGCCGGGGTGATCGACATCGGCGACGGCCTGGCGGTCGCGTTCAAGATCGAGTCCCACAACCACCCGAGCGCGGTCGAGCCGACCCAGGGCGCGGCGACCGGCGTCGGCGGCATCCTCCGCGACATCTTCACGATGGGGGCCCGGCCGATCGCCGTCCTCGACGCGCTCCGCTTCGGCGACCCGGCCGACGCCCGGACGCGTCACCTCGTCGAGGGCGTCGTCGAGGGCGTCGGGGGCTACGGCAACTGCGTCGGTGTGCCGACCGTCGGCGGCGAGCTCGTGTTCGATCCGTCGTACCAGGGCAACCCCCTCGTGAACGTGATGGCGATCGGGATCCTCGCGATCGCCGACCTGACCCTCGCCGCGGCCCCCGGGGAGGGCAATCTCGTGGTCCTGTTCGGTTCGACCACCGGCCGCGACGGGATCGGTGGGGCGAGTGTTCTCGCCAGCGCGACGTTCGCCGCCGACGACCCCTCGAAGCGGCCGTCCGTCCAGGTCGGCGATCCTTTCGCCGAGAAGCTCCTGATCGAGGCGTCTCTCGAGCTGATCCGGGGCGGACTGGTTGCCGGCCTCCAGGATCTCGGCGCCGGCGGGATCACCTGCGCGACCTCGGAGACGGCCGATCGGGCCGGGACCGGGATGCGGATCGAGCTCGCCGCCATTCCCCGCCGCGAGCCGGGGATGGAGCCGTTCGAGGTGATGATCAGCGAGTCGCAGGAGCGGATGCTGGCGGCGGTCGAGCCGGCCCGCTGGGATGCGGTCCGCGCCGTGTGCGTGCGCTGGGGCCTGCCGGTTGCGGTCATCGGCCGGGTCACGACCGACGGCGACATCACGATCGTCGAGGAGTCCGGGGCCGAGATCGCCCGGATCCCCGCCAGCGCGCTGACCAGCAATGCGATCGTCCATGCCCGGGTGGCAGCCGCTCCGGTCCGCCGTCGAGCGGCGCCGGCTCCGGGCGCACCCGACGTCGCATCGGACGGCCTGCCCGAGCGCGGCATGGATCCAGGCGCCGTCCTCACCGCGCTGATGGGCTCGGCGAACCTCGCCAGCCGCCGTCCGGTCTTCGAGCAGTACGACTCGACCGTCCAGGCGAACACGGTCGTCGGTCCGGGCCACGGCGCCGCCGTCATCCGGATCAAGGGTACGACGAAGGCCCTCGTCGCGACGACCGATGCCAACCAGGCGGTGGGCGCGATGGACCCGTGGCTCGGGGCTGCGCTGAGCGTCGCGGAGGCAACCCGCAACGTCGCAATCACGGGCGCTCGGCCGCTCGGCGTCACGAATTGTCTGAACTACGGCGACCCGACCCGGCCCGAGGCGTTCTGGCAGCTCAGTGAAGGCGTGCGTGGCCTGGCCGATGCCTGTCTCGCCCTCGGTCTGCCCGTGACCGGCGGCAATGTCTCGCTCTACAACGAGTCGCCCGGCGGGGCGATCGCGCCGACACCCGAGATCGGGGTGGTCGGCCTGCTCGAGGACGTCAGTGGTCGGGTCGATCCGGGCTGGCGGGCGGCGGGCGACCGCGTCCTGCTTGTCGGCGAGGCGACGCCCGGGCTGGCCGGCAGCGCCTATGCCGCGTTGGCCGGGCTGGCCGCCGAGGACGGCCCACCGAGCCTCGATCTCGACCGCGAGCGCCGACTCCAGGCATTCCTCCACGACGCCGCCGGTCGAGGGCTCCTCGCCTCGGCCCAGGACGTGTCCGGCGGCGGCCTCGCCGTCGCCCTGGCCGAGTGCGCCCTGTGGGCCGATCGCGACCGCGGACTCGGGGCCGCCCTCCGGATCGGCGTCGCCAGCTCGCCGGCGGTCGACCTGTTCGGAGAGAGCCCATCGCGGGTCGTCGTCTCGACCGGACCGCGCCACGTCCCGGCGGTCGTGCTCCTGGCCCGCCAGCACGGCCTGCCGATCGAGGAGCTCGGCGAGGTCACCGCGCGGCCCGCCGACGGCACCCCGCCCCGCCTCACGATCGAGCTCCACGGCTCGGGCGCCACCGGCTCCGCCGAGGACCGCGGCAGCCGCGTCGCCGACGCCCTGATCGTAGGCCTCGACGAGCTCCGTCATGCCTGGGAGGGCGGCCTGTCGCGCGCTCTCGGCTGGTCGACCGATCGGGGCCCGCGCTGATGTGCGGCGTGTTCGGGGTCGTCCTGCCGCCCGGAACCGATCAGGGCGCTGCCGGTCTCGCCTCTCTCGGCCTGTTCGCGCTCCAGCATCGCGGTCAGGAATCGGCCGGCGTGGCGGTCAGCGACGGCGAGCAGCTGATGCTCTACAAGGACCTCGGGATGATCGCCTCGGTCCTCGATGAGCGGCGTCTGCCATCGCTCCGCGGCAACCTCGCGATCGCCCATTGCCGCTACTCGACGACCGGCTCGACGGTCTGGGAGAACGCTCAGCCGACGTTCCGCCTCGGGCCCAGGCGCGCCGTCGCGATCGGCCACAACGGCAATCTCGTGAACACCCGCGAGCTCCTCGGCCAGCTGGCCGGCGGCCGGGGCCGGCTGCCCGCCTCGACCGATACGGAGCTCCTGACCGCGCTCATCGCGGACGAGCCGGCCGCGGACACCGTCGACGCCCTCGTCCGGGTCCTGCCCCGCGTCCATGGCGCCTTCAGCCTGGTGATCCTCGACGAGCGCCGGGTGATCGGCGTCCGCGACCCGTTCGGGTTCCGACCGCTCGTCCTCGGCCGGCTCCCCGCACCGGATTCGGCTCAGGCCGCCGCCGGTCCGGGGCTGTGGGGCGACGACCCCGGCGACGACGCCACGTCGGGCTGGGTGCTCTCGAGCGAGACGACCGGACTCGACATCGTCGGCGCCGAGTTCGTGCGCGACGTCGAGCCCGGCGAGATCATCGTCCTCGAGGCCGGCCGGGCGCCCGTCTCGGTCCACTACGCCGCGGCCAAACCGGCCCTGTGCGTGTTCGAGCTGATCTACTTCGCTCGACCCGACTCCTACATGGAGGGCCGCAACCTGTACGAGGTCCGCCGCCGGATGGGTGAGGAGCTGGCGCGCGAGCATCCGGTCGAGACCGATCTCGTGATGCCGGTCCCGGACACCGGGGCGCCGGCGGCCGCGGGCTACGCCGAGATCTCCGGGATCCCGTACCGCGAGGGCCTCATCCGCAACCGCTACACCGGCCGGACGTTCATCCAGCCGAGCCAGACGATGCGCCATCGCGGCGTGACGATGAAGCTCAACCCGCTCCGTGAGGTCGTCCGCGGCAAGCGCCTGACCGTCGTCGACGACTCGATCGTCCGGGGGACGACGACGAAGCAGATCGTCGCCCTCCTTCGAAAGGCCGGCGCCGCGGAGGTCCACGTCCGGATCAGCGCCCCGCCGATCTACCATCCGTGCTTCTACGGGATCGACACCCAGGTCGAGACCGAGCTGATCGCGGCAACGCACACGACCGAGGAGATCCGGGAGTTCATCGGCGCCGACTCGCTCGGCTACCTGTCGATCCGGGGCGTCCTCGCCGCGCTCGAGCTGCCCTATGACCGCTTCTGCTTCGCCTGCTTCGACGGCAGCTACCCGGAGCCGGTCCCGTACGACGCGGCGTCGCGCAAGTTCGTCCTCGAAGAGGTCGTCGGTGCCCGTGGCTGACGGCCGGCCCGCCTACGCGGCGGCCGGCGTCGACGTCGCCGCCGGCGACCGGGCGGTCGAGCTGATGCGGGCCGCGGTCAAGAGGACCCATCGGCCCGAGGTGATCGGCGGGTTCGGCGGGTTCGGCGCTGCCGTCACGATCCCAGCCGGCTTTCGGGAGCCGGTCCTCGTGTCCTCGACCGACGGGGTCGGAACGAAGACCGCGATCGCGGCTGCCCTCGGACGCTACGACACGATCGGGCGGGACCTCGTCGCGATGTGCGCCGACGACGTCGTCTGCTCCGGCGCCGCGCCGCTTTTCTTCCTCGACTACGTGGCCGTCGGCCGGCTCGAGCCGCAGCAGGTCGCCGACCTCGTCGGCGGGGTGGCCGCCGGTTGCGTCGACGCGGGTTGCGCGCTTGTCGGCGGAGAGACGGCCGAGCATCCGGGCCTCATGGAGCCGGGCGACTTCGACCTCGCCGGGTTCTGCGTCGGCGTCGTCGAGCGCGACGACTGGATCGACGGGTCGGCAGTCGAGGTCGGCGACGTGATCGTGGGCCTCGCTTCGAGCGGGCTCCACGCGAACGGCTACTCGCTCGTCCGATCCCAGATCGGCAAGTGGGATCTCGACCTCGCCCGGCCGTACCAGGAGCAGCTCATCCTGACCCTGGGGCCGGAAGCGGCCGCGCGGGCGATTGCCGCGGAGCCGGACCTCGCCCTCGCGACCCTCGGCGACGTCCTCCTTACCCCGACCACCGTGTACGCCGGCGCGATCCTCCGGGTCCGGGCGGCGCTTCGGACGGCCGGCCACGACCTCCGCGGCCTCGCCCATGTCACCGGCGGCGGCCTGGCGGGCAACGTGATGCGGGCGCTCCCGGAGTCGATGGCCGTCCGACTCGACCCGTCGACGTGGCGGATGCCCTCGATCGTCCGGCTCATCGGGGCGCTCGGCGGCCTCGATGACGTCGAGCTCCGGGCGACGTTCAACGCCGGCCTCGGCATGGTCGCGGTGGTCGCGCCCGCGGCCGCTCCGGCGACCCTGGCGGCGCTGGCGGGGGAGGGCATCGACGCGGCAGTCGTTGGCGCGGTCGTTCCCGGCGACGGTGGTTCGCGCTACGCCGAAGGGCCGCTCGGCCGATGACCGAGCGAGGTACGGGTCGGATCGCGGTTGCCGTGTCCGGCGCAGGATCGAATCTGCAGGCGCTCCACGCGGCGGCGTCGCGCGGCGAGCTCGGCGGCGCGATCGTCCTCGTCGTCGCGGACCGCGCCTGTCCCGCGCTCGACTGGGCGATGGAACAGGGCATCGACACCGCCCTGGTCCCGGGCGGCGAAGACGGCGCACTCGCCGCTGCGCTCGCCGGCGCCCGGCCGGACGTGGTGGTCCTCGCCGGCTACATGCGGATCCTCGGGCTGGGCGTGCTGGAGGCGTTCCCCGGGCGGATCCTGAACACCCACCCGAGCCTGCTCCCGGCGTTCCCCGGCGCCCACGGCGCGCTCGCGGCGCTCAACCACGGGGCCAAAGTCGCGGGCGCGACGGTCCACCTGGTCGATGAGACACTCGACGGCGGCCCGATCGTCGCCCAGGAGGCCGTCCAGATCCTGCCCGGCGACGACGAGCCGTCCCTCCAGGGCCGGATCCGCGTTCTGGAGCACCGCCTCCTGCCGCGCGCAGTCGCCCTGTTCCTCGCCGGCGCCGTCGCGCCGCCCAGCGACGGCGGCCGGGTCGTGTCGATCGATGTCGAGGCGGCAGAGGCGGCCCTGCCGGTTCCGCGACGGGCCCTCCTGTCTGTATCGGACAAGACGGGCCTCGTCGAGTTCGCCCGGGGCCTCGTCGACGCGGGGTTCGAGCTCGTCTCGACGGGCGGGACCGCCCGCGCGCTCCGCGAGGCGGGTCTCCCGGTCACCGACGTTGCGGCGGTGACCGGTGTGCCCGAGATTCTCGACGGGCGGGTGAAGACGCTCCATCCGGGGATCCATGCCGGAATCCTGGCCGACCGCCGGCTCCCCGACCACCGCCGCCAGCTCGTCGCTGCCGGGATCGCTCCGTTCGAGCTCGTCGTCGTCAACCTCTACCCCTTCGCGGCGGCCGCCGAGCGACCCGGGATCACGTTCGACGAGCTGATCGAGGAGATCGACATCGGCGGGCCGTCGATGGTCCGGGCAGCGGCGAAGAACCACGCATCGGTCGGGATCGTCACCTCGCCGCAGCGGTACGGAGCCGTCCTCGCCGCGATCCGCGAGCATGGCGCCGTCCCCGCCGCTCTTCGCTCCGTTCTCGCGATCGAGGCCTTCCGCCAGACCGCCGCGTACGACGCCCGGATTGCCGCCGAGCTGCCGGAGCGGATGGCCGCGGCCGGCGTCGGCCTGCCCGACGAGCCCGGCCTGCCCGGTGCATCCGACCCATACCCGCCCACGCTCACGATCGGTCTTGAGAAGGTCGAGACCCTGCGCTACGGCGAGAACCCCCACCAGTCGGCCGGGCGCTACCGGCGGCCCGGCCGGGACAGCGTCGCCGCGGGTGCGTTTGGCGGATCCGAGCCACCGCTCCAGGGCAAGGCGCTCACCTACAACAACGTCCTCGACGCCTCGGCCGCGGCAGCGCTCGCCCGGGCTCTGGACGGGCCGGCCTGCGTGATCGTCAAGCACACGAACCCGTGCGGCGCCGCCGAGCGCGGGACCCTCCGCGAGGCCTGGGATGCGGCCCTGGCGGGCGATCCGGTGTCGGCGTTCGGCGGCGTCGTGGCGCTGACGCGGACGGTGGATCGCGCGACGGCCGAGGGGCTCACGAGCCTCTTCCTCGAGGTCGTCGTCGCGCCCGGCTTCGACGACGAGGCGCTGGCGCTGCTCGCGGCGAAGCCGAACCTCCGCCTGATCGTCGACCCAGGGCTCGGCCTTGAGCGCTCGACCACGGCTCCGCCCGACCCGCTCGGGGCGATCCGGACGGCCGGCGGAGGGTTCCTGGTCTCGACACCGGACACCGCTCCTGACGATCCCGCAACCTGGCAAGTGGCCAGCCGCCGTTTCCCGGCCGACACCGAGCGGCGCGATCTCGAGCTGGCCTGGCGGCTCTGCCGCGGCGTCACCTCGAACGCGATCGTCCTCGTCCGCGACGGCCGCCTGATCGGCTTCGGGTCCGGCCAGACCTCGCGCGTCGACGCGGCGCGCCAGGCGGTCGAGAAGGCCCGGGCGATCGCCGGCGCGGACGTCCTCGTCGGGGCCGCCTGCGCCTCGGACGCGTTCTACCCGTTCGCCGACGCGGTCGAGGTCTGCCTGGAGGCGGGTGTCCGCGCCTACGCTCAGCCAGGTGGCTCGAAGAACGACGCGGAGGTCATCGCCGTCGCCGACGCGGCCGGGGCCACGATGCTGATCACGGGAGTCCGGCACTTCCGGCACTGATCGAGGAGGTGGGCCAGGGGGGGTTCCTCTGGGAGAAGCACCAGCAGGTTCGGGCTGCCGGCAGGCGACGGACCGATCCGGCATCATGATCCGCGCCGGGGGACCGGCATCATCGTGGGCGGGGTGGCAGACCGGGGGAACGCCGCTCCGCCCGCCGTCATCTGTCCCTGCGCCATTGGGCGACCCGGGCTTGACCGTTCGCTGCCGGCTCGGCCATGATCGAGGCGTGGAACGACTCGGGCGCCTGATGGCGATGCCCGGGCGGCCCCGCTCGCGGCAGGTCTGACCGAGGACCTCGCCCGGCCGAGCGCCGGCCGCTGATCAGTTTGCGCCCCCGGTGGCGCCCTCCCGAGATCCCGTTCCACGCCCCGAGGTCCAGATGCCCGACGATGCCCGCCCCCGGTTCTACCTGACGACCGCCATCGCCTACGCCAACAGCCAGCCCGGCATCCACACGCTGTACGAGGTGATCGGCGCCGATGCCATCGCCCGCTGGCACCGGATGATCGGCGACGACACCCGCTTCCAGACCGGGACCGACGAGCATTCGGTCAACATCGCGATGCGGTCGGCCGAGGAGGGCAAGGAACCGAAGGCGTTCGTCGACGAGAAGGTCGCCCTGTTCAAGACGGCCGAGGCGTCGCTCGGGATCGCCCCCGACCGGTTCATCCGGACGACCGATCCCGACCACGTCCGGACGAGCCAGGAGCTGGTCCGCCGGGCCTATGCCAACGGCGACATCTACCTCGGCACGTACGAGGGCTGGTACTGCCCGAACGAGGGCTTCCGCAACGCGACCGACGTCGAGGAGACCGCCCGCGGCACGATCTGCCCGAACCACCCCGACGTCCCGCTCCAGTGGCTGACCGAGAAGAACTGGTTCTTCAGGCTGTCGGCCTACCAGGAGCGTCTCGAGCGCCACTTCGTCGATCATCCGGAGTTCGTCCAGCCCGATTACCGGCGGAACGAGATGCTCGGGTTCATCCGCCAGGGCCTCGAGGATTTCTCGATCAGCCGGGCCGGCTCGGGCTGGGGGATTCCGTTCCCGATCGTCGAGAACGGCAAGTCGGCTCAGCGCGACGACGGCTCGTGGGATCCTGAGGCGGGCACGATCTACGTCTGGTACGACGCGCTGATCAACTACGTCACCGGCGCCGGCTTCGACAACGATCCGGTGTCGTTTGCCCGGTACTGGCCGGCGGACCTCCACGTGATCGGCAAGGACATCCTCCGGTTCCACACGATCTTCTGGCCGGCGATGCTGTGGAGCGCCGGGCTCGAGCCGCCGCGGAAGGTCTGGGCCCATGGCTGGCTCCTGGCCGCGGGCGGCGAGCGGATGAGCAAGAGCCGCGGCAACTTCCTCGATCCGGGCGATTTCGTGTCGGCGTTCGGCCAGGACGGCGCGCGCTATGTCGCGCTCCGCGAGGTCCCGTTCGACCGGGACGCCGAAGTGTCATGGGATGGCTTCGTCCGGCGCTACAACGCGGATCTCGCGAATGACTTCGGGAACCTCGTCAACCGGACGGTGTCGATGGCCAACCGCTACCTCGGAGGCGAGCGCCCCGATCCGTCGGCGGCGGACGTTGCCGATGCGACCTGGGGCTGGACGAACCGTGTCCCGATGCTCCGGGCGGCCATCGACCGCTGCCTCCTCCACGAGGCTCTCAGCACGATCTGGGAGGTCGTCGGGGAGGCCAACCGGTTCGTCGATGCGAAGAAGCCGTGGGAACTGAACAAGGCCGCGAAGGCCGGGGACGAGGCGGCGGCCGCGCGTCTCCGGCTGGTCCTCGGCGATCTCGTCGAAGCCTGTCGCCTGATCGGTCTGGCGGCGGCGCCGTTCCTGCCCGCGACCGCGCCGCGCGTCCTCGCCCAGCTCGGATATGCCTGGCCCTACGCTGCAGACGGAAACGGTGGCCCGCCCCTGCTCGAGGAGCTGCGCTGGGGTGCCCACGCCGGCGAACCTGGCCAGCTGACCGCCGCCGAGCCCCTCTTCCCGCGTCTCGATTCGGAAAGCGCGCCAGACTGACCCAGACCACGACCGCCCCGACCCAGGAGGACTCACCCATGGCCCACGGCGAGATCAACCACATCGAGTTCCCGGCCGATGACCCGGAGCGGGCGATGGCCTTCTACACGGCCGTCGCCGGCTGGGAGTTCTCGGCGATGGACGGCATGCCCGACTACTGGGTGTTCCGGTCGGGCGAGGGCTACGGCGGCGCTGTCGGCAAGCGCGGCGTCTCGACGGGCCAGGTCATCCGCGACTACATCGAGGTGTCATCGATCGAGGATGCCCTTGCCGCGGCCGAGCGCACCGGCGGCTCGATCACGGAAGCGAAATCCGAGGTCCCGGGCATGGGCTGGTTCGCGGTCGTGATCGACCCGGAGGGCACCGAGGTCGGCCTGTTCCAGAGCGCTGCGGCAGCCGGCTGAGGTCGGCGGGAGGGATCGGCGCCGTGCGCCTCGTCGACAGCCACGGTCATCTCCAGGCGGACCGCTTCGACGACGACGTCGAGGCGGTCCTCGCGGCGGCCCGTGTGGCCGGGATCGAGCGGATCCTCGTGCCGGGCTGGAATGGCTGGTCGTCGGCAGCGGCGATCGCCCTGACCGCGCGGTACCCGTGGCTCGATGCCGCCGTCGGGGTCCATCCCCACGATGCGGCCTCGGTCGATGATGTGGCCTGGGCCGAGATCGCGGCGACTGCGGCCGATCCCCGGGTGGTGGCCATCGGCGAGACTGGGCTCGACTACGACCGAGTCTTCTCGCCGATCCTAGCCCAGCTCGTGAACCTTCGCCGTAACCTCGAGCTGGCGGTCGCCACCGGCAAGCCTGCGATCCTCCACTGCCGATCGCGGGCCGGCGAGCGCGAGGCCCAGGACGCGCTCCTCGCGGAGCTCCGCGCGTTCGGATCCGAGGTTCCGGCCATCGTCGTCCACTCGTTCAGCGGCCCCGTCGATTACGCCGACGCGATGCTCGACCTCGGCGCCGTCATCAGCATCTCCGGGCTGGCGTTCCGGAAGGGCGAGGAGGCGACGGCCGACGTCGTCCGGATCGTCCCCTCGGATCGCCTCCTCGTCGAGACCGACTCGCCGTTTCTCTCGCCACGCGGCGCGCCCCGCGGCCGGAACACGCCCGAGTGGGTCCGCGAGACGGCATCGTGGGTGGCGGAGCTCCGCGCCGACGAGGCCGCCACGTTCGGCGACGCCCTGGTTGCGACCTACGACCGGGTGTTCCGTGGATCCGGCCGACAGGCGGGGGCCGCCCTCGACGCTGAGGACTGGCCTGCCTGACCCGGCGCCGCTCGTTCCTTCGCGCCGCAACGATGCCATCGCTGGCCACGCTGCAGAATCGCCCAGCGGCGACGCGGACTGGCCGACCGGGTGGCCGAACTCTCGATATCTGCCCGGCTTTCGCCACGTCATTGCGGCGGATCGGTCCGTTCCTCGGGCGCCAGACCCGGCTGTTGGCGATGGCATCGACATCGAGCCAACGAGCAGGGCCGGGCTACGAGCGGGCGGGCTCCCCGAACAGGCGCGCGACAGGATCCGGCCGGTAGCACCCAGCCCGGCACCTGGATCGATCCGCGGTCCCGGCCTCCGAGCCGCGGCCCCGGCCTCCGAACGGGGTCGCGGGGTTGACAGCCCAGCGACTCCGACGCTATGGTTAGCACTCTCACATCGAGAGTGCTAGCGCGCTCCGATCCGAGGGCAAGGAGAGGGCGGCATCGTCGATCGGACGAGCGCCCTGCGGCCCGGATCCGGACCCGTCGCGGCACATCGAACCGCCCGGGGAACGTCGTCGGCAATGGCCGCCGACCCGCCCCATCCATCGAGACTGACGCCGGCATTGCGCCGCCGTCCCAGGAGGAATGCACGTTGGCCACCGCCACCGCTTCCGCGACGAAGCTCCGCCCGCTGGGCGATCGCGTCGTGATCCAGCCGACCGCCCGTGAAGAGATGACCAAGAGCGGCATCGTCCTTCCCGATACCGTCAAGGAAAAGCCCCAGAAGGGCACCGTCCTCGCCGTCGGCCCGGGCCGCACCCTCGACGACGGCAAGCGCGAGCCGATCGACGTCAAGAAGGGCGACTCCGTCCTGTACGCGAAGTACGCCGGGACCGAGTTCAAGATCGACGACGAGGAGCTCCTCATCGTCAGCCAGAAGGACATCCTCGCGGTCGTCGAGGACTGACTCCTCGGCCTGACCGGATCCTGACCCCACCCACGTCCCAGGAGGACCAGAACATTGTCCAAGCAGCTGATCTTCGACGAGACGGCTCGTCGTAGTCTCAAGAAGGGCATCGACAAGCTCGCCGACGCCGTCAAGGTCACGATCGGGCCGAAGGGCCGGAACGTCGTCCTCGACAAGAAGTTCGGATCGCCGACGATCACCAACGACGGCGTCACGATCGCCCGCGACATCGAGCTCGACGACCCGTTCGAGAACATGGGAGCGCAGCTCCTCAAGGAAGTCGCGACCAAGACCGACGATGTCGCCGGCGATGGCACGACCACCGCGGTCGTCCTCGGCCAGGCGCTCGTCGCCGAGGGCCTTCGCGTCGTGACCGCCGGGGCAAACCCGATGGTCGTCAAGCGCGGCATCGAGCTGGCCGTCGCGGCCGTCGTGGCCGAGCTCGAGAAGCACAAGGTCGACGTCTCCTCACGCGAGCAGATCGCGGCCGTCGCCGCCATCTCGGCCGCGGATCCGGAAGTCGGCGAGATCATTGCCGAGGTGATGGACAAGGTCGGCAAGGACGGCGTCATCACCGTCGAGGAAGGGCAGTCGCTCGGCCTCGAGAAGGAATACACCGAGGGCATGCAGTTCGACCGGGGCTACCTCTCGGCGTACTTCGTGACCAACCCCGATCGGATGGAGGCGGTTCTCGAGAACCCGCTCATCCTGATCACCGACAAGAAGATCTCCAGTGTCCAGGACATGCTCCCGGCGCTCGAGAAGGCCGTCGACGCCGTGGTCGAGGAGATCAAGCGCGTCGCCCGCCCGGTCGACAACCGCGAGCAGATCGCGGCCGTCGCCGCCATCTCGGCCGCAGATCCTGAGGTCGGCGAGATCATCGCCGAGGTCATGGACAAGGTCGGCAAGGACGGCGTCATCACCGTCGAGGAAGGCCAGAGCCTCGGCCTCGAGAAGGAATACACCGAGGGCATGCAGTTCGACCGGGGCTACATCTCGGCGTACTTCGT
>JBBRCU010000017.1:0-60898 GCA_038204565.1 Candidatus Limnocylindrales bacterium
CAGACATAACTCACCTTATCGGAAGGTGTTGCCCACGCCAGGAGCGTGACGACTGGCGCCGCCAATCGTCGACCGAGGGCGAGATACTCGGCGTCCATCAACAAACCGTCGCACTCAGGCGCGAAGAACGGGCACCTCGTACTCGGTGAAGGCCGCATCGCGCGAGACGACGACGGCATCGAGTCGGAGCGCCTGAGCCAGGACCATCCGATCGAACGGATCACGATGGTGCATCGGCAGCCGGGCCGCCCGGATCGCGTCGTCGCCCAGGATCGGGATGCAGTCGAAGGCCTCGGCCTCGAGCACGTCGACGAGATCATCGGGCGCCTCGAGCTTGCCCATGGCGCGCTTGATCTCGAGCTCCCAGACGGTCGCCGCCGACACGACGACGTCGTTCGCCGGATCCGCGATCGACGCGCGCGCCGCGCGGTCGAGAGTCGGTTCGTCTCGCAGCCACCACAGCAGGGCGTTCGCGTCGAGGATGAGGATCACAACTCGAAGTCCTCGATGATCGCCTCGTTGGGGGCATCGAAATCGGGGGCCACGACGATCTGATCCCGCCAGCGTCCAGGGATCCGCGGTCGTGTTGTCTTCCGGTACGTGACCAGGCGCGCGACGGGCCGCCCGGCCCGGGCGATGACGACCTCCTCGCCTGCCTCCACCTTCTCGATCAGGCGCGACAGATGCGTCTTCGCCTCGTGGATGTTGACAGTCTCGCTCATGGCGGCACTGTAGCCGGTTAGTCCGACTTGGTCAACCTGGGTCCTGATCGGCCGTACCGGCGCGTCATGGCACCCCCGCCGCCGCGAGGCGCTCGACGATCGGCCCGCCAGCCGCTGGGTCCGGCCAGGTCGTCACCCGCTCCGCCAGCGCCGATGCGGTCGCGGCCGCGATGGGCGGGCCTGCGAACAGCCGTCCGACGAACGCGTCCAGGGCCGCCGGCGGCGCGAATAGCCGGCTGTCGCGGAGGTCGACCCGCGCCCGGTCCACGGCGAAGATGTGGATCCTGACCGTCGAGCGGGCCCCGCCCGGCGTCACCGACTCGAAGGTGGCCTCGTCCACGAGCCGGAAGCCGTGGTCCGCGGTCAGGCTCCCGAGGAGGGCGGGCACGCTCGTGGTCGGGCCGGTCAGGTAAACGTAGTAGGCGATGTCGGCCTTCTTGACCGCGGCGCCGAAGACGCTGGCCCGGAAGACGTAGAACTCCTGGACCCGACGCGACACATCGAGCGCAATCCAGTCGTCGATCGGTGCCGAACCGGGCTCGCTCAGCCCGAGCGGCGCGGTCGGGTCCACGACCGCGAGCGACTGGTGGATCTGGACCATCGAGTATCGACCGGCCAGGTCGACGGCGGTCTCGTAGCCGAGGTACGAGCCGAAACCGATCCGCGTTCCCGGCGGGACGTGGTCCTCGATCCAGCGCGATCCCGCGTCGACCGCAGCGACCGGGCCACCGCTCGTTTCGCGCTTGGCCAGGGCCTGGCTGGTGAGATTGAGGCTGCCGAACACGACGGCGACGGCGACGAGCGCCGGTCGCCACGCGGCACCCAGACGACCGGCCCCGGGACGCCAGCTCAGTCGTGATCCGACCGCCTCGACGGCCCATTCGAATGCGTGGACCCAGCCGATCGTCGAGAGGATCGCGAACAACCCGATCTGGGCGAGGTAATTTCGGGGCGGTTCGCCGACCGCGATCACGAGCATCACGAGTGGCATGCTGCAGATGAGCGCGAGGACGATCGCGTCCCAGGTCGTGGCTGCCCGACCGGACATGCCCCGCCGGGTCGCGAGGCCCAGGATCGCGCCGATCACGAAGATGACCGCCGCGAGGCGGTACACGTTGTTCGGGAACCACGTCCGGACGTACGCGTCGTACTGGCTCGCTGATACGAGGCCGACGCCCTTGAGCTCGGAGTTGCGGGCAAAGAACACGGTGAACGCGGCGGTCCACAGGAGCCCGAGGCCCCAAGCCAGAATGATCTGGAGCCGCCGCCGCTGACCGTCCGCGAAGCCATCGCTCCGGGCCGCCAGCCGGCGCCCGACGGCGGATCGGCCGATCCGCGGCGCGGCAAGTCCGAACACGGCCAGACCGATCGCCGCCAGCTCGAGCGGCAGGAGCCAGCCGTCCGGGGCGCCGAGGCGGTAGATCCGGTGGGTCTGGGCGGCGTACAGGGCAAACCACCACGCTGTGCCCGCCACGGCGACGAGGAGTGCCGCTCCGGCCGTCCGGGCGAGGGTCGTCGCCGGCGGGGCCATCAGGACGCCGACGAGCCACGGCACCGGGGCGAGCGGCAGGACGATCTCCTTGATCAGGAAGGCGACCGCGAAGATGGCTCCCGCGAGCAGGCCCCAGCGGACGGAGCTGCGCCGCGCGGCGGCGATCCCGACCACGACATAGGCGAGGGACAAGGCCGCGGCCGGGACGTCGAGGCGGGCGGTCCGGGCGAGCTCATGGAGGTACGGGATCGCCAGACAACTGGCCACGGCCAGGGCGCCGATCACCGGGCGGATCTGCCAGCCCAGCCATCCGACGAGGAGGAGCAGCGATGCTCCGGCGATGCCGTTGAGGATCTGGCCCCAGGCAAAGGGATCCATGTGGAACCAGACGTCGGGCGCGGCCATGATCATCGGCCAGAGCGGGGAGTGCGGCAGGAAGATCGCGCCGAAGACCGTCCGCGGGCCGTTCCCCGCGAGCATCCCGTAGCCGATGCCGAGATACTTCGCCTCGTCGAAGGAGCGGAAAAAGGGCCCCGCCACCGCGAGCATGATCACGTAGACCGCGACCGCGATCCCAATCGCCAGCAGCGATCCCCGTTGCTCCAGGCGGCGCACCCCTCCCACGCGAGCATTCTATCGGCGCTCGATGCCGAGCCGAGCCCAGATCGCGCGTCCAGGGAGCACGCCGAAACCAAGGGCCCCTCCACGGCGTACCGCACCTGGGAGTGGAACACCACATGCCCTCACAGGAGAACGCCAGACCATGGGACGATCCCGACTCGCAGCGGCCGCCGCGCCGCTGCTCCTGATCCTCGCCGCGTGCTCGAGCGGTGCCACGCCGACGCCCGCCCCGGCGACAACCGCCCCGACGGTCGCCGCCCCGGACTCGGCGGCGCCTGGCTCGGCGGCTCCGTCGGCCGCGACCTCGAGCTCGACCGTCGACGCCAAGACGGTCGGCGCGATCGGCATGGCCCTCGTGGCCGGCAGCAACGGCATGACCGTCTACACGTTCGACAAGGACGTCAAGGACAGCGGCACGAGCGCGTGCTCGGGCGGCTGCATCACGAAGTGGCCGGCCCTGACGGTGCCGGCCGGAGGCACCCCGGTCGCCGGCACGGGCGTGACCGGCAAGCTCGCCACGATCACCCGGACCGACGATGGCACGCTCCAGGTGACGTACAACGGCCTGCCGCTCTACTTCTTCTCCGGTGACAAGGCGCCCGGTGACTCCAACGGTGTCTACACGGGCTGGCAGGCGGTCAAGCCGTAACGGCTCTGCCCCTTCTACGCTCCTCAGCGGCGGTCCTTCGGGGTCGCCGCTGTCGATTCCAGTGAGCCCGCTGCCGACTGCCGGACGGCGGCGATCGCGGCCTTGGTTCCGCCGGTCCAGGGCTCCCCATGGCCCGGCAGGATCCACGCTGCATCGAGACCGGCGAGCCGCTCGAGCGACGCCACGGCCTGTGCCGGATCGGCGCTGAACGGGGCAACCTGCGGCCCGCGGACACCGGTCGTGACCGCGATCGTTGCCAGGGCATCGCCCACGAACATGACCCCACGGTCGGCCAGGTACAGAGCAGCGCTGCCGGGGGTGTGACCCGGGACGAGGACGACCCTTGGTGAGCCCGGCACGTCGAGGGTGGCCCCGTCGCCGTACGTCTCGACCGCCCCGAGATGGTGGGTGCGGAGGCCACCGAACCGCAACGTGAGCGCCAGGAACCGGACGAGCGGAAGCGGTCGGACCGTCCCGAGACCCGGCGACGGGTTCGGGGCCTTGCCCTGGGCCAGGAGCGCATCGAGCTCGTGAACCGAGACGGGCACGCTCCGCTCGATTCTGGCCCGTTCGGCGAACCCGACGTGGTCGGAATGGCCGTGGGTCAGGACGACGGCCCGGACGTCGGCAAGGCTGCGACCCATGGCCGCGAGCTCCGCGGGGAGAAGCGACCAGTACCCGGGCAACCCGGCATCGATGACCGTGACCGCTCCCCCGTCGGAGACGAGGTAGGCGTTGATCAGGCCGGAGCCGAGACGATGAATCCCGTCGGTGATCTGCATGTTCCGATCGTCGCACCGATCGGGCCGGCTCATCTGCGGATGGTCGGCAGGCGCGCCACGACCGTGATTTGACGGCCGGGCGGTGGTCGTCCATTCCGACGCGGCCGGCCCGGTGAGCGGGTCCGGCGGTCGAGGACAACGAAACGCCCGAAGGAACCGCCGATCACTAGGCGTTCCAGTCAATACAAGTACCGACCGGATCGCTAGATGTTCGAGGCCCCTTCGGGCAAGACCAACAATAGATGGGCGGGCGTCGCGTCGTCCAGAGACTTATCCACGAATTTCGCGACAAGCACCCCGGATCCGTGAGGGTTGTCCACACGGTTCCCACGTTCGTCGCACCACGCAGGACCATTCCTGCGAACATGGGCCCAGATGCTGATCGTCCTGTCCGGCCTGCCCGCCTCGGGCAAGACCACCGTCGCCACCGAAGTCGCCCGCGCGCTGGGAGCCGTCCTTCTCTCGGTCGATCCGATCGATTCGGCGCTGGCCGCTGCGGGCACGCGTGAGACCGGGATCCCGGGGATCGCCGCGTACGCCGTTGTTGGGGCGATGGCCGAGCAGAATCTCGCGATCGGGGCAACGGTCGTCGTGGACGCGGTGAATGCCGTCGGCGAGGCAAAGACCTTCTGGTTGGAGCTCGCCCGGCGACGCGACGCGCGACTCCTCGCGATCGAGGTCGTCCTGTCCGACGAGGTGCTCCATCGCCAACGCCTGGCCGGGCGCGTCCGCGAGCTGGCGATCGCCGAGCCGACCTGGGAGGCCGTCGCCCTCCGCCGCCAGGAGTGGGTCGCCTGGCCGTTTGCGGCGCTTGTCATCGACTCGGCCGAGCCGCTCGCAACGAACGTGGCGCGAGTGCTCGAGGCGGTCCGGACGATCACCGCCGAGCGTGCCTCACTCGAGTCGGCCCCTGGGCCAGGGCATCACGCAGAAAACGCCGGCGGCAACGAAACGCCCGAAGGAACTCCGGGTCCGTAGCCTCCACCACCAATGCAAGCACCGGCGGCGTCGCTTTCGATCTCGTGGCCCCTTCGGGCAAGACCTACTGTACGACGGCCAGATCCGGCTGACTAGGGACTTGTCCACGAGTTTCGACGATCGAGGCCCGTTTCCGGAAGGTTATCCACGGCCTGTCCACGTCGGGTCCGCCTGATGGGTCAACGGTGCCGTTCGACGGGGCCCGCAGGCTCCTCGCCCTGCTCCAACGGCCACGTCTCGCCGCCCCGGAGGACCGGGCGGCCACGATCGTCGATAGCGAGTGGCTCCTCGGCGCCGAACCGCCAGGTCTTCTGATCGAGGCGCTCGATCCGGACCGGCTTGACCTCGAGCCAGAGGGTGGCCGGGATCACGACCGCAAGATGGGCCTGCGATGTTCCGGCTTCGACCAACCCGGCGAGGGCCTGGGCTGCAGCGACTCGGCAGACGGTCGATCCGTCGAGGAGCACGATCCCATCAGCGTCCCAGGCCAGTCCGGCGACGTGCTCGACCCCGTCGCTCACGACGGCATGGCCATGGAGCGTCTCGTCGCGTTCGGGGTGGAGGGTCAGGAGTCCCGATGGCGTCGCGAGCTCGAGGTGGGCGAACCGACCATCAGCATCGGTCTCAAGCAGGAGCGACGAGGCCACGCCTCCGCCGATGTTGCGGACCTCGCGCCAGCGCCAACCCTTGCGGCCCTCCGCGACGGACCAGATGAGCGATGCGCCGTCGGCGCCCTGACCGCGACCTCCGGATCGGAGCGGCGCCGGCACCGCGTCAGGCGTCCCCGTGGCCAGTTCCATTGCCGCCGTCGGCAGCAAGCGACTCGCGCCAGCGCTCGGCGACCGCCGTGAGCTCGCCGGCCATCGACGGCGCCGCTCGGCCATGCACTCGGACGTCGCGCTCGCCGTAGTCGAGTTCGACCGTCCCGCGCTCTCGGATCCGAGCCAGGAGCTCGCCTGCCGCGTACGGGACGTTGACGTCGACATCGATCCAGAGCGACGCGAGGAGCGCCGCGATCTCGAGACGGAGCGCATCCATCCCGAATCCGGTCAGGGCGCTGACGAGGACCGAGCCCGCGAGGGCCGGCGCAGGTGTCGCGCCATCGAGGGCGGCCTGTTCGACGAGGTCCGCCTTGTTGAAGGCCACGAGCCGCGGCTTGTCGCCGGCGCCGAGCTCATCGAGGACCGTCTGGACCGTTGTCCGGTGCTCGCGCAGATGCGGATCGGACGCATCGACGACCTCGACGAGGACGTCCGCCCGGTTGACCTCCTCGAGGGTGGCCCGGAACGCGTCAACGAGCTGATGCGGGAGCTTGTGGATGAAGCCGACCGTGTCGGTGACGATGGCTGTCTGGCCGTCCCCGAGCTTCACCTGGCGCGAGGTCGGATCGAGCGTCGCGAAGAGCTTGTCCTCGGCCTTGGCGACCTCGCTCCCGACGAGGGTGTTAAGGAGGGTCGACTTGCCGGCGTTGGTGTAGCCGACGATGCCGACCGTCGCCATCATCTTGCGATCGCGGCCGCGAGCCGCCGTCGAGCGCTGCTGGCGAACCTGCTCGACTCGCTCCTTCATCTTCGAGATCCGGGTCCGGATGATCCGGCGGTCCGTCTCGAGCTGGCTCTCGCCGGGGCCCCGCGAGCCGATCCCGCCCTGGGTTCGCGACAGGTGTGTCCAGAGCTTCGTCAACCGCGGCAGCTGGTACTCGAGCTGGGCGAGCTCGACCTGGAGGCGGCCTTCGTGGGTCTGAGCGTGGAGGGCGAAGATGTCGAGGATCAGCCGGCTGCGGTCGATCACCTTGACGTTGAGCAGGCTCTCGAGCGCCTTCTGCTGGCTCGGGCTGAGTTCGTCATCGGCGACGAGTAGGTCGAACCCGGTCTCACTCTTCGCCTGCGCCAGCTCCTGGGCCTTGCCCTTCCCGACATACCAGTTCGGGTCGACGTGGCGACGGTTCTGCCACTCTGCGCCGACCACGATCGCGCCGGCGGTCGTGGCGAGGTTGGCGAGCTCGGTCAGGCTCTCCTCGGCGGTCCAGCCGGCGTCATCGCCGGTGTCGACCGCGAGGAGGAACGCCTTCTCGACGGGCGGAGTGAGATCGACCTCGGCGTTTCGGGGCATCGGCGAAGGATAGCCTCACGGACCGAGTCGTTCGGCGGAGACGTTCCTGGGCGGCGCGGTTCGGGTCGGCTGCAGGGGCTGGAGCCGGGCCGGGCCCAGATCAGCGGCGGATCAGCTTGTCGACCTTGGCCGCGAGGGCCTCATTGGCCCGGCGGAGGCGGACGACCTCGTCGGCGAGCTGGCGAAGGGCCTTCCCGACATCCTGGAGCTCGGCCCGGACGGCGCGGCGGACGGCGGCATCCATGTCGGTCGACGATGTACGGCTCGTCGTGGAGCGGCGGGTGGTGGTCCGCTTCCGGGTTCCGGCGACGTCCTTGAGGATCGCGCCGATGTCGATGCTGAAACCGAGGGGCTGAGACGGGTCGTTGTCGTCGGTGGCCATGACGGGGACGGTAACCGCTGGGGCCGCGAGCGACAAGGCCGGTGCGGATCCCGCGCCGCCGATCAGGCGCGCACGAGCGCCCGGGCCGTAACGAGGACTGGCTCGAGCTGGGCCTGCACGGCGTCGAGCCACTGGATGTCGGGCTCGCTCCGGAACCAGGTTCGCTGGCGCTTGGCGAAGGCGGCATTGCGGCGGGCGTCCTCGGCGACCGCCGCCTCGCGGGTGAGCGACCCGTCCAGGAGGGCCCACGCCTCACGATAGCCGATGGCCGAGAACGCCGGGAGGCTTGGATCGAATCGTTCGCGGAGGGCCCGCGCCTCGTCGATCAGGCCGGCGTCGAACTGGGCCTGCGCGCGGCGGCCGATCCACTCGAGATGCGTCGGACGGTCAACCTCCAGGCCGATCCAGGCGAGCGGACCAGCATATCCGCGCGGCTCCGGAAGGGTCCCGCGACCGCCGTCGACGGCTGCGATCTCCAGCGCTCGGACGACCCGCCGCGGATTGAGCAGATCGACCGCTTTGGCGCGATCCGGCGCCTGGGCCCGGAGTCGCTCGACGAGCGGATCCAGGCCGACCGCCAGGAACTCCGCTTCAAGTCGGGCCCGGACGGCAGCATCAGCGGGGAGCACCTCGGTCGCGAGCCCGCGGGCGACAGCCCGGAGGTACAGGCCGGTGCCGCCGGCGAGGATCGCGAGACCCTGCCGAGCCGCGATCCCCGCGAGGGCCTTCCGCGCGTGGTCGACGAAGTCGGCGACGCTGAACGGCTCGTCGGGCTCGACCAGATCCAGGCCGTGATGGACGATCCCGCGCCGCTCCTCGATCGACGCCTTCGCAGTCCCGATGTCGAGGCCGCGGAACACCTGGCGCGAATCAGCCGAGATGACCTCGACGACAGTCCCCTCCCCCGCCAGGCACTCGGCGACGTCGATCGCGAGATCAGTTTTGCCCGTGGCGGTCGCCCCGGCGATTACCAGGAGCGGCGGCATCGTGGCAGCGGGCAACGCGCCGGGATTGCGTGTAGCCGCATCCTGCGCATTGCGTGTCGCCGCATCCTGCGCATTGCGTGTCGCCGCATCCTGCGCATTGCGTGTCGCCGCATCCTGCGCATTGCGTGTCGCCGCATCCTGCGCATTGCGTGTCGCCGCATCCTGCGCATTGCGTGTCGCCGCATCCTGCGCATCTCGAATCATGCGGCTACACGCAACGGGCGGGCGGGAGCGCCCGCGAACGGCTCGGAGTCACTCCCCGACGACGGTCCCGCGCAGCGAGTACGGCCCGGCGTACTCGATCCGGGCGGTGACCAGTCGCCCGACCAGCTCCGCTCCGCCGCCGAGGTGGACCAGCTTGTTCTGACGGCTCCGGCCAGCAACGCGTGGGCCCGGCGGTGTCGCGCCGACCTCGTCATGGTCGTGGCCGCGCGGCGGCGTCGCAGCATCGACCAGGACCTCGACCTCGCGCCCGAGCCAGGCCTGGTTGCGCTCGAGACCGATCGACTCCTGAAGGGCCAGCAACTCGTTGAGCCGGGCTCGTTTGACGTCGGCGGGGACGTCGTCGGCGAGATGGGTCGCTGGCGTGCCGGGCCGCTCAGAGTAGGCGGCCGCGAAGACCTGATCGTAGCGAACGGTCTCGAGGAGCCGCAGCGTCGAGCGGAACTGGGCGTCGGTCTCGCCGCAGAACCCCACGATCACGTCGGTCGAGATGGCGATACCAGGGACGGCCTCGCGGATCCGGGCAAGGCGCTCGAGGTAGTGCTCGATCGTGTATTGGCGGCCCATCCGGCGCAGGACGTCGTCGTCGCCCGACTGGACCGGCAGGTGGAGGTGGCCGCACATCGACGGACACTCGGCCATGGCAGCAATCAGCCGGTCGCTGAGGTCCCACGGATGCGAGGTCACGAACCGGAGGCGGGGGATCGCGGGCACCCCGTCGGCTGTGCGAATCGCGTCGATCGCCCGGATGAGGGCGGCAAGGTCAGGCCGTCCGTGGAGGTCGAGGCGGCGCCCGAACCGCCGCTCGGTGTCGATCGCGACGAACCGCCCGTCGGGCGCGAGATCGTGGCCATAAGAATTGACGTTCTGGCCGAGAAGGGTGACCTCGCGATAGCCGGCAGCAGCGAGCGAGCGGGCCTCGGCGACGATGTCGTCGAACGGCCGGCTCCGCTCCGGGCCGCGGCTGAACGGAACGATGCAGTAGGTGCAGGTCTTGTCGCAGCCATAGACGATCGGGAGCCAGGCGCTGATCGCGGAGTCGCGGGAGAGGGCGCCGCCGGCGACGGCGGCCGCGCGGGTCACCGGGAGGTGATCGGCGCTTCCGACCGTTGCTCGGCCCACGACGGCCGTCGCTGCGCTCGGCAGTGTGGCGACCACGCCCGCGAGTCCGACCGCGAGTCCGACCGCCCCCTGCGCCGACGCGAGCCCGAGCCGGTCCACCAGCTCCGGCTCCTCGTCCGGCCGGAGGAACAGATCGACCGCGGGGAACCGGCGCGAAAGACCGTCGCGCTCCGCCTCGCGGACCGCGCAGCCGGTCAGGACGACGCGCATCCCCGGGTTGGCGGCCTTCAGCCGCTTCAGGACCCCTTGCCGGCCGATCACCTTCTGTTCGGCGGCCTCACGGATCGCGCAGGTATTGATGACGACGAGGTCGGCGGCCTCAATCGACGGTGCCTCGGCGCAGCCCGCTGCCAGGAGGCGGCCCGCCATCTCCTCGGAATCGCTCCGGTTCATCTGGCAGCCAAGCGTCCAGACGTGGAAGCGCGGGAGGGCCGGGGTGTCGGGGCGGTACTCCCCGAGGCGGGCGTCGTCCGGGGCGGGCGGCCGAGCTGGAGCGGTCGGCGCCGCCGTCACGAGATCGACGACGGGAAGGGAGCGGCCAGGCTGACGGGTGAGGGTCATCGCCCGGGCATCGTATCCGGCGCGGTGGCCGCCGCCCCCAAGGCCTCGTCGAGGCGATCGCCGACGGCGTCCGGAACGTGGAGTGCGGCGTGGGCCTCGGCGTAGGTCGACGTGTCGCCGTGGTAGTCGGAGCCGCCGGTCGCGAGGAGGCCGAGGTGGTTCGCCACTGCCCCGACCATCGTGACGGTCTGCGGAACGAACGAGATGTAGTACACCTCGAGGCCCGCGAGACCCATCTCGATGAGATGACGGAGGAGCGGGATCTGGCTGGGCGCCTCCGAGAAATGGGCGAGGACCGGAATGCCGCCCGCGGCGCGGATCGCCTGGATCGCCTCGCGCGGACCCATGCCCTCTCGCTGGACGTAGCCTGGCCCGCCCCAGCCGATCAGCCGATTGAACGCATCCTCGACCGTTGCGGCATAGCCGGCGGCGATCAGCGCTCGAGCGATGGTCGGGCGACCGAGCGCATCGTCCCGGGACAGGTCGATGTGGGCGATCTCCGAATCGATCGGCAGGCCGACCTCGCGGAGCCGCTGGATCGTCCGCTCGAACCGGATCTTGCGGGCCGAGCGTTGCTTGGCGAGGGCGGCCTCGAACGCCTCGTTGGCCGGGTCCATTCCGAAGCCGAGAATGTGGAGTTCCCCCTCGGCCAGCGGGATTCCCTGCGCGAGAGCATTGATCTCGACGCCCGGGATCAGCTCGATCGGCGCCGGCATCGCCCGTCCGAGGATCAACTCGCGATAGGCGGCGAGCGTGTCGTGGTCGGTGATCGCGAGACGCTTGATCCCGGCCGCGGCCGCGGCACGGACGAGCTCGACCGGTTCGAGGACACCGTCGGAACGAAGGGTGTGGCAGTGGAGGTCGACGGTCGAGACGCCGCCCGCGGCGGTCGCTTTCGGGCGGCGCCCGTGACGGGCGGGCTGGCGATCGCCCATCGTCAGACCTCGACGAGGCGCTGGATCCGCTCGATCGCGAGCGCCCGCCCCGTCGCCGGGTCGATGTCGATCTGGGCGGCGTTGAAGATCACCGGCCCCTCGCCGACCGCGAACCGGGTCGGCAGGGCGTTGATGAACCGCGGCAGGACGGTCGCCGGGTCGAACCCGATCACGCTCCAGACCGGACCGGTCATCCCGAGGTCGGTCTGGTAGGCCGTGCCACCGGGCAGGATCCGCTCATCGCCGGTGACCACGTGGGTGTGCGTGCCGACGACGGCACTGACCCGCCCGTCGAGATGGAGGCCGAGCGCGTTCTTCTCGGATGTCAGCTCGCAGTGGAAGTCGACGATCCGGACCGGCGGCAGCGGCTCGGACGCCTCATCGAGGAGCTCGTCGGCGTCCGTGAACGGATTCTCGATCTGCTGCATGTATGTCCGGCCCTGGAGGTTGATGACCGCGACCTCGGTTCCGTCGAGGGCGTGGTGGATCGCCCACCCCCGCCCCGGGACGCCGTTGGTCCCGTAGTTGAGCGGGCGCAGGACGCGGTCGTTGGCGTCGAGGTAGGGATAGATCTCGCGCTTGTCCCAGATGTGGTTGCCGCTGGTGATCACGTCGACCCCCGACGCGAACATCGCCTCGGCGGTCGACGGGGTGAGGCCCATCCCGCCGGCGACGTTCTCGCCGTTGGCCGTGACGAAGTCGATCCCGCGCTCATCGCGGAGGCCGGGCAGGACCTGCTCGACCGCGACCCGCCCGGGCTTGCCGATCAGGTCGCCGATCATCAGGACCCGGCACGCGCCGCGCGGCCGCGGGGCGTTGCCGTTGGCCGGGTTGCCGAGCCGCGTTCGCCCGATCGGCACCGTGCTGGTTGTCGTGATGGAGTCTCCGTCAGTCACCCGCCGACGATACCCGCGAACGGAGCGATCGCCGCGACGAACATCAGCCGCGCGATTCGCCGACCGCGAAGACCGCGGCCCGAGAATCCCTCGAATTCGTCGTCGTGCTGCGCCCCGCTGTCCATGGTCCCGTCCTACTTCGCGTACTCGACCGCGCGGGTCTCGCGGATGACCGTGACCTTGATCTGGCCAGGGTAGGTCAGCTGCTCTTCGATCTTGCGGACGATGTCGCGCGCCAGTCGCGATGCCGTCAGGTCGTCGATCTCCTCGGGCCGGACGAGAATCCGGACCTCGCGGCCGGCCTGCACAGCGAACGAGCGTTCGACGCCCTGGAAGCTGTCGGCGATCGCCTGGAGATCCTCGAGCCGCTTGACATAGGCGTCCCCCGTCTCGCCCCGGGCGCCGGGCCGCGAGGCGCTGATTGCGTCGGCAATCTGGACGATCGGCGCCTCGACACAGGTGTACTCGATCTCCTGGTGGTGTGCGCCGATCGCGTTGATGATCTTCGGCGAGAGGTTGTTGCGCTGGGCGATCTGGGCGCCGATCGCAGCATGTGGGCCCTCGATCTCGTGATCAACCGCCTTGCCGATATCGTGGAGGAGGCCACCGATCTTCGCCGTCTGTACGTCGGCGCCGACCTCGGCCGCAATCACGGCCGCGAGCCGGCTTGTCTCGATGACGTGGTTGAGGACGCTCTGGCCGTAACTGGTCCGGAACTTCAGTCGCCCGAGCAGCTTGATGACCTCGGCCGGCAGCCCCGGCACACCGCACTCGTAGGCAGCGGTCTCGCCGGCCTGGCGGATGATGGCGTCGACCTCCGCCCGGGCCTTCGCGACGACCTCCTCGATCCGTCCGGGATGGATTCGGCCGTCCCCAATGAGCTTGGTCAGGGCGACCCGGGCGACCTCACGGCGGACCGGGTCGAAGCCCGACAGGACGACCGATTCGGGGGTGTCATCGATGATCAGGTCGACCCCGGTCGCCTGCTCGAGGGCCCGGATGTTGCGGCCTTCACGGCCGATGATCCGGCCCTTCATCTCGTCGTTTGGGAGGTGGACGACCGTGACGGTGTGCTCGGCGGTGTGATCGGCCGCAACTCGCTGGATCGCGGTGACGACGACGTCGCGGGCCTTCTCGTCGGCCTCCTCGCGAGCCCGCCGCTCGATCGAGCGAGCCAGCTTGACGGCGTCATGCTCGGCCTCTTCGCGAACGGCCTCGAGCAGAATCCCCTTGGCCTCATCGGCCGACACGCCGCTCACCCGCTCGAGCGCAGCGACGTGCTCCTGCTGGGCACGGGCCAGGTCCTCGCGAGTCTTGTCGAGATCGCGCTCGCGATCGAGCAGCTTGCGGTCGCGCTGTTCGAGCATGTCGGTCCGCTGGTCAAGCTGCTCGTCGCGTTGGAGGAGGCGGCGCTCGAGCGTCGCGAGCTCGTTGCGCTTGGCGCGGGCCTCGTCCTCGGCTTCGCGCTGCATCTTGAGCTTCTCGTCCTTGGCCTCGAGAATCAGCTCCTTCTGGCGGGTCCGCGCTTCGGCCTCGATCCGGCGCGCCTCGGCGTGGGCCGCCTTCATCGAGTTCGAGGCGAACATGCCACGGGCGACCATCCCGAGCACGGCTCCGCCGACGGCGGCGATCAACGCCACCGCGACGACGACCACTGTGTCCATCTGTACCTCCCGTCCGGCGCCGGGCACCGGAGGTTGACGATCCGTGGTGCGGCGTCGTCTCGACGGGAACGGCAACATCGACCGATGGGCCGGTCGGCAGCGAGGACGAACACCGATGATCCTGGGCTGCGCCGCGAACGGCGCCTCTTGAAATCTGGGATGTAGCCTACTACGGCGGGGCGGCGCGAGCGGGCAACGGGTGGCGGGCCGTTTGTATCGACCGTCAACGGTCGGCACCCACCGACGCTCTGACGACGGCGCTAGAGTGACCGTCGACGGGCTCGGGACCCGTCCTTCAGCCGGAGGTCGGTGGCGTTGAACATCTCGCGGTCCGTCGAAACCGTCGTGGTCGGGGCGGGCCAGGCCGGGCTCCTGATGAGCTGGCACCTCCGTCAGGCCGGCCGCGAGCATGTCGTCGTCGACCGGCGGGCGACCCTTGGCGGCGGTTGGCAGGACCGCTGGGACGCGTTTCAGCTCGTCGGGCCGAACTGGATCATCTCGCTGCCCGGGTTCGCCTACCAGGGAGACGACCCCGACGGCTTCATGGGCCGCGACGAGATCGTCGCTCACTACCGCGACTACGCCGCCGCGATCGAGGCGCCGGTCGAGCTCGAGACGGATGTCCTGCAGCTCGACGGCCTCGACGACCGCGGATCGGCCCGGTTCCGGCTGACGACGAGCCGGGGGACCGTCGACACGCGCCATGTGATCGTCGCCGGCGGACCGTTCCAGGTCCCGCTGATCCCGGAGGTTGCCAGGGGGCTGGCGCCGGGGATCCGGAGCGTCCACTCCCATGACTACCGAAGGCCTGCCGACCTCCCACCGGGCCGGATCCTGATCGTCGGGTCGGGTCAGACGGGCGTCCAGCTCGCGGAGGAGCTCGCGGAGGCCGGTCGCGAGGTGATCGTGGCCGTCGGACGCTGCTGGCGGGCGCCGCGGCGGTACCGCGGGCGCGACGTGTTCTGGTGGCTCCGGACGCTTGCGACGGACGGTCGCCGCAGCGGCGTGTCGCTGCCGACCGTCGATCGGCTCCCCTCCCCAGCCGCCCGGTTCGCCTGCAATCCACAGCTCTCGGGCCATCACGGCGGCCACTCGATCGATCTGCGGCAGCTCGCCCGCGACGGGATCCTTCGGCTTGCCGGCCGGCTCGAGGGCATCGCCGGAACGACGGCCCGCTTCCGGCCGGATCTCACCGAGAGCCTCGCCTTCGCCGACACCAACTTCGATGCGCGGCTTGGATCCCTGTGCGACGCGTACATCGCGGCGACCGGCGGGTCCTTTCCGCGGTACGAGCCCGACGTCGTCACGTTCGACCCGCCCGAGGTGACCGAGCTCGATCTCGCCGCCGAAGGCGTCTCGACCGTCCTCTGGTCGAGCGGCTACCGCCCGAAGTTCGACTGGATCCGGCAGCCAGTCCTCGACGAGATGGGCCTACCACTCCAGCGCGAAGGAGTGACGTCGGTCGGCGGCCTCACCTTCGTGGGCACGCCGTGGCTCGTGGACATGGGCTCGGCGAGCCACGTCGCCCTGGCCCGAGACGCCGCCACGATCAGTGCCGGCTGGTAGGCGACCCCCGGGAATGACGAAACGGCGCCGCTCGCGCGACGCCGTTTCGGTTCTGATTTCAGATTTCGAGCCTGGGCGGGCTCAGCCGCCTGGCTTGCCGTCGTGATGCGTGTTCCGGGCGGCCTGCCGCGCCAGATGCGCCGCATCCCTGGCCACTTTCGCCGTGTCACGGGCGGTCTTGTCATGGCCGCTCTTCGCGACCTCCCGCACCGCACCGCCGTGGTTGCAGTTCTTGCCGCCAACTGCGTCCGACTTCGCCACAGTGGAGACGGCCTTGCCATGAGGGTTGGGGGCCGTGTCGATCGGTGCCGCGCTGCCGGCTGAGCTTGGGTCCCCCGATGCCGACTCCTCCGTCGGCCTGGCCGCGACGCAGTCGACTGGTGGCTGGGCCGTCGTGGTCGCCGCGGGGGCTGGATCTGCGGCACACGGGTCCACCTGATCGACGGTTGTATTCGAATTCGGATCGGCGGACTCGGCCGGATCGCTTGACTCGGCCGGATCGCTTGACTCAGCCAGATCGGCAGACGCGCAGACGCCCTTCGCGACGCCGCTCACGTAGCCGCCGTGGTTGCAATTCTTGCCGCCGATCCGACCGCTCCGGGCCGCCTCGGCCGTCGAGATCAGGCCGTCCCCGTTCAAGTCGGCTTTGACCTCCGCGGACGCTGCTGCCGACGGATCCGCGACCACATTGGTCTGGCAGCGATCGTCGACGCCGTTCCCGTCGAGGTCGACGTAGGCGGACACGGAACCCGAGACCTGGGCCACGGGGTCCGAGGTCGGGGTGGACAGGACGGTCATCACCGTCGCAGCGGCGACGACTCCGCTTACCGCTACGGTGAGCGCGAGGGCGCCGCCGCCGGCGACCCAGAAAGCGCGAAGGCGCGAAAACATCGACTGCAGCTCCTGCCCCCGGAACTGTTGAGTGCTGACCCGGCATTCTCCGGGCGGGGATTCGGTCCCGCCCCATTATCCAATGCGCGAACTCGATCCGGTCCCGGACCTTCGTCCCGATTTACCGCTCGTGCGTCCCGGTTGGCGAATGGGTCCGGTGCATACCGGCAGGGAAAAGCGGCTGCTGGTGTGGTGCCCACCGACACCGGACGGCGCGACACAATGGAAGATCCAGACCGTGCCCGGGGCACCGCTCAGGGCATCTCCGGCTCGACGTCGACGTCCATGTCACGGTCTCCGGCGGGTGTCTCGCCCGGTCCATGGACCGCCTCCGCGGAGACCGCGGCACAGACGGATCCATCGAAGCCATTCCGGGCCAGGATGGCATAGGCCCGTTGGCGACGCGCCCGCGGATCCGACACCCGTTCCAACGCCCGGGCGTGACGAGCGACCACCGTTCGAGCCGCAGCGAGATCCGGGTGGCCGGCTTCGCCGCCGTCAGCGAGCGCAGCGGCGTTCTCGCGGCGCGTCTCGAGGAGGTCGTCGACGACGGAGCGATCGACGCCTTTGAGCATCAGTTCCCGCCGTAGCGCGATCTCGCCACGCGGCCGGGCTCGGTCACGCGACTCGACCCACGCCTGGCCGAACGCAGCGTCGTCGAGGATTCCGAGTTCGGTCAGCCGGGTGATCGCGGCCGCGACAAGCTCCGGCCGGTAGCCCGCCCGGCCGAGCCGGCGACGGACCTCCGCCACCGAGCGAGACCGTGTCTCGAGGAATCGCGCCGCGGCCTCCAGGACGGCGGCCGGGTCGTCGATCGCGGCGCGCCGCTCCCGACCTTCGGCGAGGGTCTCGCGTCGCCGCGGTCGACCCGCCACGTCCTACTCGGCCTCGGCGATGCCCTCGACCGGCAGCTCGACCTCGTTGATCTTGCCCCGGATCTTCGCGTCGATGACAGCAGCAATGTCCGGGTTCGCCCGGAGGAAGTCCTTCGACGCCTCACGACCCTGGCCGAGCCGCGTCTCTTCGAAGGTGAACCACGCACCGGTCTTGGTCACGACGCTCATCGCGACACCGACGTCGAGCAGGCCGCCCTCCTTGGACACGCCCTCGCCGTACATCACGTCGAACTCGGCGACGCGGAACGGCGGAGCGACCTTGTTCTTGACAACCTTGATCCGGACCCGGTTGCCGACCGACTCGGTACCGGTCTTGATCGTCTCGATCCTCCGGATGTCGAGCCGGACGCTGGCGTAGAACTTCAGCGCTCGCCCACCCGGCGTGGTCTCCGGGTTGCCGAACATCACGCCGATCTTCTCGCGGAGCTGGTTGGTGAAGATCAGCGACGTGTGCGACCGCGACACGGCACCGGTCAGCTTGCGCAGGGCCTGGCTCATGAGCCGGGCCTGGATGCCGACGAAGCTGTCGCCCATCTCGCCTTCGATCTCGGCGCGCGGGACGAGGGCGGCGACCGAGTCGACGACGACGCAGTCGATCCCGCCGGAGCGGATCAGGGTCTCGGTGATCTCGAGTGCCTGCTCACCGGTGTCGGGTTGGCTGACGAGGAGCTCGTCGACGTCGACGCCGCAGGCCCGGGCGTAGGCCGGGTCGAGGGCGTGCTCGACGTCGATGAACGCCGCCACACCGCCCCGGCGCTGGGCCTCGGCGATGACGTGCTGGCAGATCGTCGTCTTGCCCGACGACTCCGGTCCGAAGATCTCGGTGATCCGGCCGCGCGGGATGCCGCCGACACCGAGCGCGAGGTCGAGCGCGATCGAGCCGGTCGGGATCACGTCGATCGCGGTGATCGAATGGGTCCCGAGCTTCATGATGGACCCGGTCCCGAATTGCTTCTCGATCGTCGCGATCGCGGCGGTGACCGCCTTGCTTCGCTCCGCCTGGGCCCGCTCGAGGCCCTTGTCACTGCCGTTCCGCTCGTCCGCGGCCCGCTCGCCGATCAACGCCATGGGTTCGTCACGCTCCTGTCGATGGCTTCTGGACCGACAGGTCGCGCTCCCGGGCGAGACCTCGGGTGGTCAACCCTCGTCGGTTTCTTCCTCGCGGGCCGGCTTTTCCTTGCGCGGCTTCCGGATCAGCTCCGCCTGCTGCGGCGGCGGCTCCGAAAGGGACGTCAGCTTGGGCTGACCGGACCGGTCCTTGGGCTTCTTCTTCTGTTCCTTCTTCGGACGATCTCGAGACGCCATCGATGCTCCTCCGAATGAGATTGGACCTTACCGGTTGACCATTCACGCGGACTGCACCGCGACTTCGCCGCCGCTTATCCGGCCGGCGCGCAACGCCAGATTCGGAAGGTCTGCGGGGAAGGTTCCAGATCGGATCGCGGTCCGGATCCTGTGCATGAAGTCTAGGGTGAAGGTCAGGTTGTGACAAGTCGCGAGGCGGTAGGCGAGGAGCTCCTTCGCCCGGAAGAGATGCGCCAGATACGCCCGTGAGAACGACCGACAGAGGATGCACGGACAGTCCGCCTGGACCGGCTCCGGGTCGTCGAGATGACGGGCATTCTGGAGATTCAGGCGGCCGCCAGGGATCCACAGCTGACCATTCCGCGCGACCCGCGCCGGCAGGACCGAATCGAACAGATCGACGCCCCGATGGACCGCATCGAGGAGGTCCGCCGGCGAGCCCAGGCCCATGAGGTAGCGCGGTCGGGGGTCATCAGCGAGGAGCGGGACGGCGACATCGAGGGCCGCGTTGCGCTGCTCCGGCGTCTCGTCGCCGGCGAGGCCGCCGAGACAGATCCCGTCGAACGGCAGCGAGGCGATGTAGCGGGTGCTGTCGGCCCGGAGGTCCGGCTCGAGGCCGCCCTGGACGATCCCGAACAGGGCCTGGTCCGGGCGGCTATGGGCCTTCAACGAGCGCTCGGCCCAGCGATGGGTCCGATCGGTCGCATCGGCGACGACCGCGCGCGGAGAGCTCGGGTAGACCGGCTGATCGAAGGCGACGGCGACATCCGAGCCGAGCGACTCCTGGACGCTGATCGCGATCTCCGGGGTGAACCGGTGGGTCGAGCCGTCGAGATGACTCCGGAATGTCACACCGTCCTCGTCAACGACGCGCAGGTCACCCAGGGAGACGACCTGGAACCCACCGGAGTCGGTCAGGATCGGGCGGTCCCAGGCCATGAACCGATGCAGTCCGCCGAGCCGGGCGATGCGCTCGTGGCCCGGCCGCAGGTACAGGTGGTAGGTATTCGAGAGGATGATCGAGGCGCCGACCTCGCGAAGATCGTCCGGGGTGAGCGCCTTGAGCGTCGCGTTCGTGCCGACCGGCATGAATTGAGGCGTCTCGACGACGCCGTGGGTCAGCTCCAACCGGCCGACACGGGCACGGGTCGAGCCGTCGAACGGCGGCGGGACCTCGACGCGGAAGGTCGCGGCGCCGGTCACGCTCCAGGCTCGTCGGCATCGCTCGGCGCCGGGGCGGTCGGGTCGGAGGCAGGGGCCGCGATCGGCGGATCCCACAGTCCGACCATCTCGGGCTCCGGGCGGCGTGGCGGCGGGATCTCGTAACTGAGGCGGGCGAGATGCGTCCGGGCCGCCTCCGTTGCGATCCGGCCCTGCGGCGTCCGGTCGAGGAACCCGAGGCGGAGGAGGAACGGCTCATAGACGTCCTCGATCGTCTCGACTTCTTCGGCCAGGACGGCGGCCAGCGCCTGCACGCCGACCGGTCCCGAGGCGAATTTCTGGACGATCGCTGCGAGCAGCTTCCGGTCCGTCGAGTCGAGCCCCTCGTCGTCGATCTCCATCTGGCGCATCGCCGCCTTGGCCGTCGCCTCGTCGACCCGGCCGTCGCCGTGGACCTGGGCGTGGTCGCGAGTCCTCTTAAGGAGTCGATTGACGATCCGCGGCGTGCCCCGGCCGCGCCGAGCGATCGCCCGCGCCGCCGCGTCGTTGATCTCGACGTCGAGGATGCGGGCTGACCGGTCGACGATGGCCGCGAGATCGTTCTCCTCGTAGAAATCGAGCCGGTACGTGGCCCCGAAGCGGTCGCGCAGCGGTCCCGAGATGCGGCCCGCCCGCGTCGTCGCGCCGACGACCGTGAACGGCTTCAGGTTCAGTCGCAGGCTCCGCGCGCTCGGCCCCTTGCCGATCATCACGTCGAGGGCGTAATCCTCCATCGCCGGGTAGAGGATCTCCTCGACGGCGCGGTTGAGCCGGTGGATCTCGTCGATGAAGAGCACGTCGCGCTCCTCGAGGGCCGTCAGGATCGCCGCGAGATCGCCGGCCCGCTCGACCGCCGGCCCGCTCGTGTAGCGGACGTTGACGCCGAGCTCGCGGGCGATGATCGTCGCGAGCGTGGTCTTGCCCAGGCCTGGCGGGCCGTAGAGGAGGACGTGATCAGCCGCTTCTCCCCGGCCCCGCGCTGCCGAAAGAAGGACCGAAAGGTTCGCCTTGACCTCGCGCTGGCCGATGTATTCGTCGAGCGTCCGCGGCCGGAGGGTGCCTTCAACAACGACGTCCGTGTCGTCAAGGAGGTCCGGCGCGAGAATCCGCGAGAGGTCGTCGGTCATGCGGGCGGAATCTACCACGCACGGGACTGTTTCGCACGGATGTTCCAATGCTCCATCCGGAACGGCAGCCGTCCACGCAGGGCGTACGGTGCGTTCATCGGCGGGGCGTAACACTCAGCGTGCTCAGGCGTGGACGGGACATGAGGACGACCGAGCGGAGCCCCATGGCGAGGAGCATCGAGACCATGCGAACGCTGCAACGGGCAGCCCACGACGGGTTCGCGTCGTTCGTCGGGATCGGCCGCGGGCTGTGGCTGTTCCCGCTCGACGCGATGTTCCGGACGGTCGGGTTGCGTTACGGCTGGCTGAAGGCGCTCTTCAATGCGACGCCGGCGCCGGTCCTCCGCGGGATCGGCCGGCTCCGGGCTGAGCGCGCAGCCTGGCGGGCGACCCGGAAAGTCCCGGCGTACGGCCGCTATCTGGTCGAGTCCGGTGTCGACGTCCCGGGTCTCTTCCCGCTCGGCGTCCTCGGCCACCTGCCCGAGACCGACAAGGCGCGCTACGTCGACCGCTACGGGCTGATGGAGCGCTGCATCGGCGGTGCGGTCGCCTATCCGGGCACGACCATCGACGAGTCAAGCGGCTCGACGGGCACGCCGTACAACTGGATCCGGAGCCGACGCGAGCGCGAGGTCGCCCACCGCAACATCGGGTTCTTCGCCCGCTACGCGTTCGGGACGGCGCCGCTCGTCACGATCAACGCGTTCTCGATGGGCGCCTGGGCGGCCGGCTTCAACATGAGCCTCGGGATGCTCCGCCACGGCATCGTCAAGTCGGTTGGACCGGACGTCGACAAGATCCTCTCGACGCTGTCCTTCCTCGGCCCGACCTACCGCTTCCTGATCTCGGGCTACCCGCCGTTCATCAAGCACCTCCTCGATGAGGGCGAGCGGCGCGGCTTCCCGTGGGCCGACTACGAGCTCCACGCCCTCGTCGGCGGCGAGGGCATGACCGAGGGCCTCCGCGACGTCCTCCTCCGCCGGTTCGTGTCGGTCTACTCGGGCTACGGCGCGACCGACATCGAGATCGGGATGGCCGGCGAATCGCCGGTCAGCATCGCCGTCCGGCGGCTCGCCCGCTCGCGGCCCGACATCGCCCGAGCCCTGTTCGGCTCCGACTCGCGGCTGCCGATGGTCTTCCAGTACAACCCGCTCATCCACTGGATGGAGGTCAACGACCTCGGCGAGGTCATCTGCACCGTGTCCCGGCTCGACCTGCTCGCCCCGCGGATCCGCTACAACGTCCACGACTCCGGCGGGATCGTCGACTTCGCGACGGTCAAGAAGGTCCTGGCGGGCTTCGGCTTCGACCTCGACCGCCTCGATGAGTCGCCCGACACCCATGGCCCGCGCGGTCCCCTCCCCTGGGCCAGGCCGATCCCGCTGCCGTTCCTCTGGATCCATGGCCGGCGCGACGCGACGATCAGCGTCATGGGCTCGAACATCTACCCCGAGGACATCGAATCCGTCCTCTATCGCGACGCCCTTGTCCAGCCGCGGCTGGTGTCGTTCATGCTGTCGGTCGTGGACGACGAGACCGGGACGCCGCGGCCGGCCGTGGCGATCGAGCTTTCCGATCTGGAGGGGGTCCACGACGCCTGGCGACTGGCGGCCGGCGAGCGCCTCCGCGAGGGCCTGACGAACCTGAACATCGACTATCGCTCGTCGGTCGGCGAGTTCCCGGGCGCGATGCTCCCGATCGTGTCGACGTTCGGCCCGGGCGCCGGTCCGTTCGCCGGCGACGCCCAGCGGATCAAGCAGCGCCGCATCGGCTGAGCGAATCTGCTGCTCAGTCCCGAATGCTCAGGCGCGGACCCGTTGAGTCTGCCCAGACTCAATCCCGGCGATCTGCGAGCCCGGACCGGCACGTCTGAGCGAATCGGAGCCCCGGTCGAACGCTCGCTGAACCTCGATTTGAGTCTCCCATGACTCAGTCGCGGAGCAGGCTCCGGAGGGCGGCCTTGACCCGGTCCTCGAGGGTCCCACCGATCTTCGTATCCGAGAGGGCGATCCGCGACGCCTCCCGCGCCTCGGCGAGTGAGTAGCCGAGGGCCTGGAGCGCACCGACGACCTCGCTTTCCGAAGCCCCGATTCCCGAGCCCGCCAGCGTGCTTGCCGCGATCCCGGCCGCCGCGACCTTCTCCTTGAGCTCGAAAATGATCCGGTCCGCCAGCTTCTTGCCGATCCCGGGGATCGACACGAGGACGGCCTGGTCCTGGGCCATGATCGCGAGCTGGAGATCCGGCGTGGGACGCGAGCCGACGATCGCGAGGGCCACCTTCGGGCCGACCCCGGTCACCGTGAGGAGCAGGTTGAAGAAGCCGAGGTCCTCCGTCGTCCGGAACCCGAACAGGCTCTGCTGATCCTCGCGGACGAGATGGTAGGTGTGGAGCTTGATCGTCGATCCGGGCTGGGCGGTCGCGAGGATCGCCGGCGCAGCGAACACCCGGTAGCCAATCCCGCCGACCTCGATGACGAGGGAATCAAAGGCGACAGCCCCGACCTTGCCCTCGACGGACGCGATCACGAGGCGGAGGACCGGGCGCCTTTCGCCGCCCGCTTCTCCCCGGCGAGCGCCTCGCGAACCGCCCGCTCATAGGGCGTTTCGCCGCGTTCGATCGGGTTGATCGACGAGCGGTCGAGCAGCGCTCCCGTCGTCCGTGTCGAGCGCCCCGTCTGGCCTATGCCGTTGGCGACGCAGACTGCGATCGCCAGCGCGTCGGCCGCATCGTCCGGCGTCGGGAGGGCGGCCATCCCGAGGACGATCTGGACCATTCGCTGGACCTGCTGCTTGTCGGCCGCACCGTAGCCAGCAATCGCGCTCTTGACCTCGTTTGGGGTCGCCTCTCGAACCGGTCGCCTCGCCTCGGCGGCCGCCAGGAGGACGACCCCCCGGGCGTGACCCACCGCGATCGCCGTCTGGGCGTTGCGCGAGAAGAACACCCGCTCCACCGCGACCATCGCCGGATCGTGCAGCGCGATCAGCTCCGTGACGTGGCGGTGGATGGCGAGCAGCCGCTCGCCGAGGGGCAGATCCGGTGAGGTGACGAGACAGCCGTGGTCGACCGCGCGCAGCCGTCCGGCCGTCTGTTCCACGAGGCCCCAGCCGAGGGCCGCTGTTCCTGGGTCGATGCCCAGGACGATCACCCGGCGACCTCGGCGTAGACGTCCTCGGGGATGTCGAAGTTGGCCGTTACCCGCTGGACATCGTCGAGGTCCTCGAGCATCTCGATCAGGCGCAGCGCCTGGCGAGCCTTGTGCGAGTCGAGTTCAACGGTCTGTTTGGCGACCATCGTGTTCTCGGCCGAGTCGACAGGGACGCCGGCGCCCTCTAGCGCCTTGCGGACGGCTTCGAGATCGGCCGGGGCTGTATAGATCTCGATCGAATCCTCGGACGCGGTGTCGACGTCGTCAGCGCCGGCGTCGATCGCGGCGAGGGCCACCTCGTCGGCGTCGACCTTGCCGTCGCGGTTGACCGCGATCAGCCCGCGCGGTTCGAACTGCCAGGCAACCGCGCCGCTGCCCGCGAGCTGGCCGCCGGCCTTCGTGAACATCGAGCGGACCTCGGCTGCGGTCCGGTTGCGATTGTCGGTCGCCGCCTCGACGAGGATCGCCACGCCGCCGGGGCCGTAGCCCTCGTAGACGATCTCCTCGAACTGCTCGGCGTCGCCGCCGCCGGTCGCCTTGTCGATCGTCCGCTTGATGTTGTCGGCCGGCATGTTGACCGAGCGGGCCTTCTCGATCGCGAGGCGGAGGCGGTAGTTGGCGTCCGGATCGCCGCCACCCTGGCGGGCCGCGACGCTGATCTCACGGGCGACCTTGGTGAACACGGCGCTGCGCTTGGCGTCGGTGACGCCCTTCGCGCGCTTGATCGTGGACCACTTGGAATGACCGGACATCGCGGGGCGGAGTATAGCCGACGACGTTGACCGCGCCCGCCTATCATGGGCCTCAGCCGAGCCTGCGGGCCACATTGTCGGCCCGCCTCCCGAGCATCTCGCCCGTCGCCTCGAGCAGCCGTGAGGACCACCGCCGATGACGATGAAGAGCGTCGATCCCGCCCATCTCCGAAGCGTCGTCCTGGCCGGCCACGCCGGCAGCGGCAAGACGACGCTGGCTGAGCAGCTCCTCTTCCGGGCCGGCGCCGTCCAGCGCCTCGGCAAGGTCGATGACGGGACGGCTCATCTCGACCACGAGCCCGAGGAGCAGAAGCGCAAGGAGTCGCTGAGCCTCGCGGTTGCCACGTTCGAGCACGAGGCGACCCGGATCACCCTCGTCGACACCCCCGGCTACCCGGACTTCGTCGCCGAGGTCATCTCGGGCTTCGCGGCGGCAGACGGTGCGCTGTTCGTCGTCGATGCCTCCTCGGACATCGGGGCCGGGCTCGAGACCGCCGTCGCCCTCGGCCGCTCGACCGGACGCGCGGCGTGCTTCTTCCTGAACAAGTGCGACCGCGAGAACGCCGATCCGTCGGCGGCCCTGGATCGCCTCCGCGAGCGATTCGGCAACAAGATCGCGCCGCTCCATCTCGCGATCGGCAAGGCCGACTCATTCAGCGGCTACGTCGATCTCGTCCATCGCAAGGCCTGGCGGTTCGAGGGCGGCACAGAGGTGGAGGTCCCGGTCCCGGTCGAGCTCGAGAGCGAGATTGCGGGCCGCCGCGACCAGCTCCTCGAAGCCGCCGCCGAAGCCGACGACGACGTGATGACGAAGTACCTCGACGGCGTCGAGATCAGCGACGCGGAGCTCGACACGTGTCTCCATCGCGGCGTCCGGGATTCGATCCTGGCCCCCGTTCTCGTCGGCAGCGCGACGAAGGGCATCGGGATGAACGCCCTGCTCGACGCGTTCATCCGCTACCTGCCGACCGCCGCCGAGGAGCCGCCGGTGACGGCCCGGCACGCCAAGGGCGGCGACGAGGTCGCGATCACTCCGGATCCGTCGGGCGAGCTCGTTGCCCGGGTGTTCAAGACCGCCGCCGATCCGTTCGTCGGGCGCCTGACCTACCTCCGGATTTTGAGCGGCACCCTCCATGGCCAGGCCCACGCCTGGAACGCCAACCGCGACGAGGACGAGCGGATGGGCCAGCTCCTGCTTCTTCACGGCAAGGACCAGGAGCCGATCGGCGAGCTCCAGGCAGGCGAGATCGGCGCGGTTGCCAAGCTGACCGCGACCGAGACCGGAGACACCCTCTCGTCGCGCGACCACCCGCTGCTCCTCCCGCCGCTCGACTTTCCCGTCCCGTCCCTGTCGGTGGCGATCGAGCCGCAGACAAAGGCGGACCTCGACAAGATGGGCGCGGCCCTCCAGCGGATGCTCGAGGAGGAGCCCTCGGCCCGGGTCGAGCGCTCGGCGACCGGGGAACAGCTCCTCGTCGCGATGGGCGACGCCCACATCGCGGTCATCGGCGAGCGGCTCAAGCGCAAGTTCGGGGCGGCGATCCTCACCAAGCAGCCAAAGGTCCCCTATCGCGAGACGATCCGCGGCAAGACCCAGGTCGAGGGCAAGTACAAGAAGCAGACCGGCGGCCACGGCATGTTCGGCCATGTCTGGCTGGAGATCGAGCCGAACCCGGGCGGCGGCGTCGAGTTCGCGGAGCGGGTCGTCGGCGGCTCCGTCCCGAAGGGGTTCTTTCCGGGCATCGAGAAGGGGATCCGCGAGGCGGCGGCCGAGGGCGTCCTTGCCGGCTATCCGTTGTCGGACTTCCGGGCGACGCTCTACGACGGCTCCTTCCATAACGTCGACTCGAACGAGATGTCGTTCAAGATCGCCGCGTCGATGGCGTTGAAGAAGGGCGTCCTCGACTGCAAGCCCGCCCTGCTCGAGCCGATCATGGCCGTCGAGGTCACGGTCCCCGAGGAGTACATGGGCGATGTCAACCGTGACCTGAACACACGGCGCGGGCGGGTCCTCGGGATGGATACGCTCGGCGACGGCCAGCAGGTCGTCTCGGCCCATGTCCCTCAGTCCGAGCTCTTCTCGTATGCCACGGAGCTGCGGTCGCTGACCCATGGTCGGGGCACCTTCACCGCGACTGTCGACACCTACGAAGAGGTTCCCGGCCATGTCGCCGACAAGGTGATCGAGGCCCATCGCAAGGAGACCGAGGCGGCGGGCGCCCACGGCGGGCATTGACCCGTCCGAGGGTGGCGTGACCGACGACCTCAAGGGCGATCGCCCCGAGTGGTCGCGCTACCGCCGCCCGTCGAGCGGCGCCGGGCCAGGCGATCCGGCGGATTCGGGTGACCCGGGCGCGGCGAGTGCGGTGGATGCGGAGTCCGGCGGACCCGAGGCGAGCGTCGGCGCGGAACTGAGCGCGGTCCCGACCGAGGCACGCGCCCCCGACTCGCCTCCGACAAACTGGGATCCCGGCCCTCCTCTCTCGAGCGACGTCGAAGCGCGGATCCGGCGCGATCTCCGGCGCGGCCGCTGGATCGTCCGGCTGACCTGGGTCGCGGCCTTCGCCAGCCTTGTCCTCGGTCTCGTCGCGGTCCGCCAGGCCGCTCTTCTCGTCGCGATCGACCGGCGCCTCGTGACCACCGAGGAAGTCCAGGCGGCGAGCGCCTCGTTCGATGTGGCACGGGCCGTCCTGATCGCCGCCGTCGGACTCGCGATCATCCTCGCGATCCGCTGGCTTCGCGGCGCCCTGCCCGTGTTCGCCGAGCTTCACGCTCGCGGCGTGATCGATGGGCCCGCCCCGCGCTCGGGCCGGTCCCTCGACCGGATTGCGCTTCTGCGGCGGACCACCGGCGTCCCCGTCGATCGCGCCGGCTGGTCCGACCTGCGCGTCGGGCCGGGGCGTCCGTTGCTGTGGCTCACCAGCGCGGTCGTCGCGCTTGCATTGGGAGTCGGATTCGTCGCCGCGATCTGGCTCGGGGCCGCCCGGGACGCAGACACGTCGCGGCTCCTGCGGGTCGTCAGCGGCCTCGACGGAGGGCTGTGGCTGGTCGCGTCGCTCCTGGTCGGGGCCGTCGTCGATGGAATTCTCTGGCGTGAGGCGGCGGCCGCCAGGGCGCTCGGCGTATTCATCCCGCTCCTCGATGCGCCGGCCCGGGTGATCGTCCGGCTCATCCCGCCCATCCTCGCGTTCGGGGCCGGGGTGTTCGTCGCATCGGGCCGACCGGACCCGTGGTTCGTGCCATGCCCTGAGGCCACGCTGGCGTGCGACGGGATGCTCGTCCCGGTCGACCACGATGGCGGGTCGAACGCGACGATCTGGATCGTCTACGCGATCCATCACGCCGAAGGGCCACCCGTCGGCACGCTCGCGGTCGCCGTCGGCGGGCCGGGGGTCAGCGGCCTCGACCAGTCGTTGTCCATGATCCACAACTTCGACCCGACCCTCGTCAAGCGCTACGACCTGCTCTTCTTCGATCAGCGCGGGATCGGCGCATCCGAGGGCCGCCTGTGTCGCGCTGCCGGCGCCGCGTACGGTGCCAGCCCACCGGGCGCCGACGCCGCGCGGACCTTCGCGAATGCCTGCGTCAGCGAAGCGGAGGTGGACCCGACGACCATCGCCCGATACGCGACCCGGCAGGCGGCCGAGGATCTCGAGTCGATCCGGCTCCGGCTCGGGATCGACCGGCTCGCCGTGTATGGCGAGAGCTACGGGACCGAGCTCGCCCAGGCGTATGCCGCTGCCCATCCCGATCGGGTGTCCGCGCTGATCCTCGACGGGGCGGTCGACCTGACCCGGTCCGCAAACGCCTTCTGGGCCGACGCCGCCCTCGGCTTCGCCAACGTCCTCGACGCCACGTTCGGCGCCTGCGGGAACGATTCCGCCTGCCACGCTGACGTGGCCGACCCCGCCACGGCCTTTGACGACCTCCGGCGCCGGTTCGCCGAGCCCCAGGTCATCGCGTTTGCCGACCCTGACGGAATGGTCCGGACCCACTCCGTCGATGCCGGCCAGCTCGAGACAGCGATCGACACGTTGCTCTACGAGCCGTCCGGCCGGATGCTCATCCAACGAATTGTGGCGGCCGCCAGCCACGGCGACCTGATCCCGGCTGCACGGCTCGTTGTCGCGTCCGGCGGACCGGGCGCGGCCGACTCGGGTGCGGCATTCGCCTACCACGCGATCACCTGCGCCGATTACCGGGTGTCGCCGACTGCCGACCAACATGATCTTGCCGCCGTCGAAGCCGCCGGACGAGCCGCCGGCGTGACGTCGAAGCGCACGGCCGAGGTCTACGCCAGCCAGTATCCGTGCCTCTTCTGGCCGTACCAGCCGGCCGACGGCACCCGCCCGCCGCCCCTGACGACGACGCCGTACCCCGTGTTCGTCCTCGGCGCAACCGACGATCCGATCACGCCGATCGATCAGGCCCGGGCAATCGCCGGTCGGCTGAGCGACGGCTACCTGATCGTCACGACCGGCGGCCCGCACGTGACGTTCGGGCGGCACCGGTCGTGCGTCGACGACCCGGTGGTCACCTTCCTCGTCGAGGGTCGCCGACCGGCGAGCCGCTCGATCAGCTGCGCCGGCGACATCGCGTCGACCTATATCGCGCTGACCGCGATGAGTGCGGATGGGTACGCTGATGCCCTCGACGCGATGGAGGCGACCGAGTCCGAGCTCTTCGCCGACCCGTTCTACCTGCTATGGGACGGCGCCGAGGACCTCCGGATCGGCTGTCGTGCGGGCGGCTTCATTGCGATCACCCCGGGAACGGGTCAAGACCACATCCGGTTCGCCGACTGTGCGTTCGTGACCGGCCTGGCGTGGACGGGCAGCGGGACGTCCGACGTCGGCAGCGGGCTGACGATGTGGTCGCTGACCACGACCGCCGGCGAGCTCGATTACGTCGCCAACGCCGAGAGCCGGCACGTCTCGGGAACGTGGCACGGGAAGCCGGTCGACCTGACCCGCTGACCGGCGATCCGACCCGCCGTCAGGACGGCCGGGCCAGGGCCGTGATCGCAGCCCGCAGGTCGAGGCCGCCGTCGTAGATCGCGCGGCCGACGATCGCGCCGCTGCACCCGATGTGGCGGACCGCCTCGAGATCGGCGATCGAACGGATCCCTCCCGAGGCAATGATCGCCGCGCTGGTCCGCGTGACGCATGACCGAAGAAGCTCCACATCCGGCCCGCCGAGCAGGCCATCCCGATCGATCGCGGTGACGACAAACGTCGCGACGCCGGCTTTGGTGAGGCCGTCGAGCGCATCGACCACCGAAACGCCTGCTGCGCCGCGAATCCAGCCGTCGCCGACCGCCTGCCCGTCGCGAACATCGAGGGCCACCGCAACCCGCTCCGCACCATGCCGTTCGCAGGCGGCTGCGACGACGGCAGGATCGCGCAGGGCGGCGGTCCCGATGACGACCCGGTCTGCTCCCGCACCGAGGACCGTGTCGATGGCTGCCATCGAGCGAAGTCCCCCGGCGACCTCGATTCGCGGGCCGCCACTGCTGGTCGCAGCGATGATCGCGCGGATCGCTTCGGTCTGGCGAGGCTCCCCGGCCAGGGCGCCGTCGAGATCGACGACGTGGATCCAGGCCGCGCCCGCGCCCGCGAACCCGCGGCCAACCTCGGACGGATGATCGGCGTAGACCTGCTCCCGCGAGAAATCGCCTTGACGGAGGCGAACGACGCGGCCGGCCCGGAGGTCGATCGCGGGCAGAATGATGAACGTTGACGACCCGTTTGTTGGCACGCTAGCATGGTAGCATGGTAAAACGCTATAACGATGACGGGCGGGACCGGACCAAGTCCCGGCGCGGTCGAGAGCCGGAGCCGATCGATGGATGAGTGGCGCTCCAACGATGTCGATGAACTGATCACCGCCCTGCTCCGCCTCGAGGAGCCGGACGAGGCCGCCGCGTTCCTGCGCGATCTGTGCACCCTGGGCGAGCTCCGTGACCTCGCCCAGCGCTGGGCGGTCGTCCGCCGCCTCGACGCCGGCGAGCACTACGCGGCGATCTCCCGTGAAACCGGGGCGAGCACCGCCACGATCACCAGGATTGCCTCGTGGCTGAACCATGGCGAGGGCGGCTATCGCGGGGCGCTCGAGCGGCTTGCCGGAGCCCGCGAGTCCGGCATCCCCTACCCCGTCCGGTCCGAGCGGTGAGCGCTCTCGAGGGTCGCGATCGGCTCCGTCTGGCGATCCCCAACAAGGGCCGTCTCGTCGAGCCGACCGTCAGGCTCCTGCGCGACGCCGGGCTTGTCTTCGAGGACCACGAGCGCAGCCTCGTGGCCCGCGTCCGGAATTTCGATCTCGACATCCTGTTTGTCCGGACCAATGACGTGATCGAGTTCGTCGGCGACGGAGTCGCCGATCTCGGGGTGACGGGCGAGGACCTCCTCGCGGAGACCGGTGCCGAACTGCCCCGTCTCCGATCCCTCGGCTACGGCCAGTGCAGGCTTGCGGCCGCGGTGCCGACCGACAGCTCGCTCCGCAGCCTCGACGACCTCGTCGGCCTGCGCGTCGCGACGGCGCACCCGAACACGGCCCGGCGGTTCTTCGCCCAGAACGGCATCGATGTCGACGTGATCCCGATCTCGGGCGCGGTCGAGGTCGCTCCACGACTCGGGCTGGCGGAGGCGATCGTCGACCTCGTGTCCACGGGCTCGACGCTCGTCATGAACGGGCTCCGGCCGATCGGCGATGTCCTCGCCTCCGAGGCCGTCCTCGTCGCCAACCCGACGGCGGTCGTCCAGCGGGCGAGCCAGATCGACGCCGTCGACACCATGCTCAGTGCCGTGATCGCGGCGCGTGGTCGGAAGTACCTGATGATGAACGCGCCCGCCGCCCGCCTCGGCGACCTGGAGGCTCTCCTGCCGGGCCTCGAGTCGCCGTCGGTCATTCCCCTGGCGCACGCGGGAATGATCGCGATCCATGCCGTCGTCGGCGCCGATGATGTCTGGAGCCTCCTGCCGCGCCTCAAGGCTGCGGGCGCGTCGGGAATCCTCGTGTTGCCGATCGAGAAGATCGTTCCGTGACCGCCTTCGCCGGAACCGAGGCCGTGGCGGCGGTCCACCTCCGCCGGCTCGATCTCGGGTCGACGACCGCCGCCGCTATCGCAGAGCGGGCTGCCCTGTTCCAGCGCGGCGCCGTTCCGGACGAAGCTGTCCGGGCCGCTGTCCGGGTGATCCTCTCCGACATTCGCGCCCGTGGCGCCGCTGCCGTGTCCGAGGCATCGGCCCGCTTCGGTGGTGGACCGGCGACGGGCGCCCTGGTCATCGATCGGGCGGGACTTCGCACCGCCCGTGATCGCCTGGCTCGCGCTGACCGGCGCGCCCTCGATCAGGCGATCGAGCACGTCATGCGGTTCGCGGCCAGCCAGCGCCCGACCTCCGCGACCACGGCGATCACGCCCGGCATCGACATCGAGCGTCGCTGGCTGCCGCTCGATCGGATCGGCTGCTACGTGCCCGGCGGTTCGGCACCGTACCCCTCGTCCGTGGTCATGACGGTCGTGCCGGCCCGGGCGGCCGGTGTGGCCGAGGTCGTCGTCGCCTCACCTGCCGGGTCCTCCGGCGTGGTCCATCCCGTCCTGCTCGGCGCCGCCGGTCTGCTCGACGTGGACGCACTGCTGGTCGCTGGCGGCGCTCAGGCGATCGGGGCCCTGGCCTTCGGCCTGCCCGACGCCGGCCTCGCCTTCGCGCCGGTCGATCGGATCGTCGGTCCGGGAAACGGGTGGGTCACCGCGGCCAAGCTGGAGGTCGCCGGGATCGTCGGGATCGACCTGCCCGCCGGCCCGTCCGAGGGCATGGTCCTTGCCGACGGCGGCGCAGATCCGGTGCTGGTCGCGGCCGACCTCGTCACGCAGGCCGAACACGGTCCGGACTCGCCGGCGATCCTCGTCACGACCAGCCTGTCCCTGGCCGACGCCGTCGAGCGCGAGATCGACCGCCTCCTTCCGCGCCTCGAGCGGCGGGCCATCCTCGAACGAGCACTGGCCGCGCATGGCCGGATCGCGCTTGCGCCGGATCTCGACAGCGCGATGGCGTTCGTCGATGCCTATGCGCCCGAACACCTCTCGATCGACGTCCGCAACCCTGACGCGGCGGCCGCCCGGATCCGGCACGCCGGCTCGATCTTCGTCGGCCCGTGGGCGCCGGAGTCCGCCGGCGACTACGCCACGGGCGCCAATCACGTCCTCCCGACGGGCGGCCTGGCTCGCTCCGCCGACCCCCTCGGGGTCGAGGCATTCGGGCGTTGGACCCAGATCCAGCGGATCGACGCACGCGGCCTCGCCACCATCCGCGAGACCGTCGGCCGGTTGGCGACGGCCGAGGGGCTGACGGCCCACCGCAATGCAATCGAGGCCCGCTTCCGGGACGATGGCAGGACGGCCCCGGCCCGATCCGAGGACAAGGCATGAGCCCGACACCCGTCACGTTCGGCCTGCCGACCCAGCCCCTAACCTACAGCTGGGAGGCGACCGATGAGGAAGTCGCGGCTCGCTTCGGCATCCCGCTTGAGGACATCCTCCGCTTCGACCTGAACACGACGCCCGCCCCGCCCGAGCTCGTCGGGACGCTGCTGGCCCGGGGTGCCTTCGACACTCCCCTCTCGGAATATCCACCGTCCGACTACCGCCGCCTCGTCGAAGCTGCCGGCCGCGTCTACGGCGTCGGGACCGATGAGCTCCTCGTCGGAGCCGGTGCGGACGAGATCCTCGATTTGCTCGGCAAGGCCTTCCTCCCGCCCGGGGGTCGCGCGATCGTCCCCGCCCCGACCTACGCCATGTACCGGGTCGTGACCGAGCAGCGTGGCGCGACCGCGGTCATCGTCCCGCGCCTGGACCGGGCCTCGGGCTACGCCCTCGATCTGCCGCGCACCCGCGCAGCAGCCCGCGATGCCGACATCGTGTGGCTCTGCAGTCCCAACAACCCCACCGGCCTGCCCGAACCTGACGGAGCCATCGCAGGACTCCTCGACGGCCTCGCCGAGGACGCCCGGACGTCGAATCGGCCGCCCGCGATCGTCGTCCTCGACGAGGCGTACGCCGAGTTCGTCGGCTCGAGCCTGCTCGAACTCCGCCTCAGCCATCCCAATCTGGTCGTCGTCCGGACGGCCAGCAAGGCCTATGCCCTGGCCGGGCTGCGGGTCGGCTTCGCGGTCGCCCGGCCGGAAACGATTGCCCGGATCGCGCCGTACCGTCCGCCCGGGTCCGTGTCGACGATCAGCGTGACCGTCGTCACCGAGTCGCTTGCCGACCCGCGCGGCATGCGCGCGAACGTCGAGCGCGTCGACGCCGAACGCGACCGCCTCGCCGACGCTCTCCGGCACGCAGGATGGGATGTCGGCCCGACGGTGACCAACTTCCTGCTCGCGGACTTCGCGACAGTAGAGCGCGCGGCGAAGGCCGCGACCGGTCTCCTCAGTCGGGGCCTCGTCCCGCGGACCTTCGGGGCCGGCCACCCGCTCGCCCACTGCCTCCGGCTGACGATCCGCGATCGGGCCGGGAACGACCGTCTGATCGCGGCCGCACGCGAGATCGAAGCCGAGCGCGGCGGACGGCCCGGATGAGCTCACCTCTCGGCAACCTCGAGATTGGCCCGCGTCACGGCCGCCGAGTCTCCGTCCGGCGGGTCACCCGCGAGACGGACGTCCAGGTCGTCGTCGACCTCGACGGGACCGGCGTCGCCGATATCCAGACCGGCGTCGGCTTCTACGACCACCTCCTCGGCTCGCTCGCCCATCACGGCCTGATCGATCTCGAGATCCGGGCAACGGGCGATCTCCAGGTCGACGACCACCACACCGTCGAGGACGTGGCCCTCGTCCTGGGGGCGGCGCTGGCCGAGGCGCTGGGAGACCGGACCGGGATCGTCCGGTTCGGTGACGCGACGATCCCGATGGACGAATCCGTCGCGACTGCGGTGATCGACGTCGGCGGCCGGCCGTACGCGATGATCGACCTGCCGTTCCGTGCCGAGCGCGCGGGCGAGCTGTCGCTCCAGCTCATCGAGCACGCCCTCGAAGCATTCGCCCGGACCGCCGGTGCCACGCTCCATGTCCGCGGCACCGGCCGCAACGACCATCATCTGGCCGAGGCCGCATTCAAGGCCCTCGGCCGCGCCCTCCGGGCCGCCGTCGCGCCGGATCCGCGGCGCGACGGCCTGGCCTCGACGAAGGGCTCGCTGTGACCCGGGCCCGAGCGCCGCGCTTCGCGATCGTCGATTACGGAGCCGGCAACCTGGTCAGTATCGAGCAGGCGCTCACCAGCGTCGGAGCCGAGGTCGTCCGGGTTGACCGCGGAACGGACGTCGGCCGGAGCGACGCCGACGCGCTCGTGGTCCCCGGTGTCGGCGCGGCGGGCCCCGCGATGGACCGGCTGACCGGGCACGACCTCGTGTCGCCGATCCTCGACTGGATTGCCACCGGCCGGTCGTATCTCGGCATCTGTCTCGGGCTCCAACTGCTGTTCGAGGGCAGCGACGAGGACGGGGCGGAGACGTTCGGCGTCCTGGCCGGTCGAACGCGCCGGCTCGAGGACGCGCCGACCTTGCCACACATCGGCTGGAACCAGGTCGAACGCAGCCGCGAGCACGAGGTCTTCACCGGGATCGCCGCCGCCGCCGACTTTTATTTCGTGCACTCCTACGCGGGCGCGCCCCGAGGCGATTCCGCGCCGGCCGTGCTGGCGACCACGACCCACGGTGCCTCGTTCGTTAGTGCGGTCGCCCGGGGCAACCTCGTCGGTGTCCAGTTCCATCCCGAGCGGAGTGGCTCGGATGGACTGCGCTTCCTGTCGAACGTCGTCGGCCTTGTGGCCGCAGGATCCCCCCAAAGGCTCCAGACCGCACCCGCGTCGCTGCTCGCCTGATGCTCCGCCGCCGCGTCATCCCATGCCTCGATGTCAAGGACGGACGGGTGGTCAAGGGCACCCGCTTCGTCGAGCTCATCGACGAGGGCGACCCGCCCGAGCTCGCGGCCCGCTACGCCGCCGAGGGCGCCGATGAGCTCGTGTTCCTCGACATCTCCGCGGCGCCGGAGGGCCGTGGAACCCTCCTCGACATCGTGGAGCGGACGGCCCGCCGGGCGTTCATTCCGCTGACGGTCGGCGGCGGCGTCCGGAGCGTGGCCGACATGCGCGCCGTGCTCCGGGCCGGGGCCGACAAGGTCGGGCTCAACACGGCCGCGGTCAGCGACCCCGAACTGATTGCAGCCTGTGCCGCACGGTTCGGGCGGCAGGCCGTCGTGGTCGCGATCGATGCGCGACGGCGGGCGTCCGGCGTCGCGGCCGATCGGGAGGTCGTCTGGGAGGTCGTCGTCAAGGGCGGCCGCGAAGCGACGGGCCTGGACGCTGTAGCGTGGGCGATCCGGGCCGCGGAGCTTGGCGCCGGCGAGCTCCTCGTCACCTCGATCGACCGCGACGGGACGGGCTCCGGCTTCGACACCGATCTGCTCCGGGCGATCTCGAGCCGGGTCGAGGTTCCGGTGATCGCGTCGGGTGGCGCCGCGGGTCCGGACGATTTCGTGGCCGCGATCCGCGACGGCGGCGCCGATGCGGTCCTCGCCGCCTCGATCTTCCATCGCCGGATCCACGCGATCGCCGCAGTCAAGCAGGCCATGGCCGATGCCGGTCTGGCCGTCCGCCTGGCCTCGCAGGCAGTGGCATGACCGGCTCCGCTGGAGCCACGGTTCCGGAGCCGCTGTGGGGCCCGAACGGGCTCGTCCCGGCGGTCGTCCAGGATGCCGCCGACGGCCGTGTCCTGATGCTCGCTTGGATGGACGCCGAGGCCCTCGCGATCACCCTCGAGACCGGGATCGTCCACTTCCACTCCCGGGCGCGCGATCGGTTGTGGCGGAAGGGTGAGTCGTCTGGCCACGAGCTGCGCCTGCTCGATCTCGCCCTCGACTGCGACTCCGACGCCATCCTCCTCCAGGTCGACCCAATCGGCCCGACCTGCCACCGCGGGACGCGCAGCTGCTTCGATCTCGACGACGTGCCGGCCGATCCGGCGACCCAGGGCTTCCGCTGGCTCGAGAGGCTGTGGTCGACGATCACGGCGCGGGCGGCCGAGCGGCCGGCTGGCTCCTACACGACGACCCTCCTCGATGGCGGGGTCGACGCCGCCGGCCGGAAGGTCACCGAAGAGGCCACCGAGGTCCTGATGGCCGCCAAGGACGACGCCGCTGCGGAGGCTATCGGGGCCGACCAGACGGCGACCCGCGATGCCCTCGTCGGGGAGTCGGCGGACCTCGTCTTCCATGCCCTTGTCCTGCTCGCGGAGCGCGGCGTCCAGCCGGCGGCCGTCATCGCCGTCCTGCGCCGCCGCCACCGATCCTGATCGGCGCCCGATCCGCTGTCAGCGCGCCCGTACCCCAGGCTGGCGACGGGGGCGGGCGTCGCGCGGCTAGCGACTCCGGCGGCCGACCGCGAGGCGTCGCTTGCCGGCCCGGACCACCAACCACTCCCCGTCGACGGGGGCTGGCACGGGCGTCTGGAGCGCGGCGATCCGCTCGTCACCAATCGTCAGGCCGCCTTGGGCGATCGCCCGGCGGGCGTCGCCCGACGAGCGGTATAGGCCCGACGCAAGGGCGATCGCGAGGGGGCCGTCGGCGAGGTCCGCGTCGCTGAACGAGAACCCGCCGACCGAGCCATGAAGCGTCTCGAGCACCTCTGCCTCGCGGATCGGCTCGCGTGAGAACGCGGCTGAGCTGACGCGTTCGGCATGGGCGACCGCGGCCGCCCCGTGCGTCCGCAGGGTCACCTCCCGGGCAAGCGCCCGTTGGGCGTCGCGCGCCTCGGGCCGCTCCGCCACGGCCTGTTCGAGGGCTTCGATCTCGTCACCGGACAGCAGGCTGAACCAGCGCAGGTAGGTTCTGACGTCGCGGTCGTCGACATTGAGCCAGTACTGGTAGAACGCATATGGCGTGGTCCGCGACGCATCGAGCCAGATCGTCTCGCCACCGGCGGTCTTGCCGAACTTCGTGCCCGACGGGCTGAGCAGGAGCTTGTAGGCGAGGCCGTGGGCATGGCCGCCGCCCGCGTCGGCGTCGGGAGCGTCCGGCTCCGTGGCCGCAGCCCCTGCCCCGGCCCGCCGCCGGATGAGTTCGAGCCCGGCGGTGATGTTGCCCCACTGGTCCGCCCCACCCATCTGGAGCTCGACTCCCATCGTCCGGTGGAGGTGCTCGAAGTCGGTCGCCTGGATGAGCATGTAGCTGAACTCCGTGAACGACAGGCCGCGATCGAGCCGCGTCGTCACCGAGTCCTTGGCGAGCATGTACGGGATCGTGAAATGCTTGCCGACGTCGCGGAGCCAGTCGATCAGGCCGATCCCGGCGAGCCAGTCGAGGTTGTTCACCATCACCGCGCCGCTCGGTCCGTCGAAGTCGAGGAAGCGCTCCAGCTGGCGGCCGATGGAGGCGACGTTTGTGGCGAGCGTCGCCCGATCGAGGAGGTTCCGCTCGGCCGAGGTTCCGGATGGGTCGCCGATCATCCCGGTCCCGCCACCCACGAGCGCCACTGGCCGCCCGCCATGCCGCTGGAACCGGAGGAGGCCCATGATCGGCACGAGGTGGCCGATATGGAGATGCGGCCCCGACGGGTCGAAGCCGTTGTAGCCGGCGATCGGCCGGCCGTCGGCCAGGCGCGCGGGAAGGTCCGGGGTCGTCGCGTGAAGCATTCCCCGCCACTCGAGATCCGCAAGGAAGCCGGCGAGGCCGGCGGATGGCGGGCCGGCCGTCTGGGCGCTCGGCCCCTGAGCATCGGGGAGGCCTGATTCGGGCGTCACAGGCATGTCCACCGAGCCGTCACGACGGGCAGAGATGAGGGGCGGCTCACGGCCCCTATGCTATCGTGCGGCCCGACATGCAGACCAGCCTCGCGCGGCGGCAGCGCCATCGGCGCAGCCTCGACCGCGGGCGGCACCGCGGCTCCTCCGCCGTCCGGAGGGTCGCCATCGCGATCCCCATCGTCCTCTTCGGGGTCTTCCTGTTGGTCGGCCTCGCGGGAGTGTTCGGGGTCGCCGCCGCATACAACTACTACAGCCAGGGCCTGCCGGACCCGCGCGACACGCTCAGCAACCTGTCCTTTGACCAGCAGACCATCATCACCGACCGGACTGGCAAGGTCCGGCTGGCGAGCCTCGGTGACTTCAAGCGCGAGATCGTGAGCTTTGACCAGATCCCGCCCGAGATGCTCGACGCGACGACATCGATCGAGGACAAGGACTTCTGGACGAACCCGGGCTTCGACGCGGCCGGCTTCGTGGCGGCCACCCTCGACACCTTGTCCGGCCATCCCCGGGGCGGTTCGACGATCACCCAACAGCTCGTCCGGGCACGGCTCCTGCCCGAGAGCGCCTTCGTCGGCAGCCGCGAGGAGCGCAAGATCCGGGAGATCATCCAGTCGCTCCGCCTGACCCAGGCCTACCCGGGCGACAAGGGCAAGCAGGACATCATCACCGCCTACCTCAACCAGAATTTCTACGGCAACCAGTCGTATGGGATCAAGGCCGCAGCTCACACCTATTTCGGCAAGGAGCTCAAGGACCTGACCCTCGCCCAGGAGGCCATCCTGGCGGCGATTCCCCAGTCACCCTCGATCTTCGACCTGGTCAAGAACGCGGACGACGTCTGCACGGTCAAGGTCAAGGACGGCGCTGACTGCCCGGCCGGCAAGAGCGAGCTCCTCGTCCCGCCGGACTCGGCAATCGTCGTTCGCCGCAACTTCGTCCTCGATCAGATGAAGACGCGCAGCTTCCTCTCGGGCACGGCCCACACGGTCGACGAATACGAAGCCGCCAAGTCTGAACCGGTCGTCCTCGCCCCCCAGCTCGGGACCAACTGGCTCGCCCCGCATTTCGTCTGGCAGGTCCGGAACGACCTCGCGACCATCCTCTGCCCGGACGGTTCGTCCGCCACGTGCAACGACATCGACACCGGCGGCTACCGGGTGACGACGACGCTCGACTGGAAGATGCAGACCACCGTCGAGAAATGGCTGTACGCGACGGCGCGCGTTCCGAATCTCCCGGGCACGCTGGCGAAGCTGAAGGCCCTGAAGATCCCGAGCAAGGACTGGGGCTGGATCCAGAACCTCCGGAATTCCAATATCAACAACGGCGCAGCGGGCATCCTGGACTACCGGACGGGCCAGGTCCTCGCCTACGGCGGGTCGGCCAGTTACATCGCCCCGGTGACCCGGAAGTTCCAGCCCAAGTTCGACGTGCTCGCGGACGGTTGGCGCCAGCCTGGGTCGGCGATCAAGCCAATCAACTATTCGATCGGCATCGAGGACCAGCGGATGACGGCCGCCACGATGTTCATGGATGTCACGACCGACTTTGGCAACAGGTTCACCCCAACCCAGGCTGATCATGAGGAGCGCGGTCCGGTCAGGCTCCGCTCGGCGCTCGAGTTCTCGCTGAACATCCCCGCGATCAAGGCCGGGATCATGAACGGCCTGGACCATTTCTACCAGCGGGCAAAGGACTTCGGGATCCACTGGGTGCCGAAGTCCGTTCCGGTCGTGTCGATGAGCATCGGTACGATCGAGGTCCACCCGATCGACATGATCAGCGCCTTCGGGGCGATCGCCAACGGCGGCAAGCTGGTGCCGCGGACGACGATCCTCAAGGTGACCAGGGCTGACGGGACCGTGGTCTGGCCAGTCCCCACGACGCCGAAGCCGAAGACGACGACGGTCATCAGCCCCCAGACCGCCTATATCATCACGGACATCCTCGCTGGCAACACCGAGCTCAAGACCAACCCATTCTGGGGCGAGTGGGCGATCTACGATCACGGCGTCCGCCGCCCGGCCGCGTACAAGACGGGGACGACGAGTGACAATCGCGATGTCCATGCCTACGGGTTCGTTGCGCCGCCCAAGGATCCCAAGGCGCCGGCGCTGGTTGTCGGGGTCTGGATGGGCAACAGCAACAACGACCCCGCCAAGGACACCCTGTCGCTCGGTTCGTCGGCGCCGCTCTGGTCGCGGATCCTGACCGAGGTTTCGCTCGGGACGCCGATCGTCGACTTCAAACAGCCGAAGGGCCTGGTCTCGGTGACCATCGACGCGTTCAGCGGGATGAAGCCTGGCCCATTCACGACGAGGACCGTCAAGGAACTGTTCATTCCCGGCACCGAGCCGACCCAGAGCGACAACCTCCACCGGACCGTCGACATCGACGCCGCCTCAGGGCTGCTCTGGCAGGATGGCTGTGTCGGGCCGAAGCGGACGGTCGGGGCACTCGACTTCTCGCAGGTCGATGCCGACCACGCCAACTGGCAGAAGGCCGACAACGGCTGGGCCCGGCGGGCGGCCCGCGGCGCCCTCGTCGGCGGCGGTCTGGTGGCTTCCCGGACGCAGTACTTCTACGGCAGCGGGTTCTTCCCGTTCGGCCGGTCGTGGGGCGGCAGCTTCAAGCCCTCGACCCTCTGCCCACTGCCGCCGCCGCCGCCAAGCCCGCCGCCGTGCAACAACCCGCTGGGGCTCTTCTGTCCCAGCCCGGACCCGTCCGGCGGCCCGCCACCTTCGCACGGCCCGGGCAGGTCGCCCAAGCCCTGAGCGTCGCTCCGGACCCGTCGATGACGGATCGAGCGGCGCGGCCCTACAGCTTCACGACGGTCGCGCCGTCGCCACCCTCGCCGCGCTCGCCGGCGCGCTGCGAGACGACGAGCGGATGGGCGGTTGCGCGGCGGCGGACGGCGTCCCTGAGGGCCCCGGTCCCAAGGCCATGAATGACCACGACCTGGCCCAAGCCGGCGAGCGAGGCATCGTCGAGGTAGCGGTCGAGGGCCTCGAGCGCCTCCTCGACACGGGCGCCGCGAAGGTCGAGCGAGGAAGCGACGCTTCGCGCCCGCTCCAGCCCGATCGAGCCGCCCGAACGGCCGGATCCGATCGGCCCGGTGGGTCGCGTCCCACGGGCAGCCGGCGGCATACCGAGACGCGGACTCGTCCGCCCTGCCGGGTCGCGTGGGGGCACCCTGGCGGCGGTGATCCGGGCGTTGGCCCCGATCGTCCGGTCGTGGTCGATCGCCACCGGAGAGTCGAGGAGCTCGAGGTCGTCGGTCGCGACGCTGATCCGCATCTCGCCCGATTCGATGGTGGCCCGGGTGCCACCCTTCTCGAGGGCCGCGATCCGGCCTTCCCAGCTGCCCGTCCTGCTCCGCGCTCGCTCCCCCAGTTGCCAGACATGCGGGACCTCCACGACAACCGGTGCGGGTGCCTCGGCCGCTGGCTCGTCGACGAGGCGGGCCAGTGACGCCTCGGCCCGGGCGACCGCGGCATCGAGCGACGGCGCGGTAACGGTCTCGCGCTCGAGCGCCTGGCGCGTCGAGCGAACCTCGTCGCGGAGCGTGTCGACCAGCCGCTCGGCCTCGACCCGGGCGGCACGGACCGCCTCGTCCCGTTCGTGGCGCGCCCGGCGGCGATCCTCGTCGGCGGTCCGGAGGGCCGCAGTCGCGCGCGCTTCGGCGGCCCGCGCCCGATCCAGCGCGTCACTTGTCTCGCCCTCGGTCGCGCGGATCCGAGCCAGCGTCTCCTCGAAGGCCCGCTGGTTCTCCGAGAGCCGGGAGCGGGCGTCGGCGACGATCTCGGCCGACAGGCCCAGCCGTTCGGCGATCGCGAATGCCTGGCTTCCGCCCGGCAGCCCGATCGTCAGCTTGTAGGTCGGCGAGAGCGTCTCGAGGTCGAACTCGACCGACGCATTCCGGGCTCCGCCGGTGGTGTGGGCGTAGGCCTTGAGCTCGGCGTAGTGGGTCGTCGCCGCCACGAGGGCGCCGGCCTTGATGAAGTGGTCGAGCAGAGCCTGGGCCAGCGCCGAGCCCTCGGTCGGATCGGTGCCGGCGCCGAGTTCGTCGAGCAGGACGAGGGTGCCGGGACCGGCCGCGTCCACGATCCGGGTGATCGAGCGGAGATGGCCAGAGAAGGTCGAGAGGCTCTGGGCGATCGACTGCTCGTCGCCGATGTCGGCGAAGACGTCACCGAAGACGGGCAGACGGGACCCCGCCTCGGCCGGAATGTGGAGCCCGGCCTGATGCATCAGGCTCAGGAGGCCGAGCGTCCGGAGGGTGACGGTCTTGCCCCCGGTGTTTGGCCCGGTGACGACCAGCGCCGTGTAGCCATCGCCGAGGCGAATGTCGGTCGGGATCACCCGGCCGGTCAACCCCGGATGGCGAGCGCCGAGGAGCACGACCTCGGGCCGGGTCGCCGTTTCGGCCCTGGTTCCGTCCATGTCTGCCGCAAGGTTTGCCTTCGCCGCCCAGAGGTCGAACCGGGCCAGGGCGCCGAGGGTCTCGCGCAGCTGGACGCTGTTGGCCGCCACGAACGCCGACAGCTCATCGAGGATCCGGTCGATCTCCTCCTGAGCGGCGATCTGCGCCTCCCGCCAGGCGTTACCGAGCTCGACCGCGACGAGCGGCTCGATGAAGAGCGTGGCCCCGCTGCCCGACGCGTCGTGGACGATGCCCTTGACCTTGGCCCGCGCCTCGGCCTTGACCGGCACGACGTAGCGGCCGTTGCGAAGGGTGATGATCGGGTCCTGGAGAGCGCCGCCGAGCTCCGATCCGACGAGGGCGTCGAGCCGGCGCCGAAGCCGATCGTAGGCGATCCGGACGGCGGCCCGCAGGCCGCCGAGGCGGGGCGACGCGGTGTCGAGGAGCTCGCCCGCCGGATCGAAGCTCCGGGCAAGGGTCGAGCGGATCGCCGGCAGCGGATGGAGCTCGCGGGCGAGGGCGTGGAGGAGGGCTCGGCGATCGTCGGCGAGGGAGGTCTGCAGGCGGGCCGTCGCGTCGAGCGTGTCGGCGAGCTCGAGAAACTGCTGCGGGTCGAGCCGGCCACCGCGCGCCGCCCGCTCGACCGCGGGTCCGATGTCGCGCGCGGCCCCGATCCCGACCCCCGGCCGCTCGGACAGAAGCGAGCGGGTCTGGTCCGTCTCGTCGAGGCCGCGGGCGACGAGGACCGGATCGCTCTCGGGCGTCAGGGCGACCGCGAGTCGTTGCGATGGCGGAAACGACGTCTTCTCGGCAAGGCGCTCCCGGACGAGCGGGAACTCGAGGAGGGCGATCGAGCGGGTGTCCATCTCAGGCCGGACGGCTGGCAGCAGCCGGGGTGGGCTCCGCTGGCCCATCGATCCGGGGACGCGAGACCGCCGGGTTTCCGTCGATCGCGAACCGCCATGCAACGCTCGTCCAGGGCTCCCCGGCATAGCCGATCCCGACACGTGGACCGGTCGCGATGGCGATCGGCGGTTCATCGGCGAGCGGTGGCGCCAGCCGGATCGGCGCAGCCGGGTCGAACAGGTCAGCGCCCGTCAGCGTCCGATCGAGGTCGAATGCCGCACAGACGAGCCCCGGACCCGACGCGATCCGGCTCGTGGGCAGGAGACGCTGCGGCCCGGCTTCGGGCCTGGATTGCTTCGCTGCCTGGACCTTCGCCAGCGGCGCCGGATGACGCCGGCGGGCGCTCCGACGGTGGGCGATCGCGAGCCGCATCCGGTCGGCCCCTTCGAGCGGCTCGACGGCCCGGACGAGGAGCGCGGCCGGAGATCCCCCGGATTCGGTGACGATGTTCAGGCAGTCATGCATCCCGTAGACAAGGTACACGTAGGCCCGTCCCGGGGGCCCGTACATGACCGCATTGCGGGCGGTCGGCCCGAACCGGGCATGGGAGGCGCGGTCGCCCTCGCCGATGTAGGCCTCGACCTCCACGATCCTGGCTTCGCGACGGCCTCCACCGTCGTCCCGGATGAGGCGCCAGCCGAGGAGGGCGGAGGCGACTTCCAGCGTCGGACGCTGGAGGAGCCATCTGGTCGCCGCGGTCCACTGCTCGGTCACGACGGGATCCGACGGGCGCCGGCCCAGCGCCAAGGGTCCGGAAGGCGTGCTCGCCGAGCGGTCCGCGGCTCAGCTGCCGGGCGCGACGGCGACGTAGAACTTCTGGAGGCCGGACGGGATCAGCAGGCCGAAGACCGCGATGAAGCCCGGGATCAGCCGCGTCCGGAACAGTTCCGCCGCGCCCGACTTGTTCATCTCGTCGAACAGGGCCCGGATCCAGGTGAATTCGTTGTCGGTCCTGGGGATCGTCGGGATCCGGAAGAAGGAGTCGAGGATGATGATGATGCAGCCGATCAGGAAGAGGGCCTGGACGATCCCGAGGAGGCCGCCGATGAGCTCGTCGGCGAACGACGCCCGCTTGAACAGCTCCTGCTTGTGGTAGAAGCCCTGGATCACCACCGTGAACGCGATCGTCGCGGCCACGAACACGATTCCGAACCCGAGCATGATCGCGTAATCGCCGGGGAATTGATGCCAGTTCGCGGCAAGATAGTTGCCCAGCGGATCGCGCAGGTTGGCGGCGAACAGGAACGAGAAGAGCATCGACGCCAGGCCGAGAATCCGTCGAATCGTGCCCTGGACAAAGCCCAGGACGAACATGCCGAACGCGAGCAGCACGACCAGCAGGTCGAACCGGTTCAGGTTCTGGATGAAATCCCCGATGTTCACGGACGCTCCCTCTGAACGAGACCCCCGACCGCCTCACGCCGCGTGAGCGGCCACAGCGTAGCAGCGCGGAATCGCGAGCGGCAAGCCGGACTCAGGTCCTGATCCGGCCGCCGACCGCCGCGACAGCCCGAGTGATGCTCGCGACAGCGGCCTCGATCTCGACCTCGGTCAAGGTCCGATCCTCGGCCTGGAAGACCAGACGCCAGGCGAGGCTCTTCTCGTCGGCGGCCAGCGGCGCGCCACGGTAGATGTCGAACAGGGCGGCTGACGCAAGGTCGGGCCCGGCTGCCCTCCGGATCGCTCCGGCAACGCTCGCGGCCTCGACGGTCTCGGCGACCACGATTGCGAGGTCGCGCTCGGCGGCGGGTTGGCGGGGCGGCGCCAGCGCCTGGATGTCGGCCGGGCGGCCCCCGGCGAGGCCGGCGATCTCGATCTCGGCCACGATCAGGCGGGCTCCCCGCAGATCGGCCTCTGCCGCGAACGTGGGATGGAGCTCACCGACCACCCCGCTCAGGGCGAGCCGTCCATGGCCCGTCGTGGCCGCGGCGACGGCCGCCCGACCAGGATGGAGGAGCGGCTCCTCGGGCGCGCCACTCCAGGCGGGCGGATCGAAGCCGAGGCGGCCGCAGACGAGCTCGACCACACCCTTGGCGTCGCCGAGATCGGCCGGGCGACGCGGGCGGCTCCACGAGGGCTCCTCGAGCGCTCCGACGAGGGCGAGGCCGAGCCGCCACCACTCACGGCTCGAGTCGCCATCCCGCCCGTAGCCCTTGCCGATCTCGAAGATTGCGACATCGTCCCGGCCACGGCGGACGTTGGTCGACACGATCTCGACAAGACTCCCGACGAGCGCGGGCCGCAGGACCGAGTGGTCGGCCGACAGCGGGTTGGTGACGTGGATCGGGCGGCCGACGGCCGGGCTTCCGCCCTCGATCGGAGGCAGCTCGACCGTCCAGGCGTACGTCTCGGCCATCCGCGGCGAGACCAGGGCGTGGCTGACGACCTCGGTCAGCCCGGCCCCGGCGAGGGCCTCGCGGACGAGATCGCGGATCGCCAGCGGCGAGGGTCGCCACGGCGGCATCGCGGTGTCGGGCAGGATCGACGGGATCGCGTCGTAGCCGCCGATGCGGGCGACCTCCTCGCTGACGTCGGCCTCGATCGTGATATCGCGGCGCCACGTCGGAATGACGGCGACCAGCGCCTCCGTGATCTCGACGTCGACCGCGAGTGGTCTTGGATCGGCAGCGACCTGCACGACGCGATCGCGGGCGCCAGTCGCAACGAGCGTCTCAATGTCAACCCGGGCGAGGAGGGCCCGCTGGGCGGCGGGGTCGATTGCGGTGCCGAGCAGGCGATTGACGCGAGCTGGTCGGAACGGGACGCGGGCGGGCTCCGGCTCGGCCGGGGCGCTGTCGACGCGGCCGCGGGCCACCGAGCCGCCCGCCCACTCGGCCACGAGCCGGGCAGCCCGGTCGGCCCCGATCCGGGCGAGGCGGACCTCCTGGCCCTTCTCGAAGCGCAGGCTCGCCTCCGAACGAAGAGCATAGCGCTGGCCGGTCCGGCGGATGACGATCGAGTCGAAGATTGCCGATTCGACGATGACCCGGGTCGTGCCCTCCCCTACCTCGGACGATGCGCCGCCCATGATCCCGGCCATCCCGAGCGGGACGCGGTCGTCGGCGATCAGAAGGGTGTCCGGATCGAGCTCGCGGGTTGCGTGATCGATCGTCTCGAGGCGCTCGCCACCAACCGCCCGGCGCACGACGAGATGGCGCCGCCCGTCGCGCTCGGCCACGCCGTCGGCGTCGTACGTGTGGATCGGCTTGCCGAGCTCGAGCATCACGTAGTTGCTCACGTCGACGACGTTGCTGATCGGGCGCTGGCCGGCGGCCCGCAGCCGCATCTGGACGCGCTCGGGGGCTGGCCCGACCATCACGCCATCGACCCACCGCCCGACGAAGCGCGAGCACCAATCGGGATCGCGAACCTCGACCGTCAAGAGGTCCCCGACGGCGCGCCCGTCCTCGGGCGGATCGGTGTCCGGCCAGCGGAGCGGAGCGCCGGTCACGGCCGAGACCTCGCGGGCCAGGCCCACGAGCGAGAGGGCGTCACCGCGGTTCGGCTTGACGTCGACGTCGAGCACCGTGTCGCCGTAGAGGTCGGTGAGGGCCGTGCCGATCGGCGCGTCCGCGGCCAGGATGAGGATCCCGTCCGCATCGCCGGTGATGTTCAGCTCGTCGCCGGAGCACAGCATCCCGTTGCTGACGACACCCATCTTCGCGGTCCGCTCGATCCGCCGGTCGCCCGGCAGCACGGCGCCCGGCAACGCGACCGGGACGCGCTGACCGACCGCGATATTGATCGCCCCGCAGACGATGTCGAGCGGCTCGCCGTCGCCGACGTAGACCCGGGTCAGCGACAGCCGGTCGGCGTTTGGATGCTTCTCGACGCTCAGGAGCTCGCCGACGACGACGTTGCGCCACTCGGCGCCCCAGCGCTCGATCCCCTTGACCTCCATCCCGAGCAGGGTCAGACGGTCAGCCAGCATGTCGGGCGCGAGCTCGATGTCGACGTAGTCACGCAGCCACGAGAGGGGGACTCTCATGACCCGACGCCCGCTCGTCCGAACTGCTCGAGGAAGCGCAGGTCGTTGTCCATGTACAGGCGCAGGTCGCCCACGGAATGGCGAAGGTTGGCGATCCGCTCGACGCCCATCCCGAACGCGAAACCCTGGTAGCGCTCTGGGTCGAGCCCGCCGTACTGGAGGACGACCGGGTGGACCATGCCCGCGCCGAGAATCGTCATCCAGCCGCTCCGCGAGCAGGCCGGGCAGCCCGAGCCGCCACAGACCAGGCACTCGACGTCGAACGCGACCGACGGCTCCGTGAACGGGTAGTAGCCGGGCCGGAAGCGGGTCCGCTTGTCGGCGCCGTAGAGGGCCTTCGCGAACTGGTCCAGGAGGCCCTTGAGATCACCCATGGTCGTTCCCTCGTCGACCATCAAACCCTCGACCTGGAAGAACTCCGAGGCATGGCTGGCATCGATCGCTTCGTAGCGATAGCAGCGCCCCGGGAGAAGGGCCCGGATCGGCGGCGGCGTCGCGGTCATCACCCGGATCTGGCCGGGCGAGGTATGGGTCCGGAGGAGCTGACCCTCGATGTCGACATAGAGGGTGTCCCAGAGGTCGCGCGCCGGGTGATCCGGAGGGATGTTGAGCATCTGGAAGTTCGTCAGGTCGTCCTCGACCTCGGGGCCCTCGTACGTGACGAAGCCGAACTGGCCGAAGATCTCGGCGATCTCGCGGACCGTCTCCTCGATCGGGTGGAGGACGCCGCGCCGAATCGGCCGGCCGGGCGTCGTGACGTCGACCGTCTCGGCCCGGAGACGGGCAGCAAGCTCGGCCCCGTGGAGCTCCGTGCCGCGTGCGGCGAACGCCGCCTCGATCGCCTCGCGGACCTGGTTCGCGATCGCCCCGACCCGTGGTCGATCGTCGCCGGGCAGCGCCCCGATCCCGCGCAGGACGACGGTCAGGCGGCCCTTCTTGCCCAGGACGTCGAGCTCCAGCGCATCGAGCGCGGCGACATCGGCAGCGGCTCCGAGCGAGAACACGGTCTCGTCGCGGAGGGATTCCAGGTCGCGGGTCAGGTCGGCGAGATCCACGCGGTCCTCATGCTGGGAAGAATCGACGAACCCTCGGTCGTCGCCCGACGTCGAGGGTTCGGGTCTGGGGTCGCGATGCGGACACTGCCGCGACGGCCGGACCTACGCGCCGCGAACGGCCTCGACGATCTTGCTGAACGTCGCGGCGTCGCGCACGGCGACATCGGCGAGCGACTTCCGGTCGAGCTCGATCGCGGCCTTCTTCAGGCCGGCCACGAAGGCACCGTAGGTCATCCCATTCTGGCGGGCGGCGGCATTGATCCGGACGATCCACAGCTCGCGCATCTGGCGCTTGCGCTGCTTCCGGTCGCGGGTCGCATAGGCGAGGGCGTGGAGGTTTGCTTCGCGGGAGGCCTTGATCAGCCGGGACTTCGCGCCCATCCGGCCTTCGGCCGCGTCGAGAAGCCGCTTGTGACGCTTGTGGGCCGTGACGCCGCGCTTGACTCGTGCCATGTGGTCGGTCCGCTCCTAGAGGTACGGCAGCAGGCGACGGACCTGCTTCGCGTGAACGCCGACCATGACGGCCTTGCCGGCATAGCGGCGGGTCCGGCGGGACGACTTGATCTCGAGGTGATGGCCGCTCCAGGCTTTCACCCGGACGAACTTGCCGCTGCCGGTCACGCCGATGCGCTTGGCTGCGGCCTTGTGACTCTTGATCTTGGGCACCCTGGCCTCACTCTCCTGTGGCTGCCGGTGCCTGCGGCCCCGACGGGTCGGATGTTCGGGCGACGGCCGCGGGGGCCGCCTCGATTGCTTGCTTCTTCGGTGCGGTTGCGGCTCCGACTGGCGTCGGCTCCGCGGCCGGCGCGGGTGTTGCCGCTGTCGCCACAGGCGGCGGTTCTGTTGCCATCGCCGGTGCGGCGGTCGGCTCGTCCGGCGTCAGATCCGACGCGTCCGGGTCCGGTACGACCGGGTCCGCGCCATCCGCCGGGCGAGTCCGCGGCGCCGCCTCGTGCTCCTTGGGCTTGTGGAGCGATGCGACCGTGAGGTGCATCGACTTGCCCTCGAGCAGCGGGGTGCGTTCCGCGACGCCGTGTTCCTTGATCCGGTCGGTGAACCTCGCGAGCATGTTGCGGCCGAGCTCCGGGTGGGTCAGCTCCCGACCGCGGAAACGGACCGTGACCTTGATTCGGTCGCCATCCTCGAGAAACTCGATCGCCCGGTGGACCTTCGTGTCGAAGTCGCCTGTACCGATCTTCGGCGAGAGGCGAACTTCCTTGAACGTCACCGAACGTTGCCGGCGCTTGTTCTCCTTCTCGCGCTTGGTCAGCTCGTACTTGTACTGACCGAAGTCGAGGAACTTCACGACCGGCGGGGCCGCCATCGGGGCGACTTCGACGAGGTCCAACCCCCGCTCCTGCGCCATGGCGAGAGCCTGGGGCGTGGGCATGACGCCCAGCTGTGCTCCCTCTTCATCGACGACCCGCACCTGTGGGATCCGGATCATCTGGTTGACGCGCAGGTCTCGTGCTATGGCTGACCCCTTCGAACGAACGTGGTACCGATGCTCCGACCGGCAGGCGAACGCACAGCGCCCGGGGCGCCAGTCGAGCGGGAACGATAGCACAGGCCCCGAATCGACGGCAATCGATCTGGGCCGCGCGGCGCCGGCAGTGGCGGATCCGTCAGCTCGGCTCGCCCACCCCGCGGGCGCGGGATTCGGCGGCCAGGCGGTCGGCGAACGTCTCCCACGGCTCGGCCGGCTGCTGTTCGCCGGCGCGAGTCCGCGGCGATGCCGTGCGGGCCTCGATCTCGCGGTCGCCGAGGACGACCATGTAGGGGACCTTCTGCTCCTGGGCGGACCGGATCTTGTATTGCATCCGGTTGGACGTCTCGTCGACCTCGACCCGGAGGCCGCGGCCACGAAGGACGCCTGCCAGCTCGCGCGCCGCGTCGATGTGGCGATCGGCGATGGGGACGACGACCGCCTGGACCGGTGCCAGCCATAACGGGAACGCGCCGGCGAAATGTTCGACGAGGATGCCGATGAACCGCTCCAGCGAGCCGTAGATGGCGCGATGGATCGCGATCGGGCGCTGGTCCTTGCCGTCCTCGTCGGTGTAGTTCAGGTCGAACCGCTCGGGCAGCATCGTCAGGTCGATCTGGATCGTCGCCATCTGCCACTCCCGGCCGAGGGCGTCGTCGATGTAGATGTCGATCTTCGGGGCGTAGAACGTGCCGTCCTTGGGCTTGACGACATAGGCCACGCCCGAGCGGTCGAGGGCCTCCTTGATGAGGGCCTCGGCGCGCTCCCACAGGGCCGGGTCGCCGATCGCCTTGTCGGGCTTCGTCGCGAAGGCGAAGCGCGGCTCCAGGCCGACCCACGAGTAGGCCTCGCGGACCTCGCCGAGGAGGGCCTCGATCTCGGCCGAGAGCTGGTCGGGACGAACAAAGAGGTGGGCATCGTCCTGGATGAACTGGCGGACGCGCGTCAGGCCGCTCAGGGCGCCCGAGCGCTCATTGCGGTGGAGCCGGCCGTATTCGTTGAAGCGCAGCGGAAGGTCCCGATAGGAGCGCTTCTTCGTGCGGTAGACGATCGTCGACTCGGGGCAGTTCATCGGCTTGAGGCTGAACATCTGCCCTTCGGACTCGATCAGGAACATGTTCTCGCGGTACAGGTCCCAGTGGCCCGACTGGCGCCAGAGCTTCTCGGACACGACGATCGGGGTGCTGATCTCCTGGTAGCCGCGGCGCTCCTGGAGCTCGCGCATCGCAGATTCGAGGGTCCGCCAGATGCGCTGGCCCTTGGGATGCCAGAACGCCGATCCGGGCGAGACGTCGTGGAAGCTGAACAGGTCGAGCTGGACTCCAAGGCGCCGGTGGTCGCGCTTCTTCGCCTCGGCCCGCCGCCAGAGGTAGGCGTCGAGATCCGCCTGGGTCTGCCAGACCGTCCCGTAGATCCGCTGGAGGGCCGGCCGCTTCTCGTCGCCGCGCCAGTACGCGCCGGAGATCGCAAGCAGCTTAAACGGCCCGATCTTGCCCGTGCTCGCGACATGCGGCCCCTTGCACAGGTCCTCGAACGAGCCGTGCTGGTACAGGTTCGTCGGCGGCATCGGGCTGTTGTCGGCCTTCGCCTTGGCCGCGAGGTCGTCGATGATCTCGACCTTGAACGGCTGGTTGCGCTCGGCGAAGAAGACCCTCCCCTCCTCCGGCGGCAGCTCTCGCCGGACGAACGGGTGATCGGCCGCGACGGACGCCGCCATCCGCTCCTCGATGGCGACTAGATCCGCCGGCACGAGCGGCCGATCGAGCTTGAAGTCGTAGTAGAAGCCGTCGGCGATCGCGGGGCCGATCCCGAGCTGGGTGCCCGGGAAGAGGTCGAGGATGGCCTCGGCCATGACATGCGCGGTCGAATGGCGCATCGCGTCGAGGTCGCTGTGGGCGCCGGCGTCGAGCAGCTCGTCCGCCGAGCCGCGCTCGGGCGCCTCGAAGAGCTCACCATCGGCGAGCTCGATCCCGTCCGAGCCTGCGCCATCGGCCGGTTGCGCTGCCGGCGTCTTGTCGTCCTGTGCCATGTCGACCTCCGCAGAACACACAAAACCTCTCGTCCATGCAGGACGAGAGGTCGAATCCTCCCGCGGTTCCACCCGCGTTCACCGCCCAGGCCGGGCGGTGCGCTCGAACCGCGTTAACGGGCGGATCCCGGACCGGTTCGCCGGTCGCTCACGGGTGGTGCCTGGGTCGTCTGCCGCCGTCGGACTTCCAGCCTTGGCCCGGCTCTCTGGGGGCGGCGACGAGGGGTCTGTCCCGATCGTCGCGTTCGTGATGTGGTGGGCGACACTGGACTCGAACCAGTGACCTCTTGCATGTCAAGCAAGTGCTCTAACCAGCTGAGCTAGCCGCCCGACGGGATTGTCAGTTTCGTGCTTGGCTATACGCGATAACTGTCAATCCCTCCCGATGACCTCTTGACCACAGCGCTCCTACACCCTATAACTGCGAGTGTTCCAGTCTCGCACGAGGTCCAGGCCCGTGGCAGTCAAATCAGCCAACAGTCCGCGCATTGTAGCAACCGCTGGCGACCTCGGCGACAACCTCGCCCGGTTCCGTCGCAGCCTCCGCGCCGAGAACGTGTCGCCGAACACGATCCTCGCCTACTGCGGGGCGGTCGAGCGGCTAGCCGACTTCCTGGTCGCATCGGAACTACCAACCGATGTTGTCGCCATCCGCCGTGACCATCTCGAGGCCTTCATCGCCGACGCCCTCGATCGGTTCAAGCCCGCGACCGCCAACCACCGCTTCCGAGGCGTCCAGCGGTTCTTCAACTACCTTGTCGACGAGGGCGTGCTCGCCTCGTCACCGCTGGCCCGAATGCGGCCGCCCCGCATCCCGGAGGACCCGCCGGCGGTCTTGACCCGGGCCGAGCAGGCCCGCCTTCTCGCCGCCTGCGACGGTTCGGCCTTCGAGGCGCGACGCGACAAGGCGATCGTCAGCGTCTTCCTGGACACCGGTGCGCGGCGGGCGGAGGTGGCAGGTATGCGCTGGACTCCGGACAACGAGCTGACCAATGACGTCGACCTAGACGGGCGCGCAATCCGTGTTCTCGGGAAGGGCCGCCGCGAGCGGCTCGTACGGATCGGCCACAAGACGGTCAAGGATCTCGACCGCTATCTGGCCGCTCGGGTGCGCCATCCCCAGGCACGACTCGCATCCCTGTGGCTCGGTCGCCGCGGCGCCTTGACGGACTCAGGGATCGGCCAGATGGTTCAGGAGCGCGGGCGCGTGGCCGGGCTGGACGACAACTTCCACCCCCACCAGCTCCGGCACACGTTTGCCCACGAGTGGTTGAGCAGCGGCGGCAACGAAGGCGACCTCATGCGGCTTGCCGGCTGGCGATCGCGGGCGATGCTGCAGCGGTATGCTGCGTCGACCGCGCAAGAGCGGGCTCTCGCGGCGCATGATCGACTTTCGCCGCGGGACCGCTTGTAACCCGGAGTTGCTCCTCGCTATTCGGGGGTGGGTTCGACAGCCCGACGAGCTCCCACCCCGATGTCCCGGGCTGGGGAGTGTCTCTCGTGGCTGTTTGGCTTTGTCCAACGCGGCGTCGTCATGGCCGCGCTGGCGGCGCTCTTTTCGTACGGCCAACGGCGGGTGCCAACGCTCGCCTGACCGCCATCCATCGAGCCAGTCATCCGACTGTCGCTCTCATCGTCACGCTCATCAGCGACATTGGTGTTGCAGGGTGACGACTGGAGCGACACGGATTCGCGCTCGTCCGGCTGCATGCACCAAAGCCGACTCGTCTTGCTTCCCCGGGCGGCGCCATCGGGCGATACGGTGATGACCGCGAGAGATCATGTCGGGCTCCGGCAATTGTGCGCCAGACCCAACGGCGGGCATCGTTCACGCCATATGCCGGTCCCGCGCGACAGTTGAGCGAATCGAGTCACGACACTGTCGCGACCGACGCCGCGGTCACGACCGCGACCGCAGCCGCCATACACGACAGTTGGGCGACGATGAGCGCGACAGAGAATCGTGCTCAGCCGAGCCCGAGCCCGAAAGCCGACTCGCTACGCTCCATACGCGGCCTGCGCCTGCCTCGGGCAGTGTCGTCCGTACCGGCGCCGACGACACCCTTCAGCCTGGGGCGTCGCCAGGGGAGCTCGTCGGGCGGTGAGCGCCCATGGGCCGGCGCACGATCCATACGAGACCCGTGACCGTCTCCAGGGCGCCGAGGCGAGCGACGAGTTCGCCCGCTGGCGCGACCTGCCGCCCCGGCTCCATCCGGTCGAGGTCGCGCCGCTGCCGCTCGATCTCGCCCGCCTCCTCCATCGGCTCCGGCTGCGCTACGTCCGCCTGGCCGGCCCGCCGATCCTCGCCCGGGCCCGGAGGAGGGCTGGGACTAGGCCCAAGTGCTCAAGGTCATGTTCGCCGAGGAGGCGGCCGGTCGGGACCGCTCGACGCGCGAAATGCATCGCAAGGCCGCCCGGCTGCCATCGGGCAAGACGTTCGACGCCTGGGATCCAAAGGCGTCGGCGATCCCGGGCGAGGCCCAGTGGGCGCTCCGAACGCTCGACTGGATCGGGCGGGCCCAGAACCTCGTCCTCGTCGGGCCGTCGGGGACCGGCAAGAGCCATTTCGCGGAAGCGATCGCCCATGCTGCGATCGATCGCGACCTCCGCGTCAGCTGGTTCACCCTCGAGAGCCCGACCTCTACGATCGCCCGCTCGAGGATCGACGCGTCGACCGGCAAGGTCGTCGAGCGGATCGTCCGCTCGGAACTCGTGGTCGTCGACGACATCGGGCTCCTGCCCGCCGGCGCCGACGAGGCCGAGGCGCAGTACCGCCTCGTGCACGCGGCGTACGAGAAACGCTCGCTGATCCTCACGTCGAACCTCCACCCCGCGCGGTTCGACACGATCTTCCCGAAGGGGCTCGCGACGGCCGCCGTCGACCGGCTGCTCCACCATGCCCACGTCATCGTCACGGAGGGTCAGTCGCATCGCCTGACCGACGCGATCGAAGGGCGCGGCGTCGAGCCGCTTCAGGCCGCCGAGACCTGAGCGGACGACCATGCATTGACATGGGTCGCCTCCGCAGCCGACTTTGAAGGTCTGCCGCCCAGGCTCCCGGCCTGGCTCCACCGGATCGTCGTCCGCGAGGCGATCCGCCTCGAGCATCGCCGGCGGGGCCTCCTTGGGCGCTGGCTGGCAGCCCCGCGCGAGATCCCCATCGGTGCGTCGCCGGAAGCCGACCGCGATCTGGACCTGCGATCCGCGCTGCGTGACCTCTCGGTCGAGCAGCGCGCGGCGCTGGTTCTCCACTACTACGCCGGCTACTCGGTCGCCGAGACGGCAAAGCTGTCGGGTGTGCCTCTCGAGACCGCCCGATCTCGTCTCCGCGTTGCGCGCGATCGCCTGAGGGCTGCTCTCGGAGGTTCCCATGAACATGACTGATACCACGGACCGCGAGCGTCTCGACGATGAGGCGATCCAAGCCTTCTTGGCGCGCGAAGCGGATCGGCGCGCACGCCATCGAACCCCCAACGCCGACGTCGCCGGGTCCATCCAACGCGGGCGGCGGCGACAATGGCCGAGCGTGGCTTTGGCTGGCGGCGTTGCAGCGCTCTTCGTGGCGGTCGCCGTTGTCGCTGTCGTGCTCGTTCGCGTGCCGTCCGGGGAGATCGGTTCGAGCCCCTCACCAACTGCCTCGGGCCCTCTCCATCTGCCGGTGGTCGCCCCAGGTCAGCCCTGCCCCGTGAGCGAGCCGACGGCATCGGGACCCGGCCAGCCAATGTTGCTCGGCGCCGGGCCTGTCCGCCTCGCCCTCGCGATCTCGGCGGGGAGCGTGTTCTTCGAAGCCACGCCCGGCGGCGGCTGGAAGGCGATCGACGTGTTGTGGACCGCCGAGCCAGGCCTCACTGGTGACGTGCTCGTCCGCGGGGCCCGACTCGACGGGACGGGTGAGCTGGGCTTCGGCGACGCTGCCGACCCGCTCAAGGAGCTCAGGCTCGCACCGGGCGGACAAACCCAAACGATCGGCGATCGCGCGCTGGTGGCCACAACCCAGATGCGTGTCAAGGTCGCCGGCTGCTACGGGCTCGAGATCGACGCCGGCGAGCGCTCCTCGGTCGTGGTCTTCGAGGCGAAGCCGATCGAGGACGCGTTTGCCCAGCTCGAGCGACCACTCCAGTTGGCACCCTCTGGCCCGGGCGATTGCGTGACCACCTCCACGACAGGGTCAGTGCCCTTGATCCAGATGGCCCTCGGGGACGGTCCGGTGTACCTGGCTGGCGACGGCTTCACGATCACCGGCTCCAGGCAAAACGGCGGCTACTGGTTCGCCAAGGCTCTCTGGATCGCGGCTCCCGAGGAACCCGGGCCGATCCTCGTACGCGGCGGCAGGATCGATGCGTCGGGCGATCTCCGGTTCGGCGATGGATCCGAGCCCGCCCAGGAGCTGCGCCTCCCAATCCACTCGTACGAACACACCGGCGGTCAGCCGCCCGGCTGGCGGATCTTCAACGCCTATGTGCGGCCGCCCGCGCCTGGCTGCTACGCGATGCAGCTCGACACCCTCACCGGAAGCCGGTTGCTTGTGTTCGAGGTCACTGGCTGAGCCGCCCGTCCTGCGACGGCACCTGCGTCTGATCCTGACCCGGCTGGGAGCGGTCTCCTCGCAGGCCGTTCAGATCTCGTGACCGCCTGCGTTCAGGGCTCCTGGCCGTTGGCGTTCAGATCTCGTGACCGCCTGTGTTCAGATCGTCCTGTCCCTTGACAATTTGGGCAGGCAACGCCCCTCAAACGGGCTAACTGCGCGTGGAAAGCAGGAATCTTACACACAACAATACACTTAACTCATCTTGAATTCCGGCGCCTCTCGTCGTAGGGTGAGGCCTTGGCCGTCTTGGCGAAGACGGCGGCGAGGCTCGAACTCGAAATGGTGTCGGCCCAGCGGTCCGGCATCGAGAGGAGCGGCGACCGGACGCGCGGGCACTCCCGCGAGCCGACCGCTCACGTCGGGCCCGTCGCGTCGGTCGACGTCGAGCCGGCGGAGGCCGGGCGATCGTCCGTGCTCTCGGGACTGAGCCAGTAGCCGTCGCCAACGTCATCTCATCGGGCGATGAGCGCAAACGCAGGGGCCCGACGTCGGGCCGATCCCTTGGGCGACGATCGAGGCTGCTCCGGTCACGGAGCGCCATCGACTCGATCGATCCGCCAGCCCCCGCACCGCCAAACCCTGACTTTGGGCTGCGCTGTGTTTTGGGAGCTGTGCGATGAGCACATCAACAACGATCGACTTCTTCAACGACGCCTCGGGGGATCTCGGTCGTGGCCGGGCTCGATCGGTCTGACCGCGCGCTGCGCGGTCGGATCGGGGCGTATCGGCTGCACGCGACCCACGACTCGCGCGAGACCTCGAAGCCGGGCCGGATGGCTTTCATGGCCTCCTTCGAACGTCTCGTCGACCCGGACGGGACGTTGCCGCCGGCCGAGCGGGCGCGGCGAGCGGCCCACGCCCGATCGGCGCATTTCGCGAAGCTCGCCTACCTGTCGGCGAAGGCACGACGGAAGCGCTCGGCTCGCCGGCGAGCCGAGCGCTGAGCGCCACGGCCCGCGCCCCCCTCGTCCGGGCGGGACCAGGCGTCTCCGCCTGGACTACTCGCCCGTCGCGACGGCGGCCGCGCCCGTCAGCGCACGGTCCCCTATCTCCAGGCTCTTGGCTACCGGGTCACCCTTCAGCCTGCGGCGGCGTGACCGAGGCAGGGGATTCACGTGGCAGGGGATTCACCTGTCAAGGGCCCATCTGAACTGGGAAGATGGCGTTGAAGACGGACCCATCAAGGCCAGCAGAGGAGCACGGTCACCGGCTCGCCCGCCTACCCCGCCCGGCGGCCCCTACCCGGCTGTCCGAAGCACAACGTAGGACGGGCGCGATCCGTCTTGCCTAACCTCCGGCCGCGGCGCTCCGTGCCATGGAGACGATCTCGCTGAAGGGACGCGCGTCGAATTCACGCAACCAATCGACGTCCGCCTCGCCCGAGACTTGGCCCTTCTGGTCGACATTCAGGACGTAGCCCTCGATCCCGGTGAGCACGAAGTAGTAGTCATCCCCTGCCGCCGGATGGGTCGCCGGCAGGCCGTGCCGCAGCACCTCTGCCGTCCGATTTCCAAGGAACAGCAGCACCTGCCTACCCTTGGGGACACTCTGAAGCATGGCGTCCAGGATGGACCCGGGAGGATTGAACGACAGAAGCGTCTCGACCTGGATCGTCCCGGGCGCCCCCGCCGGAGACCCGACTGATCCCTTGATCACGTCGTCAACATCGAGGGTCATCGTTGCCATGTACTCCGTTTCGCCGGTCTCGGGCACGGGGATCTTCCGCCCGGGAGCGACATCCTTGACCGTTGCCACGACAACAACGTCCGAGGTCGCAACGATCTCGTGGAGCGAACCGTACGTCGTTTGCTGGTCCGTTCCCCCGAAACGATCCCAGAACGTTTGCTCGCCATACGCCTTCTCGGGGACAGCGGTCTCCGATGGATCAGGCGTCACGACCACTGACGATGGCTCTGGGCTGGGTGCACTTGAATCAGAAGTCGTTCCGGGCGTGGCTCCTGGCGATGCGACGCACCCGGCGAGTAGCGCGAAGAGCCCAGCGGACGCTCCGAAACGCATAAGCCTACGCATCGCCAAGGCCCCCGATTCCGAATACCAGTCTCTCAGCGCCGGGCCGAGGGGGTTAGTAGTACGCATTGATGTGGGCCCGGTCGTGGGTCGTCGTAGTTGTGTGCGTCCTGCTGGCGTAGACCATGCACGAGCTGGCCCAATTGGACCCGCCGTTTGTCGTGCTGGTTGCGTGTTGCAGCCCAAGGATGTGGCCCAACTCGTGGCATGAGATATCCCGTTGTGCGGTGTCGCCCGGGAAATAGGCGCCCCTCTTGCTCAGGTTGTATCTGATGACCTGAGGCCGACACCAGCGTGTGTGATTTGCCTCCGAGCCGCCGTAGATCGTCGGAGCGCCCGGATACTCGCACGCAGTCGAGGCCCACCAGCTTGCCGTGTAGAAGGCCGCCCGAACTTTGGCCCGGGACAGAGGCTCCCCGACATCCGTTTCGAAGACATTAAGGTCGGTGACTTGCGTGTAGTTCAACATCGACCACCGAAGGTTTGCGCCCAGCTGCGCGTCTGTCATTTCGATGATCACGCTGATGTTGGGAGACGAAGGATCGTTCAGGCACTGGCTTACAACCGGATCGTCATTGCAGTGCATCCCCGCATCCTTCGGCCCGCCCCAGTTGGTCGCGGCGACGCCAGGCGCAAATGCAAGCAACAAAGAGACGACGCCGGCAGCCACTGCGCGTAGCCGCCGTGTCCGCGCCAGCGAAAGCCTGTCTATCAAAGCCGCCCATCCCCTCACCTGTCCGTGAGGCCTGATCGCGAACCGAGAGGACGACAATGTACCTCGCGCATATCGGTGTCAAGTGGTTCTTGATTCAGGCGGCCATATCTACGCCCGAATCACCGAGGCGTGTGTGCGCGTACCCGATCAAGCGGGGACTCTCCGCCGGGAGATCCGGACGACCCGATGTTCACCGGGCAGCTGGAGGCGCTGGCCGACTTGCTCATGCAAGAGCGGGTCAGCCGAGTCGTGAGGTCGTCGAAGGATCGCGGGTAGCCGCCCGCCATTTTTCACCACATAACCGAACGCCAACGAAAGACCACCCTGTGCACCAGAGCGGTTCCTGCCATGGCGTATTCGACTGGGCGCATGTCAAGCAAGTGCTCTAACCAGCTGAGCTAGCCGCCCGGGCGGCTCCGACAATCGGACCCTGGCTGGGGGCCGGCCGACGGAACCTCACCGCCGTGCTTCGTTCGTCCCGTGGCTCGGCACCGGTTGAATGCAAGGCGTTCCAGTCCTCACCCGATGCTCCGCCGCGGATCGACGTCGCGCGATGGCTCGGGGCATTGTAGCCGAGGGTCGCTCGGGCGACAACGAATCAAGGTCCGGACGGTCGCCGAGCGCTCGCCGGGGTTGACGGCGCAGCGGGACCGACGATGCTGTGGTCATGCCGAGATCCACGCGCGTCGTGCCCGCCGCGCTGACTGTGGTCGCGGCCCTGGCCGTGGTGACTGGCCTGACCATCGTCGTCGCCCGACCGGACCCCCGCGAAGTGGCGCTCAGGATCGCGGCAGCGGGCTTCGTCGTCGGACTCGGCGTCGGCGCGATCCTCGCGCTCCTCGTGCCGACTGGCTGGATCGCCCTCGTCTGGCGC
>JBBRCU010000018.1:0-60767 GCA_038204565.1 Candidatus Limnocylindrales bacterium
TCCCCATCTCCGCCCAGGGCGTCCAGTTCGACGTCGCGACCCTGTCGGCTCCGGCCGACAAGCCGTTCACGATCCACTTCGACAACAAGGACACCGCCGGGACGCCGCACGACGTCGACATCTTCGATGCGAGTGGGGCCAAGGTCGTCGACAACCAGGTGATCACCGCGCCGGCCATCGCCGATTACGCGATCCCGGCACTCAAGGCCGGCACGTACAAGTTCCAGTGCTCGATCCACCCGACGATGACCGGAACGCTGACCGTCGGCGGCTGAGCCCCGACTCGTGACAGGAATGCAGCCAACAGACCCGTTGAAGTTCGGGCAGCCGATGCGCCCGCGCCGCCCGTTCGTTCCGATCGCGGTCCTCCTCCTCGTTGCTGCCCTCGCGACCGTCGTAGTGTTCCTCGTCGCGAAAGGCGGGACCGGGACCGGGACCGGGCCGGCCTCGACCGACATCGCCAAAGGCCAGGTCGTGCCGAATGTCGCGGGCACGACCCTGCGGGGAGCGCCATTCGATCTCGCGGCGCTCCGCGGCAAGCCGGTCGTGATCAACTTCTGGGGACCGAGCTGCGAACCGTGTCGCCAGGAGTTCCCGCTCCTCGCCGCCAAGGCCACGGAGCACGCTGCGAGCGGTCTCGTGATCGTCGGCGTCCTGACCGACGACCCGGTCGAGCCGGCCCGGGCGTTCGCAGCGCAGTACGGCGCGACGTGGGACAGCGTGATCGACCCGGGCGGGGTGCTCAAAGTTGCCTACCGAGTGCTCGCAAGGCCACAGTCTTACTTCGTCGATCGCAGCGGTGTCCTCCGCTCGATCCAGGTGGGTGGCCTGACGGACGCGGATTTCGAGCGCCAACTCGCCCAGATCGTCGGCGGCGGATGAGCGCCGCGGTCGCCGACCGTCCGCCCGGCGCGATCGAGGTCTCGGAGCTCCGCAAGTCGTACGACGGCCGACCCGTCCTGCGGGGCTTGTCGTTCCGGGTCAGCGCCGGCGAGATCTTCGCCCTCCTCGGACCAAACGGCGCCGGCAAGACGACGACGGTCGAGATCATCGAGGGCTACCGGCGGCCGGATGGCGGCGAGGTCCGGGTCCTCGGTGTCGATCCAGCGCGGGCCGGCCGAGCGCACCGGGCCCAGGTCGGGTTGATGCTCCAGGGTGGCGGCGGGATCGATCCGCGGATGACCGCCCGCGAAGTCGTCGGGCTGCACGCCCGGTTTCACGCGGATCCCCGGCCCGTGGACGACCTGCTCCGGCTGGTCGGGCTGACCGGGACGACGGCCCAGACCCGCTACCGGCGGCTCTCGGGTGGCGAGCGGCAGCGCGTCGGGCTGGCCCTGGCCCTGGTCGGCAACCCGGCCCTCGCGATCCTCGACGAGCCGACCGCGGGCATGGATGTCGAGGCCCGGACGGCCACCCGCGAGCTCCTTGGCTCGCTCCGGGCCGCCGGCGTCACGGTCCTCCTGACCAGCCACGACCTCGTCGACGTCGAACGCCTGGTCGATCGCCTGGCAATCGTCGATCGCGGGCGGATTGTCGCCCTCGGCGCGCCCGACGAGCTGACCGCTGCGGCCGTCCCGGTTCTCCGCTTCCGGCTCGCCGTCCCACTGGCAGTGCCGGACCTCGCGGTCCTGGCGAGCCGGCTCGCCGAGGAGACGCCTGGTGGGCGGGTCGGGGTCGAGCACGATGGCGGCTCGGGCCGGTACCGTGTGGAGGGCATCGCCCCGGACCCGGAGGTCGTGGCGATCCTCGCCGCGTGGTGTGCCGCTCAAGGGGCGCGGATCACCGAGCTCCGGACCGGCGGCGGGTCCCTCGAGGAGCGCTATATCGAGCTGATCGGGGCGGCCGGCGACGCAGAGCTGACCGGGACCGATGGGGCCGAGGCCGACCAGTCCGATGGCAACGCCGCGCGTGGAGATCGATTCCGGCGACGGAGCTCGGGCCGATGAGCCGACCCGCCTCGCCGGCTCGGGCGATTGGCGCCCTGACCGCAACCGAGCTGCGGCTCGTCCTTCGGCGCGGCGAGAACCTGTTCGCGACGATCGTCATCCCGACCCTCGTCCTCGTCCTCTTCTCGTCGATCTCGATCCTCCCGACAGGCTCCGGACGGCCCGTCGACTTCCTGCTGCCGGGTGCGATCGCGCTCGGGATCGTCGCCACGAGCCTGGTGAGCCTCGGGATCACGACCGCGTACGATCGCTCCTATGGCGTCGTGAAGCGGCTCGGCGGCTCGCCGCTCAGCCGGGCGGAGCTCGTCGCGGCGCGGTTGATCACGGTCCTCGTCGTCGAGGTGGTCCAGATCGCCCTGCTGGTCGGGACGGCGACCGTCGTCCTCGGCTGGAGTGCCGGCGCGGGTGCGTCGGCGGTCCTCTTCGGCGCCTCGATCGCCCTCGGGACGGTGGCCTTCGCGGGGGTGGGCCTCCTGCTGGCGGGAACGCTGCGGGCCGAGACCGTCCTTGCCCTGGCCAACCTGCTGTTCCTCGGGTTCATGGTCGTCGGCGGGATCATCGTTCCGATCGACCGGCTGCCGGGCCCGCTGGCGTCCGTCGCGGCGGCATTGCCCGCGGCGCCACTGTCGGAGCTCCTGCGGGGTTCTCTGGGATCGGCGGCCACCGCCGGCGCGGACCTGACCAGCGCATTCATCCTGCTCGCAGCCTGGGCAGTCGCTGCCATCGGCCTTGCCATCGTGACGTTCCACTGGGACTAGGCCGAGCGAGGAAGTCGCCGGGCCCCGGGTGATCCGACTGTCAGGCGCAGGCGTCCGGCGACAGGACGAAGGTGACGTCCAGCTCCTGGGGTTCGAATCCGAGCATGCCGATCTCGGTGTGGAGCGTGTGATCGCCGTCGGCGATTGCGCCAGGCGCCACGAGCTTGCCGACGCTGACGCCCCATTGGCTGCGGATACCGGTGCCCACGAACGGCTTGATCGCCGACCGCTGGGTCCCGTCGACGGTCACTCCGTCAATCGCATACGTGATGGTGACGCCATTCAGGAATGCCGCCGCGGTTGGATGTGATCCCTCTCCGAGCAGGGTCACGCCGAGGTAGTGCCAGTCCGCGTCGCACAAGACGCTGTCGAAGAACGAGCTGATCCGGCCGTCGTGCAGTCCGCGGACCGGCGCCGCGATCGCATTCCCCTTGAGGCCGTTCACATAGCCGCCGGTTGTGCGAGCCTGGAACGCGGCCGTGACGGCACCACGCGTGATCCGCCCGTGGGCGGGCGTGGATGCCGCGACCGGAGCGGCGATGGCGAGGACCACGGCACCCGCCAGCAAAGCGGAGGCAAGCCTCCGGATGGCCGGACCGGAAGGGGTGTTGGACATTGGACGCTCCCGTCTTGGACCGGTCGCGCCAGGGATTCCGGCGATCGATCGGCCACTCCCCCTGACGACGCCGCGGGCGGGGCGACGTGACGGCGATGTCGGGCGGTTGACACGGGCCGGACAAAGAAGAACCCCGGGCGGTCGGACCCGGGGTTCAGGTGCAGGCATTGGTTGCGGGGGACGGATTCGAACCGCCGACCTTCGGGTTATGAGCCCGACGAGCTGCCGCTGCTCCACCCCGCGACTGCCCATGGTAGCGCCCGATTGCAGCCCGGTCAAACAGCTGATCCCAGGGCGTCGGTCTCTCCAGTACGAAAGTACGGCTCGCTCTGGTCAGAACGACGGGGTTGCCGGGGCGCACCACCCGGCGCACTGTCGCCGACATGTTCAGACGCCACCGCACCGACCCGAACCGTGACATCTCGTCCGTCGTCGTCGCCTTCCATGGGCGCCTCGCGGCAATGCTCGCCGCCCCGCCTGCAGCGCGGCCGAAGGGAGATCCGGCTGACGTTCGCATGCGGCTGGCCGCTCAGGCGACGATGGGTCTCCGCGATCGGCTCGACCGTCGCGCCACGACCTGATACTCGACCCCTGGATCGGCGCTCTCGGCCGGGGCCGGGTGGCGGTCAGGCCGCCCGACCCTCGACCGGGACCGCCGAGCTGCGGCGGATTCGCGGACCCGCGACCACAAGCCCGATCGACGTGGTCGTCGTCATGACGATCGCGAAGACCCAGAACGGAAGCTTGATGTCGATTTCGGCGATCGTGCCCGTTGCGAGCGACGCGGCGACGAATCCGAGGGTCCCCGCGGCGCCGAAGAGGCCCTGTGCGGTCGACGGACGGCCGGCCGGGCTGCCGGCGGCGACGAGCGAGAAGAGCGCGGGATTGAGCATGGCGAAGCCGGTCGCCTCGGCCAGGATCAGTGGGATCGACAGGAGCGGGTCGCGGATCACGGTGTAGAGGATCGCGGCAACGACCGGGATGATCGTTCCCACGATGATGAAGGGAGCGAGGCTGCCCCGGTCGACGCGCCGCCCGAACCACGTCGAGAGGACGAGGACCGGGAGACCGAACATCGCGAAGGTGAGTCCGATCAGCTCGAGGCCGGCGCCCAGGCTCCTCAGGTACAGCGACCAGATGACCTCGTACGTCCCCGCGGCGAAGTTGCCGCCGATCGTGAACAGGATTGCCGCGCCAAGGACACGGTTGGCGAGCGAGGCCGGGCCCGAGCCGCCGCCCGGCGTGAGAGCGGCCGGCGCCGGTCGGTTCGCCCGGGCGACGAGGTGGTCGGGCTCGTGGGCGAACCCGGTGAGGTCGAGCGGCGCGGACGGGACCCGGTCGACGGCGCGCGGCTGCTCATGGACCCGGATCGCGATCGCCGCGGCGGCCGCGAAGGAGCTCACCGCGCCGAACACGAAGATGAACCCGACTCCCCCGAAGAACGCCGAGCCGAGGCCACCGATCGCCGGGCCGAGGAGCAATCCGCCCATCTGCGCCGCGCCGTACATCCCGAAGGCCTCGCCACGGCGGTCGGCCGGGGTCGCGTCGGTGATGTAGCCCCGGGCCGCCGGGTCGTAGATCGAGGTGGCAAGCCCGGCGAGCGCGCGGAGCACGACGAAGGGCGCCGCGCCCGTGATCACGAGCGGCAAGAACAGGAAGATGCCGGCGCCGATGTTCCCGGCGACCATCAGCGGAACGCGGCGGGTCCGATCGGCGACCCAGCCGAAGAGCGGCTCCCCGACGAGGCGGGCAGCGGGCCAGGCGGCTACCACGATCCCGAGCGTGCGCAGGTCGACGCCGTGCTCCGTGAAGTAGATCGGCATGATCGGGAGCAGGGCGCCGAAGCCGAGCCAGACGATCAGCTCGGCGGCGAGGAGCGGGAGGATCGCGTCCCAGCGGCGGGTCCAGGCGACGATCCGGGCGACGGCGTCGCCGGGGCGGAGCGACATGAGCCGCTGATCGTAGGCGCGACGGGCGACGAACGGCCGGGTCGTATCATCGCGCGGTGCCTGCGAGGACCGAGCGGATGCATGGGTCCGGAAGCCCAGTCGGGTGCTCGCTGTCCGGGGGGAATCGATGAACGGACCGATTGGCCTGCACGGGGGTGGCGAGTACGTCGCTGGGGACGAGCCGTACCTCGATGCGCTGCTCCGGGCGGCCGTGGCCGCGTCCATGTTGCGGGCGGTCGCCGGTCTGGACTTCTCCGGCGCCCCCGACGACCTCGACCCGGTCGACGCCGATGTCAGCGGGCACGCGATGGGCACCGCGCCGACCGACGCGCCGATCCGGATCGCTATCGTCCCGACGGCGGCCGCCCGGGGGCAGCCCGATCGCGTGGCAGCCACCGGCCGCGACGCCTTCGAGCGGCGGGCGCGGGCGGGCGGACTTCGCGTCACGGTCGAAGTGGCCCGGATCGTCGACGCGGCCAGCGCGGACGACCCACGTGCGGCCGATCGTCTCGCGGAGGCGGACCTGATCCATCTGCCGGGCGGCGACCCCGACATCATCCCGGCGGTGCTCCGCGGCAGCCGGGCCATGGCCGCCATCGAGTCGGCGCGGCGACGCGGTGCGGTGATCGCCGGCGCGAGCGCCGGGGCGATGGCCCTGGCCGAGTGGACCTGGACGCCGGATGGGGGGATCCGCGGCCTGAACTTCGCCACCGGCCTCGTGGTCGTCCCCCACTACGACGACGTCCGGCGGATGCGCTGGCAGCAGAGCCTTGACGAGCTCGCGCCGGGTGGCATCGGCTACCTCGGCCTGGACGAGCGGACCGGCGTCATCTCGATCGCCGACGGTGCGGCCGGGAGCGACTGGCTGGTCGCCGGGCCCGGGGCCGCCTACTGGTTCGCCCGGGGCGCCGCCGAGCCCATCGTGGGACGGCACGGGGAGGTCGTCCGGCTGTCCTCCTGACGTCCGCGACAGCCAGCTGATCAGGGCAACGGTTCGGCCCTGCCGATGGATGACGCGAGTTCGGTACTTTCGACCGATGGCCGGCCACTCGCTGGTTGCCGATCGTTCCGACTGGACCCCTCCGTCTTGAGGACACCAGCCTGAGATGACGACCGAAGCCGAGCCGCGAGCGCCCCGGGCGGCCCGTCTGCTCGCGCCGGAGGTGGTTGCGGTCGTCGGCCTCCTGACCCTCGGCGCCGTGCTGGCCGTCATCGCCGTCACGCTCGCGTTCCCGATCGATCACCGGATCGCCGTGCCGGCCGCGGTCGCAGGGCTCGACCCGGTCGCCCTCGGGGTGGGGCTGTGGGTTGTCGTGGCTCTCGCCACCTCCTCGCGGTCGGTATCGGACGAAGGCGGCGTCACGATCCTCTACGGGGTCGGACCGGTCATTGCCGCGGCGGCCCTTGGCGGCCCGGCGGCGGCGGTCTGGGTCGCCCTCCTCGGAACGTTCGAGCTGCGCGAGTTCCGCGCCGGGATCCCGTGGTACGGGATCGTCGCGAATCACGCGATGCAGGTCATCCCCGCCGCGATCGGCGGGGTCGTGATGGTCGGCTTGCGCCATCTGACAGGGGCCGAGATCGGCGGTGCGGTCGACTTCCTGGCGGTCATGGCGGGGGCGGCGATCTTCTGGCTCCTCGGACTCGTGTTCGCGATCCTCACGGTCTGGGCTCGCAACCGGCGAACGCCGTCCGAGGCGCTCGGCGTGCCGTGGCCATCGATGGTCTCGATGGTCTTCGCGGAGTCGGCCCTCGCCTGGGTGTTCTCGCTGGCCTACGCGTCGATCGCCTGGTGGAGCCCCGCCCTGCTCGTCGTCGCCGACGTGGCCGCAGCGGGCTCGCTCGACCGCGGCCGGGCGGCGTGGCAGTCGCGCCATCACCAGATCACCCATCTCCCCAACCGCACCGCCCTGGCCGAGCGCGCTCGCGACCTGGGCCGGTCGGGGCGACGCGGAGCGTATGTCTTCTATCTCGATCTCGACGGCTTCAAGGCCGTCAACGAGACGTATGACCACGACACCGGCGACGAGGTCCTGCGGATCGTCAGTGAGCGGCTGGTCAACGTGAAGCGGCGGGAGGACTTCCTTGCCCACTTCCACGGCGACGAGTTCGTCCTCCTCGCCCCCGGCCTGGCCACGGACGCCGACGCCGACGCCGTGGTTGCCCGGATGACCGCAGCGGTCGAGGTGCCGATCGCGCTGGCCGAGGGCACGATCCGGGTGTCCGCCTCGATCGGCTACCGGGTCATGACCGATATCCGCTCCCTCGACGCGGAGATCCGCCAGGCTGACCGCCGGATGACCGAGGCGAAGCGGGAGCGGGCCAAGGCCGCAGGCCGCGTGCGCCGGGTCGTCTGAGGAGCGCCGGGCGCCTTACGCAGCGCTTACGCCAAGCGGCCGGTGACCTCATCGGCTCGCACGATCGTCCGTGGCAACGACGGCGCCAGCTGTCCTGGATCATGCCAATGACGGAGCCTCGACCGATGACCATCCTCCCGCGCCGCGTCCTGACCACCGCCGCAATCGCCACCGTCCTGGCCGTTTCCGCGATCGTCATCGCCCGGCCAGCTGCGCCGGCCCAGCTCGCGTCGGCGCCAGTCGGGCAAACCGCTGCAGCAGCGGCCAGCGCTCCGGTGGACCAACCCGACGAGGCCCTCGCCGCCGATCTCGAAGCCGTCCTCGCGGCCGATCAGTCCTCCCCCTCGGCGGCGCCGAGCGGCGGCGCTCGGGTCGCGGTCCGGGGCCAGCTCCGACACCTTGCCGCCTGGCGCAAGCTCGTCCACGCGACCGTCGTCGTCGATCTTCGGAAGCAGGGCCTGACAACGGTCCAGCTCGACCATGGGACGGTCTCCGCATCGTCGGCGACCTCGCTGACGATCCGGGAGAGCGGCGGCGGCACCGTCACCGTCACCCTCGGGGCGGCAACCCGGGTCCGGCGCGACGGCGCCCGCGCGACCGTGGCCAACCTCAAGGCAGGCGACGACGTCTTCGCCCTGAGCGGCGTCACGGCCGGCGATGCCACGGCCTACCTGGTCGTGGTGCCGAAAGGCTGATCGGCCGCAACGCGCGGTCAGCGGGCCGCCCGCCGGGCGGTTTGGCCTGCGGCGATTTCAGCCAGTCCGCTGGAGACCGGCCGCGATCCCGTTGACCGTGAGCTGGACGAGTCGAAGCAGGCGCACCCGGTCCGGGTCGTCCGAGGCGCAGGCGCGGAGACGGGCCAGCAGCGTGACCTGCATCTCCGAGAGGGAATCGACGTAGGGGTCGCGCAGCGCCATCCGCCGCCGAAGCTCCGGCTCGAGCTCGAGCAACCGGTCACGGCCCGTCAGCCGGGCGAGCCACCGGACGGTCCGGGCGTATTCGGCCTCGATCGCGGCCCACGGACCGCCGGCCGTGTCGCCGGCGAGCGCCGCGTATTGGCGGGCAACGCCGAGATCCGCCCGGGCGAGGGCCAGCTCGGCGTTGTCGATCAGGCTCGTGAAGAACGGCCAGCGGGCGTACATCCGAGCGAGGGTCGGGACGACGGACTCGCCATGGGCAGCGGTGTGCGATTCGAGCGCCGACCCCAGCCCGAACCAGCCGGGGAGCTCGATCCGCGCCTGTGACCAGGCGAAGACCCAGGGGATGGCGCGGAGGTCCGCGACCGAATCCGTCGAGCCCGACACGGCGGTGCCCGTGGACGCTCCAGCGACGCCTCCCGCGATGCGGCCGCGGGCCGCCGGACGCGAGCCGAGACGAAGGGTCGCGATCTCGTCGATCGGCGTGGCCAGCCGGAAGAACGCGACGAACCCGGGCGCCTCGACGAGGGCCCGGTAGGCGGCCCGCGACGCGTTCGCCAGTTCGTCGAGGATTGGCCCGCCGGACGCCTCGGCTGAAGCGACGGCCGCGGCGTGGCCGGCCGATGAGGCGATCAGGGTCGCGGCCGCGAGCCGCTCGAGATGGCGGCGCGCAATCCCGGCGTCGGCGTAGTTCGCGGCGATGACCTCGCCCTGCTCGGTCAGCTTCAGCCGGCCGTCGAGCGAACCCGCGGCGAGCCCGAGGATCGCCCGGTTCGCCGGCCCGCCGCCACGCCCGATCGCACCGCCGCGGCCGTGGAACAGGGTGAGTTCGATGTCGTGGGCCCGTGCCGTCGCAGCCAGGGCGGCCTGCGCCCGGTGGAGGAGCCAGTTCGCGGCGAGGTACCCGGACTCCTTGTTCGAGTCCGAATAGCCGAGCATGATCTCCTGGCGATCGCCTCGTTGGCGGAGGTGCTCGCGATAGGCCGGGTCACCGAGCATCGCGTCGAGAATCGCCCCGGCCGCCTCGAGCGTTCCCGCATCCTCGAAGAGCGGCACGACGTCGAGGGCGAGATCGCCTCGGGCGCCGGCTGGCCCGGCCGCAGGCGGGTCGACAGAGCCTGCCGCGCGAGCGAGCCGGATCAGGCGCGTGACGTCGCCGGGTTCCGAGGTGAACGAGATCACGTATCGGCCCGCTGCCTGCGGCCCGAACCGGTCCCGGAGCCCGCCGATCGCCCGCAGGGTTGCCAGTACCTCTGCCGCGGTCACTCCCGGGACCACCTCTCGCTCCGGCTCCTGGGCGGCCAGGGCGGCTTCGGTCGCGCGATGGACGAGGCTGTGCTGGCGGACCTCGAGCGCGGCGAGGTGGAATCCGAACGTGGCGAGCTGCCAGCGAAGGTCGGCGACCGCACCCCAGGCGACGCGCGGCAGCCCATCGGCGACGAGCGCATCCTGGATCTCGACGAGCTCCCAATCGAGCTCGTCGGGCCCTGCGTAGCGACCGGTCAGTGGTGCGGCGCGGCCGGTGAGATGGGCGCGCGTCCGGCGCAGCCGCTCGGCGACGAAGCTGAAGCGCTGGCGGTACGGCTCGTCGGGGTAGCGTCGCCGGAGCTGCCGATCGAGGTCCGGGAGCAGCTCCGCATCCCGAGCCAGGCGCGCCGCGAGGGGCCGGACTCGACGCTCCGACGGCGTCGCCGCGGCGATCGTCTGGGCAAGGCGGGTCGCGACGGCCTCGTAGCCGCGGAGGACATGGTCGGCGTGGATCCGGAGGGTCTGCTCGGTGATCTCGGCGGTCACCGCCGGGTTGCCGTCGCGGTCACCGCCGATCCACGACTCCCAGGCGATGAACGGCGAGATCCGTGGCGGGCGGGTCCCGGTCCGGCCGGCATCGGCCGCCTCCGCGCCGCGGTTCGTCGCGCGTCTGTTGCTGAGCGACCCGGCCGCACGGGTCCCGACGAGTGCGTCCAGTGCGGCGTCGGCCTCGCGGTAGACGCGGGGCACTGACGTGAAAAGCGTCTCGTCGAAGAAGGCCAGCGCCGTCCGGACCTCGTCGAGCGGCGATACCGCGTTGGCCCGCAGGTCGGCAGTCCGCCAGAGCAGGGTGATCTCCTCGCGCAACCGGCGTCGGACCTCGCGATCCTCATGGGCGACGATCTCGCGGTCGGCCAGTCGGGTCAGCAGCCCCTCGATCCGGCGGAGCGCAATCAGGACGGTCCGGCGGCGGGCCTCGGTCGGATGGGCGGTGAGGACCGGGCTGATCCGGAGGCGGCCGAGGGCAGCCAAGACCGCATCGTCGTCGAGACCGGAGCGGCGGAGCCAATCGACGGCCGAGCCGAGCGAATCGTCGGGCGCGTCCTTGCTCCGCCGCGTCGTCCGCGGCCCGCGACCACGCCCCCCGGACCGCTCACGCTCGCGCTCGGCCCGGCGTGCCTCGCGCACGAGCTCGCGCTCTTCCGCCAGGTTGACGAGTCGGAAGTAGAGGCTGAATGCGCGGACGACGACCTCGGCCCGGTCCGGATCCAGCGACTCGAGCTCCGTCACCAGCCCGGCCCGGAGGGATGGGTCATCTCCGCGGCGGAGTCGGATCGTGGTCCGGCGGATGTGCTCGACGAGGTCGAGCAGCTCGCGGCCGGCCTGCTCCGCGATCACCTGGCCGAGGAGCGAGCCGAGGAGCCGGATCTCGAGGGCCAGCGGATCGCGGGCGCGGCCCGTCCCGATCGTGGCCGGCTCGGCTCGGACGGCCTCGTTCGCGTCGCGCCGGCTCGCCGCCCGTCGGGCAGGCCCGGCCTGAGGGCTCGTCGAGCCGGCCATCGACGCTCAGCCCGCCCGGCCGAAGGTTGCGATGCGACCGTTCCGCAGCCGCTCCGGGTCGCTCCCGCAACGTTCGCCGGCTGCATCGCTCCCTAGGCTTGTATCGTGACGGCCATGGCGGCGCCCGAGATCGACCAGGGAGGCGGACCGGATCAGCTCGAACAGCTCCGGTTCCTGCATCAGGTCGCCCGTCTCGCGACGACCGCGCGGACCTGGGACGAGCTCCTCGAGACCGTCGTCGACGGCACCCGCGATGCGCTCCACGCCGATGTTACCTCGCTCTACCTGCTCGATCGGGATGGAGCCTACCTGACGCTCGCCGCGACGAACGGGCTCGATCGCTACCAGATCGGCCGGGCCCGGGTGCCGTACGGCGAGGGCGTCACCGGCCGGGTCGCAGCCGGGCGCCAGCCGCTCGTGATCGAGGACGTCCGTTCGGACCCGCGCTTCCTGTGGGTTCGCGGCATCGACCAGCGCCGGTTCATTGCCTCGATGCTGAGCGTGCCCCTGAGCTGGAACGACCAGATCGTCGGTGTCCTGAATGTCCAGACCGAGCGGACACGGCCGTTTTCCGAGGCTGACGTCGACCAGCTCCAGGCGATCGCCGACCTGCTCGCGGGGATCGTCGAGAAGGGCCGCCAGCAGACCGAGGCCGAGGAGCGGCTGGAGCAGCTCCGCCAGATCGACGAGGCTCGCTCGGAGCTGATCGCTCTCGTCACCCACGAGCTGCGGACGCCTCTGGCAGTCGTCCGGGCCTACACCGAACTCCTCGGCGACGACCCACCCCTGGACGGCCGCGAATCGCGCGACCCGGACCGGCGCGCCCAGCGCCAGGCCTGGCATGACGCGGCGATGGACCAGGTCGAGCGGCTCGACCGGCTGGTGGATTCGATCCTCGCCTCGGTCCGGATCGTGCCCACCGAGGCGGCCGAGTTGACCCCGACCGACATCGAGGCGGCCATCGCCGAGGTGGTCGATTCGATCCGGCCGATCATCCGCCAGCATCAACTTGACGTCCGGCCGGGGACCGATCACTACGCCCTCGCGGACGCCCCGCGGTTGCGTCAGATCCTGGAGCACCTGATCGAGAACGCGGTCAAGTACGCACCGCCCGAGACGACGATCACCCTCGACCATGCCCTGGTCGAGGGCTTCGTCCGGATCGGCGTCACCGATCAGGGCCCGGGCGTTCCCGAGGAATGGCGAGAACGGATCTTCGAACCGTACGCCCGGCGCGAGACGCACACCGCGCGCGGTTCGGGGATCGGCCTGTATGCCGCCAAGCGCCTCGGTGAATCGATGGGCGCCCGCCTCTGGGTCGAGCCCGCCGAACCGACCGGCGCCCGCTTCGTCGTCGCCCTGCCAGCCGTCGCCGCCGTCTGAATCGAGGTCCCGATGCTTGCCACCCGCCCCCTCCGCATCCTCGTCGTCGACGACGACCCGGCGATGGTCGGCGCGATCACCGCCCTGGTCGGGACCGAGGGCCACCAGGTGATCACCGCCTACGACGGCCTGACGGCCGTCAAACGCTTCCGCGAAGAGGCGCCGGACATCGTCCTGCTCGACCTCGCGATGCCGGGACCAGACGGCTTCACGGTCGCCGGCCAGATGCGAGCTGCTGGTTCCGCACCCATCCTGGTCGTGTCCGGCGAGAGCTCGGAGGAGGCGAAGGTTCGGGCGCTTGGGATCGGCGCCGACGACTACCTGGTCAAACCGTTCGGCAAGGCGGAGCTGCTCGCCCGCATCGCGGCCGTCATGCGGCGGGTCGATCGCTCGACCGCGGGAGTGGCCACCGGCCCGGTCTCGGCCGGCACACTCGTGCTCGAGCCGGCGCGTCACGAGGCCCGTGTCGGCGAGACGGCCCTGACTCTCACCCCGACGGAGTTCCGCCTGCTCGAGGCGCTCGTGCGGGCCGCCGGCGACATCGTCCCGCATCATCTCCTCGCGCGATCCGGCTGGCCGGCCGAGACCGATCCGGACCTGCTTTGGCTCAAGCCGCACCTGGCCCGCCTGCGGGCCAAGGTCGAGGGCGCCGGCGGCCCGCAGATCCTCGCGATCCGCGGCGTGGGCTACCGGATCGAGGCCTAGGCAACAGCGCCTTGGGCGGCAGTCGCGCCTTCGCGGCGCTCGTTGAACCTCGTGATCTGACGCAGCGGTCAGGCCAGGGCGAGGGACGCCGCGCGATACCCGGCCACGTCGTGCGGCGTGTCGACACAGTCGACCTTGCAGCCACGCGCGTCGCGCCCGCCGAGCGGGATGAAATGGAACCAGGCGATGTCGTTGTCGGCCACACTCGGGCGCAGCCGGCAGCCGCACGCGGAGCAGGTGACCGGGGCGCCATGGCCGTCGCGGACGGCCGTCGGGCGAAGGGTGTCGGGATCGGACGGGTGGATCATCGGGGGCCTTCGCTTTCCGGGCTGGAGACGACGAGACGGCGCCCGCAGCACCGTTGCTGGATGTTCGGGGCGCGAGACGTGCCGAAGCGACACCGACACCGTTGCTCATCGGTTGCAGTCCGGTTGCGCCCCTGCACATCGGGGAGCACGAGACCTCCGGCCAGGTAGCCGTCCGGACCGCCTCAGCCGGCCGACACCGACGAACCGGACGCGGCGACGACCGGGACCAACACGCGCGCAGCGGATTGGGAGGCGCTGTCGACTGCCGGCGCGGCGGCCGGGATGGGCTCGACGAGCCAGGTGTCCCCGACCAGCCCGGCCGGGTCGCTGAGCAGCCGCGCCGCCAGGGCCGAGCCGGCCTCGCGGTGGAAGGCCAGCAGCTCGATGATCTCGGCCGTCAGCTCGGCGCCGTCGGGGCGTGCGGCGACCGCGCTCGACAGCCGGGAGCCGCGGACGCTCCGGGCGTCCAGCGCGGCGAGGTGCCGGCCGTCGGGGTCGTAGAGGTAGGCTCGGCCGCCGGTCATCCCCGCCCCGAAGTTGGCGCCCACCGGCCCGAGGACCGCAACGACGCCGCCGGTCATGTACTCGCAACCATGGGGGCCGAGGCCCTCCACGACGGCGCGCGCCCCGGAGTTCCGGACGGCGAACCGCATCCCGGCCCGGCCGACGAGGTGGAGTCGGCCGCCGGTGGCGCCGTACAGGCAGGTATTGCCGGCGATCGCCTGGCGACGCGGCTCGGCCGCGAGACCGGGCTCCGGAGTGACGACGACGACCCCGCCCGACAGGCCCTTGGCGACGTAGTCGTTGGCCTGGCCGACGAGGCGGAGCTCGACCCCGGGCCCGGCGAACGCGCCGAACGACTGGCCGGCTGCACCGCGCAGGCCGAGATGGATCGGGCCGCCCAGCTCGCTGCGCTCGATCGCACCGGTCAGGCCAGCGCCGAACGACCGGTCGGCCGTCGAGAGGGCGAGCCCCTCGGCGCGGAACCCGGATTGGCCGTGGAGCGCCGATGCAAGCCGGCGCTCAAGCGGGCTGGCCTCGCCGCGCCGGACGTCCTGGCCGGCCGAGGCCGGATCCGCCCGCCGCGCGGCACCGACCGCCCAGGATCCGGCGCCGATCACCGCATCGAGATCGAGGGTCGCCGCGCGGCGGTCGATCGTGAGGAACCGGCGCGACTCGCCGACCAGCTCGCCGACGCTCCGCACCCCGACGGCCGCCAGCTCCTCGCGCAACCTCTCCGCGAGGGCCAGGGCGAACCGCGCGACCTGCTCCGGCGCGCCGGCGAACTTGGCCCGGAGGTCCTCGCGCTGGGTGGCGATCCCGGTCGGACAGGTGTCGAGGTGGCACTGGCGAGCCATGTCGCAGCCGACCGCGACCAGCATCGCGGTCCCGAACGCGAACTCCTCGGCGCCGAGAAGGGCAGCGACGAGGAGGTCCCGGCCCGTGCGCAGGCCGCCGTCGGTTCGAAGCGCGACCCGGTCCCGCAGCCCATTCCGGAGGAGCGTCTGGTGGACCTCGGCAAGGCCCAGCTCCCACGGCGCACCGACGTGCTTGATGGATGACAGCGGGGACGCGCCAGTCCCGCCGCTGTGCCCGGCGAGGTGGATATAGGTGGCGCCGGCCTTGGCGACGCCCGCCGCGATCGTCCCGACTCCACGCGCGGCGACCAGCTTGACCCCGATCCGAGCGGTCGGGTTGATCGCCCGGAGATCGGCGATCAGCTGGGCGAGGTCCTCGATCGAGTAGATGTCGTGGTGCGGAGGCGGGCTGATGTAGCTCATCCCCGGTTGGCCGCGGCGAAGGGCCGCGATCCAGGCCGTTGCCTTCTTCGCGGGCAGCTGGCCGCCCTCGCCGGGCTTGGATCCCTGGGCGATCTTGATCTCGAGCTGCTCGCCGCGGGCGAGGTAGGTCGAAGTGACGCCGAAGCGCGCCGAAGCGACCTGCTTGATCCGGGCGTCGTGTCGTTCGCCGTCGGAGCCTGCCACGTACCAGCCGGGATCCTCGCCGCCCTCGCCGGTGTTTGCCGCGCCGCCGGCCCGCTGGATCCCGATCGTCAGGGCCTGGTGGGCCTCCGGCGACAGGGCGCCGACCGACATCGCGCTGACGACGAAGCGGCGGACGATCGAGCGGGCGTCCTCGACCTTAGCGACGGGGATCGGCGTGACGCCACGGGGCCGGCGGACACGGAGAGCGTCGCGGACGACGGTCGACTCCGGTGGCCGCGAGGCCGACCCGGCAGAGACGGCGCCGGACGATTCGACCGGCGCGAAGCCGGAGATGTCCTGGATCTCCGCCACGATCCTGGGGGCGTAGCGATGGACCTCGCCGTCGGCCCGGAACCGGGCGAATCCCGGGTCCTGGAGCTTGTTCGAAGGCGTCAGAGGTGCGACAGCCAGGGCAGCCGCCCGTCGGCGCAGCTGGCGCTCGGCAAGTTCGGCGATGCCGATTCGGCCGGGCCAGGCCGGCGCCGCGGGGAAGCAACGCGAGCGGAGCTCATCGTCGAGCTCGATCGTCTCGAACAGCTTGCCTCCGATATACGACGAGGCGGTGCTGATCCCCATCCGGGCGAGGGTCTTGCGGAGCCCGGCGTCGAACGCTGCGAGGAGGTTCGCGACGGTCGCCGCAGCGTCCAGCTCCTCGGCCCCGCGCGTGCCCGCGAGCTCGGCCGCCATCTCGATCGCGAGCCACGGGACCAGGCCGGTCGCGCCGACCGCAAGGACCATCGCGGCGCCGTGGACGTCGAGGACGTCGGCCGCCTCGACGACCACGTCGGCCCGCCCGCGAAGGCCGGCCGCGCTTAGGGCCGCGTCGACTGCACCGGCCGCCAGGACCGACGGGATCGGCAGCCGATCCAGGGAGAAGGAGCGGTCACTGAGGACCACGAGCTCGGTCCGACCGTGCGCCGCGGCCACCGCCTCGGTGGCCAGGCGATCGAGAGCCGCGCCCAGGCCAGCCGGCCCGGCCGCGGCCGGCCAGGTGGCGTCGAGCCGCCGGATCGGGCCGCCGAAGACGCGGAGGAGCGCCGGGAGGTCGGCGAGGAACGGCCGCTCGAGGCGGATCGTGCGAGACCCTGCGGGCGGGCCGCCGAGGAGGGCCGGCCGGCGGCCGAGCTCGACCCGAAGGTCCATCACCGCCCGCTCCCGCTCCGGGTCGATCGGCGGGTTCGTCACCTGGGCGAAGGCCTGGCGGAGATGGTCGGCGACCGGCCGATCGATCCGGCCGAGCCCGGCGGTCGGCGTGTCGTCGCCCATGCTCCAGAGCGGCTCGTGACCCTCGAGCGCCATCGTCTTGATGTCGAGCCGGGCGTTCTCGGCGTGGAGCCCGGCCAGGAACCGTAGGTCGGCCCCGGTCGGTGTTGCATCGGGGGCGATCGACGAATCCTCGGCCCCGACGACCGGGTCAGCATGGGTATGGCGCGGCGCATCGTGGATCGGCAGGCGGCGGAGAAGGTGAGCCTTGGCCTCGACGTCCTCGAGGACGAGCCCGCGCCCGGGATCGACGAGGAACAGCTCGCCCGGTCCGAGCCGGCCACGCCGGACGGTGTCCTCGGGGGCAAGGGGAATGGCTCCCGCCTCCGAGCAGACCGCGACGAGCCGGTCGCGGGTAACGGCGAACGCCGTCGGGCGGAGTCCGTTCCGATCCGCGATCGCGCCGACCTGGCGGCCGTCGCCGAAGACGATCGCCGCGGGGCCGTCCCAGGGAGCGATGAACCCCGCGACACGTCGGCGCAGCGCTGCGACCTGGGGATGGGGCGAGCGCCGCAGTGGGAGCGCCTCGGGCATCACGGTCAGGAGCGCGGTCCCCAGATCCCAGCCGGTCGAGACGAGCAGCTCCAGCAGTTCGTCGAGGGACTGCGAGTCCGAGCCCGATTCGTTCACGAGCGGTCCAGCCGCGGCGAGCTCCGTGGCGACGGGACCGGCCGGATCGGCGGTCCGGCCGCGAACCTGGGAGCGGTTGCCGCGGACCGTGTTGATCTCGCCGTTGTGAGCGATGGCCCGGAACGGCTGGGCGAGTCGCCAGGTCGGCTGGGTGTTCGTCGCGTAGCGCTGATGGAACAGGGCGTAGCGGACGCGGATCCCGGGTGAGCGGAGGTCCGGATAGAGGTCCGCGAGACGCGCTCCGGCGACCAGTCCCTTGTAGACGATCGTCCGGCACGAGGCCGACGGGATCGCGAGCGTGTCGCCGAATCCGGCGCTCCGGACCGCAGTCTCGATCCGGCGCCGGGCGAGGACGAGGCGGCGCTCGAAGGCGGCGTCGGTGAGGGGCCGGCCCTTTCCGTCGACCGGGCGCGCGATGAAGGCCTGGACGAATGCGGGACGGACGGAACGGGCGGCGGCGCCGAGCGCGTCCGGATCCGTCGGGACGGAGCGCCAGCGGAGGATGGTCAGCCGGTCTCCCGCCAGGCTGGCCGAGACCAACCGCCGGGCGGCGAAACCGCCGCGGGCTCCGCCACTCGAGCGCGGCAGGAACAGCTGCAGGACCGCCGGGCGACCAGCCGCGAGCCCGGCTCCGGGCGCCAGCGCTTCGAGGACCGACGCCTCGAGCGGCAGGGACACCCCCGCCCCGTCGGACGAGGCGCCATCGGCCCCGAAGGCGCCGCGATGGGCGAGCGCGGCCAGACCGCCGAGGGCCAGTGGCAGAACGTCGGCCAGGTGGTGACCGCCGGCATCGGCGACGAACCCGATGCCGCACGCGTCATGCTCGAACGCCGGGTCGTACAGCGGCGCCTGGACCTCGAGCCTCGTTCGCCGGGCGCCGTGGACGCGCCCGGGTCGAGCCGGATGCCGCGGTCGCTGTGGTGGCTCGGTGGACATGGTCTCGGCTCCGGCGTCGTTCGGAGGGTCGAACCGACGGCTCGGGGGGAGCCGGTCGGTCGGAGCCCGCTCCGGACCGGAGGATGCGCGTTCGATCCGGACCGTTCGTCGTCGGTGGCAGGTCGATAAGGATGCGAACCGGTACCGCCAAGTCGGGCCCAGAACCCGTCCGCGACCTCCGCTCGGGATGTGCAGGCCCGCCTTGCCGTTCCGCGGCCGCCGGACCGCGCCGATTCCGATCCGCGGGTCAGGCCGCGCCGCTGTCCCGCAGCGCTGTTCGTTCGCCCGGCTGGGCATCGCGGGATCGGCCGGGACGCGAGACGAGGACGAGCTTCGTGACGTTCTCCGGCAGTGGCTCCTCGGGCCGATCGGTGACCTCCTTGATCTCGGCCGCGAGCTTCCAGTTGAAGCGGGCTGTCAGAATGTCGTGGGCCGGTCGATCAACGGTCTGGATCGACGACGTCGGCCGATCGCCTTGATGCGGAGTGTCGACGGCCATGCGCCGCCGTCCCGTCGCCCTGGTGCTCAGCGCGATCGCAAGTGTCGCGTTCCAGATCGCGACGAGGCGGCCGGTCGGCATCCCTTGTGCGAATCGGGCCCTCCCGGCGGGTACAGAGGGATGACCTCCGATCCGTCGTTCGACGCGCGCTTCATCGACGTTCAAGCGGCCTGCTGGACGCCCGTGTTCCGGTTCGCCCTCGCGCTGGCCAACGACTGGGACGCCGCCGAGGACCTGGCCCAGGAGGCCTTCACGAGGTTGTGGATGCACCGCGACGAGCTCGATTGGGAACGGCAGATGCTGCCCTGGTTGCTGACGACGACGCGCCGGCTCGGGCTCGACCGGTTCCGCCGCATCCGCCGAGTGCTCGGCGGGGGCCGCCGCCATGAGCCTCGCACACTCGACGGCGAGGATCGCATCCGCTGGCTCGACGTGCAACGGGCGATGGCTGGCCTCGCTCCGCTCGATCGCGCGGCGCTGACGATGACCGATGAGACCCACGGCTGGGCGATCCGCGGCGACACCGCCGCCCTCGTCCGGACCATCGACGGCGGGCGGTCGTGGTCGCGGGCCCTCCTGCCGGCCGTCGCCGGCACCAACCCGCGGGACTTCTACCCCACCCCTCCGATCCAGACGTCGATCCCGGGCTCGGAGGTCGCCGGCGGGCGGCTCGTGCTCTACGAAGCGGCGGCTCGCGACGGCGACGCAGGGATCGTGCTTGCCAGCGACGACGGCGGATCGACCTGGCACCTGACCGCTCGGACCCCGATGGGATCGTCTGGAGGGCTGGCGATCATCGGCGACGGAACGTGGATCCTCGGCAGAATCGGGTGGCGAGCCGGGTGGGATTCGAACCCACGACACAGGGATTAAAAGTCCCCTGCTCTGCCGCTGAGCTACCGGCCCGAGGCCGAAGCGTAGCCGACCAGGCGGTCAACGAGACGGCCGAGGTGACGAGCGACGGGACGCGGCCCGTACAATCGGCCGACATGACAGCCCCGAGTGACCAGGTCCGGATCGGCCGCGCGGCGGAGATGCTCGGCGTCACCGTCGACACGATCCGGCGCTGGGCCGAGGAGGGTCGCCTGACCGTCGGCCGCTCCGAGGGCGGCCAGCGCCTGGTCCCGATTGAAGAGGTCACCCGCCTGATGACTGTGCGCCGCCGCGCTGCGGCGGACCGACCGATCGTCGCCCAGTCCGCCCGCAACCGGTTCGCCGGGATCGTCACCCGGATCGAGAAGGACCGCATCGCCGCGGTCGTAGAGGTCCTCGCCGGGCCACATCGGCTCGTCAGCCTGATGACAGCCGAAGCGGTGACGGAAATGGGATTGAATGTCGGCGACGAGGCGATCTGCGTCGTGAAGTCGACGAACGTCGTCGTCGAGATCCCCTCACCGCGAGAAACCCGCGGCTGATCCCAGGCTCAGTCTTATCCGACCGGAGTCTGCTGCACCCAGATCGCGCCGCCTCCGAAGCATACGTCCCAGCGGCCCGGAAGCGTCGGAAAACCTTCCTTCGGGGAAACGAGTCGCTGGCCGTCCCGTGCCACCATCAAACCGAAGGGATCCCTGACAACGGGGTCGTCGGATGTTCCCGCGACGAAGCCCGGCGGCCACCGAACATGCAATACCTGACCGTTGTCGGCGACGACCGTCACGGGTTCCCCGGCGGATGGGTCGATTCTGAAGGTGACGTCGAAGGTTCCTGCCAGCGGGCAGCTCTGGGTCGCGGAGCTGTAGAGGAGTGCGAATGTAGCCTCGGCGTTTGAGGGATTGGCGGGGCTCGCAGGCGATGCTGAGGAGACCGTCGGCTGGCCGCAGCCTCCGACCAGCAAGGCAAGGACGACCCAGCCTGTTGCTCGTCCGGCTCCGTTCCTCCGGGCAACTCCGGGCACGGGTCGCTGGCGTGGGATCAGCGTCGTCGCAATTCGGTCGACCACCCTCGTCGATCGATCTTCTACCGTCGGCCCGGACGCGGCCGCAGAAGTCCCCTCGAAGCCGTCTTCGGGGCGGGCTCGCGTCCTCTTCACGCGACTACGCGAGATGAGTGAGCACGACGACGGCGATCAGGACACCTGCCACGGCCGTGGCCGCCGCCGCTCGCGGTCCAGCGATGAACCTGGCGACGGCAGCGAGGGCCGTGACGATCGCCGCCGCCGCCAGGCGGACGATGATCGGCGAGCCGGTATGGCCCTGAGCGCGGGAGACGATCGCGCCGACCGCCACCATCAGGACGATTGCCAAGAGGGAGGCGAGCCACAGTCTCGTCGGGAACGATCGCTCGCCATGAGTGCCATGCATCGGGGTCATTCAGCCTCAGTCTGTGCCCGTCGCAGACCATCGTCAAAAGGCGGAGACACGACGTACTGCGACCGTGATCGTCGATGCGGAAGCAACCCCGCGGGAGGGGCAGTGCGGCTGATGGAGCGAACGTCTCGACATGCGGCTACGCGCAAGGCCTCGCCGGCATGCCGCGCCGGCACGCGCGCGCCGCCAGAGGAGCCTCAGGCTCGGTCGTAGACCTCGGGGTTGACCGGCGTCGGGATCCGCTCGCCGCGGACGCCGGCCAGCAGGTTCGCCGCCGCCATCTCGGCCATCTTGGCCCGGGTCGCCCGCGACGCCGACGCGATGTGCGGCACGATGAGGCAGTTGTCGAGCCCGACGAGGGGGTCGTCCATCGGGATCGGCTCGGGATCGGTCACGTCGAGCGCGGCCCCGCCGATCTCGCCGTTCCGGAGCGCCTCCGCCAGGTCTGCCGAATGGACGACCGGCCCGCGCGAGGTGTTCACCAGGATCGCCGTCTTCTTCATCCAGCTGAGCTTCTGGGCGTCCATCAGGGCGTGCGTATCGTGGGTCAGGTTGACGTGGAGCGAGACGAAGTCCGCCCGTGGCAGCAGCTCCTCGAGCGGAAGAAAGGTCGCGTCGAACTCCGCCTCCACCTCGGGCGTGGCCCGATGGACGTCCTGGTACAGGATCGTCATCCCGAAGCCCTTCGCCCGGCGCGCGACTGCCTGGCCGATCCGGCCGAACCCGACGATCCCGATCGTCGCGCCGTGGACGTCCGGCCCGAGGAGCAGCAGTGGGCCCCACGTCTTCCACTTCCCGGCCCGAACGTAGCGGTCGCCCTCGGGCAGGCGCCGGGCGGCGGCCATGAGGAGGGCCCAGGCAAGGTCCGCCGTGGTCTCGGTCAGGACGCCCGGCGTGTTGCCGACGGCCACACCGCGGGCGGTGCAGGCGGGCACATCGACGTTGTCGAAGCCGACGGCGTAGTTCGAGACAATCTTGAGCTGTGGCCCGGCCGCGTCGAGGAATTCGGCGTCGACCTTGTCGGTGAGGAGAGTCAGGACGCCGTCACAGCCGCGGATCGCTTCGAGCAGAGTCGCTCGGGGCGGAGGCAGGTCGTCCGGCCAGATCTGGGCGGCCGTTGCCTCGATGATCGGGTTGATTCCCTCGGCGGGGATCCGGCGGGCGACGAAGACCCGGGCCTGAGCGCCACTCATCGGGCCGCTCCGGCAGTCCCGCCAGCGACCGCGGGAAGGCCCCCGACGAACTCGCCGATCCGCCCGAGTGCCTTGGTCAGGTTCTCCCGGGAGTTCGCGTACGACACCCGGATGTGGTTCGTCGCGACGCCGCCGAAGGCCGTGCCGGCGAGGACGCAGACGCCCGCCTCGAGCAGCAGCCGGTCAGCCAGGTCCTTGCCCGTGAGGCCGGTCCCGCCGATCTCGGGGAACGCGTAGAACGCCCCCTTCGGCGACAGGCAGCGGATCCCCGGGATCGCGTTCAGGCCGTCGACGACCAGGTCGCGCCGGGCACGGAACTCCTCGACCATCGCCGCCATCGGCTCCTGCGGCCCACGGATGGCCTCGACGGCGCCGATCTGGGCGAACGTCGGGGCACACGAGATCGTGTTGATCACGAGCTTGCCGTACATCGGGATCAGCGACGGGGGGACGATCGCGTAGCCGAGCCGCCAGCCGGTCATCGCGAAGGTCTTCGAGAAGCCATCGAGGACGATCGTCCGCTCGGCCATCCCCGGCAGCGACGCAATCGAGACGTGCTCCTCGCCGTCGTACAGGATCCGGCCGTAGATCTCGTCGTCGAGGACGACGAGATCGTGGCGGATCGCGAGCTCGGCGATTGCCTCGAGATCGCTCCGGGTCAGGACGCCGCCGGTCGGGTTGGCCGGCGAGTTGATCACGAGCATCCGCGTCTTCGGCGTCACCAGCGAAGCGAGCTCGTCGAGGTCGATCCGGAAATCGTGCTCCATCCGGATCGGCACCGCGATCGGGGCCCCACCGACGAACCGCGTCAGGGACTCGTAGATCGGGTAGCCCGGGTCCGGGACGAGGACCTCGTCGCCTGGATCGATCAGCCCGAGAATCGCGTAGAGCATCACGCCCTTGCCACCGACCGTCACGAACACCCGGTCCGGGGTGACCGGGAAGCCCTTGCGGGCCTCGGCGTCCTCGGCGATGGCGGCTCGGAGGGCCGGGATCCCCGGGAATGGCGCGTAGTGCGTCGCTCCCTCGTCGAGGGCCCGCTTGGCCGCCTCGCGGACGTTCGCCGGCGTGTCGAAATCTGGCTCGCCGATCTGGAGGTGGACGATGTCGCGACCCTCGGCCTCGAGGGCGCGGGCACGGGCGGAGACCTCGAAGGCGGTCTCGGTCCCGATCATGCTCATCCGCTGGGCGACCCGCATGTCGAGCTCCTTGTGAGGTGGTCCGTCAGTCTACTGCCGGCCCATCTCGAGGCGACGGTGGGCGCGGAGGCCGCGACGGGCTAGAATCCCGCGGTGACCCGCTTCTTCGACCTCGACGAGGCCAACGCCGCCCTGAGGGAAGTCCGGGCGATCCTCGAATCGCTCCGCGACGAGCGGGTCGAGCTGATCCGGCTGCGCGATCAGGTCCTCCTCCACCGCTCGCCCAGCGACGCGCCAGCGAGCACCCCGACGGAGGCGAATGTCGGTGGGTCATCGCGCCCCGGGGAGGCCGGCGACGGTCCGGGCGGCCCGAGCGAGACCGCCGCCGGTGGGCCGACCGAAGACCACCTGGCGGGCGACCCCGAGGTCCGGATCCTGCGCCTCCGGATGCAGGGGGTGATCGACCGGATGCAGGCCGGCGTGGCCCGGATCGACGAGCTCGGCGTGACCTTGCGCGAGATCGAGACTGGCCTCATTGACTTCCCGGCGCTAGCGACCGGACGCCAGATCTGGCTGTGCTGGCGGCTTGGTGAAGGCGACATCGCGTTCTGGCACGAGCTCGGCGACGGGTTCGGCGGGCGTCAGGCGCTGGCCGACCTGACGTGAGTGGCGCGACGATCGTCCAGAACGGCCGGGCGAAGGCGTACCGCCCGCTGCCGGCGGAAACCCGTCGGCGGGCCTTCGAGGCCGCTCTGGCGGCCTACGATCGGGGCGATTTCTTCGAGACCCACGAGCTCCTCGAGATCGCCTGGATGGGCACCGATGACCTCGCCGAACGGGCCCTCCACCAGGGGCTGATCAAGCTCGCCGCGGGGTATGTCCATGGCGTCCGCGGCAATCCCGCCGGAATGGCCAAGAACCTTGCCGGGGCGCGCCCGCATCTCGCGGCCGCCGTCGGAACCGCGCCGGCCGCCGCGTCCGGGCTCGACCTGGTCGATCTGATCGGCGCAATCGACGCCCGGCTGGCCCGCCTTGCCGCCGACCCGACCCATCTGTCGATCGACGCACCGGTCCTCGCGCGGCTCGCCCGATGATGCATCCGGGCGTGCCGTCGATCACGCCCCGTGACGCGGCCGCGGCAACCGATCCCGCAACCGCCGCGGAACCTGCGACGCGGCCGCTGATCGTCGACGTCCGCGAGGCGAATGAGTTCGCCCAGGAGCGGGTCGCCGGCACCGCTCTCGTGCCGATCTCCCAGTTCGTCGCCCGCCTTCAGGAATTGCCCAAGGACCGGCCGCTGTTGATCCTGTGTGCGTCCGGCAACCGCTCGACGTCGGCGACGATGTACCTGCTCCAGAACGGCTGGACCGACGTCCGCAACGTCACCGGCGGAATGCTCGGCTGGCGTCATGCCGGTCTGCCGATCGTCAGCGGTGCGCCGGCTCGCGGCGAGGGCGACCTCTAGCCTGACGCGTTTCGATCGCGCCGGGATGTTGTCCGTCCTTCGTGACGAGGGTTAGCCGCCGGTTCGGGTGCCGGGCGCCAGCGCAAAGCGCAACGCTCAGTGGTCCGTTCGGGGGCCCGGCGCCCAGATCGGGGACGAACGTGAGGCTCGCCCGACGGATCAGGCGCGCTTGCGGATATCCCGCTCGCGGCGGCGACGCTCGCGCCAGTCCCGGATCTGCTGGCGGTGGGCGAACGCCCAGCCGATGAACAGGAAGATCGCGAAGTTCGCCATGCCGATGCCGTTGGCGTTCAGGTAACCGAGCTGCTGGCCAATTTCGCCGTCGATCTTCAGCGCCGGGACGGTGGCTCCGAACAGGCCGAGCTGGAAGAACGGCGCCTCCGGCGCGAGGTTGGCGCGGTTGCTCGCGGCGATCACGCCATCGGCCGTCGTTCCACCCACGACGATGATGTCCGGGCCGATGATGATCGGCGCCCCGCCGGCGAGGCCTGAGGTGGGCAGATCGCTGAGGTCGAGGTGCTTCCATTCGGTGACGTCACCGGCGTTGGTCGGTACCGCCCAGTAGAGCGTCCCCTGTGCCTTCGACCCGTCCGAGCCGCCGACGGCATAGAGGGCGCCGTTTGCGGCGAAGCCCGCCATCTTCGTCCTCGGCTGGGGCAGGTCGGTGGTGCCGCCGCGGACCCCGAAGCGGGTGATCTTCGTGGCGTCCGCGCCGGTCCCGAACTCGCCGCGCTGAACGGTGGCGACGGGTTTGCCGTCCGAGCCTGACCCACCATAAACCCAGACATAGTTGCCGACGAGCGCGGCCGAGGCATCGGTCACCGGCGTGAAGAGCTTGCCGGGCTCTGCCTCCCACTTGCCCGGCGCGCCGGACTTCGGGTCGAACGTGGACTTGAGGACCGTGTCGAGAGCCGTCGATCCGTTCGTGCCGCCGATGAGGAGAATGCCGTCGGGGACCGCGAGGACCCCGGCCCCGGCGCGCGGCTCGGGGAGGATCAGCGAGAGCTTCGCGGCATCGGCCGTCTTCCACTCGCCGAGTGCGCCTGTCTTGGCGTCCGGCGTCAGGACGAACACCGAGGTCGTCGGCTTGTTGGTCGCGTCGAGCCCGCCGATCGCGTAGACGTTGCCGCCCGAGTAGATGACCGACAGGTTGGTGCGCGGCTCGGGGAGGCTGGGCCCCTCGGCCCAGGTGTCGAAGTTGCCGACACCCGACGTCTTCGCGATGAACGTCTTCGCCGACGCGGCTGTCCCGTCACTGCCGCCGACATACAGGATCGAGGTGCCCGACTGGACGATCGAGCCGTCCGTCCGAGCGGCCGGCAGCGAGATCGCCGCGGGCGAGGTCTGCCACGGCACGACCGCTCCGGCTGGAGCCGGGCATGGCAGGCTCTTGTTGCCCTCGGGGCAGAAGTTGACCGGGCTCCAGGCGAGGATCCCGAGATCGATCGTCTTGTTGACCGTGAAGTAGTAGGCCCGGTCCGGGACGTAGCCGAGCATGAAGATCAGGAGGATGAACCAGAAGGCAGCCTTGAGCGACGCCCAGCCCCAGCCCTGCGCGTCGAGCAGGCCGAAGAACGCCCGTCCGCGCGTCTGAGTCGTTCCCGGGTGCAGGGCCTGCTGCGCCATCGTCCTCCATCCGACCGGGCGGTGGCTCCGCCCGGCTCATCAGCCGTGGTGTTGCTACTTGACCTCGAGGGTCCCCTTCATCGTCGTCGGGTGGACCTGACAGACGTAGGTGTACGTCCCGGCCTTGAGCGCCGGCACGACGTACGTCTTCTTCAACGGGCCGCTGAAGAAGGTCGTGTCGCCCATCGACACGACTGCGCCGCTCGGGTCCTCGATGACGACGTTGTGGGGGCCGCTCGTCGAGTCCTGGTTGTCGAAGATCAGGCTGAACGCCGTGTCGGCCTTGACGCTGAGCGTCGTCGGGTCGAAGCCGGCCGTCGCCGCGCCGTTCGGGGCCGTGACCGTCAGGACCGGGGCGTTGGCGTCGAGCGAGGCAGCCGGTGCGGTAGACCCGGTCGGGGCCGAAGAGCCGCCGGCGCCGCCGGTCAGGGCGTTGATGTAGCAATCCGGGTAGGGCGTCGCGGCGGCTACCGGCTTGTAGTTCGGATCGCGCCACGGGGTGAACGTCTTGACCTTGCCGGTGGCCGGGTCGATCACCGGCTCATTCGTCGAGGCGTCGCGGACCTCGTAGGTCTTGTCGTTGCCGGCCCGGAGGTACGCGATGAGCTCGTCGATCTGGCGATAGTTGAGCGGGCCCGGCGGGTTGCCCTTGTCGGACCAGATCGGCATCTGGGAGTTGGCGTTGCCGCAGACATAGCGCCCACCGACGGTCAGGACGTTCCGCAGGTAGGCAGCGTTCAGGTGGGCGAACAGCTTCTCCTGGGCGTTCAGCTCGGGGCCGATGTACCCCTGCCCGGCCGCGGCCTTCGTCGCCGCGTCCGGCTCGTTCGGTCCGAGGCCGTTGGGTCCGTGGCAGCGGGCGCAGTTCGCCTCGAACAGGTTGTAGCCTCGTTCGACGTCGGTCACCTGCTGCGCATTGACTTCGGTGGACAGACGGGCCGTGGAGAGGCCGGCGGGCGCGCCGAGCTCGTAGAACCAGTAGCCGACAATGAAGAGGCTGACGAAGACCACCGTCAGGAGACCGACCCAGCGGGCGGCGGCAGACTGCCGGACGATACCGGCCGAGCGCTGCGGGGTGAGCCCGGCGATCGCCTTGACGGACGGCACCGCCGTGAAACGGTCCGCCGTGAGGGCCTCCTCGGGGACGGTCGCCGGCAGCCGCTCCGCGGCGGGAGCAACCGGGTCGAACGCTCCGTCCGGCACGGGCGCCGGCGTCTGGTCGGCCATCAGATACAGCCGGTCGGGGTGCGTGGCGGAATGATCCCCGGCTGGCCGACGGCGACCGGGAGGGGGCCGAGTGTGATCTTGCCGGTGTCGAGGGTCAGGACTCCGCCCGAGTCGACGCTGGCGGAGAACCGATCCATGCTGCGCGCCGCCGGTCCGTACTGCGCCCCGGCAGCCTTGATCCCGAGGCGGTCGTAGCGCGAGCCGTGGCACGGGCACTCGAACCAGAAGTTCTTCAGGCAGGGGTTCGGCTTGCAGCCGAGGTGGGGGCAGCGCTGGTAGAGGCCGCGGACGTTGAGGGCATGGCCGTCGCCGCTGGTGTCATCGCCGGGCAGAAACTGCTGCTGGTTGATGTCGATCAGCATGACGTAGGCCCGGGCGTCGGGGACATAGGCGGGGAACCCGTCCGCGATCGGGAGGCTGGTATTCGCGATCTTGAGATCGTCGAGAGTCCCGATCTTGACCTTGCTCCCGAAGCCCGCGGAGAGGTTCGGCCAGACGAAGCCGATCGTCCCGGCGGTGACCTCCAGGAGCCACAGGCCGATGGAGCCGCCGATCGAGTAGCGGAGAAGCTGGCGCCGCGATACGCCCTTGACCTGGGCGCGCCGGAGCGACTTGATCGCCTCGGGCGCGAGGGCCTTCGGCCGATCGATCGGCTCGACGTGGTAGTTGCTCATGGGCGATCGCTCATCGTGGTCATCGGTCTCTCGGTGGAAGGGGTCATAGGGAGAAGTGGAGGCCGGGCGAAGTGTTCTCGAAGAAGGGCAGGTACGGGATCACGAAGCTGTAGCCCGGGCCGCGGAAGAAGATCCCGACGAACGTCAGGATCAGCCCCAGGGCGCAGAACATGGTGAAGAGGATCACCGCGGTCTTCCGTTCAGACGGCCGGGTCGCGGTCAGGTTGCCGCGGTCGACGAACGGGATCAGGGCCGCCCCGACCAGGACGAGCATCGGGGTGAGAACGCCCGCGACGGTCGGGTGGAAATAGGCGAGCAGCTCCTGGAGACCGAGGAAATACCACGGCGCCTTGGCCACTGCCGGCGTGACGTTGCTGTTGGCCAGCTCCTCGAGCGGGGCGTTGATGAACAGGCCCATGAGGAGCAGGAAGACGCTCATCATTCCGGCCGCGAGGAACTCGATCGAGAGCAGGTGCGGCCAGGTCATGACCGTGTCGTCGGGTTCCTTCTGGACCCGGACAACCGCATCTTGCTTGACGAGCGCGAGGAGCCGATACGGCCGGGCCGACATCGGCACCCGCTGCTTGTCGATCTCCGTCCGCCGCGTCGGATCGACGGGCAGAACGACTCGTTTCTCCGGTGGAGCCTTTGTGTCAGTCATCGCTCACCGAGGTCCAAGGCTGAGCTCCGCGAGGCCATTGGCCCGAGGTCGGAGCCTTTGTGTCAGTCATCGCTCAGAGCGGTCCCGAGATGCCGCCGTCCTTGCGGATGCGCCAGAAGTGCACCGCGAGGAAGATGGCTGCGACGAGCGGAAAGAACATGATGTGGAGCACATAGAACCGCAACAACGTGTTCTGGCCGACCTCCAGCCCGCCGAGCAGGAGGCGGTTCACCGGGACGTTCACCAGCGGCGCATAGCCGCCCATGTTGGTGCCGATCGTGATGGCCCAGAACGCGATCTGGTCCCACGGCAGCAGGTAGCCGGTGAAGCTCAGCATGATCGTCAGGAACAGCAGGACCACCCCGACGACCCAGTTGAACTCGCGCGGCGGCTTGTAAGCCCCGTGGTAGAAGACCCGCATCATGTGGAGGAACACGAAGAAGACCATCAGGTGGGCGCCCCACCGATGGATGTTCCGGGTCAGCAACCCGAACGTGACCTGGCTCTGGATGTCGAGGATGTTCGTGTACGCCAACGTCGCCGACGGGACGTAGAAGAACATCAGGTAGACGCCGGTGATCGTCAGGACGAGGAACAGGAAGAACGACAGCCCGCCGAGACAGAACGTGTAGGCGAACTTGACCGCGTGCTGCCGGACTCGGACCGGGTGGATGTGGAGGAACACGTTGTTCATCACGGCGTACGCCCGCGAGCGCTCGTCGTTCGGGTATGGCTGGCGGAAGATCGAGCGCCAGACCGGGCTTCGGCGGATGGTGTGATCCACCCGCTCGAGGAAACTCACCGGGCTCCTCCTGCGACGCCGGGCGTGCCGGCCAGTTGTGCGTCGCGGTACGACTCCTTGTAGAGCCGTCCGTCCGTCGAGATCTCCTGGAGCTCGAACCGCTCCATCGTAATGGCGTCGAACGGGCACCGCTTGACGCACAAGGCGCAGCGGATGCAGCGCTCCTCGTCGAGGATCATCGCCGCGCCGTTCTCCCAGCCGTAGGACTCCTCGATTTCCGGCAGGAGGCCCTCGGTCTTGAGCTGGTTGACGTCGACCATGTGGATGACGCCCTCCGGGCAGACATCCGCGCAGGCGCCGCACAGGACGCAGCGGAACGGGTCGAACCAGATATTGTAGTTGCACATCAGGCAGCGGGTCGACTCGGTGACGGCGCCGGTGGCGTCGAAGCCGAGCTCAACCGGGGTGTTGAAGTTGACGACCGGGTCCGTCGACGGCATCCGAGCCTGGAGCTGGACCATCGGGATGTGCTGGCGCGGCAGGACGTCGTAGAACTCGGGCATGTCGTGGCGCCACGAGCTCGTGATCTTCACGTTCGGCGTGACGGTCACGTCGGTCCGGCCGGTCAGGTAGCGGTCGATCGCGTAGGCGCACTTCTTGCCGTGGCCGGCCGCCTCGATCAGAGTCGTTGGGCCGGTCACGAAGTCGCCACAGGCGAACACGCCGCGGGTGTTGGTGGCGTAGGTCGCCGGGTCGACCTTGACCCGGCCGCGGTTGATCTCGAAGGCGGGCTCGACCGGCAGGAAGTTCAGGTCGGCGGCCTGCGACACCGCCGGGATGATGACGTCGGCCGGGATGACGAACTCGCTGCCCTCGATCGGCACCGGCGAGCGTCGGCCGGACGCGTCGGGCTCACCGAGGCGGTTCCGGATGAACTTGACGCCCGTCACGTGGCCGTCCTCGCCGAGAACCTCGACCGGACTGGCGAGGAACTCCATCCGGACGCCCTCGCGCTCCGTCTCGCCAAGCTCCTCCTCGTCGACGACCAGTTCGGATCGCGTCCGGCGGTAGACGATCGAGACCCGCTCGGCGCCGTGGCGGAGGCTCGTCCGGGAGCAGTCCATCGCGGTGTAGCCGCCGCCGATCACGACGACGTCCTTGCCGACGTAGAGCTCCTGGCCGAGGTTGGCCTTCTTCATGAAGTCGACGCCATAGTCGACGCCGTCGAGATCGCCGCCCGGGATGTCGAGGGCGACCGGGTCCATCGCGCCCGCGGTCAGGGCCACCGCGTCGTAGTCGCGCTGGAGCTCCTCCATCGTGACGTCCTTGCCGACGGTCGTGTTGAACCGGAACGTGACCCCGAGCCGCTCGACAAGGCGGACATCCATCTCGATCGCTTCGCGCGGGAGGCGGAACGCGGGAACGCCGATCAGCATCGTCCCGCCGCCATACGGCAGGCTGTCGAAGACCGTGACGCCGACGCCCTTCATCGCGAGCTCGCGGGCGACGGCGATCCCGGCCGGGCCCGCGCCGATCACCGCGACCTTCTCGCCGCGCGGCGTGATCTGGGGCATGACGTCGGGGATGCCGGAGGCCTCGTGCCACTCGACGAGGAATCGCTTCATCGCCCGGATGGCGAGAGGCCGGTCGATGTCGCCGCGGCGGCACGCCCGCTCGCACGGGGCGGAGCAGACATACGAGCACATCGCCGCGACCGGGTTCGGCTCGCGCGACAGGATGTAGCCCTCCTCGAACCGCCCTTCGGCGGCGAGGTTCAGGTAGCCACGACAGTTCGTCCCGACCGGACACGCTTCCTGGCACTCGATGTTGCACTGAAGCCAGGAGGCGTCGACGGGCTGGACGAGGAATTCCTGGAGGGGGTCGATCGCCAAGTCGAGGACGTGCCTTTCGCTGCGGTCCGGTCTCGGGGAGGTCGAGCCGACACGACGCGCTGGGCGTGCGGCCGGCGGCTCCAATCTACCATCCGCGCCGCGGGCTTCGCAAAGGCGGGCAGCCGCCCCGTCGATCGCTTCCCGACCAGCCGGGGGAGCGGCGCCGGACCGGCCGAGAGTTGACCGCGGCCGAACGCGCAGCTACGCTCCACGGGGGTCGCAGCGCGGCCGGCGCAGCCGTGGAGGGACAGCGGACGTTGACGGCCAGTGAGTTCGCTTTTCTCGCGCTGGGCCTGGTCATGGGAGTCGCGAGCGGCGCCGCACTGATCGTGGTCCTCCGCGCCCGTCCCCCGCTGGCCCGCGAGGTTCGGGTGACGGTCTCCCCGAACGCGATTCGCTCCCGGATGGCGGCGACCCTGGCGGAACCGCTCGGTCACTTCGAGTCGGCTGGCCCGGCCCGCGGCGGGCCTGCCGATCGCCGCTGGGGCGAGGATGCAGACATGTCCGACGAGCATGGAGTCGGCCGCCGGGCCGGGGATCACGAGCCGCTGGGCGCGGGTGCCCGGAGGACTGGCGGATCTGGAACACCTGTTCAGGTGACGCCCGCGACGAGCCGCCCGGAGCGCCCGGCGCCCATCTGGCTGCGCCCGATCGGCGCGCCGTCCGCAGGCCTCGTGGCAGTGCCGATGTCCCTGGAGCCGGATCCGATCACGACCGCTCTCCGCGCGACCGCGGCCGCAGCCGCCGTCGCGGCAATGGCCCGGACCGACGTAGACGCCGTCACGAGGAGCCAGCCGCCGCCCGACACCGCCAGGGCCGATGGCCGGATCGCCCGGCCGGCGGCGATCGGAATCGCCGGGGGCGAGCGACCCGCAGCAACCGCCGCCGGGAAAGGCCCGGCGCCACTCGCCGACCGCCCAGCCGACGCTCCGGCCACGTCCGTTCCGCTGACGGCAGCGGCCATTGGCCCATGTACCGCGGAGCGCCGCATCGCCGACGAGCGCTGCGCGGTCGCCACCCGTGCGCGGGAGGGCGCGACGACCGCCGCCGATGCCATTCGTCGCGCTCAGCGGTCCTACGACGAGCTGGTCGGTCGAGCCGATGCCGCGGCCGCTCTCGCCGACCCGCGCTCGGTCCGGGCCGCGAAGGAGCAGGCCCAGCACCACTTCCGCGAGGCCCGAGTCGGCGCGAAGACCCGTGGCGACGTCGAGGCCGCGGCGCGAACGTGGCTCGCCGATATCAACAGGATCAACCGGGACACGCGCGAGGCGACGGTCGGGATCGAGCGCGACCGGGCCGCGGCTGCGGCGCTGAGTGGCTCTCTCGAACGACTGGCGGTCGAGGCCGATGCCGCCCGGATCTCCGCTGAACGAGCCGACGAGGCCTGTATCGGCGCGCGCGAGGCCGTGGCCGCCTGCGACGAGGCGACCGCCCTGGACGCAGCGGCAGTCCGCAACGCCCCGCCCGACGGCGCCCGCGAGCACGACGCGCACGAGCCAGGTGCCGCAAGCCCCGCGGCGCCAGCCGGAGCCGGACCGGGCGCCAGCCAGGTCGCCGCGGCAACGCCTGAGCCCGATGACGAGTTCGCCTCCTCGACCCCGATGAACTCGCACGACGGCAGCGACGCCCTGATCATCCGGATCCTCCGCGGCGACCGCGAGGCGATGCAGCACGCCGTTGCCAGACTCGCCGGCGACGACCCCGACGCCCACCGCCTGTGGCAGACGCAGCTCGGCAACCTCGTCGAGGCGCTCATTGCCCGCGCGATCGAGGCGTCGGCGTTCGACTTCCCCATTGACCACCCGTTCTGGGGGCCGTTCAACCAGTCCCAGAACCGCGACATCGCGGCCGGCCTGTCGTCGCTCGGCTACCGGTTCGATGGGTTCGGGAGCTGGGCCGACGACCATCAGCCGAGCCAGCGCGACCTGTCGCTTGCCGTCGGCTACGCCGGGCTCGACCCGATGCGGGTCCGGCGCTGGCCGAACGAGGCCGAGACGGGCGAGCTGCTGCGGGACGTTCGCGTCGCGGCGGACGAGTACGTCGCGGGCGCCGCCGGCGGGCTGACGCTCGGCGAGCTGGTGACCCTCCTCGGCCGGCGCGCCGACGGCCTTGCCGAGCTCTGGAACCAATGGGGCTCGGTCCGCCCGATCCTCCTCGAGGCCGGCTAGCCCGACCGATCAGCCGGCGGCCTCAGCAGGGGTCGCGGGCGGCTCGCCCAGCGCCTCGACCGGCCTGTCGACCGGTCCCTCGTCCTCGTCATCGTCGATCACGATCTCTCGGAGCGCCTCGGCGGCGGCAACCCCGATGGCCTCGCCCTCCTCGGCCGCCCAGACCCGGATCCGCTCGCCGAGCTTGGCCGCCTCCTTGATCTGGCTGGCGTGGGCGGCAAGCGCCGCGATCTTGCGGTCGAGCGTCTGGCTGATGTCAACGTGTACGTTCGGCTCGTTCGGCCAGAAGAGGTACAGGCGGCGGACCTTGTGGGCGGCGAGTCCGGCCCGGGCGAGGGACGGGAACGCCATCGGGTTGCGGGCCGCAGGATAGACCGCATCGACGGCGGCGAGGCCCGCCTCCCGATGATCCGTGTGGTTGATCCCGCCAAAGCGATAGAAGAGGACGGTCGGGTCCGTGGCCAGGACCGCGTCCGGGCGGAACGTCCGGATCTCCCGGACCAGGTGCTCGCGCAGGACGAGATCGTTCACGAGGGCGCCGTCCGGCATGTGGAGGAACGAGACGCCGGCATACCCGACGATCGCGGCGGCGGCGCGCTGCTCGCGCTCACGGACCACGGCGAGCTCGAGCGGGTCGAGGTCGGGATCCTCACCGCCCTGGTCGCCGCTCGTACAGCACACCAGCCAGCCGGTTGAGCCCTCGTCGATCCAGCGCGCGGCGGTTCCGGCCGGTCCGAAGTCGGCGTCGTCGGGATGGCCGGCAATGACCATGAACCGGTCCGGTCGCCACGCATGGGGGGTGTCGTTCATCGCTGCTGTTGCACCCTGTGGTCCGGTTGTTTCGCGTCATGCGACCGGTCTATCATTCCGGCCGAGGCTTCGCTCGTCTCCCCCCACGAGCGAAGCCTCAACTCGTGCCCGCCCGAGATGATCACGCGGTGTGGTCTCGCGGCGCTGGGCCAGCCGGGGGGCGCCGCATCAGGGCGCCGCACCCGCCGCCTGGACCTCGTCGAGGACGGCAATCACCTCGGCGGCATGGCCCTCGGGCTTGACCTTCGGCCAGGTCCTGGCGATCCGCCCGGCCGGGTCGACGAGGAACGTCGTCCGGGCGACGCCCATGTACGTCTTGCCGTAGTTCTTCTTCTCGACCCACGATCCGTAGGCGTCGGCAACCGCATGGTCCGTGTCGGCGAGCAGAAGGAACGGCAGGCCGAACTTCTCGCGGAACGAGCGCTTGCTCTTCGCGCCCTGGGGGCTGATACCCCAGACGTCAGCGCCGCGCTCGCGGATCGACACGTTGGCGTCGCGGAACTCGCACGCCTCGACCGTGCAGCCGGGCGTGTCGTCGGCCGGGTAGAAATAGACGACCGTCCAGCGGCCGCGCTGGTCGACCAGGTGATGGACCGTGCCGGTCTCGTCCGGCAGTTCGATTTCCGGGGCCGGGTCGCCCACGCCAAGGATGCTCATTTCAGGAATGTAGCAGGGGTTTCGACGACGAGGATCCGCCCGGATTCGACGCTCAGCGTCGCGCCGGCCGCGTCGCGCACGTTCGAGAGGCCGCGCGACGGGCCGCTCCGCAGGGACTCGTCCCGAAGTGGATAGCGGAGGCCCTCGGTCGCGAGGCCGGTTGCATCCCCGCCGAACGGGAAGAGGGACACGAGATCGCCCAGCCGCCCGCCGAGATCCGTCCGGCCCGGACCGACGAGCCGGATCCGGACCGTCGGATCGACGAGGCGAACGTCGCGCCCGTGCAGTCGCGGATGGCCGAGCAGCCAGACGTTGGCGAGGCCGTGGTCGTAGCGCTCTCCCCCGAGGCCGCCGAGAACCGTCACTCGACCGACATCCGCGTCGATGGCGGCGAGGAGCGCGAGTTCGGTGTCGGACTCGTCCTTGTCGACGGGCGAGCGCTGGATCGGCACGCCGGCTGCTGCCAACGCGGCGAGGCCGGCTTCGCCGAGCGAGTCACCATCGCCGACCCAGCGATCGATCCGGACCCCGAAGCGTCCCGCATGGCGCGCCCCGCCGTCGGCGGCGATCACGAGGTCGACTCCGACGGCCCAGCCCGGCCAGGCTTCGTCAAGCGCCGCCGGGTCGCCGACCGAGCCATCGGCCAGGACGAGCGCATGCCCGGTCGTCGAGAGGGCCATCGTCAGCCCGGTCGACGATCGTCAGCGGGATCGGAGCGGGCCGGACCGAGATGGCGATCGACCCATGCAGCGACCGACGGCGCAAGCTCGGCGGCGCCCGCGGCGCGGAGGTCGTCGGGATGGCCGAGGACCGACTCGATGCCGACCGCCCGCGCTCCGACCGCGACCGCCATCGCCATGTCGGTGGGCGCGTCGCCGATATAGATGGAGGTCTCGGGGCGATGACCATCGCCGGCCATCCGGAGCGCCAGCCTGAGCGGTTCCGGGTCGGGCTTGTGGACCGCCAGGTCGTCGCCGTACACGCGGATCTCGAGCAGGACCCCCAGCCCAGTCCGTTCGAGCTGCGGCTCGACGACCTCGCGATGGCCGGCGGTCACGATCCCGAGCGACGCTCCGCTCGCGTGAAGCCGCTCGAGGGCGACGAGGGCGCCGGGAAACGCCGCCACTGTGTCGCCGTCCGAGCCGAAGATCGTCTGCCAGAGCGCGTTGGCCTCGTCGAGCCGGTCGCCGGGCACGCCGAGGCGGTGATACATCTCGCGCCAATCCGGCGTGTAGTGCTCGCGATAGCGGGCGACGTCGAACGGCAGACCGAAGGCATCCATCACGGCCGCGTTGGCGCGATGGAACGCCCCGAGCGAATCGACGAGGGTGCCGTCCCAGTCGAACATGATCGCCTCCACCGACCGATCGTAGCGTGCTGCGATCGGCCGCCGCGGTACGCCCTGCCGAGCCGATGCACTAGACTCCGGCCGTGCCCGAGACCGTCGAACCTGCCGCGATCCAGAGGGTCCGCGAAGCCGCCGCCCGGAAGGGCGTCGACCTCGACGTCCGCGTGTTCGACGAGTCCACTCACACGGCCGCCGATGCAGCTGCAACGGTCGACGCCGAGCTTGGCCAGATCGTCAAGTCGCTGGTCTTCGTCGCCCCGGCCGACGACGGATCGCTCGAGCCGATCATCTGCCTCGTCTCCGGCCCGAACCGCGTGGATCTCGCCCGCCTCGCCCTCGTCTTGGGCGAGCGCGGCATCCGGCGGGCCACCGCGCGCGAGGCGCAGGAACTGACTGGGTTCGTGATCGGCGGCATCCCGCCGTTCGGCCACAACCGCTCGATCCGGACCGTGATGGACCCCGACCTTGGCCGGTTCCCGGTCGTGTGGGCCGCGGCCGGGACGCCGACGGCGGTCTTCCCGGTTCCACCGGCGACGCTCCGGATCCTGTCGAACGCCATGGTCTCTCCGTTCACGGAGGAGCGCCGGGCCGCGGACATCGAAGCCGAGGCGCAGGGCTCCCGCGAGCATGACGGATCGGGCGGCGTCGGCCTCGTCGGCGGCGGGGCCACTCCCTCGAACGCGGGGGCGTGACGGGCGGCGGTCCGGACGGAGGGGGCAGCGGCTCCGGGCCAGGCAACGTCTCGGTCACCGGTCGGAGCGTCGCTCCGCCCCGCGACGCGACCGTCGGCTACCCCGGTGGGATCCGCGCCCGCTGGCGATGGGCGGGCAGCGGCCAGGGCGCCGCGGTGTTCGCGCTCACGGAGGCCGGTGGCTCGCTGGAGGATCTCGGCCCGCTCGTCTCACCGGACTTCGAGCTGCTCTGCCGAGCCGAGGTCCGGATCGACGGGCCGGCGGGCGCCTGGACAGTCCGCTTCGCGTCGACGATCCAGGACGAGCCGGCTGGTCTCGTCTGGGATGACGCCGGGTTGTTCGTCGTGAAATACGGGTTCCATACGTACGGCTTCGAGGCCCGGACCGGAGCGCTCCGCTGGTCCCATCGCTCGGCGTCGCCGCTGATCGCGGTGATCGGCACGCCGCGGCTCGCCCATCTCCTCGTCCAGGCCGAGATCGAGACGTTCGCGCTGGAGCCCGACGGAACGGTCGGCTGGCGGATCGCCCATAGCGACGTCGTGTCCGAGGCGAGCCTGGTCGGCGGGCGGCTCGTCCTGACCAGCTATACCGGCCAGGTGTCCGCAATCGACCCGGCCACGGGGCGGATCGCGGACGGCGGGCCCTGAAGCCGGCCCCCGGTCCGGACCGTCGGTGCGCCGCGGAATTCCGCCGCGAGGCCGGAGGGGACAGGCGGTGGACAACCTGCCGAGATTCACCGCGAACTCGTGGACAAGTCCATTGACCCGGTCCGCCACGGGCCGGTAGCGTGGATGTCAGCCCGGAGGGGCCGAGCGCAGGCTAACGGCAGCGATCACATCAACGCCCACGCCGCGAGTAGGTTCCTTCGGGTCTTTCGTTGCCCGCCGCAGCGCTCAGGCCCGCCGAGGCGTCCGAGGTCGAACGCCGACTGGCGGATATCATCCGGCCGGTGACTCCCCTCCTGATCGCTGCCGCGGGGTTCGTCGCCCTGGTCGCCGGCGGCCTCGTCCTTCGCACGTTCGGCGCGGCATACCGGATCGGCCGGCTCCTCGCGACCGCTCCGACGGTCACGATCGCCGAGGCCAACGAGCTCGCCGCGACGGGCCGCCGGGCCTACGTCCGGATCTCCGGAAGGATCGATGCCGACGACGAGTTCGAGGACGACGCCCACCGTCCCCTCGTCTTCCGCCGGGTCCGCCTCGAGACCCGCAGCAGCCGCGGGTGGCGGCCCTTCGAGGACCACCGCCAGGCTGTGCCCTTCACGGTCAACGAGGGGCTCGACATGATCGCCATCGACGTCGAAGCGCTCGACGCCGGCCTGATCGTCGTTCCCCGCGAGTCCGTCGGGCGCGCGGCAGACCTGTCCGACCGGGCACCCGAGGGGATCGCCGCGGACACGCCAGTCCGCGCCCGGATCGACCAGATCTCTTCCGTTGAACACGCGATCGTGGCCGGCTATCCGATCGCGATCGACGATCACGCCGGGGAGCGGCCCGCGAGCGCGTCCGGTGCGACCGCGCGGATGACCGCCGGTCGCGGCCGGCCGCTGATCCTGACGGTCCTCGAGCCACCGGAGGCGATGCGGATCCTGGCCGGTGGCGACGCCGGTCGAACGCGAATCGCGGCCGGGCTCCTCGGAGCGGGCGCCATTCTCATCGCCGGCGCCCTCCTGTGGGCGGCCGTGACGGCGCTCCTCCCGGCGGTCGTCGAGCTGGCCCCCGGTGCGGCCGGCCTGGTGACGACCGTCCTCGCCGCCTCGGCCGAACCGAGTGTCTCGACCGCCGGTGATCCACGAAGCAACGGCCAGGGTCCGGGCCTCGTCGGAACACCGGGTTTCGCAGTCCTGGGCGTGCTGGCAATCGCCGTCTTCGCGATCCTCCTGACCACGATCTACGTCCGCCTGACCGAGCCGCCGGCCGACCCGGCCCGCCGCGGCCGGGCAGCGAGCCGCCCATCGGAGACCCCGGGCGCCGCCGACGGCAGCCGGAATCCGCGCCGCTCGTGACGCCCGGCCCGCCCTGATCTGTTCGAGCGATTCGAGGCGATCCCGGGGACACCCGTGGCGGGGCGGATCGACGCCCCGTACATTCGGCCTATTGGCAAGAACTGTGAGATTGGTAGGCTGCGCCCGTCGACTTGACATTTCCTCCATGAGTGACCCGTGCCGAGCGCGCTTCCCATCCGTCCCATCGACGCCACCCTCTCGGTGACCAAGGCTGCCCGGCTGCTCGGGGTCCACCCGAACACGGTCCGGGCCTGGAGCGATGCCGGCCGGCTGCGCTACTACCGGATCAACCCCCGTGGCGATCGCCGCTATCGGCTCGGCGACCTCCAGCGTTTTCTCGCCGCCGCCGAGAACGTCCCGGAGCCCGGCTCGGGCCCGTCGGCGGCACTGCCCGGTCACCCGCGCCGAAGCAGCGGATCGGCCGATCGGGCGGGCGGCGGGCCGTCGCCGACGACTGACCACGATCGACACCGGCGGCAGGCCGATCTCGCCACGATCGCCGCCCTCGGGCGGATCGCGGCCGACCCCGAGGCCCTCGACGAGGCGCTCCGTGAGGCCGTCCTCGTCATCCGCAACCGCGGCGGCTTCCAATCGACGGCCATCTACGAGCTGCGCGGCGAGCGGTTCGCCCCACGAGCTGCCGCGCCGACGAACCGGCTGCCGGACCTTCCCCGCTCGTACGGCATTCTCGGCAAGGCGGTCGACCGCGCGGACGCCGGCGATCCGGCCCCGGTCGACGGGGAGGGCCTGGGCCGATTCAGCGAGGAGCCCGCAAGCGTGACTGAGGTCGCGATCGCCATCCCCGGCAATCAGCGGCCGTGGGGCGTGCTGGCGATCGTCGCCGGTCCGGGCGGCGACCCGACGGCCATCGAGCCCGAGCTCCTGATCGAATCCGCGGCCGTCGTGGGCTCGATCGTCGAGGCGGCCCGCCGAGCCGACGAGGTCGGACATCGCCTCCATCGCGCCGACGCCCTCCGCCGGGTCGCGTCGGACATCGGCAGCCGCCTCGATCTGGACCGGATCCTGAGCGGGCTCGTCGAGCACGCCATGGTCCTGTTCAACGCGGACCGCGCCGCCGTCTTCCTCCGTGGCCGGGACGGTCGGGCGGAGGCCGAGGTGAGTCGCGGTCTGTCCCAGCGCTATCTCCAGTCGGTCGTCGACTTCCCCACCCGCTCGCTGTCGTCGCTGGCGGTGGCCAGCCGCCGCGCCATCTTTGCGACCCATTACCGCGACGATCCGCGTGCCGGCGACGTCCGCGCGTCCGTGGTCCAGGAGGGCTTCGACACGATCTGCACCGCGCCGCTGCGCGACGGCGAGCTCGTCCTGGGCCTGCTCAACCTCTACCACGACCGGCCCCACGACTGGACCGAGGACGAGCTCGACACGATGGACGCGCTCGCGGACCAGGCCGCGATCGCCATCAAGAATGCCCAGAACTTCTCGAGGATGGCGAGCTGGGCGGCCCAGCTCCAGTCGATCCAGCAGCTCGGCGCGCGCCTTTCGCGGCTGACCGACGAACGCGAGATCGGGGAGGCCATCGCGACCGAGCTCCGCCAGCTGATCGACTACCACAACGCCCGGGTCTACCGCCTCCGCGGCGACGACCTGCTGCCGGTTGCGATGCGCGGCCAGGTCGGCGAGTACGTCGACGAGACGCCGGAGCAACTCGCGGTCAAGTTCGGCCAGGGGATCACCGGCTGGGTGGCCGAGCATCGGGTTGCCCAGAACCTGCCCGACGCCAGCGCCGACCCCCGGGCCAACACGATCCCCGGCACTGACGAGGATCTCGACGAGTCGATGCTCCTCGCTCCGATGACCTACGAGGACCAGGTGCTCGGCGTGCTCGTCCTCTCCAAGCTCGGGCTTCACCAGTTCCCCGACGACGACCTCCGCCTGCTCGTCATCTACGCGAGCTTCGCCGCACAGGCGTTCTACAACGCCGACGCAACCGGGCTCCTGCGGGCCCAGTCCGATGCGCTGGCGCGCCAGCTCGCCAACCAGCGGGCGCTCCTCCAGATCACCGAGTCGATCCTCACGACCCTCGATCCGCGGGCGATCCTCGACCAGGTCGCTGAGCGCCTGTCCGACCTCGTCGGCTACGACAACCTCTCGATCGAGCTCCTCGACCGCGCCGGCGGCGTGCTCCGGCCGCTCACGGCGAGGGGCATTCATGCCGCCGAGTACATGGAGCCGTGGCTGCCGGGTGAGGAGGGCCTCGCCACGTGGGTCGTCGCCCGGAACGAGCCGGCCCTCGTTCTCGACGAGCGGAACGACGAGCGCGTCCTCCAGTTCCGGAGCTCCGGGACCATGGACGGCAGCCTCATCTGCGTCCCACTCCGCGGCCGGGACGGGGCAACGGGCGTCCTCACCCTCGAGCGGCTGGGCGTCGAGGCCGTGTACAGCCAGGAGGAGTTCGAGCTCGTCAAGCTGTTCGCGGCCCAGGTCTCGATCGCCCTCCAGAACGCCGAGGTCCATCGCGCGGTCGAGATCCGGGCCCAGACTGACGACCTGACGGCGCTCCTGAACCACGGCACGTTCCAGGGCTGGCTGGCTCGGAGCGTCCTTGACCACGACTTGTTCAGCCTGATCATGCTCGACCTCGACGACTTCAAGAACGTCAACGACGCCCTCGGCCATCAGGCTGGCGACCGCCTCCTGTTCGAGATCTCGCGGGCGATCGAGGGCGCCGGCCGCGAGACCGACCGCGTCTTCCGCTATGGCGGCGACGAGTTCGCCCTGATCCTGCCCGGGACGGACGGTCCGTCGGCCCTGGGCGTCGCCGAGCGCGTCCGGGCCGCGATCCGTGCCCTCGGCGCGCCGGGCTCGACCTGGGCCCAGGAGGGAATGGACGTGAGCGTCTCGATCGGCGTGGCCACCTTCCCGCACGATGGGCTGAGCGCGGAGGAGATGCTTCTCGCGGCCGACCGCGCCTCCTTCTTCGCCAAGCGGACGGGCAACGGCTTGATTGCGACGGCCGACGAAGGCCTTGCCATCGCCCGCGACTTCTCCTTCAAGGCCCCGACTCCGATCGACACGATCGAGACGTCCTTCGTTCCGGATGCCCGCGCCAACGATGCCGGCCGCGGGCCCCTCGCAGATGCACCGGCGGCCCCGGAGCATCCGGGTGGTGGGCCAGCCCCGACGGCGCGTCGCAGGCCGCGTCGGCCGGCCGACGCCTCGCCGGTCACGTAACGGCCGCGGCAGGCGATCCGTCCGACCGCCCGACGATGCAGCGGATCGACGTTCCTGCCCAGCCGCCACACTCCCGAAACCAGCCGCGCGCCGATCTTCCCCGTTCGGCACGTCCGGCATCGTGGGCCGCCGCGGCCACGCTCCTCGGTTTGTCGATCCTTTCGGTCTTCGTCGTGGGCGCCTGCCTGCCGAGCGGGACCCGCGGCCAGGGCTCCAGGCCCGGCCCGGCAAATGCGACCGGCGAGCCGACGGGCAGCGTTGCGGCGCGCCCCAGCGGACCGGCCCCAGCCCGGACGATCGTGCCGCCGACGCCGACGCCCGCGCCGACGTTCCTCGTCTACACGGTCAAGACGGGCGACCGTCTCGACACGATCGCCCATCGATTCGGGACGACGGCGCGAAGCATCGCCTTCTGGAACCGGTCCACGTATCCGTCGCTCGATCCGGATTCGGCGAAGTATCGGCCCGACCTCCTGAAGATCGGCTGGGCGCTGTTCCTCGTCCCCAACGATGTCGTCGACGAGCAGGACCTGCCCGGTGCCTCGACGGACGCGACGTCGCCGTCGGATGCGAGTGGCGCCGCCCCGCCGACCGACGGCCCGAACGGCGGGCCGCTCGATTCGGCTGCCCCGAGCGAGTAGGCCGTCCCCGAAATGGGAACGCGAGCGGCCGGCCGCGGTTCGAGAGCGAGGAGCAGCGGTCCCTAGAGCCGGCCGGCGGCGATCACCCGGTCGAGGAACTGGCGGGTCCGCTCCTCGCGGGGAGTGCTGAACATCTCGGCCGGCGGCGCGGTCTCGAGGATCCGCCCCGCGTCTAGGAAGCAGACCCGGTTCGCGATCTCGCGGGCAAAGCTCATCTCGTGGGTCGCGATCAGCATCGTCATCCCGTTGCCTGCCAGCTCGCGGATCAGGTTGAGCACCTCCGCAACGAGCTCCGGATCCAGCGCGCTGGTGATCTCGTCGAGGAGGAGCAGGTCCGGCTGCATCGCCAAGGCCCGGACGATCGCGACCCGCTGCTGCTGTCCACCGGACAGGCGATCGGGATATTCGCGGCGCTTGTCGGCGAGGCCGATCCGCTCGAGGAGCTCGGTCGCGCGTGTCTCGGCGTCGGCTCGGCTCAGACCCAGCACCTTCCGCGGCGCAAGCGCGACGTTGTCGAGGACGGACATGTGGGGGAACAGATTGAACGCCTGGAAGACGATGCCGATCTTGCGCCGGATCCGGTTCACGTCGACATCCTTGGCGGTGATCTCGTGGCCGGCGACGACGATCCGCCCGGCGTCGATCTTCTCGAGCAGGTTGACGCAGCGCAGGAGCGTCGACTTGCCGCTCCCGGACGAGCCGATCAGGCAGACGACCTCGTGTTCGGCCAGCTCGAGGTCGATCCCCTTGAGCACCTCGAGGTCGCCGAACGACTTGTGGAGGCCCTCGATCCGGAGCGCCGGCATGGGGGCCGTCATCGTCCGACCGCCTGGCGTGATCGATCCCGGGCGACGAGCCAGTCGGTGAGCCGGGCCAACGGGATCGTGATCACGATGAACAGCAGGGCGATGGCCACGAACGGCGTGAAGTTGAACTTGGCGGCCTTGATGATCTGGCCCTCACGAAAGATCTCGACGAGGCCGATCACCGATACCAGGACGGTGTCCTTCTGGAGGCCGATGAAGTCGTTGAGCAGCGGCGGGATGACCCGACGGACGGCCTGCGGGACGATCACGTAGCGGAGCGCCTGGAGTCGGCTGAGGCCCAGCGACCGGGCGGCGGCCTCCTGGCTCCAGTGGACCGACTCGATCCCCGCCCGGTAGACCTCCGAGACGTAGGCCGAGTACACGAGGACGAGGGCGACGGCGCCCCACAGGAACAGGTCGTTTGGCACGCCGTCGATCCCGAGGCCGGGGATGCCGAACCCGAGGAGGTAGATGATCAGGATGCTCGGGACCGCGCGGAACACGTCGACGTAGAACGTCGCGAGCAGCCGCGCCGGGAAGAACACCGGACCTGGCAGGCCGCGCAGGATCGCCAGGATCAGGCCCAGCAGGAGGATGAACACCTCGGCGGTCAGGAACAGGGCAATGTTGTTCCCGAAGGCCGCGATCAGGTCGGGCAGCGAGTTGGCGAAGATCGTCGGATCGAAGAACGAGCGCTGGACGTCCGGCCAATTCGGCGCGTTGCCGACGACCAGGGCCAGCCCGCCGATGACGACCACGGTGCTGACAAGCGCGATCAGCGACGATCGGACCGCTTCGCCGGGCGGCATCCGCCGCCGCGAACGGCGAGGCCCGCGTCGGCCGGCACGACCGATCAGGTCGCCGGTGTCGAGCGGGCCTCCGGTGAGGGACATGGCAGGCCGCGGTGCGGCCGTCGGCTACGGCTGGAGAACCGGAGCGCTGGCCTTGTCGGACAGCCACTCCTTCGTGATCGCGTCGAGTGACCCGTCGCTCTTCATCGTCGCGATTGCGGCGTTGACACAGGCCGTCAGCGGGCTGGCCTTGCCGAGGACGACGCTGAAGTGCTCGGCGTCGGCGCCGGTCGGCGCGGGAAACTGGCCGACGATCACCGAATTGTCGACCTGGGCGGCGGTCACGTAGAACGCGGTCGGGAGGTCGACGACGAGGCCGTCGATCTGCTTGGCCTTGAGCCCGGCGATCGCGTCGTCGTTGGTCGTGTAGACCTTGGCCGCGGCCGTCGGTGCGATCACGGTGTTGATCGTGTCCAGGCTGGTCGTCCCGATCTGGGCACCGAACTTGAAGCCCTTCATGGCGGCGATCGAGGTGACTGCGGCCAGGCCGTTGGCCTTGAGGGCGACGATCGACTGGTTGAGGCTGTAGTAGCCGTCGGACATGTCGACCGCCTTGGCCCGATCAGCCGAGAACGACACCTGGTTGATGTCGAGGTCGAAGGCCTTCTTGCCGGGAGCGAAGGAGTTGTCGAAGGGGACGACGATCCAGCTCACGTCCGCCTGGGCGAAGCCGAGCTTCTGGGCGAGGGCGTAGGCGAACGCACTCTCGAAGCCCTTGCCGTCGGTCGGGTCCCCGAGCTGCCATGGCTTGGCAGCCGCGGCGGGAATGTCGTAGTAGGGCGGGTAGGCCGGGTTGTCGGTGCCGATCGTGAGCTTGCCGGCGGTCGTGAGCTTGAGGCTGTCCTTGGCGCAGGCGTCGGGAGTCGCGCTCGGCGCGAGACTCGCGGCCGCGGACGGGGGGACTGCGGACGGCGCGGCCAGCGATGGCGCTGCCGAGGCGCTCGGCGATGGCGTGGCGCCGCCGGAGCAGGCGCCGAGGGCCAGGCTGGCCAACAGCAGGAGGGTGATCGGAGCGACGCGAAGCATGAGCGGTGACCTCGTGAACGGAGCAAACGCCCGCGGAGTGTAGCGGATCGCCGGCACGTTCCCGCCCGGCGGCGGGGCATCTGACCGCGCCCGGTTCGGGCGATCCGCCCGGCCGATCAGCGCCGCCGGATGGCGACTGGCTCGTCCTCGACGATCGCGTGGGCCGCGGCCGCGGCCGCCTGGCTCGCCGCGAGGCAGATCCGGCCGTAGGAATCCTCATAGACGAGCGTCTCGCCGACGGCCACGTCGCCGAACGTGGACTGCCACGACGTGTCGATCGTTCGCCGGTCGCGGCCGGCGAGGAGCCGGAGTCGATCGCCCGCCCGGAGCGGCCCGAGAGCCGCTTCGAGATCGGCCCGCAGCCCGGCCAGCTTGACGTTGCCGAACGTGTCGACGTAGATGACCGAGGACCCGAGCTCGCCGTCGCCGACCTGCGGCTCCGCGATCGGCGAGCCCACGAGGCCGGCCGGATCGATCGATCGCCCGAGGTCCGCAATCGCGACGCCGCGGGCGAGGTGGGCCGCGGCCGGGGCGAAGATGTCGCGGCCGTGGAAGCTGGTCGAGACAGCCGGCAGGCGGAACGCCTCGGCCTCGAGGGCGTGGATCGCGCGGATCCCGCCGAGACGGTCGGCCGCCGCGACGAGCAGCCCGTTGTCGGGCCCGATGAGGACGTCGCCGCGGCCGGTGGCGATCGCGATCGGGAGACGGGCCGTCCCGACTCCCGGATCCACGACGCCGACGTGGAACCCGACCGGCAGCCAGGGCAGGGCGCACCAGAGAAGCAGGGCTCCGTCGCGGACGGAGAACTTGTGGACCTCGTGGCTGATGTCGACGATCCGGGCGTCGGGGACGATCCCGAGGAGGACCCCGCGCATGATCGCCGCGCTCGGGTCGCGCGACCCGAAGTCGGTCAGGAGCGAGATCAGGGGGCCGGTCACGCTCGGGATGCTACGCCACGAGCCCGCTCAACCGTCGCGTGGCCGGTCGGCAGCCGCGGGCGACGTTCCGGACGCAGGAAACCCCGAAGCGGCGCCAGGAGGAGGGAAGGCGCCGCTTCGGGGAGTCGGATGTCGCGGAGGCGAGAGGAGGCTCGTCGCCGCGACGGGTGGATTCAGTTCGGGTGGGCTTGCGGCCCGGTGCTGGTCAGTGGATCCGGTCGCCTGTCTCGGCGAACTGGCCGGTCCGGTTCATCTGGCGGAGGAAGAGGAGCTGGTTGATCTGCTTCAAGGTCCAGTGCGAGCCGCCGCCGCCGATGCCAGCGAGGTAGGCAGTCAGGTTGGCCGCCTCGTCAGGAGTCAGACCCCGCATGAGCAGGGTGCGGTAGGTCACCTTCGTGGGAAGCTCCGGGCGTCGGCTCTGGCTGAACTCCGGCGTCGTGGTGACGGTGCCCGACCCAGACCCGGCCGCGGAGGCCGCCGCGAGAACCGGCCACGACGAGTCGACGCGCGATGATCGAGCCTGACCCTGGATTCCGCGTCGACCTGCCATGGTGCACCGTTTCGTCCTGTCTTCCTGGGTGGGCGCTGTCCGCCTGATCGCCGGATTCCGGCGACGGCATCTGGCGGACCATCGGATCCGGATATCGGTTCGCTCCGGTGTGGTTAGCGGGATATTCGACGTCGCTACCTTTCGGAACGATGACCCGTCGGTCCCATGGCGGCAGGTACTTGCGGCGGTCCCGTGTCGTGTCGGGCCGAAGACGGCCGGGTAGAGTGACCGCCGTGCGTGTCCGGACCCTCGAATTGCAGCTGATCGCGTTGGCCCTTGCCGTTTGCTGGGTCGTTGCGGCCGGGATCGTCCTGATCGGCTACCGGCCGGGTGGACCGATCGACGTGGCGGTCGGGGCCGCGGCGCTGCTGCCTGCGGCGATCGCGTTCGCCGGGGTCCGCTGGCCGCCGGTCACGCGCGGCTCGCGGGCATTCGCGGCGATGGTCTGGCTGGCCGCCGGCTCCCTTCTCGTGCTCGTGCCTTCGATCGCCGATGTGACCGGTCAGCTCGGCGGAGGTGGCGTCCAGACCCTGCTGCCGTCCGTCGAGGCGGGCTACCCATGGGTGCTCGCCCTGATCGGGACGTGCCTTTTCAGCGGGTTCGGACTCGCCCGCCGACGTCTGGGCGAGGACGCGATGCGCCGACGTCGCCTGGTGAGCGGGGTCGCTCTCGCAGGCCTCCTCGCGGTCGCGACCGGGTTCGTGTTCGCGGCCGTGGCCTTCGGCAATGAGCTCGCTCTGCAGAACCGGATCGCGTCGTCGTCCCGGTTCGGCCCGACGAACGTCGACCACGATCCCCCACCCTGCGACGGCCCGATGGGGATCGGCCCGTCGGCCCAGATTGCGGTGGACTTCGACGGCACGATCGACGGTCGGTCGATGGGCACCATCGACCTGGGCGGGGAGCGCAATCGGAACGACGTCCGCTGGCTGGCCTACGTCGCGACCAGCCGCGATCTAGGCCTCCACGGCGCGGCCTCGATCGGGGCGAGGGCCTGGCTGCGCGAGCCGTTCACCGGCTGGCGACGATCGACGCAGGCCGAGATCGGCGACGCGAGCCTCGACCTGACGGTCTTCCGGGTGGCGCTCTCGCCGGAGCAGCGCGCCGTCGCGGCAACGCTCGGCGTCGGCATCATCGAGGGCGCCCGGGCCCGCCAATGCCGGGTCGCAATCGACGGGCCGACCTTCCGGGCCGCGTTCCCCCAGATCCGGTGGCTCGTCGGCGGGGTGGACCTCGCCCATTGGCGCGGCGAGCTCGACTACTGGGTCTTCCTCGACGGCCAGATCGGGCGGATCACCGGCCGCGTCAACGGCGACGCGGCGGACATCCAGACGGGCGCGCTCCAATCGACCATCCGGGTGGATCTATCCGCGACGGACCGCGGCACGACGTTGTCGATCACACCGCCGACACCGTAGGGAGCAGCGCGCCACCCCTCGCGTGACACCGCTGTTCGCGGGGGCGATGATGCGGCGATGGATGAGGACCGCGGCTCGACCAAACGCGACCGGCTGGCGCGGATGACCCGCATCCTCGCCCTGTTGAACGCCCATCCGGATGGGATGAAGCCAGCAGAGATCGCCCGCCGGGTCGGCTCGTCGGTGCGGACCGTCTACCGCGACCTCAAGTCGATCGAGGGCGAGCTCGGGATGCCGCTCTGGTCGGAGGGTGGCCGTTGGGGCATCGAGGCCGACGCCTTCCTGCCGCCGCTCAAGCTGACCCGGAGCGAGGCGATGGCGGTCGTCCTCTCGGCCCGGCTCATGGTCCGCTACGCCGACAAGTACGACCCCGACCTGGCCTCGGCGTTCGAGAAGCTTGCGGCCGTCCTGCCGCCCGCGCTCCGCGAGCACGTCGACCGGACCCTTGACGACCTGTCGCGGCGGCCGACCGACGACGGCTTCAATCGCCACGTCCGGCTCCTCACCCAGGCCTGGGCCGAGCGCCGGGTGGTGACGCTCGACTACGCCCCCGCGCCCTACGCTCCCGAGGCGGCGCCGCGGACCGCCCGGGTCCGGCCGTACCTCATCGAACCGTCGCTCCAGACGCACGCCCTCTACCTCGTTGGCTGGGACGAGACGAAGGACGCGATACGGACGTTCAAAATCGAGCGGATCCGCGACATCGCCCTGACGCCGGACGCATTTCCGGCACCCGGCGCCGAGATCGACGGGATGTTCGAGCGGGCCTGGGACATCATCGCGGACCAGGCGCCGATCGAGATCGTCCTGCGCTTTGCGCCGAAGGTCGCGAGCCGCGTCCGCGAGGCCCGCTGGCACCCCGGCGAGCGGGTGGCCGAGGAGGCGGATGGGTCGCTGACGTGGCGGGCGACCGTCGCCGGGCCGATCGAGATCCGCCTCTGGATCCTGTCGTGGGGCGACGACGTCGAGGTCATCGCGCCCGTCGAGCTCCGGGCCGATGTCGCCGCGACCCATGCCCGGGCGGCGGCGCGCTACGCGGCGGCGGTCCAGCCCTGATGGCTCGTCATCCGTTCAGTGCGGTCAACCTGATCAGCGACCCGATCCACGGCTATGTCGAGCTGACGAAGCGGCTGTCGGCCGCCGAGTCCGGAGCGGCCGGCCTGCCCGACGAGGACGCCGCGGAGGAGGACCTTCTCGACACCGCCTGGCTCCAGCGGCTCCGCCGGATCAGTCAGCTCCAGAGCGCGCGCTGGGTCTTCCCGACCGCGGAGCACTCGCGCTTCACCCACGGCCTCGGTGTCATGCACGAGGCGGGGCTCTGGGCGCGCCAGCTCTACCCGTCGCTGCGGGCCGAGCTTGGGGCGCGGGGCGAGCCGCTGCCGAGCGAGGGCCTCGTCGTCGAGACGCTCCGGATCGCGGGCCTCCTTCACGACGTCGGCCATGGACCGTTCGCCCACTTCTTCGACGACCACGTCCTCGCCGACTTCCCGGCCCCGCCGGATCCGCGCCGGGTCGCCGGCAAGCGGCTGACTCACGAGGACCTCTCACAGCTGATCATCGAGCGCGAGTTGGGCGACCTGATCCGGGCCCTGCGCCGGGCGCCGGGCGCGGTCGCCGAGCGCGACGCCTTCGCCGAGGGGGAGTCGATCGACCCGCGCTGGGTGTCGTTCATCGTGTCGAAGCCGGCCCTCACCGACCTGACGATGCCGATCTGGGTGCGCTGGCTGCAGCCGCTCCTGTCGGGCGTATTCACCGTCGACAACCTCGATTACGTCCGGCGCGACGCGTGGATGACGGGCGTGTCAGTCGACGTGGATGTCGAGCGGATCCGGCGGTACGCCTTCATCGGGGAGCGTGGACTCACCCTCTACGAGCCCGGCCTCGGGGCGCTCGAGATGTTCCTGACCTCGCGCCTGTTCCTGTACCAGCAGGTCTACTTCCACCGGACGGTCCGGGCGATCGACCTCGACCTGGCAGAGGTCTTCGGGCCGTCGGTCCGAGCGATCTTCGGCGATCGCTCGCCGGCCGATGCGCTCGACGCCTACGTCGATCTCGATGAGTACGCCCTGCTTCATCAAGCGGCCCGCTGGACCCGCGGAGATGAGCTGGCAGCCTCACCGACCCCCGGCGATGGGACCGTCACGCCCGATGTGGCCGAGGCATGGCGGGCCATTCTCCTCCGGCGTCCGCGCTGGCGGTCCGAGGCGGAGCTCCGGCTCGAGTACGAGGCCGGCGGACGGCCCGACGCCGAGATCGCGGCGATTCTCGGCGAGGCGGAGCCCGGCCACGTGGCGATCGACCGCGCCGTCGTCGACGCTCGGCCCGCGGACGCCACGGCAACGGACTCGCTCCTCGCGGTGGAGGCGCGCGACGGCTCGCCCCTGTCGCTCGCCCGATCCCTCGGCCGGCTGCCGGCGTACGCGCTCATCGCCAGGCGCTACCGGCGGACGGCCGAGCGGTAGGTCGCAGCCCGTCGATGGCGACCGGATGCTCACAATCGGGCGTTCCGGCGGACGGGATCCGAGGACGGCAATCCGGCGCGGCAGGAACCTGCTAGCGGCCTGAGGGCAGCCGATCCTCCGCAACCTGCGCGGCGTGGGCCTGCTCGGCGGCGCGAGCCGCTTCCTCCGCGGCCGCGATCGCCTTCGCGACCTGGCCCGTCCGGAGTGCAACGGCGCCGCCCGGCAGGACGAGGAGCGGATCGATCCGGGCGATCTCGTATTTCGGAAGCTTGAGGCTCTTGAGGAGGTCGGCGCGGACGCCGAACGTCGCGGTCTCGAGTGGGCTGAACAGGCCGTAGTGGACGTGGCAGCCCGAGGCGTGCCCGGTCGCTCCCTCGTGCCCGATCATCTGGCCGGCCTTGACCTGCTGGCCGACCCTCACGGTCACGTCCCGAAAATGGGCATAGATCGAGCGATAGCCATTGCCGTCATCGATGACGACGACGTTCGGCAAGTCCAGCCACAGGTGCTCCCGGTCGAGAAGTCGGAGGTACGGCGTCAAGTCGCCGACCCAGCCGACCTGCTCGTCGAAATGGCGGCCGGCGGCCAGGACGACGCCGTCGTGGGCCGCGCCCACCGCCGCGCCGCAGAACGACGCCATGTCGACCCCGTCGTGCATCAGCTTCCCGTTCCGGATCCTCGTGCCGCCCGGGATGTCCTTGAACGGGAGCGAGATCCAGCCCTTGCTGATCGGCCAGCGGTAGTCGCTGAGGGACGCAATCGGCGGCGGCCCGAGCGGGACGGTCGGCGGCGGTCCGCCGCCAACCGGCGGGCCGGCGGAGGGAAACGGCTCGCCCGCGGACCATCCTGGGGCGAGGGCCGAAGCGTCCGCGGCCGGCGGCTCGCTGCCCGAAACGGCGCCGGCAACGCCCCCGGCGAGGGGTTGGAGGGGCCCCCGCGCGGCTCCGAGGATCGACAGGGCCAGGGGCGTGATCAGAGCGAGGCCAACGCCAATTCCCAGGGCTCCGAGGAGGCGCGGGCCCGGCCGCAGCCGTCGGTCGCGGTCGTACACCGGCTGGGGCGGAAGGAAGCCCGGGGCCGACCGCTGGGCGGGCACCTGGGCGTGCAGTGGCCGGGCATGACGACGATCGGGCACGGCGCAATGTGTATCACCGGCGCACGGGCCCTGCAACCTCAGCCGGTCGCGAACAGCTGTAATGGGATCCTGGGCCTGGGCGGATCGAGCAGTGCGCCGTCGAGATCGAGTGCCTCTCGGCCGGCGCCGAAGCGTATTGCTTCACCTACGGCTGAGAGCGGCGAGACGAGCGCGAGATGAGGTCGGATCGGCCTCACAATGGAGCCACGATGGATCAGCCACACCCGAATGCCGCACTGGGCTCCGAGCCGATCCGAACGATCGGTCGGGACGAACTCAAGGCCAAGCTCGATCGGGGCGACGACTTCCGGCTCATCCTCGTCGGTCGCGGTGACGGCGAAACTGGCTTCGGAGGCGGAGGGCGACCTCCTGCCAGCTCGGGCTCCTGAGAGCGGCCGCCACGACGGGGCCGCGGTATCATCCGGCCCTGACCGCCCGTAGCTCAGTGGATCAGAGCGACTGACTTCGGATCAGTAGGTCGGGGGTTCGAATCCCTCCGGGCGGGCCAAAGAAGCTCCTCTTACGATCGCCGGTGAACTGCGGTGCTCGTGACCAGGCGGGGGACACGAATGGCGTAGGGTCCAGGGCGCCGAGGCGCTCGGGCGGGAGTCCGGCCCGTTCGAGGTGGCGCTTGAGCCCCCGGAGGACATTCCTTGACGATGAGCGGGCGACCATCACGCGTTGCGAACGCATCGTCCAGATCGACCATCGAGCTCCCGCCCCGATACGTTCGGCGAGCTGGCCTATTCGGCGCTCGCGACGGGCTTCGGCGACCTGGCCGGGAAGGCGAAGGGTTTTTCGTGCTCGCTCCGCCTTCGGCTCTGCCAAGGTGCGGCCCGTGATCTGGAGCGAATGGCAAACGATCACGTTGCCACCCTCGAGGTCCACATCCGACCATCGGATCCCAAGCAGTTCACCTGGTCGCACGCCGAGGCAAAGCGCCGCGACGTAAAGGGCCCGCAGTCGATCGCCCTCGATCACAACCAAGAATGTCCCAACCTGGTCAGCAGTTAAGGGCCACCGATTCGGCAGGAATTCCTCGCCCTTCTAGTTGCGTGCGCAATCATGTCGCGCGCGACGGCATGGTGAGGAGTTGCTCGGCTGTGGACAACTGCGAGCAGGGGGCCGTCGCCTGCTCGCAGGCGACGGCCTCGCGGATGCTCTCTAGGTCTTGCGGACGCCCTGCTCTGGGAAGACCCGTTCGAGCACGTAGTACACGATGCCGCCAGTCAGTCCGGCGCTGATGAAGCTCAGGTCGACGCCGCCAGCGGACGACGCGAGCGGTCCGGTGAAGATCGCGTTCTCCGAGAACAGCAACCCGGTGACGGCACCCGCCACAAGGGCGCCCACCGCCCGATAGTTGATACCCCCTGTGAACCAGTACGGGCCACGTGCACCGGGGACCGCGAACGCGTGGAGGTCGTCTGCCAGGACGTAGCCCTTCCGAAGCCACATCCCGACCATTGTGATGACGGCCCAGGGGGTCACCACCACGATCAGGACGACCACCAAGGCATCGAGCGTACTGATTGCGTCCAGAACGATTGTGCCGACGTAGGCGACAACGAACGCGATCACGCCGATCACCAAGACGAGTACCTGGCGTGGGATGCGGTAGAGCAAGGCTTGAAGGTCGAGGGCCGAGTTGTAGACGCCCGGTCCGCCGTTGACGGCGTTGCCCAAGAAGCCGTACAGCATCAGCGGGATGACAAACCAGACCGGGATCGTCGAGAACAGGCCGTCCACGAAGGGCGTGGTGACGTCCTTGAACGACAGGGTGACAAACGCTCCAAGAACCAGTGCGATCCAGCAGCCCACGAACATCCCGAGCCAGGCCCAGCTCGCAAGTTCCCGCGGCCTGGTCGCACGGGGCATCCGGCGACCATAGTCATTCGGCCACGTGATGTAGCTGATGGGGATCGAGATCGCCACGGTCACAGCGAGGAGCCACGTGGGCAGGAATGAGTCGAGCAGGTATTTCCCGTCGGCGGCCGCGTTGAATTGCGGTAGGAGTATGAAAACCAGGACGACCTGCAGGATCATCCCAACCACGAGCCACACCTTGTAGCTGGCCACCAGCGTCGCGTGGCCGAGGTAGCCGATGGCCATCACAAGCACGCTGGCAATCACCATCCCGAGCACAAGTGCACCGGTACCGGTGTCGGTCCCGAACAGGATGTGCCCGCCGTCCACGAGAGTCTGGCCTGTCGTGTACGCGATGAGCGCGAGGAACACGATGTCGATGAACAGCGCGAGGGCCGATCCGATCAGTCGGCCCCGGACGCCGAAGTAGGCGCCGCTGGACACGGACTGGTTGGTTCCGGTCAATGGGCCACTGAGGGCCATGACCGCGATCACGAGGCTCCCGATCGCCGTGCCGACCGTTATTGCGGCGACGGTCGACCACCAGCCGAGTCCCCACAGGATGGGGAGGCCGCCGAAGAACACAATGGCAAACGAGAACTGGACCGAGGCGAAAGCAGCCGCCATGTTCCGAGGGTTCGAGTTGCGTTCGACATCGGGAATCTGGTCGATACCGCGTGTCTCGACGCGGCCTATCTGGTCAATACCTTGGCCGGGTGCGACGGTGTACTCGCCGGTCTCTTGCGCTTGCACAACTCACCTACCTACGCGTGCTGTGGACGCCCCCTGAACGTGAGGTGGGATCTCGCGACTGCCCTCCGACTCAAGAACGCTCTGACGTTTGTTTGCTGCCGAACCTACCCCCCGCAACTGCGGGGGCAGGGCGAGTTGGGCGTCTAGTGAGATAGGTCCTGCTCAAGCTCGGCGAGGGTCCAGACGTCGCCGAGGCCGATCGAGAAGTCTCGGAGGGCGGCGACATACTGGCCACTCCCAGGAACCTTCGCCTGGATCGGATCGTTGGTGGCGGTCGTGCAGTCGGCGATGACGAGAACCTTGAAGTCTCGTGAGAATGCGTCCTCGACTGTGTAGCGGACACAGAAGTTCGTGGTCACGCCGACCATGATCAGCGTGTCGACGTGAGGAATGTGCTGGAGGAACGAGTCAAGCGGTGTGCCCCAGAACGACGAGTATCGGCTCTTGTCGAAGACGGGTTCGCCTGGTGCGGGTTTGAGCGGCGCCGCGATCTCGATCGCCGGGTTGTCCCAGCTTGGTCCCTGAGGGGTCCCGCAGTGCCACGTTGGCCACTTCGGAGCCCATCGCCCCACATCCCAGCCGTCGCCGCGGATACCCCACCGGGACCAGATCACTGGCATGCCCTTGCTGCGGCACAGGTCGACACAGCGGACGCAGTTCTCGAGCACCGTCTCGCTCGAAGGCGCTCCGTTGCCCCCAGGGAGATAGGCCGGCTGGTCGGGGTCGAGGAAATATCCCTGCATGTCGACGACGATCAGGGCCGTCGTCGAAGGGTCGACATGGACGAGGCCCGGGTAGTTCCGATTCAGGATCGAGTCGAGATCCAGGGCAAACGGCTCAGGCACTAACGTCTCCTCGCGTAGAGTCGTAACGCTGCGATAACCAATAATCGATAATTGATCATCAAGAAGTCGGTGTCAATGGGTCGCATCCCTGGAGTTGTGCGACAGCGGCGTGGCCGTGCGCGAAAGCGGCCATCGCGCGTGTTCCGCGCGTTGTTGAAGTAGGAACCTTCGACAAGACCGTCGACATGAAGAGACCGCATGATTGCCAGTTGAAGTTGTCGGCGTGGGCCAGAAGCGTTCGATCGAGATGCTAGCGATCGAGGATCGCGCTTCGGTCAGGACCTCAACCGCGCGAGCTGGATCGATATCAAGGTCGACTCGTGCGGGCAAGGTCTATTGCACGGCGCCGACCGCCCAGCCGGTAATCGCCACGGATCTGCAGCGTCGCGGGCGGCATTCGATGCGTCGGCGACCGATCTGGGCGAGCAGGCTGAAGGGGTTCAGTGCGGCCCGACGCCGCGTCACGGAGGATTCATCGATGGCCACCGCCACCCGCCGCCACACCTCGTCCAGCAACGGCTCCTCGAAGGGCAACAGTTCAGCACGTCCAAAGGCGTCTGCCCAGCCACGGATGGGCCAGACCGGACCAGAGCTCCAGCGCTTCGGCACGATCCGACAGCTGCCGATCGCCCTGTCGGCTGAGGCGCGCACGGAGAGCTGCCAGCTCCTCAACGAGATTCTCGCCGACACGATGGTGCTGACGGCGCTCTATAAGAAGTCGCACTGGAACGTGGCCGGCCCGACCTTCTACCAGCTCCATCTCCTCTTCGACAAGCACTACGAGGAGCAGGCCGAACTCGTCGACACGCTCGCCGAACGGGTCCAGATGCTCGGCGGGATCAGCGTCGGCGACCCGCGCCATGCCGCGGAGTTGACCTCGATCCCGCGCCCACCCGACGGCGCGGAGGAGGTGCCGGTGGTCGTCTCGCGACTGCTCGACGCACACGAGATCATCATCGAGAAGGTCCGCGACGCGATCGACAAGACCGAGAAGTCGAAGGACATGGGCTCGAACGACCTGTTGATGGGCGACGTCCTGCGCCGCCACGAGATGCAGGTCTGGTTCGTTGCCGAGCACCTCGTGGACGAGCCGCTCGTCCGAGCCTGAGTCGCGAGCGCCTGCCTGCTACGCTCGCGGGCGTGACCAAGCGGACCGCCGCCCAGCTTCTTGTCGAGTGCCTTGCCGCCGAGGGCTGCGAATACGTCTTCTCGGTTCCCGGCGAGGAGACGATGGACGTCCTCGACGCGCTCGGAGTCGCGGCGGCGGCGGGGACGGCCGGAGCGCCGCGCCACGTGACGACGCGTCACGAACAGGGTGCGGCGTTCATGGCCGACGTCTACGGTCGCCTGACCGGCAGGGCATCGGTCGCGATGGCGACGCTCGGCCCGGGCGCCACGAACCTGATCACCGGCGTCGCCGATGCGTTCCTCGACCGCGCGCCGATGGTGGCAATCACCGGCCAGGCGAGCTCCGACAAGCTCCACAAGGAGGCCCACCAGGTCGTCGACATCGTCCGGATGATCGAGCCGGTGACGAAATGGAATACCCGGGTCGAACGGGTCGAGGCGATCCCCGAGATCGTCCGGAAGGCCTTCCGCGTCGCGACGCTGGCGAAGCCGGGCCCGACCCACATCGAGCTGCCCGAGAACGTCGCGGCGGCCGCGGTGCACGACGACGCCCGGCCACTGCGGCCGGGAAAGGCGTATTTCCCCGAGCCGACCGACGAGGCAATCGCCCATGCGGCCGACCTCATCGCGACCTCCGAGCGGCCGATCGTCCTCGCCGGCAACGGCGTCTTGCGGCGGCACGCCTCGCCCGAGTTACGCGCGTTCGCGCGTGGGCTCCACATCCCGGTCGCGGTGACGTTCATGGGCAAGGGCGCGATGGACGATCGCTCCCATCTGTCGCTGATGGCCGTCGGGCTCCAGGCCCGCGATCACGTCCTGACCGGGTTCGACCGGGCGGATCTCGTCGTCTGCGTCGGGTACGACCTCGTCGAGTACGCCCCGGCTCGCTGGAACCCGGACGGCCGCAAACGGATCGTCCACATCGACACCCAACCGGCCGAGGTCGACGCCCAGTACCAGCCCGAGGTCGAGCTGATCGGCGACATCGACGGCTCGCTCCGGCGGCTCCTCGCTGCGGTCCTGCCCCGTGGAATCAGTGGCCGCGACGCCGGGGAACGGCATGCGGCGCGCGAGACCCTCGTCCATTCCGACCTCCGGACGGCCCTCCTGGAGGAGCTGGCGGGAAGCGCGGGCGGCGGCGAGGATTCGCTGCCGATCACTCCGCAACGGGCGATCGCCGATCTCCGCGCCGCGCTCGGGCCGGAGGACATCGTCGTGTCCGACGTCGGTGCCCACAAGGTCTGGGTCGCCCGGCTCTACCAGGCGTACGAGCCGAACACGGTGATCATCTCGAACGGGTTCGCGGCGATGGGAATCTCGCTGCCGGGCGCGGTCGCCGCCAAACTTGTCCATCCCGAACGCAAGGTCGTCGCGCTGTGTGGCGACGGTGGCTTCCTGATGAATAGTCAGGAGCTCGAGACGGCGAAGCGGATCGGCGCGAACATCACCGTCGTCGTCTGGCGCGACGACGGGTATGGCCTGATCGACTGGAAGCAGCGCAACGAGTTCGGCCGGCCGTTCGGGGTCGAGTTCGGCAATCCCGACTTCGTCGATTACGCCCGCTCGTTCGGGATCGCCGGGTTTCGGCCGTCGTCCGCCGCGGACCTGCTGCCGACGTTGCGGCGGGCGCTCGACGTCGACGGCCCGTCGCTCGTGGAGGTCCCGATCGACTACCGCGAGAACCTCCGCCTGACCGAGCACCTCGGGGCACTGGCCGGAGGCTGAGCCGTCGCGCGGGCCGTCCGGCGAGGGACCGCAACGAGCCTGATCTCCCCGGCGATCGATCCACGAACGAACGTGCCCGGCCGATCCCAGACTTTCGCTCGATGCGGCCGATGTCCTGGCTGGTCGAGCGTGGTGATGACGAAACTGATCGTCCCCGCGATCACCGTCGCACCCGCAGCCCGATCGCGCGATGTCAGTGGCCCGCGTCTGCTCCCGGGTCTGCATAGCCGTCGTATTCCACGACCGTCCGATAGCCGAGCCGCTCGTAGACCGGCCGGCCGATGTCCGAGCTCTGCAGGATCGCGAGGTCGCAGCCGGCGGCCGCCCCGTCCGCGGCGACGCGGGCGGACATCTCGGCCCCGTATCCGTGACGTCGCGAGGATTCGACAGTCGCGATGTTGTAGACCCCGATCGTGCCGCCGGTCCGGATACCGAGACCCGTCGTCACTGGCTCCCCACCGAGGTATCCGACGTAGACCGCCCGGCCAGGCTGTTGCCAGAGATCGGCGGCGACGAACGCGCGAAGGAGCGCCTCGGGCATTCCGAAGGCCAGGGCGCCGGTTCGCAGGTGGTCGTCCATGCCGGCGGCGTCGGTCACCAGGCGGATCTGGTGAAACCCGGACGTCGATCTCCCGCCGTTGGGAGCCCGGTCCGCAGCGAGCCCGATCGGGTGAAGCGCCATGCCCGGCAGCGGGGTCGCGCCCGGCGAGAGCTCGAGTCCCAGCTGGGCCATCAACGGCACCCAGGCGCCGTCGGTGCCTCGGCGGAGGCTGACCACGAAGGTCTCGCTGCGCTCGCGCATCGTCGCGACACCGGAGCTGATCGCCGCCGCGACATCCGCGTCGCCGGCAGCGGCGTCTTCGACGATCACCTGGTTGAAGAGCCCGATGGGCAGCCCCGTCGCGAACATCGCAACGCCGTCGGCGCGACGGACGATGGAGCCCGGCGCGGCGCGCGCACCGCTGGTCATCGCCTCGACCATGTTTTCGTGCTCGCGGGCGGCGAGGATTCGATCGTCCACGTAGAAACCGTAGCAGGGTGACGACGTCGCGGCGGCGGCCGCAACCAACGGACAGTTTCCGCGCTGCTAGGCTGCCGAATGTGTCGATGTCCTCGGCCTCCGGCCCGGTCCGCGCGTTCCTTCGCCGGATGTTCGCGATGCCGTCGTACCCACCCGACGACCGGGACGGCCGGACGTTCCGCCTCGCCGGTCTGGACCTGCCGATCCGGGCGACCGTGGCCGTGGTTGCGGTCATCCTGATCGTGATCTTCGACTTCCAGCGGACGTTCATCCCGGACGCGCTGATCCGCTACGACCGCGACCCTGACATGCAGCGGCTCCAGGCCCTGAGTCGGGTCGCGCTCTTCTTCTGCGTGCCGCTCCTGATCGTGCTGGTCGGGTTCCGTGACCGGCCCGGCCGCTATGGGCTCCAGCTCGGAGACTGGCGCTGGGGGCTGGGGCTGGCGCTCGCTGGTTGCGCCGTGATGACCCCGATCGTCCTCGTGCTGTCGGGCTCGTCGGACTTCCGCGATTACTACGCGCCGTCGAACGAGCCGCTGCCCGGGCTGCTGACGACCAACGTCCTGGATCTCGCTTCGACCGAGTTCCTCTACCGCGGCTTCCTGATGCTGTGCCTCGCCCGGGTCTTCGGGCCGATCGGGCTCGTCGTCGCCCTCTTCCCGTTCACGTTCACCCACCTGACCAAGCCAGAGGCGGAGCTCCTCTCAACCTTCGCCGGCGGCGCCGTCTACGGCTGGCTGACGTGGCGTAC
>JBBRCU010000019.1:0-58398 GCA_038204565.1 Candidatus Limnocylindrales bacterium
GTCACCAGGCCAGCGCCTCGGGCAGCACCGGGTTCGGGTTCCGTTCGTCGCCGACGATCTTGCCGTCCCGCAGCCGGATCACGCGATCGGCCATCTCGGCGATCGTGGAGTTGTGGGTCACCAGCAGCACGGTCCGGCGACTGTCCGCGGCCGTGGACCGCAGGAGCGCGAGAATGCTCCGCCCGGTTTCGAGGTCGAGCGAGCCAGTGGGCTCGTCGCAAAGGAGCAGCGGCGGGTCCTTGACGATCCCCCGCGCGATGGCCACCCGCTGCTGCTGGCCGCCCGACATCTGGCCCGGGAAGTGGTCCGCGCGCTCGGCGAGACCCACCTGGGTCAGCCGGTCGTGGGCGCGGGTCTCCGGCTCCGCGCCTGTGATCTCCGCGATGAGCGCCACGTTCTCGAGGGCGGTCAGGGTGGGCACGAGGTTGTAGAACTGGAAGACGAAGCCCACCGTGGAGCGCCGGTACTCGGTCTGTTCCGAAGGCGACATCGCCGCGATGTCGACGCCATTCACCTTGAGGCTGCCCGATGTCGCGCGCTCCAGGGCGCCGACCTGGTTAAGGAGCGTAGTCTTGCCCGAACCCGACGGGCCGAGGAGGACCACGAACTCGCCCGGCTCGATCGAGAATGAGACGCCGTCGAGCGCACGGATGGCAGCATCACCGGTGCCGTACGTCTTGACCAGGTCCTGGGCGGCGACAAGCGGGTTGCTCACGATGGTCCTCGTCCGGTCTGGCGGAGGCGGGGTGGTCGTGGATTATTGTAGTGACTTCAAGAAATGAGCGCAATGCCCATCGGACGCCGCGCTGAGAAGCGCCGCGGGACGTTCCGCCGCGTGACGGCCGCCGCCGCGGACTTGTTCGCCGGGCGTGGTTATGCGGCCACGACCGTCGAAGAGATCGCCGCGGCTGCGGGCATCTCGGCGGGAACGGTCTACAACCACTTCGGGACGAAGGGTGGGATCCTGCTCGCGGTCACGATGGTCCGCTCCACCGACGACCTCGACGCGGCGGCCGCAATGCTCGACGTGGAGCTCATGGAGCCGCTCGACGCGGCGATGGCCGTGGTGATGACCTACATCACCCCGTTGATTGATCTGGACCGCACCCTCGCGGCGGAGGTGTTCGGGGCCAGCTTCCAGCCCTCCCAGCGCACCATGGCCGCCGAATTCGAGTCCCGGGACCAGCTGGCCATCGGCCACCTCGTCGAGGTTTTCGCAGCCTTCCGGGCGCGGGGTGCGATCCGGGGCGACGTGGACCCCCAACAGGCGGCGATGCTCGTCTTCTCGGTGGCTGCGGTGGCGGTCATGGTCTATCTGGCCAGTGACAGCTTCGAGCGCGACGCGATCGGTCCCTTCATCCGCGCCCACGTCGAGCTCGCGCTGCGGGGCATCGCAGGCTGACGGCCGCAGAATCGACGTGGAGATCAGGGAGCTCGTGGGCCGTCACCCCAGCGCAGGAGCCGCGGCGCACCAGCAGACTCGGAGCGATTACCGCTGGGGCGGGTGCCCCGGCTCCGACCAAAGGGATCTATCGTGGTCGAATGGACCCCGCCCAGCCCGATCCTCGCCAGTCGACCGGAGCAGCCGAGTCGACCGTCGCCGTCGACTTCGACGATGTCATCGACGATGTCATCGACGACCTGCCCGAGGCGTTCGCGGCCCAGCTCGGGTCGGTCGCCATCGTCGTCGAGGAAGAGGCGAATCCGGACCAGCTGGCGTCCGTCGGGGCGTTCGGGCTGTACGGGCTGTACCAGGGCGTTCCGCGGACTCGGTTGGGCGTCGACAACGTACCGCTGCCAAGCAAGATCACGCTCTTCCGCGGACCGTTGACCCGGGCGCATCCGGCGCCTGACCGATTGCGCCGGGCGGTCGAGGACACCCTCCTCCACGAGATCGCCCATCATTTCGGCATCGACGACCGACGGCTCCATGAGCTGCTCGAGGCGGGACGGGCGAACCGGATCTCCAGCGCCGAGCGAAGGCCAGGCTCGGGCGACCGCCGTCCGGACGATGTCCACGCCGGCCACGACGCGGGCCGCCCGATCGGCCGCGGCGCCGACGACACCTGACCGACGGCCGCGAGCTGGCCGTCCGAGGTTCGATGCAGGCATCCGCTCTTCGATGCAGGCATCCGCTCTGCGTCGCGCGGGAACGCTCAGTCCGGACGGCGGCCAAGCAATCCCGCGACGACCGGCGCGATCCGCTCGACCCAGAGCGCGTACTGGCCGGCCGACGGGTGGAGCCCATCGTCCGCAACGAGCGAACGGTCACCCGCCGCACGCAGGGACAGATCGTGGATGTCCACGTACGCGATCCCGCGCGCGCTCGCGACGTCGCGGAGGGTCGCGTTGCTCGCCCTGATCGCGGCAGCCTGCGTCACCGGATCGCCGTAGGCGGCACCCTCCGGCGTGACGGTGTAGTCGGGGGTCGCCACGGTGATGATCCGGCCGAGTGGCACGAGGTCGGCGAGCGCATCGAGGATCTGCGCAACGTTGGCCTCGAACGTCGTCGGCGGCACACCCTGGACGACGTCGTTCACGCCGATCAGCAGGCTCGCGAACTCGGATCGGAGTCGCCGCAGCGCCGGCAGCTCCATGCGGATCACGTCCGCGGAGGTATAGCCGTTGACCGCGAGGTTGGCGACGAGCTCGAGGTCCGGCGCGCCAGCGGCCGTCGCCTCACGGGACAGCGCAGCCACGAGCTGGTCAGGCCAGCGTCCGGCCGGATCCCGCAGGGCCGTCCCGATCGTGTAGCTGTCGCCGAGAGCGACGTACCGCAGACGCCGGCCCGGGCCGTCTTCGGTGTCCGTCACGAACCGGCGGTCGCTGCGGGCCGGGCCGAGGCCGGGACGACGACCGGCTCCCCGCCGAAGGCCCCACTCGCGACGTCGGCGAGGAAGCCCGGGGCGTGCTCCGGATCGCATTCCGGGAGTTCGAACGCCTCGCGCTGCATCCGCCCGATGAATGCGCGCAGCTCGGGATCGATGACGTCGGGCGCACGGAACGGTCCGTCCACCCAGGCCCGGAGGTTGATCTCGACCGCGCCGTCGAGGTCGCCGCGATCGAGCGCCTCGACCTCGGCCGCCCAGATCGGCCGGAACGCTGCAGGCGCCTCGGCCATGAGCGCGCCGCCGGGGGCGCCGAGGATGAGCGACGCCACCGCATCCGGCCGGGCAAGCGCCGCCTCGACGGCGACCCCCGGCCCGAGCGACGCGCCGACCGCATGGGCACGGGTGATCAGGAGCTCGTCGAGCAGGTCGAGGCAGTCCGTGTGATGGGACCACGGTCCGGTCGGCGGGACTGACTCGCCGACCCCCCGCAGGTCGTGGCGGATCACCCGATGGCGGTCGCGCATCGCCGCGACGAGTTCCGCCCACATCCGACGGTCGGCGACGCCGGCATGGATCAGGGCCAGAGGCGCGCCGGAGCCCTCGTCGTCATAGGCAATCCCCGCGGGGGTGCGGCCGCCCGGCGGCGGCGCGATCGGCGGATCGGTCTTCATGAAGGCCGAGTATGCATCGGACGGCCGAGGGCCCTATCCTTACCTTCGGAGTTTTCCCGCTCGACGTGGACCCGGATCTTGTGATGTGCTGCGTCCGCGCAGTACTTGCCCGGCCGGTCCGGCGTCGGTAGGATGCGCCCAAGACGCTCTGCGGAGCGGACGTTCCGTCGAGACCGCCACGGACCTTCCGAACTTCCTCGGCCGGACGGATCTCGAACCTGGAGGAGGACACATGCACAAGCGCTCGCTTGGCCTGTCGCTGTTCGGCAGCCTGGCCATCATCGTGGCAGCGTGCGGGACCGGGGCGACCCCGAGCCCGTCTGCCACCTCGCAGCCGCCGGCGTCGCAGCCCGCGGCGTCGACCGACACCGGGTCGGCCGCCCCGTCCGCGCCGGCCTCGCAGGCCGCCACGTCGAACCTGAAGATCGGTGTCGTCACCGACATCGGAACTCTGAACGACAAGAACTTCAACGAGTACTCGTTCAAGGGTGCCGAGGAAGGCGCCAAGTCGATCGGAGCGGCCGAGCCGAAGTCGATCGTCCCGACAAGCGCGTCGGAGTACGCCACGTCGATCAAGTCGTTCGTCGACCAGAGCTTCGACGTGATCATCACCGTCGGGTTCAACCTGGCTGGCGCGACCGGTGAGGCCGCCGTCGCGAACCCGAAGATCAAGTTCATCGGCGTCGACCAGTCGCCGATCTGCATCACGGCGGCCGGCAAGCAGGACTTCACGTTCCCCTGCCCGGGCGACGCGAAGACCCTCGCCCCGAACTACACCTCCGTGTGGTTCCAGGAGGACCAAGCCGGCTACCTCGCCGGGATTGTCGCCGCCGGCGCCAGCAAGAGCGGCACGATCGCCGCGATCGGCGGGAGCAGCATCTGTGGCCCGTGCGTGCGCTACATCCAGGGCTATGAGCTCGGCGCGAAGTCGGTCAAGGCCGACATCAACGTCGTCAAGGCCTATGTCACCAACGACTTCTCGAAGGCCGCGTTCCAGGACCAGGCCGGCGGCAAGACCTACGCCACGAACTTCCTCGCCCAGAACAAGAAGGTCGACGTCCTGTTCCAGGTCGCCGGCCTGACCGGCAACGGCATCCTCGACGCAGCCTGCGCCAAGGTCGATTCGGCCGGTGCTCCACTCGTCTACGGGATCGGCGTCGATGTCGATCAGTTCATCTCCTACCCGGCCGCCGGTCCGTGCCTCCTGACGAGTGCCGAGAAGCACCTCCAGCTGGCCGTATCGGATGCCCTCAAGGCCGTGGCCGGCGGCACGATTGCCCCAGGCGACGTTCTGTACGACGCCAAGAACGATGGGGTTGGCGTCTCGCCGCCGCACAACCTCGGCGACAGGTGGGCCGCCGGGACCCAGGACCTGATCAACAAGGCCCTCGCGGGCATGAAGGACGGGTCGCTCAAGACCTGCCCGGACAAGTGCGGGATCGCCGGCTGATCCGGCCGACCGTCACCTGACCAACCGGACGCGGGCCGGCCGAGGCAACTCGGCCGGCCCGCGTTTCTGTACCCTGTCCTCGAGCAGCAGCCCGGTCCATCAGTGCCTGGCCCTGTCGTTCGACCCGCCGGCAACCCCAGGAGTCGCGCCAGCCGTGACGAGCAGCCAGCCGATCGCCGCCGCCGCCGAGACGGTCCACGCCCCGGCCCTCGAGATGCGCGGCATCACCAAGCGCTATCCGGGCGTCGTCGCCAACGACCGGATCGACCTCGAGGTCCGGCCCGGCGAGATCCACGCGCTGCTCGGGGAGAACGGCGCCGGCAAGACCACCCTGATGAACATCCTCTACGGCCTCGCAACGCCGGACGAGGGCGAGATCCTCCTCGACGGTATCCCGGCCCGGATCGCCAATCCGACCGACGCGATCGCCCGCGGGATCAACATGGTTCACCAGCACTTCATGCTGGTCCCGGTGCTGACGGTCGCGGAGAACATCCTCCTCGGCGAGGAGACGATGGCGAACCCGATCTTCCTCGATCGGAAGGAGTCGAGGCGGCGGATCACCGAGCTCGGCAAGCGCTTCGGTTTCGAGATCGACCCGGACATCAAGGTCGGCGAACTGTCCGTCGGTTGGCAGCAGCGGGTGGAGATCCTCAAGGCCCTCTACCGGAACGCCCGCATCCTCGTCCTCGATGAGCCGACCGCAGTCCTGACCCCGCAGGAGACCGATGAGATCTTCACGGTCCTGCGGCGGCTGGCCGAGGAAGGCCACAGCATCGTCTTCATCAGCCACAAGCTGTACGAGGTTCTTGCGATTGCCGACCGGATCACGGTCATCAGGCGGGGCCGGGTGGTCGGATCGCGGCTGCCATCCGAGACCGACGAGGAGGACCTGGCGGCACTGATGGTCGGCCGCGACGTCCAGCTCGTGGTCGATCGGGGCGACTCACACCCGGGCGACGTTCGACTCCAGGTCCGTGGGTTGAAGGTCCGCGACGACCGGGGCATCGACGCGGTTCGCGGCATCGACTTCGACATCCGTGCCGGCGAGATCTTCGGGATCGCGGGCGTCGCGGGCAACGGCCAGGACCAGCTGGTGGAGGCGATCGTCGGCCTGCGCAAGCCGGCCGCCGGAACGGTGACCCTGGACGGCAAGGACGTGACCGACGCGAGCACCCGTGAGATGACAAATCTCGGGACTGGCTATGTCCCGGCCGATCGCCACCGGTTCGGCCTCGTGCTGCCCTTTACGGTGGCCGACAATCTCGTCCTCACCGACTACTACCGGGCGCCCTATTCCCGGGGCATCGTCCGGAACGACGTGGCCATCGCGCTCCACGGCGCGACCGCCGTCAAGGAGTACGACATCCGGACGCCGTCGGCGCAGTTCGCCGCGAACACGCTGTCCGGCGGCAATCAGCAGAAGGTCGTCGTCGCCCGCGAGTTCGACGGTGACCTGCGCCTGCTGGTCCTCGACCAGCCGACGCGCGGCCTGGACGTCGGAAGCATCGAGTTCATTCACCGCCAGGCGATCAAGAAGCGCGACGCCGGGACGGCCGTGCTCCTTGTGTCCGCGGAGCTCGATGAGGTCCTCGAGTTGAGTGATCGGGTCGCCGTCATGTATCGCGGCCAGATCGTCGACATCGTTGACGGCCGGACGGCCGATCGGAACGAGGTCGGACTGCTGATGGCCACCGGTCTCAAGCACGAGGCGGTGATCGCGACTGGCGCGATCCCGCCGGAGCCGCCGCCGACGACCGCAGCCCCGAGCCTGGAGGCAGCGCCGTGACGGCCGCTCCGACGCCGCCGGCCGGGCGCGCCCGGAACGCCCGATTCGCGGCGATCCGGACGGCGATCGCCCTGCCGCTCGTCGCGGTCCTCCTCGCCGTCGTGATCGGCTCGCTCTTCATCTACGCCGCGGACCTCATCAAGATCCTGACCAAGGGCCAGGACAGCTTCGACTTCGGCAAGCCGTTGACCGCGTACGCGGCCCTCGTGGAGGGTTCGCTGCTCGGCTTCGACCCGATCATCGACACGCTCAAGCAGGCGGCGCCCCTGATGCTCGGCGGGTTGGCCGTCGCGATCGGCTTCAAGGCCGGCCTCTTCAACATCGGCGTCCAGGGCCAGTTCCTCATGGGCGTCCTGGGATCCGTCGCCGTCGGCGTCGCGCTCGCCAAGGAGCCGGCGTGGATCGCCGTCCCGCTCGCGGTCATCGCCGGCACGTTGTTGGGCGCCGCGATCGGCGGCCTGGTCGGCGTGCTCAAGGCGTACAGCGGCGCCCACGAGGTCGTCACGACGATCATGCTCAACTACATCGCCGGCAACATCCTGGCCGCGGCCGTCGCCGGCCCGCTCCGGGTACCTCGGGCTCCGGCCCCGATCACCTACGACGTCGGCAATGCGTCCCTGCCGATCTTCCTCGGCAAGACCGGCCACGTCGGGATCATCATCGCCCTTGTCGCGGTCGTGATCATCTGGTGGCTCCTGTACCGGACGACCCTCGGCTTCGAGATCCGGACCGCGGGCGCGAACCCCGAGGCCGCGCGCTATGCCGGTATGCGTCCACGCCGGATCATCGTCCTGACGATGGCGATCGCGGGCGGACTCGGTGGGCTGGCCGGCGCCGGGGAGCTCCTGGGCGTCACGCATCAGACCCAGACGAGCTTCGCCACCTCCGTCGGGTTCGACGCGATCGCCGTCGCTTTGCTCGCGCGGTCCAACCCGCTCGCGATCGTGCCGGCCGCGCTCCTGTTCGGGGCGATGCGCGCCGGGGCCGGGCAGATGCAAATCCTGGCCGGGACGCCGCGCGAGCTGGTTGACGTCCTCCAGGCGATGATCCTGCTCGTTCTCGTCGTCCTGCCGGTCATCGCCCGGCGGCTCGGCGGGCGCGGCGCCTCGGGCCTCCCCGTCGAAGCCGCGACGATCACCCCACCGTACGCCAGTGGGGCGGCGCCTTCCTGATGGATACCTTCCTCTACGGCATCCCGATCCTCGGGCTCCTGTTCCAGACCGCCGGCTACCTGGTCGCGGTCCTGCCGACAGCAGCGCCGACGATCCTCGCCGCCGCTACTCCGCTCGGGTTCGGAGCCCTGTGCGGCGTCGTGTGCGAGCGCTCCGGCGTCGTCAACATCGGGATCGAGGGGACGATGCTCACCGCAGCGTTCAGCGGGTGGATCGTCGCGATCGCCTGCGTCGGTCTTTTCGGGCCGTCGGAGCCTGGGCCGCTCGGGATCACCCTGCCCCTCCTGATCGGGCTCGTGGCTGCGATCCTGTCCGCCGTCGGCGTGTCGCTCCTCCACGCCTGGCTGTCGATCAGCCTGCGGGTCGACCAGATCATCAGCGGCACGATCATCAACATCGCGGCGATCGGGATCACCGGGTACCTCAACAACGTGATCTCGGCGGCGTCGCCGACGAGCGCCGGGCAGTTCGCCAAGGTCGAGCCGCCGGCGTTCCTGACCGACCTCCCGGTCGTCGGCTGGCTATTCGAGACGGTCCTCAACCAGGGCCCGATCACGATCAGCCTGCTGGTCTGCGTGGTCGTCCTCCAGGTCCTCCTGTTCCGCTCGCGCTGGGGTCTCCGGACGCGCGCCGTCGGCGAGCACCCCAAGGCAGCCGAGACGGTCGGCATCGATGTCATCCGGCTGCGCTACCGAAACGTCCTGATCGGCGGGGTCTTCGCCGGGCTCGGTGGCGCATTCCTGTCATTGGAGCTATCGAACGCCTTCCAGTCCGACGGGGTCGCCGGGCGCGGGTTCATCGCCCTGGCGGCCATGATCGTCGGGCGCTGGACGCCGATCGGCTCGTTCGGGGCGGCGCTCTTCTTCTCGCTGTTCCTGACGCTCGGCCAGACGATCAACTTCCTGCCGCCGGACGGTGATCTGGGCGTGATCATCAAGGCGATTCCGGCGCAGGTCTTCAGCGCCCTGCCGTACATCGCGACCATCGTCGTCCTGACCGGCCTGATCGGTCGGAGCGTGCCGCCGGCCGCCGACGGGCAGCCATATGAGCGCGAAGCGTCGAACTGACCGACGGGTGACGCCGAGTCCCGCGCCCCGCAACGGCCCGACCCCGGCCGACCTCGGCTACGACCCGTGGGACGAGGCGTTCGTCGCCGAGCCCTACCCTGCCCTGGCCCGGCTCCGCGACGAGGCGCCGGTCGCCTACGACGAGCGAACGAACCAGTGGCTCGTGTCGCGCCATGCCGACGTGAACGCAGCTCTCCGTGATCGCCGGCTCGGGCGCTCGTACCTCCACGTTGCGAGCCACGAGGCCTGGGGCCGGACGCCACCACCGGCCGAACACGCCGCGTTCTTCAACCTGCTCGCGGTCCAGATGATCGACCTGGAGCCGCCCGATCACACCCGGCTCCGGCGGCTGGTCACGAAGGCATTCACACCGCGCACGGTCGACGCGCTGCGGCCGCGGATCGAGGACATCGTCGGGTCCGTGGTCGACCACGCCAGGGGCCTCGGCGAGTTCGACCTGATCGCCGACCTGCTCGAGCTCGTTCCGGTCACGGTCATCGCGGAGCTCCTCGGCATCCCCGAAGCCGATCGCCACCTCCTCCGGCCGTGGTCGGCCGACATGACCCTGATGTTCGAGCTCGGCCCCACGGCCGAGATGCAGCAACGGGCGATAGATGCCAGCGCGGCCTTCGAGGCATACCTGCGCGATCTCGTCCGGGTCCGGCGCGGCAGCGACAGGGACGACCTCCTGACCGAGCTCGCCGCCGCCGTCGAGACCGGGAGCGACCGTCTGACCGAGGACGAGCTGATCGGGACCGCCGTCCTCCTGTTGAACGCGGGTCACGAGGCGTCCGTCAACGGCGCCGCGAACTCGTGGTTGGCGCTCTTCCGCGACCCCGCGTCCCTGGCGGCGCTCCGAGCCGACCCGTCCCTCGTGCCGACCGCGATCGAGGAGTTGCTCCGCTTCGACACACCGGCACCGATGTTCGAGCGCTGGGTCCTCGAGGACGTCGAGATCGGCGGGGTGGCGATCCCGCGCGGCCAGGAGCTGGCCCTCCAGTTCGCGGCGGCCAACCGCGACCCCGTCGTGTTCGACCGGCCCGACGAGATCGTCCTCGACCGCTCGCCGAACCCGTACCTGTCCTTCGGGGCGGGGATCCACTACTGCCTCGGAGCGCCCCTGGCCAAGGTCGAGTTCGACATCCTGTTCCGGCGGATGCTCTCGGACCTGCCATCGCTGGAACTCGCCCGCGAGCCGCGCTGGAAGCCGCGCTTCATCCTCCGCGGCCTGGACGCCCTGGCGGTCCGGACATGACCGGCGAGCCCGGGGCCGCCGCCGAGACGGCGGACGAGCGCGTCGCCCGCCGTCGGGCCGAACGCGCCCGGACGATGGCCTATCTCGACCTCGACGAGGCGCGCGGCTCGGTGCCACTCCTCGGCGACGACGGGATCGCGGCGATCCTGAGGTCGATACGCCGGATCGCGGTCGTCGGCGCCTCCCCGAACGAGGCGCGGCCATCGTTCGGGGTCTTCCGGTACCTCGTCCAGCAGGGCTACGACTGCGTCCCGATCAACCCGGCGGCTCGCGCCATCCTCGGTGTCCCGGCGTTCCGGACCCTGCGCGAGGCGGTTGATGCGACCGGGCCTGTCGACCTGGTCGACGTCTTCCGTCGGTCCGACCTGTGCGAGCCCCACGCCCGCGAGGCCGTCGAGGTCGAAGCCCGGTGCTTCTGGCTGCAGCTCGGCGTCGTCAACTGGGAGGCGGCGCGGATCGCCCACGATGCCGGCCTGTCGGTCGTCATGGACCGCTGCACCGCGATCGAGCACCGCCGGATCCGTGACCGCTGAGGGGCTGGTGGAACAGGATCGGCCAGCCCGTCGTCCGCCCCTCATGCCCCGACCCACAGCCAGGCTCTTCGCGAACGCCGCCCTCTTCCCCAAGCTCGCGCTCGTTGCGCTCGCGCTCGTGGTGCTCGCAGGTTGCGCCCAGGTCCCCGCGGTGCCGTCCGGATTCGTCGCCACTGCGGCCCTCCATATCACGGTCGAACGCGAGGCCGGGGCCCGAGAGCTGTACAACGCCGAACGACGTGCCCGGATCGTCGCATCGGACGGAACTGTCGCGTTTGACGGACGCCTCTCGCCAGACACGGCCACGGCGATCACCGTCCCGGCCGGCAGCTACAACGTCAGCACGTTCACCGTCTTCTTCGGCGACTTCCTCCAGTGTCCGAGCGACCCGGGCGACGGTTCGCCACCGGTCTGCGTCCAGCCGACCCTGCGCCCGAACCAGATCTGCGACCTGCTGGTCAATCTCCCGGCATCCGGGCTCGTCGAGCTCCGCTTCACCGTGGCTTCCGACGGCGGCTGCCGGCTCGAGGACCTTGGGCGCAGTCCGTCCGCTTCGGCATCAGCCAGCTGATGAGGCGATGGCCTACCTGATGAGGAAGCCCAGGAACACGAGCACGAGGCCGGCGGCGACGATTCCGCCCGCGAGCTGGGCCTGGCGACGAAGGATCGCCATGGCCACGGACGCACCGGTCGTTCCGTCGTCGCGGACGCCGCCGCGCCAGGCGCTGTATCGGGCCGCGTTCGCATCCTGCTCCTTGAGCGCCTGGTAACGCGACCAAGGGCCCTTCGCCCGGCGGTAACCGACGGCGATCAAGGCGATGCCGGCGGCCCACAGAGTTGCGTTCAGGATCACCGCTCGGCCTCCGCCTCAAGGCGCGTCCGGACCGCGTTCTGGACCAGTGCGGCGTTCGCCTGGCCGCGGGTCGCCTTCATGACCTGACCGACGAAGAACCCGAGGACCGGCTTGCCAGCGCGGAAATCGTCGACGGCCCTGGGGTTGGCGGCAATGACCGCGGCGACGGCGGTCGCGATCGCGGTGGTGTCCGAGATCTGGCGGAAACCGCGGCCCTCGATGATCGTGGCGACGCTCGAGCCGTCGGCCGCGTGGGCGGCGAAGACCTCCTTGGCGTTCGTGCCAGACAGCACGCCGGAGGCGATCCGCCCGACGAGATCGGCGAGTTCGGCCGGCACGACCCGGGCGGCCGCGTCCGGATCGGTCCGCTGGAGGCCGAGGAATGCGCCCGTGACCCAGTTGGCGAGGGCTTTCGGATCGGCGCTCGGGTCGACGGCCCGGGCCGCTTCGAACAGGCCCGTGGCGGCGCCGTCTCCGACGATCACGGCGGCGTCGTAGGCCGACAGCCCGAGATTCGCCACGTAGCGCGCCCGGCGAGCCGCCGGCAGTTCCGGCAGCGCGTCGCGGATCGCCGCCAGCCACGCCGCGTCGACCCGGAGCGGCGGCAGGTCCGGCTCCGGGAAGTAGCGATAGTCGTGGCTGTCCTCCTTGGACCGCATCACGTAGGTCGTGCCGTTGTCCTCGTTCCAGCCGCGGGTGTCCTGGGTCAGGATCTCGCCTGCATCCAGGGCGGCCGCCTGACGCTCGATCTCGAAGTCGATCGCCCGCTCGACCGAGCGGAACGAGTTCATGTTCTTGACCTCGACCCGCGTCCCGAACGGCTCCGTGCCGCGGGGGCGCAACGAGACATTGGCCTCGACGCGCATCTGGCCTCGATCCATATCGGCGTCGCTCGCGCCGATCGCTCGAAGGAGGGCCTGGAGCTCCTCGGCATAGCGTCGCGCCTGCTCCGCCGTCCGGATGTCCGGGTCGGTGACGATCTCCATGAGCGGGGCGCCGGACCGGTTGAAGTCGATCAGGCTGACCCGCCGCCCGACCTCGTCCGTGGAGTGGACGAGCTTTGCCGTGTCCTCCTCGAGATGGGCCCGGGTGATCCCGATCGTGACCTCGCCCGCGGACGTCCCGAAGGTCAGCCTGCCGTGCGCCGCGAGCGGCAGGTCGTACTGGCTGATCTGATAACCCTTCGGCAGGTCCGGGTAGAAGTAGTTCTTGCGGTCCCAGCGCGTCGTCGCCGGGGTCTCGGCCTCGATCGCGGCGCCGGCCGCCAGGACGTGGTCCACCGCCCGCTTGTTGATGACCGGGAGGGCGCCCGGCAGGCCCAGGCAGACGGGGCAGCAATGCGTGTTGGGCGGATCGTCGGCGTAGGTGTTCGAACAGCCGCAGAACATCTTCGAGGCGGTCTTGAGTTGGCAGTGGACCTCGATGCCGATGACGGCCTCGTAGCGCTCGAGGGCGCCGGAGGGCTGCGACGGAGCAGGCGGCGCGGTCATCGGCAGCGACGGTGGTGCATGGACGGAGTTTCGCATAGCCGCGCGCGGCCTCGGGCGGCGGGTCGGCGCGTTCTGGCCGGGGCGGTTCCGGCTCTCCCGGGGCCGTCACCTTGCCGACCGTTTCGCGTCACGGGTCCGTCATCGGCGCCGGGCCGAAGAGCGTGAGAGCGCTCTCTTGACAACTGGTGTTACCGTGCAAGATGAGCGTGAGAGCGCTCTCACGGAGGACGCACTTGGCCGTCACCAGCACGCAACCCCGGCCGCGGGGCGTGACCCTCGAAGAAGTTGCTCGCCTGGCCGGCGTTTCGCGGGCGACCGTGTCCCGCGTGGTCAATGGCTCCCCCCGCGTCAGCGGCGAGGTCCGGCGCTCCGTCGAGACCGCCGTCGAGAAGCTCGGCTACGTTCCGAACCGTGCGGCCCGGAGCCTCGTCACCCGCCGGAGCGGCTCGATCGCGGTGGTGATCACCGAACCAACCGGTCGCCTCTTCAGCGACCCGTTCTTCCCGCGCCTGCTGCGAGGCGTCAGCGCTGCGATGTCGGCTCGCGACATCCAACTCGTGCTGCTCATGCCGGACACCCTCGCCGACAGCCGGCGGACTGCGGACTACCTCGTCGCCGGCCACGTCGACGGCGCCATCCTCGTCAGCCTCCATGGCGACGATCCCCTGCCGGGCCGGATCATCGCTGCCCAGATCCCGACGGTGGTCGTCGGCCGGCCGCTCCGTGACGGCGGCGTCAGCTACGTCGACGTCGACAACCGGGGCGGCGCCCGGACCGCCGTAGAGCACCTCATCGCCGGCGGGCGGCGCGTGATCGCGTCCATCGGCGGCCCGGCCGACATGGTTGCGGCCCGCGACAGGCTGGCCGGCTACCGCGACGCGGTCACGGAGGCCGGCCTCGCTGCCGACCCCGGCCTCGAGGCGGTCGCCGACTTCACCCAGGACGGCGGGGCCGGGGCGATGGAACACCTGCTCGCCGTCCGTCCAGAGCTCGACGCCGTGTTCGCCGCCTCCGACCTGATGGCCGCCGGCGCGATGGCGGTCCTCCACGCGGCAGGTCGGCGGGTTCCCGAGGACGTCGCGATCGTCGGCTACGACGACTCGCCGGTCGCGGCGACGGCTCGCCCGCCGCTCACCAGCGTCCGCCAGCCAATCGAAGAGATGGGCCAGGAGGCGGCTCGTGTCCTCCTGGAGCTCGTCGACGACGCGGACCGTGCTCCGCGCCGGGTGATCCTGACCACGGAGCTCATCCGTCGGGCGTCGAGCGCCGGGAGGCCGACGCCCTGAGCCGGCCGGCGACCGGCGGCATCGACCCATTCGGGACGGTGCCTCACGCGTTGACCTCGATGAGAGGTGGAGATCGATCAGATCTCGCAGAGGAGGAGTCGAACTCGATGCTTACCCAGAGATCCGCACCGAGGGCCATGATGGCCCTGGCCGGCGCGGTCGCGATCCTCGTGTCCGCCTGTGGCAGCTCCGCGACGCCTGCGCCGAGCGCGACCGCCGCCGCGGGGTCGGCTGCGCCGGCGACCGCGCTCCCGTCGCCGTCGATCGTCAACATCACCCCGGCTCCGATCGCCGCGGGCCCCGGCCCGAACGGCGGCACGGTTGTCCGCTGGTTCATCGGCCTCGGAGGCGGCACCCAGCCCGCCCAGATCGGGCCGGAGCAGACGTTCATCACCGCGTACAACGCGTCGCAGAAGGACGTCTACCTCCAGTACGAGATCGTCGACAACACCCAAGCCGCGAACATCCTCAAGACCGAGATCGCAGCCGGCAATGCCCCGGACATCATCGGCCCGGTCGGGGTCGAGGGCCTGAACCTCTTCACCGATCAGCTGCTCGACCTCAAGTCCCAGGTCCAGACCACGGGCTACAAGTCGACCGGCGTCGACCAGTCCCTCGTTGACTTCTTCAACTCGCTCGGCCAGAACGGCGCGACCGTCGGCCTGCCGTTCGCCGTCTACCCGTCGTTCATCTTCTACAACCAGGACCTGCTCCAGGAGGCCGGCCTGCCGCTCCCGCCGACCAAGGTTGGTGACCTCTACGACGGCAAGCCCTGGGATCTTGACGCCCTCCGCACCCTCGCGATGAAGCTGACCGTCGACAAGAACGGCAAGGACGCGACGAACGCCGCGTTTGATCCGGCGAACATCGTCCAGTGGGGCTTCGACTCCCAGTACATGGACAATTACAACGCCCGCGCAGAGACCGCGTTCTTCGGCGCCGGCTCGCTCCTGGCCGCCGACGGCAAGACGGCCGTCGTCCCGGACTACATTGCCCAGGGCGAGAAGTGGTACAACGACGGCGTCTGGAAGGACCACTTCATCCCGACCGCCGCCCAGGTCGCGAGCGACCTCCTCAGCGGCGGCAGCGAGTTCGGCTCCGGGAACCTGGCGATCGACGAGGGCCACACCTGGTTCACCTGCTGCGTCACGCCCGCAGCTCCCAAGAAGCCCTTCAAGTTCGGTTTTGCCGTGAACCCGACGGTCAACGGCAAGATCACCTCACCGCTCCACGCCGACACCTTCAGCATCCTCAAGACGACCAAGGTCCCGGATGCAGCCTTCAAGGCCCTGATCGCGATGGTCGCCTCGCCCGAGCTCCTCACCGCGTACGGCGCGATGCCGGCCGATCAGACCAAGCAGCAGGCGTGGTTCGACTCGATCGACAAGAACTTCCCCGGCATGAAGCTGAATTGGGACGTCGCGAAGGCGATGCTCGCCTATCCGGACGTCCCCAACCACCAGTCCTTCGTCCCCGACTACGCCAAGGTCCGGAGCGCCATGCAGGCCTTCGGCAACAACTACCGGACCACGTCCGGGTTGGACATGGCCGCTGAGCTCACCAAGCTCCAGGTGACCCTCCAGGGCATCTTCGACGCGGCAACCCCGTAGGGTCATCGAGCCACACCACGGCCCCCTCGAGCCTCTGGCCCGAGGGGGCCCACCGACTGGACAGGCGGAGCGGTTCGGACGAGATGGCCAAGACTTCCCTCGCAGTCCCGGTTTCGATCGCGGATCACCGTCAGCAGGGCCGCGGGCGGATGACCAAGTCCGGTCGTGAGGCGGCCTGGGGCCTCGTGTTCGTGGCTCCCTGGGTGATCGGGTTCCTGCTCTTCACCTTCGGACCGCTGATCGCCTCGCTGATCCTCTCCTTCACCGACTTCAACCTCGTCCGGCCCGAGGCCGTCAGGTTCATCGGCCTGGATAACTACGTCCAGATGGCCGGCGATCCCCTGGTGCTTCAGGGGCTCGTCGTCACCGCGAAGTTCGCGATCCTCGCGGTCCCGATCACGATGATCGCCAGCCTCGGGATCGCCGTGCTCGTGAACAGCCCGCGGTTGTTCGGGCGGAGCGGCTTCCGGACGCTGTTCTACATGCCGATCCAGATCCCGCTTGTCGCCAGCACCCTCGTCTGGATCGGCTTCCTCAATACGGAGACCGGCTGGCTCAACGGCCTTCTGGGCTTCATCGGGATCCAGGGTCCGGACTGGCTCAACAATGCGACCTGGGTCTACCCGGCCCTGACTCTCCTCGGCCTGTGGGGGATCGGCAATTTCATGCTGATCAGCATCGCCGGCCTGCAGGCCGTGCCAACGGAGCTGTACGAGGCATCACGGATCGACGGCGCCGGACCGTGGAGCATGTTCCGCCGGATCACGATCCCGCTGATGTCGCCGATCCTGCTCTACAACCTGGTCATCTGCCTGATCACCACGTTCCAGTACTTCACCCAGGCGTACGTGCTGACGAACGGCCGCGGGGACCCCAACAACGCCACGCTCTTCATCAACCTCGACCTCTTCCGCGAGGCGTTCGTGAACAACCACATGGGCTACGCCTCGGCGATCGGCTGGCTGCTCTTCGTCATCGTCCTGGCCCTGACGCTGGTGCTGTTCCTCGTCGCCCGGAAGCGCGTCTACTACGCGGGCGGTGAGGCATGAGCGCGCGGACGGAGGCACGGCTTCCCTCGTTCGGGGACCGTGGACCGGTTGCGAGGAGCATGCGCCGCTACCTCGGGCGCGCATCGCTGACGCTGCTCGCCGTGATGATCCTGAGCGCGTTCCTCCTGCCGCTCCTGGCCATGGTCACGGCATCGTTCGAGGACGCCGGCCAGCGGACGACGGCCGGGGCTCCGATCTATCCGGCGAGTCCGGCCACGGGCACCTATCAGGGCGAGACGTTCGAGATCTACGAGGTCCCGATCGACGGCACCACGCGGAACCTCATGCTCGTCACGAAGGGACGGGCCCAGAGCACGTTCATCGACCCGGGCGATGCAGCCCAGACGCCGATCGTCTGGCAGGGTCCGTGGCGAACCCTGAAGCAAGCCTGGGTGTTCGATGCGAAACTGACCAACTTCAGCACGGTCTGGTCGCAGCTCAACTTCCCGAGGCTGCTCTTCAACACCGCCGCCGTCGCCATCCTCAGCACGCTCGGGGCCGTGTTGTCCTCGGCGCTGGTCGCCTACGGCTTCGCCCGCTTCCGCTTCCCGGGCAAGAACATCCTGTTCGTGATCCTGATCGCCACGATCATCCTGCCCTTCCAGGTGACCCTCATTCCCACCTATGCCGTGTTCACCAAGCTCGGCTGGAACGGGACCTGGCTGCCCCTGATCGTGCCCCATTTCTTCGCCAACGCCTTCAACGTCTTCCTGTTGCGGCAGTACTTCCTGTCGATCCCGCGAGACCTCGATGAGGCCGCCACCATCGACGGGGCCGGCCCGTTCAGGATCCTGCGGTCGGTGATCCTGCCGCTGTCGATTCCGGCCATCACGGCGGTGACCCTCTTCCACTTCTTCTATTCGTGGAACGACTTCTTCCTGCCGTTGCTGTACCTGTCGGGCAAACCCGACCTGCAGACGCTGCCGATCGCCATCCAGCAGTACAACGCGCTCTACGTGTCGCAGCCGACGCTCATCCAGGCGGCAGCCCTGATGACGATGGCCGTCCCGGTTGTCGTGTTCTTCCTCGCCCAGCGGGCGTTCATGCGCGGTGTCGTCGTCACCGGGGTCGAGAAGTAGGGGGATCGTGCGCTACGGACACTTCGACGACGAGCAGCGCGAATACGTCATCGACCGCCCCGATACTCCCCTGCCCTGGATCAACTACCTCGGCAGCGAGGACTACTTCGGGATCATCTCGAACACGGCCGGCGGCTATTCGTTCTACCGCGACGCCCGGCTGCGGCGGCTGAGCCGGTACCGCTACAACAACGCGCCGCTCGACCTCGGCGGGCGCTACCTCTACCTCCGCGACGACGAGACCGCCGACGTGTGGTCGCCGAGCTGGCAGCCGACGCAGGCCGAGCTCGACGCCTACGAATGCCGGCACGGCATGGGCTACACCACGATCGCCTCACGGCGGGGCGGGATCCGGGCGGAGACGCGCTACTTCGTGCCGCTCGGCGAGACGCTCGAGATCTGGCGCGCGCGGATCACGAACGAGCGGCCGTCGCCGGTCCGCCTGTCGCTCTTCGGGTCGATCGAGTTCTGCCTGTGGGACGCTCAGGACGACGCCACCAACTTCCAGCGGAACTACTCGATTGGCGAGGTCGAGGTCGCCGACGGCGTGATCTACCACACGACCGAGTACCGCGAGCGACGCGATCACTTCGCCTTCTTCGCCTGCTCGGACCCGGCGGCCGGGTTCGACACGTCGCGCGACGCGTTCCTCGGGCCATACCGCGGCTGGGACCGGCCGCTCGCCGTCGAGCGCGGCGCGACGTCTGGCTCGATCGCCCACGGCTGGCAACCGATCGGCGCCCACCAGGTCCGGCTCGAGCTTGCGCCGGGCGAGACTCGCGAGATCATCTTCCTGCTCGGCTACGCCGAGAACCCGCCGGACGCGAAGTTCGACCCGCCGGGTTCGGGCCTCGTCGACAAGCGCCGGGTCCGGCAGACGATCGCCCGCTACCTGGAGCCGGCCGCGGTCGAGGCCGCCTTTGCGGCTCTCGCCGAACGCTGGGACGATCTGCTCGGGGCGTTCCAGGTCGAGTCGGGCAACGAGCACCTCGACCGGATGGTCAACACCTGGAACGCCTACCAGTGCATGGTGACGTTCAACCTGTCCCGCTCGGCGTCGCTGTTCGAATCAGGGATCGGGCGGGGCATGGGCTTCCGGGACTCGACCCAGGACCTCCTCGGGTTCGTCCACATGGTCCCGGACCGAGCCCGCGGACGAATCCTCGACATCGCCGCTACCCAGCTGCCCTCCGGTGGGGCGTACCACCAGTACCAGCCGCTGACCAAACGCGGCAACGACGCGGTCGGGTCCGGATTCAACGACGACCCGGCGTGGCTCGTCCTCGCCGTCGCCGCCTACATCAAGGAAACCGGCGACCTCGCCATCCTTGACGAAGCTCTCCCCTACGACAACGAGCCGGGCAGCGAGCAGCCGCTCGAGGACCACCTTCGGCGGGCGATCGACTACACCCTCGAACGCCTCGGACCGCACGGCCTGCCGCTCATCGGGCGGGCCGACTGGAATGACTGCCTGAACCTGAACTGCTTCTCCGACACACCGGGCGAGTCGTTCCAGACCACCCAGAACCGCGACGGCGGAGTCGCCGAGTCGGTGTTCATCGCGGGTCTGTTCGTGCTGGCGGCGAACGAGCTGGCGGCGATCGCCGACCGCCGCGGCGATCGGGCCGAATGCCTCCGTCTCCGGGCCGCCGCCGAGCGGATGGTCGCCGCGGTCGACGCTCACGGCTGGGATGGGGCGTGGTTCCGGCGGGCCTACGACTTCTTCGGTGAGCCGATCGGGTCGGCCGCCAACGACGAGGGTCAGATCTTCATCGAGCCGCAGGGCATCTGCATCCTCGCCGGCATCGGCCTCGAGGACGGCCGGGCGGCCCGCGCGCTGGCGTCCGTTCGGGAGCGCCTGGCGACCCCCCACGGGATTCTGCTCCAGCAGCCGGCGTTCTCGACCTATCAGCTCCGACTCGGCGAGATCACGACCTATCCCCCCGGATACAAGGAAAACGGCGGGATCTTCTGCCATACGAACCCGTGGGTGATGATCGCCGAGACCCTGGCCGGCAACCCGGACGCCGCGCTCGACTACTACCTGCGGATCAATCCGTCGGCCCGCGAGGTGATCTCCGACATCCACCGCTGCGAGCCCTACGTCTACGCCCAGATGATCGCCGGGCGCGACGCCCCAACAAACGGCGAGGCCAAGAACTCGTGGCTGACGGGGACCGCGGCCTGGAACTTCGTGGCGGCCAGCCAGTGGATCGTCGGAATCCGGCCGGAGCTCGACGGCTTGCGGATCGACCCGCGCGTCCCGGCGGGCTGGGGCGAGATCCGGGTCACCCGACGGTTCCGCGGCGCGACCTACCGAATCGTGGTCCACGCGGCGGCCGAAGGCGACGGCGGACCCGCCACGGTGACCCGGCTCGTCGTGGATGGCCGGCCGGTCGCCGGCAACCTCGCTCCCCTGCCCGGCGGCCTGGATCGCGAGGTCCGCGTCGAGGCGTTCCTCGCCGGCCGCCACGAGGTGGTGGGATGACGGTCGGCGAGGGGCCGGCTCCAGCCCAAGTCGACACGTCGCCGAGCGCGGAGTACCACGGGCTGGCGACGCGGCGGCTCGCGAACGAGCACCTCTGGGTCGACGTCCTCGCCACGGCCGGTCCCCGGATCATCCGGCTCGGCCTCGCGGGATCGCCGCGGAACCTGCTCGCCGAGACTCCTGACGTCGGCTGGCAGACGCCGAACGGCCGCTACGAGCTTTTCGGCGGTCACCGCCTCTGGTTCGCCCCGGAGGATCCTGACCGGGTGGCCATGCCCGACGGCGGTGGCCTCCGCACGGAGGCGGAGACCGGCGGCATCCGGCTGATCGGCCGGGTCGAGCAGCCGACCGGGCTCGTCCGATCGATGACGCTGCGCCTGCCGCCGGGACGGGCGTCCCTTGAGATCCGCCACGAGCTCTGCAACGCCGGGAACGTCTCGATAGAGCTTGCTCCGTGGGCGATCACCCAACTTCCGCTCGGCGGCACGGTCCTCCTGCCCCAGGCCGCTCCGACGCGCGGCCACGGCGTCCGACCCAACCGGATGCTGGTGCTCTGGCCGTACACGTCGTGGGAGGACTCGCGGCTGGGTCTGCGCGACGGCCTCCTGACCCTCGATGCCTCGGCCGGGACGAGCCTCAAGGTCGGCTACTTCAACGATGACGGCTGGGTCGGCTACCTCCGCGACGGAACCTGCCTCGTCCGCCGGTTCGAGTCCCTCGGCGGGCAGCCCCACCCGGACCTGGGCTGCAACGTCGAGGTCTTCAGCGGCGACGCGTTCCTCGAGCTCGAGATCGTCGGTCCCCTGGCGACCCTCACGCCCGGGTCCAGCGCGGAGCTGGTCGAGCACTGGGAGGTCGAGTCGGTCGACGACGCGACCGGCGAGGCCGATCCGCGCGCCCTCGCGGCGCACGTCGGGCGGACCGGCGTCGCGCTCGGGACCAGCGGGTGACCACTGCGGCAGGCGGCGGCGGGCGATGACGACGACCCACGCCCCGAAGCTGAAGATTCCTGAGGTCGCCTGGCGCCGGCCGATGGGCGAGCCGTACCCCGAGGCGGGCCACCCGCACGTCTCGACCCAGATGATCGACGACGGGCCATGGGCCGGGATCCCGATCGGCGGACTCGGGACCGGCAGCATCGGCCTGACCCATCGCGGCGACGCTGCCCGCTGGCATCTCGAAGTCGGACGGCATGCCTTCGGCCCGGTGGCGGCCGACGGGTTCGCGATCCACGTCGGCCGGCCCGACGGCAGCTCCCGGACCACCGTCCTCTCGGCGCTCCGTCCGGCGGCCCTGCCGGGCTGGGGCTGGACGCTGCCCGTGGGCGGTGGCACGTACCACGCCCTCTTCCCTCGAGCGTGGCGAACGTTCGAGCCCGACGTGCTCGGGGTTCGGCTCGTGGGCGAGCAGCTGAGTCCCGTGATCGCGGGCGACCTCGTCGCGAGCGCGTTGCCCGTCGGGGCGTTCGAGTGGTCGGTCGAGAACCCCGGACCGGAGCCACTGACGGTCGGAATCATGTTGACGTGGCAAGATCCGGCCGCCGAGCCGGGCACTGCTGCGCCGGCCGGCGCCTGGCACGAGCCAGTGATCGCGCCGAACGCGGGCGGGGCGATCCTCCACGCCCCGCCCGCGGCGCCGACCGGCCTCCGTGGCACCTTCGCGATCGCCGCGGCGCGGGAGCCCGGGGTCGGGGTCACCGTCCGATCCCGGTTCGACGCGATCTCCGACACCCAGACGTGGGCGGACTTCGCCGCCGACGGGCGCCTCGAGCCGACAGACGATCGCCGGCCGAGCAGCCCCGGCGAGGCGATCGGAGCCGCCGTCGCGGCGACCGTCGAGCTGGCGCCCGGCGAGCGCCGCTCCCTGCGATTTGCGATCGCGTGGGACCTGCCTGTCGTCGAGTTCGGAGCCGGCCGGCGGTGGTGGAAGCGCTACACCCGCGACTGGGGCCGGACCGGCGAGCGGGCGTTTGAGCTCGCGGCTCATGCCCTCGAGCGGACTCCAGGCTGGCGGACGGCGATCGAGGCCTGGCAGCGGCCCGTCCTCGAGGCTGACGACCGGCCCGACTGGTACAAGGCGGCCCTCTTCAACGAGCTCTACTACCTCGTCGACGGCGGCACGTTCTGGGAGGCCGGCGAGGTCGGCGGGCCGGCGCCCGAGCGCGACGATGCCGGGCGGTTCGCGCTGCTCGAATGCCTCGACGTCGACTACGCGTACTACGACACGGTCGACGTGGACTTCTACGCCTCGTTCGCGGTGCAGCGCCTGTTTCCGGAGCTCGAAGCCCGCGGGATCCGCGATCTGCTCGCGACGATCCCGATCGACGATCCCGAGATCGTCACGGTCGTCGCGTCGGGGGCCAGCGCCCGACGCAAGGTCGGCGGCACCGTCCCCCACGACATCGGCGGCCCGGACGCGGACCCCTTCCATCGACCCAACCGCTACCACTACCAGGACGTCAGCGGCTGGAAGGACCTCCCCTCCAAATTCGTCCTGCAGCTCTGGCGCGACGCTCTCGCTGAGCCGGACGGCGGCCTCGCCCTCGTTCGGGACGCCTGGCCGACGGTCGAGGCGGTCCTGACCGCACTCGCCGCGCGAGATCATGACGGCGACGGGTTGCCCGAGCACGATGGACTGCCCGACCAGACCTACGACAGCTGGCCGATGCACGGCCCATCCGCCTACGGCGGGTCGCTGTGGCTCGCCGCGGTCGCTGCGGCCGGGGCCATGGCTCGCCTCCTCGGGCTCGTGGACGCCGCTCATGTGTGGGCGGGGTGGCTCGAGCGTGGACGGGCCGCGTTCGAGACCCGTCTCTGGCGCGGCGACCACTACGCGTACGACGACGGCGGCGGCCCGAGCTCCGACAGCATCATGGCCGACCAGCTCGCCGGTCAGTGGTACGCGGACGTGACCGGCCTCGGCGATCTCGTCTCGCCCGCGCACATCGACGCCGCGCTGCGGACGATCCACCGGCTCAACGTCCAAGGCTTCGCGGGTGGGGCGATGGGCGCGGTCAACGGCGTCCGGCCCGACGGCTCGGTCGACCGCTCCAGCGAGCAGTCGAAGGAGGTCTGGGTCGGGACGACCTATGGGCTTGCTGCGTTCATGATCGGCCGGGGCCTGGTCGACGAAGGCTGGGAAACGGCTGGCGGCGCGGCGGCGGTAACGTACGAGCGCGGGCTCTGGTTCCGGACGCCAGAGGCTTACGACGAGGATGGCAACTACCGGGCAAGCATGTACCTGCGGCCGCTGGCGATCTGGGCGATCGAGGAGGCGATCGAGCGGAGCGCGGGCCCGAGAACAGGCGCACCGGCCATCCACCGCTGACCTTCCAGGCCGGTCCGCGTATTGGTGCGTCGATGCACCACCGGAATCGGCCGGGGACGGGCCACGTCGAGCGAGAGTGGTCTGCGATTGTCTAGGATCACCCGGTCGCGTCCGGAGTGCTCGTCAACCGACGGCGACGACGACAGGATGGGGGTCGCCGTGGGGAAGCGCGTGCACCGGCCCGGGCGCCGGATCCTTTCGCTGGGTGCCGGGCTGGCGATCCTTGCGAGCGGTCTCGGACCGTCCATCTCGGAGGTCCATGCCGCCGCGATTGCCGTGCCCGACGCGCCTGCCGCGATTGCCGCGCGCGCCGCTGCGCCGCTGACCCCCGCCGGCGGCGGCGCATGGTCGGCCGTGATGGACTGGGGACTTCAGGCAAAGCACATGGCCGCCCTGCCGACCGGCAAGGTCCTCGTCTGGTCGACCGGCTCGAACGCGAGCGTCTGGAACCCGACGACCGGCGCCTTTGCAGCCGCGCCAGCCCTGTTCGGCGATCTCCACTGCGCCGGTCAGTCGATGCTTGCCGATGGGCGGGTCATCGTGATCGGGGGCCAGAACGTGTCGCCGCACAACGGGACGAGCGTCACTTCACTCTTCGATCCTGTCTCGGGAGCGTGGACGCAGGGTCCCGACATGACCTCGCTGCGCTGGTATGCGACGAGCACCACGCTTGCTGATGGGCGGGTGCTCGCGACCTCCGGCGACGCCCCCGACGGAAGCCGGGCGACCATCCCCGAGATCTACGATCCCATCGCCAACAGCTGGACCCGGCTGACCGGTGCGAACCGGGCCCAGTCGCTCTACCCCCTGATGTTCGTCCTGCCGGACACCCGCGTCTTCGAGGCCGGCCCCGGCAGCGCCACCGCCATCCTCGACACCAGCGGGACCGGGAGCTGGACCCCGGGGCCGACGAACGCCTACGCCACGAACGGTTACTCGGAATCCGCCGTGATGTACGCGCCGGGCAAGATCATCCGGGCCGGTGGCGGCGACCCCGCGATCAGCCGCGTCTCGGTCATTGACATGACGGCCGCGACCCCCGCCTGGCGAGACGTGACGCCGATGGCGTTCCCGCGTCGTCGGATGAACCTGACGATCCTCGCCGACGGCAGCGTCATGGCGATCGGCGGCACGCGCAGTGCCGACGACGCGACCCAGGCCGTCCTCGAAGGCGAGATCTGGAGTCCGGCCACGGAGCAGTGGACGACGGTCGCGCCGATGGCCGAGCCACGGATGTACCACTCCGCGGCCGTGCTCCTCACGGACGGCCGGATCGTCGTCGGCGGCGGCGAGGCGGCCGGGCGGCTGCGGGCCCAGACCTACTCCCCGCCCTACCTGTTCCAGGGTCCGCGCCCGGTCATCGGCGCGGCGCCGGCAACCGCCCCCTACGGCGGCTCATTCGCGATCGCCTCGCCAGATGCCGCATCGATCACCTCGGTCGCCCTGATCCGGCTGTCCGCCGGCACCCATGCGTTCGACCAGAACCAGCGCTACGTGCCGCTGACGTTCACGACCGGAAATGGATCATTGGCGGTGAACGCCCCAGCGGGTGGCGGAATCGCGCCCCCCGGCCCGTACCAGCTCGTCATCAGGAATGGTGCGGGTGTCCCGTCGGTGGCGACCATCATCCGGGTGGATTCCTCGCGAAACCTCGTCCCGGGCAGCATCGACGGGACGATCACCGACGCGGCAACGAGCCTCCCGATCGTCGGCGCGTCGATCTCGATCGGGACGCAGATCGTCACCTCGAACGTTGCCGGACGGTACGCCGTGGCGGGCGTCCCGGCCGGGGACCAGACGGTCCGGTTCAGCGCGCCGGGCTACGCGACAGTGACCCGGCTCCAGTCCGTGGTCGGCGGCGGCACGTACCGGCTCGACGTCGCGCTCGCTCCACCGGGCGGGGTCGCGGGTCACGTGATCGATTCGGCGAGCGGTCTGCCAATCGGCGGCGCCACGGTCACCTATCCGGGCGGCGAGACGACCACCGGCGCCGACGGGTCGTACACGATCAACGGACTCGCGTCCGGACCCGAGCTGATCTCGGCGTCGGCGGCAGCGCACGCCAGTGCGGCCCAGACGCCAATCGTGCCGGCCGGCGGCGTCGCGACCGTCAACTTCGCCCTCGATCTGATGGCGACCTACATCACCGGCACCGTGACGGATGCGGCCACGGCCCAACCGCTGGCGAACGCGAGCGTGACGGTGTCGGCACCGGCCGGCACCACGACGACGACCGACGCGCTCGGCCGCTATCGGCTCGATGTCGCGGCCGGGACGTACACCGTGACCGCCTCGGCCGTCGGCCACGACCCCTTGAGCCATGCGGCCATCGTCAGCACGGGCACCTACGCCGTGACCGATTTCTCGCTGGCGGCGACGGTCCAGACGCCCCCACCGCCGTCGGCGACCCTCACTTTCAACCCGTCGGCGGACGCCTACATCAGCGCGACCAGCCCGACGAAGAACTACGGCGGGACGACCGTTCGCGTCCGGACCGGGACGGCGGCGTCACCGGGGACCTACGTGACGTACGTCCGATTCGACGTGTCGGGCCTCGCCGGTCGCCCCGTCAGTGGCCTGAAGCTCAGGCTGTACGACACGGACGCCAGCGTCGATGGCGGCGCGGTCTACGCGGCCGGCAACGGCTGGACCGAGACGGGGATCACCTGGGCCAACGCGCCGGCGACCACGGGACCGTCGCTCGGCGCCGCCGGCAGGGTCGCGGCGAACGCCTGGGCGGCGGTGACGCTCGCCCCGGCGGTCATCAGCGGCGACGGCGCGTACACTTTCGTCCTCGTCAGCGGCAGCACGGATTCGGCGTATTACCAGAGCCGGACGGGCGCGAACCCACCGACCCTCGAACTCAGCGTCGGGTCCGGCGCGCCGCCCCCTCCCCCGCCACCACCGCCGCCGGCGGCCCCGGTCGCGTCGTTCAGCGTCACGCCGGCAAGTGGATCCGCGCCCCTGGCGGTCGCCGTCGCCGACTCCTCGACCGGCACGCCAACGAGCTGGACCTGGGATTTCGGGGATGGCACAGGATCGGTGCTGGCCGCCCCGCCACCTCACACGTACGTGGCTGCCGGCACCTACTCGGTCAGCCTCAGCGTCTCCAACGCGAACGGCTCATCGACGACGAGTCATGTCGTCAGCGTCACCGCGACGCCACCCCCGCCGCCACCGTCGCAGTTGGCGGCGATGACGTTCGAGGCCGGCCGGGTCGTGGATCCGACCACGGGCGCGACGAGGGTCTCCGGCTCGGTCGCCCTCGAGACGGCCGCACCGCTCGCCGGAACGACCTCGGCCCGGATCGTGAACTCAAGCACCTCCTATCTGGAGCGGTCGTGGACGGCAGCCGACGACAGCTGGGTCGCCGCCACGATCCGTTTCACGGCCGCGCCGACAGCGGCGGTCAGGATCCTCCAGCTGTCCGACGCCGGGACCACGATCGGGAACCTTCAACTCCAGGTGAACGGCGCACTCAGGCTGCGCAACGGTTCGACGACCGTCGGCAGCGACTCCGGGCCGCTCGCCGCCGGAACGACGTACCGGATCGCGATTCACCAGAAGCGCGGCACTGGGGCGAACGCCGTCCTCGAGGCGTTCGTGGCGCCCGTCGGAACAAGTCTGGGAGCGCCGTTCTCGACCGGGACCAACGGAACATGGACGACGGCGGCCGACCGGCTCCGGATCGGCGCGACTGCCGGTGGCTCGATCGACCTCACGATGGATGATGTCGTGGTCGACGACGGGCCGCCCGTGGTCACGGCCACGGCGACGGCGGCGGCGCAGACATTCGGCTCGAGCGCCCGCGCCACCTTCATCTGCGTCGTGTAGGCGACCGCCCGTCAGGGCGCGGAACGTTCGGCCGACGACGACGCGTCCTGCGCCGCGGTCGCCAGGGCCACTGCCTCGGCCATCGTGAGGCCGCGCCCGGCGGTGATCGCCGCATCGACCGCCCCCGGATCCCTGTCGCTGCGGAGGCGGTCCAGCCAGTCGTCGTATTCCATCCGTTCCGACTCGATCATCGGGCTGTGGGCCGCCTCGCGGAGGGCCGCTGCGGCCCCCAACAGGGGTGCGGCGCCATCTTCGTCGCCACGGGCGATCCGGAGGAATGCCACGCTCTCGAGCTGGTGGGCAACGGCACCCCGGTTGCCGGAGCGGACCCAGCCGTGGATCGAGACGCGGTACATGTCCATCGCCTCGTCGAGCCGGCCGGCCCGCCGGATCGTATGGGCGAGCTCGCTGCGGGCAGCCTCGGCGAGCCGCTCGTCGCCGATCTCGGCAAAGCGGTCGACCGCTTCCTGGAGTTGGGCCCGGGCCTCGTCAAATCGTCCGACCCGGGCGAGCTGGCGGCCTCGGGCCATCGCGGCGAGCGCGATCAGGTGCGGGTTGCCGGTCCGTTGGCCCGCCTCGACGCCAAGGCTGATCAGCCGCTCGGCCGCAGCCGGGTCGCCGATCGACAGGCCGCCGGCCACGCCCGCCGCCGTGAACGCGAGACTGAAGGAGTCCCCGGTCTCGGTCGCGATCTGGAGGATCTCATCGACCCATAGCATCGGATCCTCGCGATCCCCGGTGAAGATCCGTGCGGTGGTCCGGCCGATCAGGGCTGCGATCAGGGCCGGCGGCTCGCCGGTCTCGCGGGCCGCGGCAAGGGCGTCATTCGCCCAGCCGAGGGCCACGTCGCCGTGGCCGGACAACGCCCATTTGCGCGCGGCTTCGCCCAGGAACCGGGCGGCGACGCTGCGCTCGTCCAGCGTCGGCTCGGGTGGGCCGGCAAGGATTCGACGAGCGGCGGCAACCGCGGCGACGATCCGGGCCTGGTTGTCGGGCGACGGGACGCGTGCGTTCCAGTACGCGAGCATCGCGCTGCCCATTCGAATGGCGGCTCCGGGATCCGATTCGAGGCCCCACTCGAGGGCCCCGCCGAGGTTCTCGATCTCGACGTCGAGGCGGTCCAACCAGTCGACCATCGACGGCCCCCGGAGCTCGACGGCGGCTACCTCGGCAAGGGCCAACAAGTACCGAAAATGACGGTCGGCGACGGCCTCTGCCTCGCCACTCCGGATCAACTGCTCCCGGGCATATTGGCGGATCGTCTCGAGCATCCGATAGCGGGTCGCTGCACCGCGGTCGATGATCACGAGCGACCGATCGACGAGCCGCTGGAGGCCGTCGATCGCATCCATCGTGCTGTCGCCCGTGGCCGGGTCCCCAGTGACGCTCGCCGCGGCGGCAGCGGTCCAGCCGCCATTGAAGATCGACAGGCGGCGGAGGAGGCGGCGGTCGTCGTCGGTCAGGAGGTCCCAGCTCCAGTCGATCAGGGCGTGGAGGGTCTGCTGGCGCGGGACGGCCGTCCGGCGACCGCCGGTGAGAAGCCGGAATCGGTCGCTCAGCCCGCTGGCGATCTCGTCCGGGGACAGCGCCCCGACCCGTCCGGCGGCAAGCTCGATCGCGAGCGGAATCCCGTCGAGGCGGCGGCAGATCTCGGCGACGGCTCCGACGTTGGCACTGGTCAGGGCGAACGATGGGAGCACCGCGCCGGCCCGCTCGGTGAACAGTGCGACGGCCTCCGTGGAGGTCGCCTCGTCGAGGGTCGTCGCGCGGCTCTCGGCCACGTCCCCACGGAGGCCGTTCACGATCGGACAACTCAGCGATGGAACCTGGACTACGGCTTCGCCCGGGACGGCAAGCGCCTCGCGGCTCGTCGTCAGGATCCGGAGCAGCGGCGCGGTTGCCAGGAGCCGCTCCGAGATCCGGGCGACGCCCTCGATCAGGTGCTCAGCGTTGTCGAGGACGAGGAGGAGCTCCTTGAAAGCGAGAAATTCGACGACGACCTCGAGCGTCGGACGGCCGGGCAGCTCAGACACGCCGAGCGCGCGGGCGATCTCCGGAGCGACCTCGCCCTCATCGGCGAGCGGGGCGAGCTCGGCCAGCCAGACGCCATCCTCGAATCGCTGGGCAACGCGCCCCGCGACCTCGATCATCAGGCGCGTCTTGCCGGTTCCACCCGTGCCGATCAGCGTCACGAGCCGGTTCCGCTCGAGAAGCCGGTCAACGTCGGCCAGTTCGCGCTGGCGCCCGACGAAGGAGGTCAGCGGGACCGGCAGATTGGAGCGGCGAGTGCTCAGCGAACGGAGGGGCGGAAAGTCCCGGTCCAGCCCGTGGGCGGCGAGCTGGAAGACCTGCTCGGGCCGGTCCAGGTCGCGCAACCGGTGCGACCCCAGGTCCAGCAACTCGACGCCGGCCGGCAGGAGGTCGCGGGCGAGCGCCGTCGCTGCGGCGGACAGGAGGACCTGGCCGCCGTGCCCGATCGCGAGAATGCGGGCGTCGCGATTGAGGGCCTGTCCGAAGAAATCACCCTCGCGCGATTCCGCGATTCCCGAGTGGATCGCCATCCGGACACGGAGCGGTCCGGTCGCGCCCCAGGCCGTGTCGCGGAGGCGGCCCTGCGCGTCGAGCGACCCTTCGACGGCCTCCAGGGCAGTGGCGAAGACCGCGAGCATTCCGTCGCCCATCGTCTTGACGACCATTCCGCCGTGGGCGGTGATCGCGGCCCGGAGCAGCTCATCGTGGACCGCGAGCGCCGCACCCATCGAATCGCCATGCTCCTCCCAGAGCCGGGTGCTCCCGGCGATGTCGGTCAGGAGGAACGTCGACAGGACGGCGCCAGGATTGCGGGACGGAAGGTTGTCGGGTGCCCCGATCGCTGGCGCGACGGCGGGAACCGAGGCGTTGGACGCTGGAACCGGCGGCAGGCCTGGAGCGACCACGGTCACATGGTCCGGTGGCGATCGACGAACCGGCCGATCCGACCGATGGCGTCCTCAAGCTGTTCGTACGAGGTCGCGTAGCAGGCTCGGACATGACCCTCGCCGCTGGGCCCGAATGCCGAGCCCGGGATGACCGCGACCCGCTCCTCGGCCAGGAGGCCCTGGGCGAATTCCTCCGACGACAGGCCCGTCGTCGTGGTCACCTCGGGGAATGCGTAGAAGGCGCCGCGCGGCTCGAAGGTCCGCAGGCCGAGGGCGTTGAACCCATCGACGACGAGCCTGCGCCGCCGGTCGTACTCGGCCAGCATCCGCTCAACGTCTGCCTCGCCGCCGACGATGGCCTCGAGCGCGGCGTCCTGGGCGGTCGTCGGGGCCGACATGATCCCGTACTGGTGGACCTTGACGATCCCCTCGAGGATCGCCGTCGGGGCCGCCAGATAACCGACCCGCCAGCCGGTCATCGCGTAGGCCTTGGAGAACCCGCCGATGAGGATCGTCCGGTCGCGCATCCCCGGCAGGGCACTGAACGCCCGGTGGCGATACGAGCCGTAGGCGAGGCGGTCATAGATCTCGTCGCTGTAGACCAGGAGGTCGTGGTGCTCGGCGATGGCGGCAAGCTCATCCTGGACCGCATCGGGCAGGACGGCGCCGGTCGGATTGCACGGGTAGCCGAGGAAGAGGGCCTTGGTCCGTGGAGTGATCGCCGCCTCGACGGCGGTGGGATCGAGGGCGAAGTCGTCCTCGAGGCGGGTCGCCACGTGGACGGTCGTCCCGCCGGCGAAGAGGATCGCGGGGACGTAGGCGACGTACGACGGCTCGTGGAGGATCACCTCGTCGCCCGGGTCACAGGTCGCGCGCAGGGCGAGGTCGACCGCCTCGGACGCCCCGACCGTGATCAGCAGCTCGGTCGCCGGGTCGTAGGCGACGCCGTAGCGCCGCTCGAGATGGTCGGCCAGCGCCCGGCGCAGCTCGATCGTCCCGAAGTTGCTCGTGTAGTGGGTCCGCCCCGCGTTGAGCGAGCGGACCCCGGCGGCCACGATCCGCTCCGGGGTGTCGAAGTCGGGCTCCCCCACCCCGAGGCTGATCACGTCATCCATCGTCGCGAGGATGTCGAAGAAGCGCCGGATGCCGGACGGCGGCACCTGCCGGACCCGCTCCGCCAGCGCCCGCTCGGCGAGAGGCGGGCGGGACCTGGCGGCGGCGTCGATCGACATGACGAGGCCAAGCGTACGCGATCCGGCCGGCACCGCGAAGCAGGCTGTTTCTGGGTGGCGCTGGCGTTCTGCCGGCGGCTTCGTCGGCAAGCAACGTTCGCGGACCGGAGAGGGCAAAGCCCGCAGGGAGCTCCCCTTAGACGGGAACGAGCTCCTGGTGGCCTGTCACGGCCGGCAATATCGCCACGTCCGCCGTGACCGAGCCTCTGGCAACGAGACGCTCGGCGCGCTCCTTGATCCCGAGGAGTTGTTGCCGCGTCATCAGGAACACCGCCACGCCGAAGAGCGGACCGGTGATCCGATTCCAGACCGCGATCGCCGGATATTCGACCCGCACCCGCTCGATCAGCCGGGTCCGCTCCCCGTCGATCGGCTCGAGGACGAACGTCCAGCTCGCCCGGAACGCCCGCGGCTGCGTTCGCAGGATCGCGGCCGATGCCGCCAGGCCGGGCGTCGTCGGATCGGCCCCCACGCCGCCGACGGCCGTCGCGCGCGCCTCCGCCCTTTGGCGGGTCACGATCGTGTTGTCGAGGTACAGGACGACCGCGTGCTCCGGGTCGATCTGCGCGACCTCGAAGCCGCCGCCTGGCCACGTTCGCATCGTCTGGCCGACCGCGATCGACTGCCACGCGGGCACGATGGCATGAGCGCTCGAACCCCGCATGTCCATCGTGTCGTAGCTGTACCAGCCGGCCCGTCCGAAGCCCATCTGGACGAGCCATGGCCAGATCGCGGCAGCCGGCGCCTCGATCGTGATCCCACGGGTGTCTCCGCCGGTCGGTCCCGCGATCAGCTCGTCGCCGGGCAACAGTCGAGCGGCGTCATCCGGTTCGGCTCCCCATCGCTCGGACCACGGCCGGACGATGCCGCGAAACGCCGCGACGCCGCCCATTGCCGCACCGCCCACCAGAGCCAGGGCCATCGGTCCACGTCGCATGCGTTCAGTCCTCCTTGCCGCTCCATCGTCTGCCGCGTCGCGGCAGCCGGCGAGTGCCGGACGGACTGTCGTTGGCAGTCGTGGGTCCCGAACCGGACCGCGGCTGGGAGATTGGCCGCCGACCGGACCGGCTCGCCCGGCCCGCTACCTGTCAGGCGGACAAGGCCGCCGCCCGTTCGGCCGGAGTCGGCTGCGACGGGTCGGTCGTGAGCCCGATCTCGGCCGGCTCCCGCGTCCGCCACTCGGCCCCGGCCGTCAAGGCCTCGAAGCCGCGCGACAGGCGGAACAGCTCGAGCTCGGACCACGCCGGGCCGATCAGCTGGAGGCCGACCGGCATTCCCTCCGACAGGCCACACGGAATGGATATCCCCGGAAGGCCTGCCATGTTCACCGGCAGGGTGCACGCGTCCGACAGGTACATCGCGACCGGGTCGGCCATCTTCGCCCCGAAACGGAATGCCACCGTCGGCGAGGTCGGCGCGACGAGCGCGTCGAAGCCTTGCTCGAAGAGGGTGTCGAAGTCCTGCTTGATGAGCGTCCGGACCTTCTGCGCCTTGACGTAGAACGCGTCGTAATAGCCGGCGCTCAGGGCGTAGGTCCCGAGCATGATCCGGCGCTTGACCTCCGGCCCGAAGCCGCGACCGCGCGTCGCGAGGTAGTTGCCGAGGACGTCGCTGTCGCCGAGCCGTGGCCCGAACCGGACGCCGTCGTAGCGGGCGAGGTTGGCCGAGGCCTCCGCCGGCGCGACGATGTAGTACGTCGCCAGGCCGTAGTCCGTGTGGGGCAGGCTGACCTCCTCGACGGTCGCGCCGGCAGCCTCGAGGGCCGAGACCGATTCCTCGATCCGGCGGCGCGAGTCGGGGTCCATGCCGGTGACGAAATATTCCTTCGGCAGGCCGAGGCGCTTGCCGCGGATGCCGCCAGCCGCCTCGTCGTCGGAGGCCGGCAGTCTGAGCAGCTCCGGCGGCACCGGAACCGGGGCCGAGGTGGAGTCGCGGTCGTCGCGGCCGGCCACGGCGTGGAGGAGCGTCGCCGCGTCGCGGACGTCGCGGGCGAACGGCCCGATCTGGTCGAGCGAGCTCGCAAAGGCGACGATCCCGTAGCGCGAAACCCGGCCGTACGTCGGCTTCATCCCGACGATCCCGGTGAGGGCGGCGGGCTGCCGGATCGAGCCGCCTGTGTCCGTCCCGAGCGACAGCGGCGCGTGGTATGCGGCGACAGCCACCGCGGAGCCACCGCTCGATCCGCCCGGCACGGTCTCGAGGTCCCACGGGTTGGCAACCGGGCCGAAGGCGCTGTGCTCGTTCGACGAGCCCATGGCGAACTCGTCCATGTTCGTCTTGCCGAGGATCACCGCCCCGACGGCCCGGAGTCGCTCGGTGATGTGGGCGTCGTAGGGGGCGATGTAGCCCTCGAGAATCCGGGAGCCTGCCGTGCACTGGCCGCCCTTGACCGACACGAGGTCTTTGAGGGCGACCGGGACACCGAGGAGCGGGTGCGCCTCGGGATCTCCCGCCGCCAGACGGGCATCGGCCGCGTCGGCCTGGGCGAGGGCGGACGGGCGGTCGATCGTGAGCCACGCGTTGAGCGCCCGGTTGCCGGCCTCGGCGGCATCGAGATGGGCGACCGCGAGCTCGCGTGAGCTCACCTCGCCGGACCGCAGCGCGGCGGTCATCTCGTGAGCGTGGAGCCGGGTGAGATCGGTCATCGCGGCAGGCGGGGCTCGGGAGCCGTGGCCGGCGCCATCACGTGCGGCTCTCGTCGCCCAGGATCGGCGGCGAGACGATGTAGCCGCCGGCGACCGACGCGGCGTTCCGGAGCACGTCCTCCACCGGCAGCGACGGGAGCGTGACGTCCTCGCGGAGGATGTTCTCGAGCTCGATCGTCTGGGCGGTCGGGGCGATCGGGTCGGTGTCGAGCTCGGCCAGCTTCGCGTACTGCTCGAGGATGTGGTTGAGCTGGCCCTCGAGGAGGCTGAGCTCGTCGAGGGTCAGGCCGAGTCGGGCGAGATGGGCGACGTGCTCGACGTCGCTCCGGGACAGGCCGGGCATGGCGCCGATGATCGCACACCGGGCCGATCCGGACCGGTCTTGGTAGGCTCCGCCGCGATGGTCACCCGATCGCGCCAATCTCGAGGGATCCGCGGCCAGCCCGCCGGGTGCGGACGAGCCGCGGCGTGACCAGGTCCCTGGCCGAGATCCGCCCGATGCGGGACGGGGATGTCGCCGACGCGGCCGATCTCCTCCATCGCCATGACTTCGGCGACCGCCTCGACTTCTTCCGCTGGGCCCTGACCCAGCCGATGATCGCGCCGTTCGTCGCCGACGAGGCGGGTCGGGTCGTCGCGACCGGCGTCGCCGGCGCACACGCCACGACCGGCTGGGTGGGCGCCATCTTCGTCGAACCGGCGCGGCGGGGCGCGGGCCTCGGCCGCCGGATCACGGCCGCCGTCCTCGACGAACTGGAGCGTCGTGAGGCCCGGAGCCAGATCCTGATCGCGTCACCGATGGGCCGGCCGATGTACGAACGCCTCGGGTTCCGGGTGCTCGACCAGCAGGTCCGGTTCGCCATCGACGGCCTCGCCCCCGACCCGGGCCTGCCCGATCCGCGGATCCGGTCCTTCCGGGCCGACGACGTCGCGGCGATCACCGCCCTCGACCGGGCGGCAACCGGTGAGGACCGACGCGCCGCGCTCGAGGCCCTGGTGAGCTCGACCTCCACCCTGGTCGCGGTCGATGCCGCGGACACCGTCCGAGCGTACCTCGCCCGGACTCCATGGCGCGGTGGCGCTCTGATCGCACCCGATCCCGAGGACGCGCTTCGCCTCCTCGAGCGGCGCCGCCGGGCAACCGGGGTTGGCGACCGGGCGGGCGCCGGGGTCCTCGCCTCCAATCGTGCCGGCCGCGAGCGGCTGCGGGCCGCCGGCTGGCATGAGGAGTTCGGGGGCGTCCGGATGATCCGGGGCGAGCCGCTCGACTGGCAGCCCGATGCGATCTTCGGCCAGTTCAATGGCGCGCTCGGCTGAGTCCGGGTCGCCCGCACAGTCTGGCCGGTCAGCCGGCGACAGCCAGCGCCAGGTCAGGCGGCGCCGGGGTCGCTCAACTCGGCCCGATCATCTGCCAGAACGCCGATTGGAGGCGCAGCTCGGCAGCCCGCTCGATCACTGGGCGATACAGGGCGAGGATGTCGGCCGCCTCGGCCTCGATCGTCTCGACCCGCCCGCCGACGAGGAGCGTCGCCCGCACGCGCATTCGCTGATCCTTCGCCGTCAGCTCGATGTCATCGATTGCGATTCCGGCCCCGAGGACCCGCTCGAGGTCAACGGCGATGCGTTCCGCGAAGCGCTCCTCGGCATCGGTCATGGCTCGCCCTCCAGCAGCTTCGCGAACGCTTCGGCGTCGAGGACCACGATCCCGAGCTCCTCCGCCTTCGCAAGCTTCGAGCCGGCGCCCGGGCCGGCGACCAGGTAGTCGGTCTTCTTCGAGATCGACCCGGCGGCCTTGCCACCGGCGTCGCGGACGGCCTGCTCGGCGCCCTCACGGCTGAATCCCACGATCGTGCCGCTGACCACGACCGTCTTGCCGGCCAGCGGCCCCGTCGCCGCGGATTCCCCGCCGCCCGCCGGTCGCGGTGGGGGCACCTCGACCACGACACCGGCGTCGGCGAGGTCCTCCAGGACCGCCCGGCCCGGACCCGTGGGCCCGAACCATTCGGCCAGGGCAATCGATACCGTCGGGCCGATTCCGGCGACCTCGGCAAACCGCTCCGGCTCCTCGGTCGCGACCCGCTCGAGGTGGGCGGCCGCCCGGCGGAGCCAGTCGTCACCGGCCGGGTCGTCACCGGCCGGGTCGTCACCTGCCGGAACCGCGCCGGCCGGAACCGCGCCGGCGAGCCATGCCGCGAGCTCGATCGCCGTCGTGAACCCGACCTGCGGGATTCCGAGTCCGGCGATCACCCGCTCCAGCGGCCGCCGCCGCGACTTCTGGATGTTTGCATACAGGTTCTCGGCACTCTTCCGGGCGAACCGATCGAGCCCAACGAGATCCTCGACCGAGAGCCGATAGAAGTCGCCGCGGCGCTTGACAAGACCGGTCTGGAGGAGCTGCTCGAGGACTTTCCAGCCGGCGCCCTCGATGTCCATGCCGCCCCGCCCGACGAATTGCTGGAACGACTGGGCGACGCGGGCGGGACAGGCCCGGTTCGGGCAGTAGTGGCGGACCGCGCCATCATCCTGGACGATCGGCGTGTCGCAGACGGGGCAGCGCTCGGGCATGACGAACGGGTGCTCGGCGCCGGTTCGCTTCTCGATGACCGGACGGACCACCTCGGGAATCACGTCGCCTGCCTTCTGGAGGATGACGTGATCGCCGATGAGGACGCCCTTCCGGCCGATCTCGTCGAGGTTGTGGAGGGTCGCTCGGGTCACCGTGGAGCCGGCGACCTTGACTGCTGCGAGATGGGCGACCGGCGTCAGCGTCCCGGTCCGTCCGACATACGCGACGATGTCCTCGAGGACGGTCTCGACCTGCTCCGGGGGGAACTTGAAGGCAATCGCCCAGCGCGGCGCCCGGCTGACGATCCCGAGCCGCGTCTGGTGGTCGAACCGGTCGACCTTGACGACGACGCCGTCGGTCTCGTACGGCAGGTGGTGACGGGCGTCGCGCCAGGTTTCGGTGAACGCGATGACGCCGTCGATGTCGAGGCCGGCCGCCCGGTTCGGGTTGACTGCGAAGCCGAGGGCGGCCAGTCGCTCGAGGGCATCGGACTGGCTGGTCACTCCAGGCGCGGCCCCTTCGAGCGGGTCCGCCTCGGCCGGCGCCGCGGATGCCGCGAGCGCGGACTCGCCTTCCTCGATCAACTGGTAGGCCCACGTGCTCAGCTGGCGGCTGGCGGTCACCTGGGGGTCCTTCTGGCGGAGCGAGCCGGCGCCCGAGTTGCGCGGGTTCGCGTAGAGCGCCAGGCCCGCCTCCTCGCGCTCGGCGTTGATCCGGGCGAACTCGGCCTTCGGCATGTAGACCTCGCCGCGGGCGTCGAGCGTGGCCGGCTCGGCCAGGCGGCCGGGGACGCTCCGGATCGTCCGCAGGTTGGCGGTGACGTCCTCGCCGGTCGCGCCGTCGCCGCGGGTTGCGCCCTGGACGAACCGGCCCCGTTCGTAGCGGAGAGTGATCGCGAGGCCGTCGATCTTCAGCTCGGCGACGTACGCCAGGTCCGGGGCCGGTTCGGGCGCCGCGGGCAGGCCGAGGCCGCGCCGGACCCGGCGGTCGAAGGCCCGCAGCTCGTCGTGGCTGAACGCATTCGAGAGGGACAGCATCGGCCGCCGGTGGCGGACCTCGTCGAAGGTACCGGCCATCTGGGCGCCGACGCGCTGGGTCGGCGAGTCCGGGGTCGCGAGACCCGGCCAGGCCGCCTCCAGAGCGACGAGCCGACGGAACTGCTGGTCCCACTCGGCATCGGTCAGGAGGGGCGCGTCCGCTTCGTAGTACGCCTTGTTCGCGGCCTCGATCTCGGCGGCGAGCGTCGCGTGCTGCTCGACGGCGGCCGCCTCGTCGAGGGCGGCGGCCGCCTCGATCAACGCCGGATCGACGGGCAGGCCGTCGGGCGCCGGGCCGCTGGGCTCGAATTCGACGTCGGTCATGACCACAGGATAGGAAACCCGACGCATTCCGGCACCTCGGGACGGCTCGGGCGCCAGCGCTGACTGATAGGCTCGCGGAACGCAGATGCGGCAAGGACCGGCGGCTCGGAAACGTCGTCGGGAGCGGAGGATTCCCACCGTGGGCGAGGACTTCTTTTCCGAGGTGACCGGGCGGATCCCGTTTGGCGGCCCGGGCTCCAGCGACCCATTGACCTTCAAGGCCTACGAGCCCGACCGGCTCGTCCTCGGCAAGCGGATGGAGGACCACCTCCGACCGGGCGTCTGCTTCTGGCATTCCTTCGCCTGGCCCGGCGTCGACATGTTCGGGTCCGGGACGATGGATCGACCATGGCTCGATCCCGCCCTCGACGAGATGGACGCGGCGCGCACGAGGATGGCCGTCGCATTCGAGTTCTTCAGCAAGCTCGGCACGCCGTACTACTGCTTCCATGACCGCGACGTGTCCCCCGAGGGCAAGAGCTTCGCCGAATTCCGTTCGAACCTCGATGCGCTCGCCGACGACGCCCAGGGCTACCAGGAGCGGACCGGGGTCCGGCTGCTCTGGGGCACGGCCAACCTGTTCACTCACCCGCGCTACCAGGCCGGAGCAGCGACCAACCCCGACCCGGAGGTGTTCGCCTACGCTGCCGCCCAGGTCAAGCACATGCTCGAGGTCACCAGGCGACTCGGCGGCGAGAACTACGTGATGTGGGGCGGCCGCGAGGGCTACGACACCCTCCTGAACACGGACCTCAAGCGCGAGGGCGCGCAGCTCGCGCGCTTCCTGCACCTCGTCGTGGAGCACAAGCACCGGATCGGCTTCGAGGGTCAGCTGCTGATCGAACCGAAGCCCATGGAGCCGACGAAGCACCAGTACGACTATGACGTCGCCACCGTCCACGGCTTCCTGGTCAAGCACGGCCTCGAGGCCGAGTTCCGGGTCAACATCGAGGCGAACCACGCGACGCTGGCCGGCCACAGCTTCCACCACGAGGTTGCCTTCGCCGTGGCCAACGGGATCCTCGGCAGCATCGACGCCAACCGCGGCGACCCGCAGAACGGCTGGGATACCGACCAGTTCCCGAACTCGGTCGAGGATCTCGCGCTGCCGCTCTACGAGATCATCCGCCACGGTGGCATCGGCCAGGGCGGCTTCAACTTCGACGCGAAGCTGCGCCGCCAGAGCACCCATCGGACGGACCTGTTCCATGCCCACGTCGGCGCGCTGGACACGCTCGCCCGGGCGCTCCTCGTCGCCGCGGACCTCGTCGAGCGCGGGGAGCTCGCCGATCGCCGGGAACAGCGCTACGCCGGCTGGAGCGGCTCGCTCGGCGCGGCCATCCTGGATGGCTCCGAGACGCTCGAGTCGCTGGAGGCGAAGGTCGCTGCCGGAGCGATCGACCCGCGTCCGGTGTCCGGTCACCAGGAGCTGCTCGAGAACGTCGTGAACGAGTCGATCTGGGCAGCCGAACAGGCACGGGTGAAGTCGAGCGCCGGACACTGACCTGATGTCGTTCGTCATCGGGATCGACGTCTCGACGACCGCCACCAAAGCGGTCGTGATCGACGGATCCGGGACCGTCACCGGGATCGGCGTGGCGGAGTATCCATTCGACGTGCCGCGGCCACTCTGGAGCGAGCAGGACCCCGAGCTCTGGTGGGTGGGAACGGTCGCCGCCATCCGCTCGGTCCTCGACTCGACCGGGGTCAGCGCCGATGACATCGAGGCGATCGGGCTGACCGGCCAGATGCACGGGCTCGTCCTCCTCGACGCGAGCGACGCCGTCCTCCGCCCGGCCATCCTGTGGAACGACCAGCGGACGGCCGCTGAGTGCGACGCGATCCGGGCGGCCGTCGGCCCGCGGCGCCTGATCGAGATCACCGGCAACGACGCCCTGACCGGGTTCACCGCCCCCAAGCTCGTCTGGGTTCGCGACCACGAGCCGGATGTCTGGGCGCGGATCTCGCACGTCCTGCTGCCGAAGGACTTCGTCCGCCAGCGACTGACCGGCGACCACGCCGTCGACAAGGCCGACGGGGCGGGGACGCTCCTGTTCGATCTGGCGGCACGGACCTGGTCGGCGGAGGTCGTGGATGCCCTCGGGATCGACCCGAGCTGGCTCCCGCCGACGTTCGAGGGACCGGCGGTGACCGGCGCGGTCAGCGTGGCGGCGGCCGCCGCAACGGGTCTGCGGGCCGGGACGCCGGTCGTTGCCGGCGGCGGCGACCAGGCGGCGAACGCAGTGGGCGTCGGGGTCGTCGATCCGGGGTCGGTCGCGCTCTCGCTCGGAACATCGGGCGTCATCTTCGCCGCCACCGATCGACCGATCTTCGACCCGGCCGGCCGAGTCCACGCCTTTTGCCACGCCGCGCCCGACCGCTGGCACCTGATGTCGGTGATGCTGTCTGCAGCCGGCAGCCTGCGCTGGTACCGCGACACGCTCGCACCCGGGCTGGAATTCGGGGCTCTCGTCGACGAGGCCGGCTCGATCGGTCCGGGCAGCGATGGGCTGCTCTTCCTGCCCTACCTCACGGGGGAGCGGAGCCCGCATCCGGACCCGCTCGCGCGGGCGGGGTTCATCGGGCTGACGATCGGCCATGACCGGCGCCACCTGACCCGGGCCGTGCTGGAGGGCGTTGCGTTCGGGCTCCGCGATGGCCTCGACCTGATGGTCGCGGCCGGCATGCCCGCTCCGGACCGGATCCGCGCGTCGGGCGGCGGCACGCGCAGCCCGCTCTGGCGCCAGATCCTCGCCGACGTCCTCGAGGCCGAGATCGACACCGTCGACACGCCTGAGGGCGCCGCCTACGGTGCCGGTCTGCTCGCGGCCGTCGGGGCGGGATGGTTCCCGACCGTGGCCTCCGCGAGCGCGCTGGCTACCGCCACCCCGGCCGCCGCGCCGGGTCCGGACGCAGCGACCTACCGCACGGCGCACGCCCGCTATCGGGAGCTGTACCCCGCCCTGGCCCCGACCTTCCGGGCGACCTGATCGGCTTCCGGGCGACCTGATCGGCCCAGCCGATCGCCAGCGGCCGAGCCTCGGCCGCCACGATCGGTGCCCAGCCGCGGCCACGGTGGCCGCGGCTGGGCTCAGCTGCGGAGTTCGAGCGCGTCCAGCTCGGTCTGGGTGACCTCGCCCGGCTTCTTGCCCAGGATGATCATCCCGAGGATGTCGTCGGTGGTCACGTTGGCCTTGTCGACCGTGTCGACGATCTGGCCGTGGTACATCACGCTGACCCGATCGGCCAGGTCGTAGACGTCATGGATGTCGTGGCTGATCAGGAAGATCCCGATCCCATCGGATTTCAGCTGACGGACGAGATTTCGGACCTGCGCGGTCTCGGCCGGCCCGAGCGCCGCGGTCGGCTCATCCATGATCAGGATCTTGGCGTTGAAGTACACCGCCCGCGCGATTGCGACGGCCTGGCGCTGCCCGCCCGAGAGCGACCTCACCGGCATCGTGAAGCGGTGGAAGTTCGGGTTGAGGCGGGCCATGACCTTCCGGGTGGCGTCCTCCATCCGATCGTTGTCGAGGTTGCCGAGGCGGGTCGTGAGCTCGCGCCCGAGGAACAGGTTCGCCGGCGCGTCGAGGTTGTCGGCGAGGGCCAGCGTCTGGTAGATCGTCTCGATCCCGTACGCCTTCGCGTCTCGCGGGTTGGCGATGTCGACGACGGTCCCGTTCACCATGATCTGCCCGGAGTCCGGCCGCTGCGCCCCTGACAACACCTTGGTCAGGGTCGATTTTCCGGCGCCATTGCCGCCGACCAGACCGACGACCTCCCCGGGATACAGGTTGATCGAGACGTTGCGGACCGCATGCACGCCGCCGAACGCGACGTTGATGTTCCGCATCTCGACGAGTGGCGTGCCCGTCTGCAACGGTGCCGGTGTGGTTGCCAAGTCCGTCATCGGTTGCGCCTCCGCGCTCATCGGGCCCGCCGCCGGACCCACTGGTCGATGCCGACAACGCCGACAAGGACGATCGCCAGGACCATGTTCACCTGGGGCGAGTTGAAGCCGATGAAGCCGAGCCCGTACTGCAGGGACTGCATGACCAGGGCCCCAAGAATCGCTCCGGGGATCGACCCGACTCCGCCGGCGAAGAGCGTCCCGCCGATCACGGCCGCGGCGATGACATACAGCTCATATCCCAGCCCGAGGTCGAGCGTCCCGCCATTCAGGCGGGCCGATGCGATCGCGCCGCTGATCGCGCACAGGATGCCCATGAGGATGAAGATCTTCATGATCGTCCAGCGCGTGTTGATCCCGGCCAGGTCAGCGGCCTGCGGATTGCCGCCGTAGGCGTAGACATCGCGCCCGAACCGACGGCGGGTGGTCAGGAACGTCATGGCGATCGTGACCCCGATGACGATCACCAGCGGGAACGGGATCCCGGCCTCGATCTGGAGGCCGCCCGGCGGCTCGACGATCCCGTGCTTCACGGCGTACTGCGTCGCCAATCCGGGCGGCCAGTGGTAGCTGTTGGCCGTGTAGACGGCCAACAGGACGACCGCGACGGCCACCCCGCCGACCACGAACTCGGCCCAGACCGGGCGCGTCGGGAAGCCGAATCTCATGCGTTGCCGGCGCGACGTCACGATCAGGAAGACCGCCGCGACGCACAGGACGATCCCGAACACCCAGCTCAGCGTGCCGCCCAACGATCCTTCCGGGCCGCCGCCGATGAGCACGAAGGTCGGATCGTCCGGGGCCACGGTCGTGCCACCGCTGAGCTGCCAGATCAGGCCGCGGAACAAGAACAGGCCGCCGAGCGTGACCACGAACGACGGGATCTCGACGTAGGCGATCAGGAAGCCCTGGAGCGCGCCGATCGCGATACCGAGAAGGGTCCCGGCGGCGAGCGCGATGATCCAGACGAGGGGGTGGTTGATCGGGAACCCGAGGTTCTCCGGGAGGAAATGCGCCATGAATTCGGCGTAGAACATCCCGATGAAACCGACGACCGCCCCGACCGACAGGTCGATGTTGCGCGAGACGATCACGAGCACCATCCCCGTCGCGAGGATGGCGGTGCTTGCAGCCTGGACCGAGAAGCTGAGGAAGTTGACCGGCCGGAGGATCGACGGGTTGGCGATGCCGAGGACCACCCAGATCAGGACCAACGCGATGACCATGCCGAACTGGCGCAGGTCGACCTCGGTCGCGCGCACGAGGTTTGCAATGCTTTGCCATGGACCGGTCGCCTGATCCGGGGGAACCCCAGCCACGTCTGTCATGAGCCCAACTCCTGGTCCTCAGCCGCCGACGATGCCGAAACGGAAAGCGGCCTGCTCCGCGGGGACCGCGAAGCAGGCCGTTTGACTACAGGTTCGGGGCGATCAGCAGGGCGGGACCGAACCGGCGGTGACGCCGGCGCAGACCGCTTCCTTGGTGACCCACCCGGCGTCAACGGTGTCCTTCAGATTGGCCTGCGTGATCGCGGTCGGCGTCAGGACGATCGACTGGACGGTGTTCTTGCCGGGCGTGGTGAACGGGGTTGCGGCGAGGCTCGCCGGAGCAGCTGCGGCCGGGAGATCGCTCGGGGCCGTGACCGCGTTCATCGCCGTGCCGCTGCAGAGCTGCATGGCCACGTCGCCGGCGGTCTCGCCGAGGGCGAACGCGTTCTTCCAGACCGAGACGGCCTGGGTGCCGAGGGCGACCCGGTTCAGGGCTGCGGTGTCACCGTCCTGGCCGGTCACGGGGGCCTTCGAGCCAACCGCGCTCAGCGCCTGGACGACGCCCGTCGCCATGCTGTCGTTCTCGGAGAGAACGGCGTCGATCTTGTTGTTGTTCGCGTTGAGCGCCGCTTCCATGTTGTTCTTGGCGTTCGTCGTGTCCCAGTTGTCCGTGTTCTTCTCGAAGACGACCTTGATCGGCCCGGATCCGGCGTTGAGCGCGGGGATCCCGGCTTCGGTCATGCCCGAGCGAAGGAACGCGGAGTTCGGGTCGGTCGCCGCCCCGAGGATGACGGCGTAGTTGCCGGTCGGGACGAGCTTCATGAGCGTCTGGGCCATGAGCGTGCCGACCTTCTTGTTGTCGAAGGTGATGTAGAAGGTGTTCGGGTCCTCGATCAAGCGGTCATAGGCGATCACCTTGACTCCGGCCGCCATGGCCTTGGCGATGGCCGGCTTGATTGCCTCCGAGTCCTTGGCGAGGACGATCAGGACCTTCGCGCCCTGGTTCATCAGGGTGTCGATGTCGGTGAGCTGCTGCTCGGCCTTGTCGTTGGCGTCGGCGCGGATGTACTTGCCGCCCTTCGCCTCGATGGCCTTCGTCATGGCCGGCTCGTCGGCCTTCTTCCAGCGCTCCTGCGAGTAGTTGTTCCACGACACGCCGACCGTACAGCCGGTGGCGGTGCCGCCCGATGCGGCGGGTGGGGTGCTGGCGGTGCTGTTGCAGGCGCCCACGATGAACATGGCACCGGCAGCGACGGCCAGCAATCTACGAGTGATCATGCGGTTCTTCTCCTCCTCTGGAATGACGGGTCCGCCGTTCGCATCGTCGGGTCGGCGCTAGGCTACCACCCTCCTCAACCTCAACCGAGCCGTTGATGACACCGAATCGTTCCGGTTGCCGATCCAGCGGGCGGGATCGGCGAGGAACGGCCTGAGTGCTAACTCCGCTGCACCGAGCAACGGCGCCTCGGCGCCGAGGGCGCCCGGGAGGATCCGGACCAGACGGCGGGGCGCCGCAAGCGCGCGGCGATCGAGTTCGGTGTCGATGCTGGCCGCGACGAACGGGAGGATCCGGGCGAACAGTCCGCCGAACACGACCAGGCGCGGACCGAAGACGTTGACGAGTCCAGCCAGCCCGAACCCGATCCAGCGGCCGGTCTCCTCGAGAGCGGCCAGGGCCGTGACCTCGCCCGCCTCTGCGTCGCGCAGGAGCGCATCGATTCCGTCGCGGCTGCCGGCCGCGGTGCGGCCCGCCCGACGGAGCAGACGCATCGCTCCGACCTCGGTCTCCCAGCAGCCGATCGCGCCGCACCGACAGGTCGTCCCGGCCGGGTTCACCGGGAGGTGGCCGATCTCGCCACCGTAGCCGGCGACGCCGTTGAACGGCTGGCCGGCGATGATCAGGCCGCCGCCCACGCCGACCTCGCCGGAGACGAACAGGATGTGGTCCGCGCCCACGGCCGCTCCGCGGCGGACCTCGGCAAGGGCGCCGAGATCGGCCTCGTTGGCGACCAGGATCGGAACCTCACCGCCGAGCGCCTCCGCCAGGGCGGCCCCGAGCGGCTCGTCCGTCCAGCCCATGTTGGGGGCCATCGAAACGAGCCCGTCAGTGCGGCGGACCACCCCGACGACCGCGACTCCGATCCCGATCTCGACCACGCCCGGGCGCCGGGCCCTGACGATCCCGGCCAGCTCGACCAGGTCGCCGACGATGTGGGCGAGCGTGGAGTGGCCGCGCCGCCGGTCGATCCGGACATGCTCCAGCACCATGCCACCGAAGCCGATCAGGGCGGCGGCGAGGGAGTCGACCTCGATGTCGAGGGCGAGGACCACGGCCGACTCCGGGCGCGGGCGGACCACTGGCGACGGGCGCCCCGGGGTTCCGAGCGGCTCGGCGCGCACCTCCGAGACGAGGCCCTCGGCGACGAGTTCGCCGATGAGGCCGCGGATCGCGCTGCGCGTGAGGCCCGTCCGAGCGACGATCTCGGATCGGGTCTGGGCGCCACGGTCGTGGAGGTCGCGAACGATGGCGCCGAGGTTTGCCCGGCGCACTGATTCGCTGCGAACACCGATGTCATCCCGACCGAAGGTCACCGGTTTGTGTTCCTCTTGTTCTAATTCGGCGGCGCGACTGTACCACTCCGCGCCCGGCACGTAACCGGCCATTGTTGCGGCGGCCGGCGAGCGGCCGTGGTCTTCGTCGCGAGATGGTCTTTGCGGTCCCACCGGGCGGCGATGGTAGATTGCGCTCGCAATCGCGCGGTGGCCGCCGGCGGCCTGGCCGGAGAGCTGAGGACCTGTGACCCACGACGGAACGCGGTCAACGCTGGCCTGGGGGATCCTCGGGCCGGGCCGGATATCGGTTCGGATCGTCCGGGCCGTCCGCGCCTCCAGCCGCGGCGAGCTGCTCGGGGTGGCCAGCCGAGACGCCGGCCGAGCCGCGGCGTATGCGGCCACCCACGGCATTCCTCGGACCTACGGGACGTATGACGCGTTGCTCGCCGATCCGGACATCGACGTGGTCTACATCGCCCTCCCGAACCATCTCCACGCCGCGTGGGCGGTCCGCGCCCTGGATGCCGGCAAACACGTCCTGTGTGAGAAGCCGCTGGCCCTGACCGTCGCCCAGGTTGACGCGGTCGCGGACGCCGCGGCCCGGACCGGGCGGATCGTGGTCGAGGGCTTCATGTACCTCCACCACCCGCAGATCGTGCGGGCCCTCGAGCTGGCCCGGGGTGGCTCGCTCGGTCCGCTGGAGCTCGTGACCGGGACGTTCTCGTTCCTCCTGGACCGGTCCGACGACCCCCGGGCGAACCTGGCGATGGGCGGCGGATCGCTGTGGGACGTCGGCTGCTACCCGGTCAGCCTCGCACGGCGGATCGCGGGCGAGGAGCCGGACCGCCTGGCTGGCTTTGCCCGCTTCGACGAAGCCGGGGTCGACCGCATGTTCATCGGCCAGCTCCACTTCCCGGGCGGCCTGCTCGCCCAGTTCGACAGCGGCTTCGCGGCGCCCGATCGCGAGCGGGTCGAGATCGTCGGGCGTGACGCGCGCCTCGTCCTCGACGTGCCATTCGTGCCTGATCCGGACGGGCCGCTCCCGACGATGACGCTGTGGCGGGGCACGGCGGCCGAGCAGATCGCGATCCCGTCGGTCGACCAGTACGGCGCCGAGGTCGAGAATCTCAGCGCAGCGATCCTCGACGGGATCGAGCCGCGGCTCGGGCTCGCCTCGACGCGCGGGAACGTCGCCACCCTGGTCGAACTCGACCGGCTGGCGCGCGCGAATGCCGGGCTGGCCGAACATCGCGCCTGATCCGTCGGACGTCCCGGCGACCGAAGAGGCGGCTGAGCGCAGGTCAGGCCGAGGACCTCGAATCCGGCGAACGCGGGCCAGCGTCGTGGCCGGGGCGGGCTTGATCGCCACCATCGGCCTGGCCGTCGGCGCTGGCCTGACCGGCCGTCTGGCACTGCCGGGGAACACCTCCGGCGGCCCGGCGCTGCCGCCGCGCTACGTCGAGGAGACCGCGACCGCCGGGATCAGCCAGACCTTCGACGGACCGCTCGCGTACTTCGTCGGCGGCGGCGTCGCGACGTTCGACTGCAACGGGGACGGTCGCGACGATGTGTACATCGCCGGCGGCGTGAACCCGGCCGCTCTCTATCGCAACGTGAGCACGCCGGGCGGCGATCTCCGGTTCTCCGCGCTCCCGAGCCCCGTCACGGATCTGACCGCCGTCGAGGGCGCCTACCCGCTCGACATCGATGGCGACGGAATCGTCGATCTCGCCATCCTGCGGGCGGGCCAGAACATCCTTCTGCGCGGCCTGGGCGACTGCCGGTTCGAGGTGGCGAATGCCAGCTGGGGGTACGACGGTGGCGGCCAGCCGAGCACCGCATTCGCGGCCTCATGGGAAGGTTCAGCCCGGCTGCCCACCCTCGCGTTCGGGAACTATGTGAACCCGGCCTCGGTCGATCCGCATCGGCTCTGCTTCGACAACGAGCTCGTCCGACCCGCCGCGCCGGGTGACAGGTATGCGGCGCCGATCCCGCTGACCCCCAGCTGGTGCGCGCTCTCGATGCAATTCAGCGACTGGGACCGATCGGGCCGGCGCGACCTCCGGGTCAGCAACGACGACCACTACTACCTGGGCGGTCAGGAGCAGCTCTGGCGGATCGAACCCGGGGTCGCGCCTCGGCTGTACACGGCCGCCGACGGCTGGGCCACGGTCAACGTGGCCGGGATGGGGATCGCGACCTACGATCTGACCGGTGACGGCTACCCGGAGGCATACCTGACGAGCCAGGGGTCGAACCGGCTGCAGACGCTGATCGACGGGCCGAGCCAACCGGCGTACGGGGACATCGGGCTCAAGCGTGGGGTCAATGCCGAGCACCCGTACGTCGGCGACGTCGCCCTGCCGTCGACGGCCTGGCATCCCCAGTTCGAGGACGTGAACAACGACGGCCTGATCGACCTGTTCGTCTCGAAGGGCAACGTCCGGTCCCAGCCGGACTTCGCCCAGCAGGACCCGAGCAATCTCCTGATCGGCCAACCGGACGGCACGTTCGTCGAGGGGGCGCAGGCGGCCGGCATCGTCAGCTTCGATCGGGGTCGCGGCGCCGCCCTGGCCGACTTCAATCTTGACGGCCTGCCCGACCTGATCGTGGTCAACCTCGGGGCCCCGGTCCGGATCTGGCGCAACGTCGGCGCCGGCGACGCCGCGACGCCGGTCCCACTCGGATCCTGGCTCACCGTCCGCATCCACCAAGCCGGTCCGAACCCGGACGCGATCGGGTCATGGATCGAGACCCGCGTCGGCGCAATGATCCAGCGCCGCGAGGTGACGGTCGGCGGCGGCCACCTGAGCGGCCAGCTGGGCTGGATCCATCTCGGCCTCGGCGCCGCAGCAGCCGGCAGGGGGGCCGACGTCCGGGTCCTCTGGCCGGACGGCGAGACGGGCCCGTGGCTGCCTGCGGGCCCGAACCAGTTCGTCGAGATCGACAAGGGCGCCAGGGCCGTCCGGACATGGACCCGCGGAACGTGACGGAGGAGTCGCCCAGATGACTGATCGCCGGCCGCGTCTCGCCGACCTCGGGCTGCCACCGCTCTTCGGCGAGCCGGCCGTCCGGCCCGAGATTCCGGCCGCGCGCCATGCCGAGCGGCTTGCGGCGCTCCGCCGGCGGATGGGCGCGCGTGGCTACGACCGCCTGGTCGTCTGGGCCGATCGCGAGCACAGCGCCGGGATGTCGTTCCTCAGCGGGTTCGATCCGCGCTTCGAGGAGGCGATCCTCGTGGTCGCTCCGGACGGCGATCCGGCCGTCCTCGTCGGCAACGAGTGCCGGGGAACGGCCGCCGCCGCTCCCCTCCCGATGCGGGTGATCCTCCACCAGGACCTGTCACTGCCGGGCCAGCCGCGGGATCGATCCCGGCCGCTCGCCACCGTCCTCGGCGACGAGGGAGTCGGCCCTGCCTCGCGCATCGGGGTCGTCGGCTGGAAGACCTACGCGGACCGGGCAACCATCGAGGCGCCGGCCTTCCTCGTCGACGAGCTCCGCCGCCTCGTCGGGCCAGACGGGCTCGTCGAGAATGCCGGCGACCTCCTGATCGATCCCGAGGCCGGACTGCGGGTGATCAACGACGTCGACCAGCTGGCCATCCTCGAATGGGCCGCGACCCAGACCTCGAACGGGCTGCGGCGCCTGCTGACCGGCCTCCGGCCGGGGCTGACCGAGCGCGAGGCGGTCCGGCTCCTCGACTGGAACGGGTCGCCACTGTCGTGCCATCTGATGCTGACCGCCGGACCGCGAGCGACCCTCGGGCTGCTGAGCCCCGGCGATCGTCCGATCGAGCGGGGCGACCGCTTCACCGTGGCGTTCGGGATCTGGGGCGCGCTGAGCTGCCGAGCCGGGTTCGTCGTCGAGGACGCGGCGGGCCTGCCGGACGGCATCGGCGACTACGTCGAGCGGCTCGTCGCGCCGTATTTCGCGGCCGTCGTCGAGTGGTATGAGACGATCCGGATCGGCCTGCCCGGTGGCGCGCTCCAGGAGATCATCGACCGCCGCCTCGGCGACCCGTTCTTCGGGATCTTCCTCAACCCCGGGCACCAGATCCAGATCGACGAGTGGGTGAACTCGCCGATCGCGCCGGGATCGCCGATCCCGCTCCGCTCGGGGATGGCGTTCCAGGTCGACATCATCCCCGCGACCGGCGGCCCGTACTTCACGACGAACATCGAGGACGGGATCGCCCTCGCGGACGAGGACCTTCGGGGCGCCCTTGCCGCGGCCTACCCGGACGCCTGGTCGCGGATCCAGGCCCGCCGCCGGTTCATGGCCGAGGTGCTCGGGATCCGGCTTCACCCCGAGGTGCTCCCATTCTCCAACCTGCCGGCCTATCTGCCACCGTTCGTCCTGCGACCCGACCGGGCGATGACGATGGTGGAAGCGTGATGGCCACGCCGGCCGGTGGCGCCGGTGCGCTCATCCGGATCGCGGATGGCCCGATCGAGATCGAAGTGGTCCCGGCGGTCGGAGCGCGGCTCCATCGGATCCGGGTCTTCGGGATTGACCTGCTCCGGACGCCGGACGATCTTCGGCCCTACCTCGACGACCCGTACTTCTACGGCAGTTACCCGATGGCGCCGTGGTGCAACCGCGTGCCGGCCGGTCGCTCGATCGTCGCCGGTCGCGAGGTCGACCTTCCGGCCAGCTTCCCGGACGGCACGGCGATCCACGGGCAGGTCTCGCGGCGGCCCTGGACGAACGCCGGCGAAGGCCTGTTCCGGATCACCGGCGGCGGAGACGGTTGGCCGTGGCCGTACGAGGTCGAGCAGCGGTTCGCGATCATCGGCAGCCGGCTGGACCTCAGCCTGCGCCTGACCAACCTCGCCGCCGAGCCGATGCCGGGCGGACTTGGGTTCCACCCGTGGTTTCGGACCCCGGTCCTCGTCAGGATCGGGGCCGATTCAGTCCACCCCGACAACCACGCGACCCAGCCACGGCCGATTCCGGTTGCGGACGCCAACGACCTTCGCCGGCTCGGTCCGATGGGTCGCGGGCTCGATGCCACCTGGGCGAACATCGGCGATCCTCCGATCGTGCTGTTCCGACCGGACGCGGGCATCCGGGCGACGTTCGCGTTCGATGCGCCGACGCGGTTCGTCACCGCGGCCAACCTCTTCGATGACGCGATCGCGGTCGAGCCGCAGACCCACGCCCCCGACGGCCTTGGCCGCCTGGCCCGCGGCGAACCCGGCGGCCTCACCCTCATCGCCCCGGGCGAGTCGCTCGAGATGCGCGTGGAGATCGCGTTCGAGCAGATCTCCGATCCTGCGGCTGAAGGTCAAACGTGACAGGGCCTGACGCGGTCGGCCGCGAGGATGGGGACATGAACCGCACGGCGCTGCTCGACACGATCGCCGCCGGCCGTGACGCCCTCGACACGGCGCTGGCCGGTCTGTCCGACGCGGCGATGGCCGAGCGGATCGACGTCGACTGGACCCGCAAGGACGTCCTCGCCCACCTCGCCGCCTGGGAGCGGCGGGTCGTCGACAACCTCGCGAGCCTGCGGGCCGGAGACAACCCGGACGGATCGGTCGAGACCGACGAGCTCAACGATCGGTTCTTCCAGCGCGATCGAGAGCGACCCCTGGCCGACATCCGGGCCCAGGAGCGTGCGGCGTATGACGCGGTCCTGACCGCGATCGGCGATGCGTCAGACGCGGAGCTGTTCGATGGCCGTCACTTCGGCTGGTCCGAGGGCGATCCGCTTGCCGACTGGTTCCGCGGCAACACCGACGAGCACTATGCCGAGCATCTCGAGCAGCTGACTCGACCGGCGCGCTGAGACGGTCGGGCGGCCGCTGAGGGGCCACAGCCCGGCGCCGCCCGGCGGCCGTCGGGCCGCGCGTCAGCCCGCGACGTGCGCCCGCGTGAGATCGTCCGGCGTCGGCGTGCCGAGGAGGGTCATCGCAAGGATCGTCTCGGTTCGGAGGATCGCGAGCGCTCGCTCGACGCCGGCCTGGCCACCCGCCGCAAGAGCCCACAGGATCGGCCGCCCGACGAGCACGCCACGGGCCCCGAGGGCGAGCGCCGTCACGACGTCGAGCCCGCGCCGAATGCCGCCGTCGACCCAGATCTCCGTCCGGCCGCCCACTGCCTCGACGACCTCCCCGAGCGCATCGGCCGGGGCGACGGTCCGGTCGAGCTGGCGGGCGCCATGGTTCGACACGACGATGCCGTCGACGCCATGCTCGACAGCGAGGCGAGCGTCCTCGGCAGTGAGGATGCCCTTGAGGACGATCGGCAGCGATGTCCAGCCCCGGATCTCCGCCAGCCCGGCCCAGGTCAGGCCACGGTCGAGATTCGACTCGAGGATGTCATAGCCGCTTTCGGGGTCGCCGCCGTGGGTCGCGTGATCCGGGCCGGAACCCGCGGCGAAGTTGCCATGGGGCACGGCGAGATCGAAGCCGGACCGGAGGTCGCGCTCGCGGTACCCGAGGACGGGCAGGTCGACCGTGATCACGAGTGCGGTATACCCGGCCGCGGCGGCTCGCTCGACCAATTCGCGGCTGCGCCCAGGGTCGGCCTGGGCGTAGAGCTGGAACCAGCGGACGCCGTCGGGGGCCCCCGCCGCAACGTCCTCCAGTGGACAGGTCGACATCGTCGAGAGGGTGAAGGGCACGCCGGCAGCCGCTGCGGCTCGGGCGGTGGCGATCTCCGCATCCGGATGGACCAGGCCATGGGCGGCCATTGGCGCGATCGCCAACGGGAGCGATGCCGGGCTGCCTACAAGGGTGGTTGCGGGGTCCACGCCCGAGACGTCGATGAGGACGCGTGGCCGAAGGCGTCGTCGGCGCCACGCGGCCTCGGCCTCGCCGATCGACAGCTCGTCCCACGCGCCACCGGCGACGTAGTCGAAGGCCGCCGCGTCCACCACCGCCCGGGCGGGCGCCTCGAACTCGGCGAGCGAGACGATCCTGGCGAGATCCACCTCGGAACGGTTCCTGGTCATCGAGCCCGCCGGACCAGCACGATGGCGGTCGACGCAAACGTGCGGAGCATCGGGCGAGCCTAGCCCACGAGGTCCAGCTTGGCGAGGCTCGCGAGCATCGTCTTGCGGCCGACGCCCGGGTCCTTGAACGCGACGGTGATCTCCTCGTCGCTCCGGGTCAGCTTCGAGGTCACGACGATCCCGTCGCCCCAGCGGCCGTGGCGGACGCGATCGCCGTCGCGGTACCGGCGCTCGCCGGGGATGATCGGCCGTGGCGGCTTGACGGCGCCGGAGCCAGCGCCGGTCCCCGCCGCCGCGGAGCCCGGACGGACCAGCGATCCGGACGGCGCCCCATCGTCATACGCCTCGCGTTTCGCGCCGAGATCGCGCGTCGGGCGGAACGACTCGCCGGGCCGCGGGCCGCCGGGCGTACCACTCCCCTGGCGGTATGCCGCGCCGCCGCCGAGCCCGTTCCGGACCGGCCGCCCGAAACGAGTCGTGCCTCGGGCGCCGAAGGCGAGGTCCATGTCCACGTCCAGACCGGCGCTGCCAGACGCCAGGTCCGGCCCGACCATCAGCTCGGCCGGGATCTCGAGCAGGAACCGCGACGGCACCGACGGCTGGCCCATTCCCCAGGTCGCCCGACGCCAGGCATGGGAAAGGAAGAGCCGCTTCATCGCCCGGGTCATCCCGACGTAGGCGAGGCGGCGCTCCTCCTCGAGCTCCTTCTCGTCGTCGAGCGCCCGGCTGTGGGGGAAGACGCCCTCCTCCAGGCCGGCGATGAAGACGACCGGGAACTCGAGGCCCTTCGCTGCGTGGAGGGTGATCATCGTGACCGCGTCGGCGTCGCCCTCGTACGAATCCTGGTCGGCGACGAGGGCGGTCTCCTCGAGCAACCGATCGAGGGCATCCTCGGGCTCGAGGTCGTCGTAGCGGGTCGTGACCGAGCGCAGCTCGAGGAGGTTCGCCCAGCGGTCCTCGCCGTCCTCCGAGCCGTCGGCGAGCATCGCCCGGTAGCCGGACGCCTCGAGGGTCTCGTCGAGGAGCTCCGGCAGGTTCAGGACGCCGACCTTCGATCGAAGCCGCCGGAGGAGGCCGGCGAAGTCGGCGATGGACGCCCGGGCTCGCGGGCCGAGCCCCTCGACCTCACCGCGCGACGCCCGTTCGATCGCCTCCCACGTCGAGATCCCGCCCTGGACGGACGCGGCCCGCAGGACCTCGATCGTCTTGTCGCCGATGGCCCGGGCCGGGATGTTGATGATCCGCTCGAAGCTGACGCTGTCCGTGTCGCTCCGGAGGGTCCGCAGGTAGGCCAGGGCGTCCTTGACCTCGCGCCGGCTGTAGAACCGCGTCCCGCCGACGAGCTGGTAGCGGATCCCGTAGCGGAGGAACGATTCCTCGATCGCGCGGGACTGGGCGTTCATCCTGTACATCACCGCTATGTCGCGCGCGCGCAGGGCGCCCGCGTCGTCGTCGTCGGCGCGGCGGGTCAGGACCGAGCCGCGGCCGCCGACGAGGCCCTCCACCTGGCGGGCGATCCACTCGGCCTCCTCCTCCTCGTTGTACGCCTCGAAGCGCTGGATCTTGGCCCCGCCGCTCTTCTCGGTCCAGAGCTTCTTGTCCGTGCGCTCGGTGTTGCGTGAGACGACGGCGTGCGCGGCGTCGAGGATCAGCTGGGTCGAGCGGTAGTTCTGCTCGAGCTTGACGACCGTCGCGTCGGGGTAGTCGCGCTCGAAGTCCAGGATGTTGCGGAGGTCCGCGCCTCGCCAGCGATAGATCGACTGGTCGTCGTCGCCGACGACCGCGAGGTTGCGGTACTTCGCCGCGAGCGAGCGGACCCAGAGATATTGCGGCCGGTTCGTGTCCTGGTACTCATCGACGTGGAGGTAACGCCAGCGATCCTGGTAGCGGGCCAGGACGTCGGGCGCCTCATCGAACAGGACGACGGCCTTCAGGAGGAGGTCGTCGAAGTCCAGGGCGCCGACCTTCCGGAGCCGCTGCTCGTAGCGGACGGCCAGCTTCGCGATTGTCCGTTCGCGGTGGTTGACCGCGTTCTCGGCTAGGAAGGTCGCGTCGAGCATCTCGTTCTTGGCCCGGCTGATCGCACCGAGGACCGCGGACGGGCGGAACTCGCCGGTGAGCGGCAGGTCCTCCTCGCGGAGGAGCTGCTTCATCAGGCTCTGCTGGTCCTCGGTGTCGTAGACGACGAAGCGGCGGTCGATCCCGATCGCCTCGCCGTCGCGCCGAAGGACCCGGGCGCAGAGCGAGTGGAAGGTTCCGGCCTGGACCTCCCGACCGGGCTCGCCGACGAGGCTGATGATCCGCTCGCGGAGCTCCCCCGCCGCGCGATTGGTGAAGGTGACCGCGAGGATCGCCCACGGCCGGATGTTCTTGACGCCGACGAGATAGGCGATCCGGTGGGCCAGGACGCGGGTCTTGCCGGAGCCGGCGCCGGCGAGGATCAGGAGCGGCCCATCGGTCGTCGTGACGGCGCGGGCCTGCTCGGGATTGAGCCGGCCGACGATCTCCTCGGCCCGGGCCGCCGCCCGACGCTGCTCCGCCGCCTGCTGCTCGTCCTCGCGCGCCCGCTTCTCGTCGGCCGTCAGTTCCGGCGGGACGTCACCGGGGATCGGGACGTCGCGGAGCCAGGCGGGCTCCTGTGGGATCGCGCCAGGCGCCGGCTCGGGGACCTCCGCGAACAGCGTTCCCTCGCCGTTCGGGGTGTCGTCGGTGAGGCGTCCGGCACGCGGCCGGCGGGTCGGGGATGGCACCCGCTCATTGTAGGTCGGCGACCTTTGCCCAGCCTCACTCGCCCAGATCAAAGCGGACTTTCGCGGCGGGAATCGAACAGGCCCGGGTCATCGACCCGGGCCCGAGTGAAGCGCTGACCGAGCGCGAGGACTACGGCGCGATCTGGTCGGCCGAAGGAGCGGTCACGTTGACGGCGACGTCGTACTTGATGTCGAACGCCATCCCGAAGGTGCCGAGGGTCGGGGAGGTCAGCGAAAGGCTGATCTTCGCCGGACGATAGTCGCTCTTGCGGGTCCAGAGATCGACCGTCACGTCGCCATCGAGGGTCGAGGTCGCGTCGAGGGCTTTTGCCTGGGCGGCGGTGACGACGGTCGAGACGTGATAGCAGTCGACGTCGCCGCACTTCTCGTCGGCGGCCTTCGTCAGCGGCGACGGGAGCTGGGTGAGCGCTGCCTGCATCTGGGCAACGATCTTGGTGACGTCCGTCGCCGCCGCAGCCGGGTCGCCGGACGCGGTCGGGACGGCGACCTTGGTGTACTGATCGGCGCTGGCGTGGAGGGTCGCCCCAAGCATCCCGGCGACCTTGTAGTAGGCGGAGCCGCCGACCATGAGGGCGTCGATCTTCGTGCCGAGCAGGGTCGGCGCGTCGAGGCTGAGCTTCGCCGTCTTGTTGGTCGAGTCGATCGCGGCATCGAGCTTGATCGTGGACAGGTCGAAGTTGCCGAGCTGGGCGGCCTTGACGCTGCCGGTGAAGGAGCCGGTGATCTCGAGGGTCTTGACATCCACGAGGGACGTGACGCCCTTCGTCACGATCTCCTTGGGGTCGGTGAGGGCCGGCGCCGCCGGCGTCGAGCTGCACGCGGCGAGGACGAGGGAGAGCACCGCCACGAGGGCGATCGGCAGGAGTGCGAGGCGACGGATCACGAAATCCCCCTGTGGGCGTGGATGAACGATCTCAAGACTGCCCAGCCCCCCTCGGACTGTCAACCGCCGATCGTCCTTCCGACCATGGCTCGATCGGCGTGCCGAACGGGATTCCGAGTCAGATGGACTTGCCGACCGTGCTCAGAATCTTGCTGACCTGACCGCCGAGGAAGGTCAAGGCGACGATCGCGATGATCGCGATCAAGGCGAGGATGAGGGCGTATTTCGGCCAGGCCCTGGCCGCGGGCGCTGGATCGTCCGCTGACGAAGGCCGGGAATTGGCGAACGGCATCTTGGACATGCGTCATTTCGATGGCCCTTTTGAAGGATGAGGACAAGGCCCACGATAGGGGCGGGGGCCCGACGGGCGCAGGCCGATCCGAACGTCCGACTGGGAGGAGCGAAGGATCGCTGTGGCTCTACGCGTTCTTGGACCAGACCGGTCCGCCTCAGTCACGATCCGTGCGGGTGGGACGGGTGATGTCCTCCGCCGTCCGCCGAACAGCAGAAGGCCCCTCCCGTTTTCCGGGAGGGGCCTTCCGACGTTGCTGCGGGGCTCGGACTAGAAGTCCATGTCTCCGCCGCCGTGGCCGTGGCCGCCGCCGGCAGCCGCGGTCTGCTTCTCGGGGATGTCGGTGATCAGCGTCTCGGTCGTGAGGACCATCGCCGCGATCGACGCCGCGTTCTGGAGAGCGGACCGGGTCACCTTGCGGGCGTCCACGATCCCCTTCTTGAACATGTCGCCGTACTCGTTGCGAAGAGCGTCGTAGCCGTGGCCGATCTTGGCATTCCGGACCTGATTGATCACGACCTCGCCGGACTGCCCGGCGTTGTCGGCGATCTGGCGGGCCGGGGCCTCGAGGGCCTTGCGGACGATGTCGACGCCGACCTGGGCGTCGCCTTCGAGCTTGAGCTTGTCGAGGGCCGGAATGGCCTGCAGGAGCGCTGTGCCGCCGCCGGCGACGAGGCCCTCTTCGACGGCCGCACGGGTCGTCGAGAGCGCATCCTCGATGCGGTGCTTCTTCTCCTTGAGCTCGACCTCGGTGGCCGCCCCGACCTTGATCACGGCAACGCCACCCGACAGCTTGGCGAGACGCTCCTGGAGCTTCTCCTTGTCGTAGTCGGACGTCGTGTCCTCGATCTGGGCCTTGATCTGGCTCATCCGGGCCTTGATCTGATCGGGCGAGCCGGCGCCGTCGATGACGGTGGTGTCGTCCTTGGTGGCGACGACGCGGCGAGCCGAGCCGAAGTCCTCGAACGTGACGGAGTCGAGCTTGCGGCCGACTTCCTCGCTGATGACCGTGCCACCGGTCAGGGTGGCGATGTCGCGGAGCATCTCCTTGCGGCGGTCGCCGAAGCCCGGGGCCTTGACGGCCAGGACCGAGACGGTGCCACGGAGCGTGTTCACGACGAGCGTCGCGAGGGCCTCACCGTCGATGTCCTCGGCGATGATCAGGGTCGGCTTGCCCTGCTGGACGGCCTTCTCGAGCGCCGGGAGCATGTCCTGGACGCTGGAGATCTTCTTGTCGGTGATCAGGATGAGCGGGTT
>JBBRCU010000020.1:0-56660 GCA_038204565.1 Candidatus Limnocylindrales bacterium
AGTGGACTTCCGCCCGGGGCGGGCCTACTCTTCGCCGGTCGGCGAACACCGCCGGGGAATCATCCGGAGGCCGGAGCTTCATTTTCCGAAGCTCCGGCCTTCGTTCGTCCGGCGCCGATCCACTCGCACGGCGTCCTGACCGCTCTTCGTTGACGCCCCGAACCGGCCCGCCGTACAATCCCGACGAAATCACTCGGGATTGAGGATCGTCTCCTGACACAGCCCCTGACCACCCCCGCGACCCGGCCGTCGTTCCACGGCTCGGGCGTCGTCGCCTTCAGCACGAAGGGCGAGTACGGCGTCCGGCTGATGGTCCAGTTGGGCGTGCGCTACGGCACCGGGCCGGCGAGCCTCGCCGAGATCGCCGCCGACGAGGACCTCCCCCGGGCCTACCTCGAGCAGCTCGTCATGAGCCTCCGCGATGCCGGCCTCGTCGCGAGCACCCGCGGTGCCCATGGCGGCTACGAGCTGACCCGCCAGCCCGAGACCATCCGGATGAGTGAGGTCCTCCGCGCCCTGGAAGGCCCGATCGCCCCGATGCTCTGCGCGACGGACGATCCCGAGCACGCCGTCACCTGTGACCGCAGCGCCCGCTGCACGGTCAATGTCCTGTGGGTCCGCGTCCGTGACGCGATCACCGGGACACTCGAATCGATGACCCTGGCCGACCTGGTGCCGCCGCGCCTCGTCGCCGTCGACGACCTCCAAGGAGCCTTGATCGCGCCGTGACCGACCAGACCGCCACCCAGCCCGCTTCCGCCCCGACTGCGGCGACTGCCCCGACCGCTCCGAACGCCGGCGCCATGGACCAGGACCGCCTCGTCATCCGCGGCCTCCGCGTCGCCCCGCTCGCCAAGCCCGAGGTCGAGATCCTCCAGGGGATCGACCTCGAGATCGGCAAGGGCGAGGTCCACGCGATCATGGGCCCCAACGGCTCCGGCAAGACGACCCTCGCCTACGCCCTGATGGGCCACCCGGCCTACCTGATCAAGGGCGGCGAGGTCTTCTGGAAGGGCCGCGACATCCTCAAGCTGTCGGCCGACAAGCGGGCCCGGCTCGGAATGTTCCTCGCCTTCCAATACCCGACCGCGATCCCGGGCCTGAGCGTCGCCTCCTTCATCCGGAGCGCCCTCAACGCAAAGCTCCAGGGGATCGACAAGAACGACGACGTCGACCCGACCGACCCGATGAAGGGCGGCATCAACATGCGTGACTTCCGGAACAAGATGCGCGAGAAGATGGCCCTCCTGAAGATGGACGACTCGTTCGCCAGCCGCTACGTCAACGAGGGTTTCAGCGGCGGCGAGAAGAAGCGCCTCGAGATGCTCCAGATGGCCGTCATCGAGCCCCAGATCGCGATCCTCGACGAGACCGACTCAGGGCTCGACATCGACGCCCTGCGGATCGTCGCCGAGGGCGTCAACGCGATGCTCAACCCGGAGCTCGGGGTCCTCCTGATCACCCACTACCAGCGCCTTCTGAACTACATCACCCCGGACGTCGTCCATGTCCTCGCCCAGGGCCGGATCATCAAGAGCGGTGGCAAGGACCTCGCCCTCCGGCTCGAGGACGAGGGCTATGGCCCGATCCTCCGCGAGGCCGGGCTCGAGGTGAACGCGACCGACGAGGCGCTCCTCGTACCGCAGGCGCCGGCCGGCGTCGCCGACGAACTCGATCACCAGCCCGTGGAGGCCGCCCGCTAGCCGGGCGGACGACGACGATGGCGATCGAGACCGAGCCGGGCGCGGCAGTTGGCGCCGAGGCCGTCGCCGCGGGGCAGGCGTCGGAGGTCGCGTCGGGGGGCGGCTTCGACCCGACCGGCGTCCGCCTCGACTTCCCGATCCTCCAGCAGCACATCAACGGCCACCCGCTTGTCTATCTCGACTCGGCCTCGACCTCGCAGAAGCCGCAGGTCGTCCTCGACGCGATCGACGGCTACTACCGCGAGTACAACGCCAACGTCCATCGCGGGATTTACACGATCGGCGAGAAGGCGACCGCGGAGTACGAGAAGGCCCGCGAGAGGACGGCCCGCTTCATCAACGCTCCGGACGCGCACGAGGTCGTGTTCGCCCGGAACGCAACCGAGGCGATCAACCTCGTCGCCTATTCGTGGGGCCGGAAGAACGTCAACCACGGCGACGTGATCGTGCTCACCGAGATGGAGCACCACGCGAACCTCGTTCCGTGGCAGCTCCTCGTCCAGGAGCGCGACGGCGACCTCGAGTTCATCCCGATCACCGACGACGGGCTGCTCCGGCTCGAGGTCTTCGAGGTCCTCCTGAAGCTCCGCCCGAAGCTCGTCGCATTCACCCAGGTCTCGAACACGCTGGGCACGATCAACCCGGTCCGCGAGATGGTCGAGATGGCCCACGCCGCGGGAGCGCTCGTGCTCGTCGATGGCGCCCAGGGCGTGCCCCACCTGCCGGTTGACGTCCAGGAGCTCGGCGCCGATTTCTACGCCTTCTCCGGCCACAAGATGCTGGCCCCGATGGGCTCGGGCGCGCTCTGGGCCCGACGCGAACTGCTCGAGGCCATGCCGCCGTTCCTCTCCGGCGGCGAGATGATCCGTGAGGTCCATCTCCGCCGCTCGGACTTCAACGACATCCCGTGGAAGTTCGAGGCCGGGACGCCGGCGGTCGGCGATGCGATCGGGCTGGGTGTCGCTGCGGAATACCTCAGCGCACTCGGGATGGACCATGTCCGCGACCACGAGCGGGACCTCGTCGCGTACGCCCTGGAACAGCTGCCCGCGCGCGTGCCTGGCATCGAGCTGTACGGACCGATGGATCCGGACCTGCGCGGAGGCGTGGTGCCGTTCAACCTGCCGGGGATCCACCCTCACGACGTCGCCCAGGTGCTCGACCGGTTCGGGATCGCCGTCCGGGCCGGCCACCACTGCACGATGCCGCTCCATGAGCGGTTGGACCTGGCGGCGACGGCGCGGGCCTCGTTCCAGGTCTACACAACCCGTGCCGACATCGACGCCCTGTGCGATGGGCTCGTGGAGGTCCGGCGGGTCTTCGACCGATAGGGCGCCGAGCCCCGGCCGAAAGGCTCAGCCCGGCGGCGCCTTCGTCGCGTCGCGCGGCGGCGTCGCGCTCCCGTCCAGGAGCGACCGCGCCCCGAGCGGCTCCGGAAGTGTGATCGTGACCGCCAATGGCGGGTTGCCCTGGCAGTCCTGCCCGCTGGTCTGCCGGCGAATGTCGATCGTGATCGTAACCGACTTGTCCTCGAGGTCGATCGAAGGAGCCTCGATGCGTCCCTTGGGCGATTTCCCGCTGGCGCAGACTTGCTCGACGACGAGGGCGTGAACCGTCGTTGACGTGGCTGTCGGCCGGGGCGCGTTCGGGTCGACCCACCACGTCGCCCGGCTCGTGCGGGCCTCGACCAGGCCCGCCGGTGGCTTCGCGCTGCCGACGGCGAGGTCGCTGGGGTCGACCGCCGAGAAGCTGTTCGCCCGCACCGCGCCGGGCCACCAGATCGCCCACCAGCCATCGCCCTTCGACGCCAGATCGACGGTGTTGTCCCCGAAGCCGACCTTGGCGTCGGCCGCCTGCGGCCCGACCCGCCCGAAGGCGATCGTCCGGCCACCCGGCCGGTCGTCGGTCTGGACGACGGATACCACAGTGATCGCAGCCCCCTCGACGGGCGCGACGGCCGCCGCCGACAGCCGATCGACCGAGTCGACGGTGGCGGTCGTGCCGGCGTCGTCGAAGTGGGCGAGGCAGAGAATCGCGTTCAGGTCGTCGGCCATGATCACGGTGATCAAGTGGCCCCCGCGAGCGTCGATCATCGCGGTCGGGAGGTTCGCCTCTGTCTCGCCGAGCTTCTCGCGCGCCGTCGCGGCGCACGCGTCCGACGCGATCGCCGTCCTGGCGTCGTCGACGAGGACCGGTTTGACGCGCCACGGGCCGGCGAGCTGATCGACGACGACGGCGTCCGGATCGGGCGGCCCACCTGGGTCCGACGGGTTCACGGATGCCCCCGGCGCCTGGTCAGGCGAACCCGGGGCCGCGCTTGGGCCGGTATCGGAACCGCAAGCGGCGATCGCGATCGCCGCGAGGATACCGAAGAGGATCGTCCGCGTGCTGCTCACCGTCGAACGGTACCCGCGGTGTCGATCAAGAGTTCAACAACGCCCGACGGTCCTGATCAGGCGAGTGAGATCGCGAAACCCACGCCTCGGCCGTGGACCTGGGTCAGCGCGATCACGGGTCAGCCGCCGGCGACCGTGATCGAGTCAACGGGGATCGGGCCGGAGGTCGTGATCCGTATCGCGCGCGGGACGCCGGCCGCGGTACATCCGAGACCGAGCTTCTCGTGAACCGAGACGTTCAGGACCACGTTGCCACCAGAGAGCACGTGCAAGCGGGCAGCGGTGTCCTGGTCGCACGCACCGCCCAGCCAGGTCAGGACCAGGCCATTCGGATCGCCTTGAGCCGCGCGAACGGCCGGAGCGTTCCCAATCGCGGCGGGATCGGCGGCGGCCTGGGTGATGCCGGTGACCAGCCCGGTCTGGTCGGTGAAGGCGACCGGTAACGGGTCGGTGAACTCGGTTCGCAGGGTCGTCTGGAAGATCCGACCCTCGGGTTGACAGGCCGCGACGACAACGGCGACGAGCAGGCTCAGGCCGATCGCCCGCAGGCGGATCGCCACGGTCACGCTCATCATGAGCCCATGAGGTTCGTCGCCAACCACAGCGGACTCACGGTCACGACCCGATTGCGCGCGATAACGCGCAGCAGACTCGACGACAGCCATCGCGCGATCCCCACCCTGCCTCGCCTCGCGGGCGACCCTCCAGCCGTCGCCGCGGCAGCCTACCACCGGCAAACGGTGCGACCGCCTCTGCCTGGACCCGAGCTCCGATTGACGAAGCCCACGGTCAGCCATAGCATCAATCCCGACGAAATCGCTCGGGATTGAACCGGGGCGAGCGCCGCTACACTTCGACGGGCATGGACGATCTCTACCGCGACTACATCCTCGAGCACTATCGGCGGCCGCACAACTTCGGGGTCATCGACGATCCGACTGCGTCCTTCGAGGGCAGCAACCCGCTGTGCGGCGACCGGATCACGATGCAGCTCGCGATCCGCGACGGCGTCGTGGAGCGGGTCGGGTTCACCGGCCGCGGTTGCGCGATCAGTCAGGCGAGCGCCAGCCTCCTGACCGACGAGGTCAAGGGCAAGACGGTCGCCGACGTGGCGGCCTATCGCGCGGACGACCTCCTCGAGCTTCTCGGCATCGACATCAGCCCGGCTCGCCTGAAGTGCGCGATGCTCAGCCACGACACACTCCAGAAGGCCCTGGCCGAGACGGACGCCTCGACTCCCGCCGCGGCTTCGGCCGCCGATGGCTCACCCGCATGACGACCGTCTGCGTGGGCCGTTGCGAGTGTCGTCGGCCGGCCTGAGCCGGCGCCCCTCATCGTCGTCGTTCCTTATCACCCGCCCTGCCGCGCCACCCGCCGGCAGCCTGTCGTCAGCGGAGCACTCCACCCCTCATGCCACGCACATTCACCGACCTTCTCAGCGAGGCCCGGACCCAGATCCGGGAGATCACGCCTCAGCAGGTCAACGCCCTCCCCGCAGGCGACGCCGTGCTCGTCGATGTCCGCGAGGAGTCCGAGTGGGAGCAGGGGTACATCCCCGGCGCCGTCCACATCAGCAAGGGCTATGTCGAGCAGGCGATCGAATCCGAGGTTCCTGATCGCGACCGCCAAGTGATCCTGTACTGCGCGGGTGGCGTCCGCTCCCTGTTCGCAGCGCAGGCCCTGGAGCGGCTCGGGTACACGAACGTCGCGTCGATGTCCGGCGGGTTCCAGCAGTGGAAGTCGGCCGGGTTCCACTGGGATGCGCCGGTCGTCCTGTCGCCGGAGCAGAAGCAGCGTTACAGCCGCCACCTCCTGATCCCCGAGGTCGGCTCGGCCGGCCAGGCCCGCCTGCTCGGCAGCAAGGCGCTGTTCATCGGCGCCGGCGGTCTCGGCTCCCCGGCAGCTCTCTATCTCGCGGCCGCCGGCGTCGGCACGATCGGCATCGTCGACTTCGACGTCGTCGACCTGTCCAACCTCCAGCGCCAGATCCTCCACACCAACGATCGGGTGGGGGAGCGCAAGGTCGAGTCGGCGAAGAAGACGATCAACGCCCTGAACCCGGACGTGAACGTCATCACCCACGAGGAGATGCTGGTCGCCGGCAACGTCGACCGGATCATCACCGGCTACGACGTGATCGTCGACGGAACCGACACATTCGAGACCCGCTACCTCCTCAACGACGCGGCGGTCGCGAAGAACATCCCGGTGATCCACGCCAGCGTCTTCCGGTTCGAGGGCCAGCTCACGACCTTCATCCCGTACGAAGGCCCCTGCTACCGCTGCCTTTACCCGACCCCGCCGCCGCCCGAGCTCGCCCCCGGCTGCTCGGTGGCCGGCGTCCTCGGCGTCGTGCCCGGGATCATGGGCATGCTCCAGGCCAACGAGGCGATCAAGGTCCTCCTCGGGATCGGCGAGACCCTCGCCGGCCGACTGCTCCTGTTCGACGCCCTGGACACGACCTTCACCGAGCTGAAGCTCCGGCGCGACCCGAACTGCCCGGTCTGCTCGACCGAGGCCGTCGCGGCCCGCGCCGAGGGCCGCAAGCTTGACGTGCCGACGTTCGCACCGCCGGCGGCGGACGAGCCGTTCGTCCTCGGTGGCTCGCTGTGAGCCTCGTGAAGATCCCGACGGTCCTTCGGCCGCAGGTCGGCGGCAACAAGGAGATCGAGCTGGGCGGGTCGACCGTCGGCGAGGTCGTGGACGCCTTGACGACGGCGTACCCGTCACTCAAGAGCCAGCTCCTGACGGTCGAGGGCCAGCTCAACCGGTTCGTGAACGTCTACGTCAACGGCCAGGACGTCCGCTACCTCGACGGCCTCGCGACACCGGTCGCCGAGCGCGACGAGGTCCGCCTCCTGCCGGCGATGGCCGGCGGCGCCCCGGCCTGAGGTGGCGCTCCCGAAGCCGGTCGTCGTCCGGAGCGTGGAGCCGGACGAGGCCGATACGGCCAATGAGGCCGGTCACGATCACGCCCACGCTCACGCTCACGCGGATCTCGCCCCGCACGGCGGCCGGTACGACAGCATCCTCGATGCGATCGGCCATACGCCGCTCGTCGAGATCCCGCGGATGTCGCCGAACCCGGCCGTCCGGATCTTCGCCAAGCTCGAGATGGTCAACCCGACTGGTTCGGTGAAGGACCGCGTCGCGAAGTACCTGATCGAGGATCTGGAGCGGCGCGGCCTCCTCCACGAGGATTCGATCATCCTCGAGCCGACGTCCGGCAACACCGGCATCGCGCTCGCGATGATCGGCCGCCGCAAGGGCTACCGCGTCGCCCTCGTCATGCCGGACAACGTCACCAACGAGCGGCGTCAGATGGCCGCCCTGTTCGGGGCGGAGGTCATCGACTCGCCCGGCCATCTCGGGAGCAACGGTTCGATCGCCCTGGCCAAGCACCTCGTCTCGAAGGACCCGCGATTCGTGATGCCGTACCAGTACGGCAACGACGCCAACCCGCGGGCTCACGAGGAGACGACCGGTCCGGAGATCCTGGCGGACTGCCCGGAGATCGACACGTTCGTTGCCGGACTCGGGACGAGCGGCACACTGATGGGCGTATCGCGCTACCTCCGGCGGGCCAAGCCGGGCGTCCGGATCGTGGCCGCCGAGCCCCTGCCCGGTGAGAACGTCCAGGGCCTCCGCTCTCTCGACGAGGGGTTCGTGCCCGAGATTCTCGACCCGTCCCTGCTCGACGCGAAGTACCTCGTCAGCAACCGCGACGCCGTCGCTGCCCTTCGCGACCTCGTCGATCGCGAGGGCATCTTCGGCGGGCCGTCGTGCGGGGCCGTCCTGGTCGCAGCCGCCCGCGAGGCGCGCCAGATGACATCCGGGACGATCGTCGCCCTGCTCCCCGACGGAGGTTGGAAATACCTGAGCGCGGGCACGTTCAGCCGGGACTTCGACGAGATGACCGACGACCTCGAGGGTGGCGTCAGCTGGTGGTAGGCGAGGTTCGCGTGTGGCCGCCAATCCGCGGCGCGGCGGTCTCGCTCGACGGCCGGGCGGTTCGCCTTCGACCAGCCACCCTCGCCGACGTGGCCGCGTTCACGGCGATCCTGTCCGACCCAACGGTCCACCCGTGGTGGCAGGCCGCCGATCCCGCCGCCGATGCGCGCGAGCTCGCCGATCGCGACGACGAGGTCGCGGTCTGGGCGATCGCGGCCGATGGAACGGTCGTCGGCATGATCCAGGCCCACGAGGAGTCCGAACCGCGCTACCGCCATGCCGGGATCGACATCGTCCTCGCGGCTCGGGCCCAGGATCGCGGCCTCGGCTCCGACGCAGTCCGGACGGTTGCCCGCTGGCTGATCCAGACGCGCGGTCATCACCGCCTGACGATCGACCCGGCTGCGTCCAATGCCCGGGCGATCCGCGCCTACGAACGGGTGGGATTTCGGCCGGTCGGGATCCTGCGCCGCTACGAGGGAGACCTCGACGGATCGTGGCACGATGGGTTGCTGATGGACCTCCTCGCCGACGAGCTGCTCGAGCCATGACCACGACCGAGCGCGACGCGCCCGCCCGGACCCATCCGGGACCGCTGTCGGTCCACCTCGCCGCCGACCTCGTCGAAGCGATCGTGGCTCACGCCCGGGCCGACTACCCGAACGAGGCATGCGGCGTGATCGTCGGCGACCGTCCGGCTGCCGACGCTGGAGTCGCCCTGCGCTGGGTCCCGATGCGCAACGAATACGCGTCGCCGCTCCGCTACCGGATCGACAGCCGGGACCTCTACCCGGTTCTCGTCGAGATCGAGGACTCCGACGATCTCGCCTTCTGGGCGATCGTCCACAGCCACGTCCGGAGCGCTGCCTATCCGAGCCCGACCGACGTCGCCCAGGCCGTGTTTCCGGACGCGCTCTACGTGCTGGTCTCACTCGAGGCCGGCGAACCGACGCTCGGGGCGTACCGCATCGTCGACGGCACGATCTTCCCGGTCGAGCTGGTCGTGGACCGCCGCCAATGAGCGCGCCAGCCGGCCCCGCGTCGCCCGAGACCGACGCAGATCTCGATCCCGCCGCGATCGTCGCGGCCGGCTACGACCGGATCGCCCAACGCTATCTCGAATGGAGCGCGCTCCGGCCATCCCCAGCTCGGCGCCGGGCGCTGGCGCTCGCCGATACCGCCATTCCGGCCGGCGCGGAGGTCCTCGAGCTCGGCTGCGGAGCGGGGTTGCCGATGACCGCCGCCCTCGCCCGCGGCCGTTCCCTGACCGGCGTCGACATCTCGGCCGAGCAGCTCCGGCGCGCCCGCCGGAATGTGCCGGGAGCCGCGTTCCTGCGGGCCGACATCGCCCGGCTCGATCGTCCCGACGCCTCCGTCGATGCGGTCGTGGCCTTCTACTCCCTGACCCACGTTCCGCGGGACGCGCACGCCGCGCTGTTCGGGAGGATCCGGCGCTGGCTCCGCCCGGGCGGCGTGTTCATCGCCTCGCTCGGCGTCGAGGACGATCCGGGCGGGATCGAGGCGGACTGGCTCGGGGTCGACATGTACTTCAGCCACTTTTCGGCGCGGGTCAACCGCCGGCTCGTCGAGGAGGCCGGGTTCGTCGTGGAGCGGGCCGACGTGATCGTCGAGCCGGAGGACCGTCACGGCGCCCGCTTCCTCTGGGTCGTCGCGCGCCGGCCGGTGGACGCGTGAGCGCCGACTGGGATCCCGGCCACCGCGGCCGGCTGGATCGAGGAGACGGGGCCGACCGAGACGATGGCGGGTCCGGCCCCGGTCGCGGTCCAGGCGGCGGCGGCGGCGACGGTGGCGACCGCGGCGCGCCGGACGCGGGCCGAATCGCCTGGCTGATCGTCGGCGGCCTCGCGATCGCCGCAGGCACGGCGCTCGGCTGGGACGCCGCGGCCCTCTCGTTCGTCGTCACGCCGCCGCCGTACATCCGGGCGGCGCTCGTCGGGCTGTCGGCCGCGATCGCGATGCTCCTGTTGCTCGGCGCCCTCTCCCGGCTCGGCGCCGAGGCCGAGGAGCCAGGGCCGCGGGCGGAGTCAGGCGCCTCGACGCGCGACATCGGCCGGATGATCCGTGGCGTCCGGTTCGTCTTCCTTGCCGTCGCCGCGCTCGCCGCGGGCAGCGGCTGGCTGCTTGGCCATCCCCTGCCGCTGGTGGTCGCCCTGGTGATCGCCGGTGTCGACGTCCTGGAGACGTCCTTCCTGCTCCTGGTTGTGGGGCTCCGGACTCGGCGCTGACCACGAGGCCATCCCGCCAGCCGTAGGGCGGCGGGCCGTCAACCGGCCGAGGGCGAGGCGCTCTCGATGGCCGGCGTCGGTGGTGACGCGGCCGTACGGACGACCTGATCGCCCGGGAGATCAATCGCCCACCAATGAGCGTCGGCGGTCGGCCACTTGCGACGATCCGAGGCTGGCCGGGGTACCCAGAACGCTCGTTCGTGCGCCGAATGATCAGGACGGAGATCGGGCGCGCTCACATCCGCGAGGGCGAACGGGATCCTTCCCCCTGTATTGACGACTATGGCGGCGCGATCGACGTCACGCCGGGCGGGACGCGGACGCGCGGGACGCTCCTGCTGGCCTCAGCGAGCGAGGTTCCGGGGGCTCAGCCCGCGGGTCGGCGCGGCGGCCTCAGATCGGCTCGGGCCGGTCGCCGGCGAGGAGCATCTGAGGAACCTGACGGAAGCGGAACGCGGCGCCGCCTTGATCGGGCTCGAAGATCCACAGCAGGTCGAACCGATCGTCTGGCCAAGTCGACGGAATCGAGACCGCGGGCCCGCCCAGCAGCATCCCGAGCGGCGGGATCATCCGGTGCTCCCAGGCTACGACGACCACGCCGCGAATCGTCCGGATGGCAGCGGCAAGGTCCGCGATCTCAGCCTTCGCGAAGCGCCCGTCGATCGAGTTCCCGAGACGCTCGCTGAGCGGCTCCAGCGTCTGGCGCGGCCGTTCGCTTCGGCTGTCGGTCTGGCCGACGCGGGACGCAAACAAGTGGGTCGGCATCGGCTGATCGCCGGACGTCGCACCTGGCCGAGGGACGAACAGGCCGACGATCGCACCCGCCCGCTGCCAGCCGCGGACCGACAGGGATTCGGGATCGCGATTGCCGTCCGGGCTGACGCTGAACGGACTCGTGGCGCCGACCTGCTTCTCGGCGTGGCGGAGCAGGATGATCGTGGGCAGCATCGTCAGGGCTCCTCGCTCGGTCGGGCCGACGAATGCGGCCCGGGGTCTGCAGGTCGGCCGGCCATGGAGCCCGCCGCCGGGATCGCGGCCAGCAACGCCTCGTCGGTCGGGGTCGAGCCGAGTCCCAGCCGCGCCCCGATCCGCGCCGCGAGGGGCGGCTCGAGGAACGTCGAGGCGAGGGTCCACCACGCCGCCTCCGCGAATACCTCGGCCGGGGTGCCGTCGAGGACGATTCGGCCGGCCCGCATGACGACCACTCGCTCGAACGCCTCGGCGACGAAGCGCATGTCGTGGCTGATCGCGATCACCGTCCGGCCGGCCGCCGCGAGGTCGCCGACGATGGCGTGGATCCGATCCACCCCGCGCGCGTCCTGACCGGTCGTCGGCTCGTCGAGGACGACGACTGGCGTACCCATCGCGAGGATGGAGGCGAGCGCGAGCAGCTTCCGGCGGGAGTAGCCGAGGTCGTACGGGTTCGTCTGGGCATCCTTGTCGAGCCCGGTCGCCGAGAGCGCCGCGTCGATCGCCACTTCGAGGTCCGGCCCGCGTCGTCGGAGGTTGCGCGGCCCGAAGGCAACCTCGTTGCGAACCTTGCCCGCGAAGATCTGGCGATCGGGGTCCTGGAAGGCGAGGCCCACCGTGGCCGCCAGGTCCGCGACCCGACGCCCGGCCGCGTCCGCTCCGCTGATGAGGACACGCCCCTCGGTCGGCCGGAGCAGCCCGTTGAAATGGCGGACGAGCGTGGACTTGCCGGATCCATTCTGGCCGACGATCGCGACCCGTTCGCCGGAGCGGACGGCGAGGTCGACCCCGTCGAGCGCCCGGGTCTCCCCAGCGTAGACATGGACGAGGCCCTCGACCCGGACGATCGCGTCGGCGGCGCCCGTGGAGCCGGTCATCCGTCGCCACCCTGGACCGGGCCCGCCAGCGTCTCGGCCAGCACGCGACCGACGACGCGGGTGTCGGCCCCGCGTTCCGCGAGCCCGCGGGTGAGCCGGGCCCGGGCCGGCGGCTCCACGCCGAGGGCCGCGAGGTCCGGGTCGTCGAACACCTCCGCCGTCGGTCCGTCGCGGATGATCCGGCCGCCGTCGATCACCACGATCCGGCTGCATAGCGCGTCGAGCAGGTCCGTCTTGTGCTCGGCGATCAGGAGCGAGGTCCCCGTTGCTGCGAGCGCCCGGAGCGCGTCGCCGACGAGGCGTGTTCCGGCCGGGTCCAGCTGGGCCGTCGGCTCGTCGAGGATCACGTGGCGTGGCCGCATCGCGAGGAGACCGGCGATCCCGACGAGCTGGGCCTGACCGCCGGACAGCCGCTGCGGGTCGCGCAGGACCAGGTGCTCCAGCTTGAGCCGGGCGATAGCCTCGCGCGTCCGGGCGACCGTCTCGGCGACCGGCAGGCCAAGGTTCATCGGGCCGATCGCGATCTCCTCGAAGACCGTCGCCGCGATCCCGGAGCGCTGGGTGTTCGGGTTCTGGAAGCCGACGACGACCCGTTCTGCCAGCTGGTGGGTCGACAGACCCGCAGCAGGCGCGCCATCGAGTGTCAGGGTGCCCTTCAGGTTGCCGCCGATCGACGCCGGTGCGAGCCCCGATGCGACAAGACAGAGGGTCGACTTACCGGCCTCGTTCGGTCCGACCAACCCGACGATCTCGCCGTCGCCGATCCGCAGCGACACCTCATGGAGGACCTCGGTCGCGTAGCCGGCGTAGCGATAGGTCGCGCCCTGGAGCTCGAGCGTCACGGTAGGCTCGGGAACTGGCCTGTGATCCGGGCGACGATCGAGCCGACGAGCACGAGGAGGAGCCCGGCCCGGAGCGCCAGTTGAGCGGACGTGTCCGGGATTCGCCAGAGGAGCTGCCGCCGGCCAGGCCGGCCGAACGCCCGGACCTCGAGGGCGAGACTGCGCTCCTCGACTTCCGTCAGCGACGACAGGATCACCGGCCCGACGAGGGGCAGGATCCCGCGCAGCCGCGCGCGGACGCTGCCCTCGGTGTCGAGGCCACGGGCGCGCTGGGCGCTGGCGATGACGTTTGCCCGTTCGACCATCGCGGGCACGGCCTCGAGGGTCGCGAGGGCGACGAAGGCGAACCGCGGCGAGAGGCCGCGCCGCTCGAGATCCAGGACGAAGCTCCGCGGCTCCGTGGTCAGCCCAAACAGTCCGATCGAAGTTGAGATCGCCAGGAGCCGGACGAGGGTCTGGCCGGCAAAGTCAACGCCCTCACTCGTCGCATCGAACGGGCCGATCGTGAACAGGATGTGCGTCCCGGCCCGGGTGAAGACGCTGACGAGCACCACCGAGATGGCGATCGGCAGGGTCAGCAGGAGCGAGATCCGGACGAGACGCTGCGCGATGCCGGCGATGTACGCGGCCGGGAGGATGGCCAGGCCGATGATCGCGATCGGCCCGAGGTACCCGCCGAGGACGAACGCGCCGAGCGACTCGACCGTCGCCAGGACGGCCTTCGTCAGCGGGTTCAGGCGGTGATAAAACGTCGATGCGGCCGGCGCTAGCCCGGCGAGGAAGGCGGCGTCGGCCGGCGATAGGGTGTCGGCGCTGCCTGCAGCCGCGGGGTCGATGGAGCTCAGGCCTCCAGGCCGACGGCTTGCTCTCCCTGCGGAAAGCGTGACACGAACCGACGGCTCAGGGAGCCGAGGATCGCGAAGACGACGAAGAACGTCAGGGTCTTGTCGATCGGGTCGGAGAGCAGCCCTTGTTTCAACACGGCGGAACCGAGCTCGTCGCCGGCTTTCTGGAACGCGGCCACGAGGAGGTCGGTTCCGGATCCGGTGACCCCGCTGAAGAACACGGTCGAGATCGGCGCCGAGATGATCGCCGAGACGATCCCGCACGACAGGCCCGCGATGAACACGTACGCGGCCCCCAGGTCGCGACGGACGAACAACAAGATCAACAGGCCGACGACGGCCGCGATCAGAAACGCGGCGATCAGCCAGCCGATGATCACGAAAATTGGGTCAGGGGCCGGCACGGTTGGATCGGCCGGCGCGAAGAAGGTGACGCCCTTCGCGTAGTACGGCAGGAACCCGTAAATTGCGATGACCGCGACGACGGCGACGACCACCATGCCGCCGATCGCGAGGCGGTAAGTCGGAGTGTTCGGTCGGCTCCGGAAGAACCCGAGGCGACCGAACACGCCGGCGAGCAGCCCGATCTCGACGGCGACGATGAAGAACGGCGCGGCGTAGTCCGAGTGGAACGGCGCCGGGAGGACGTAGGTCCAGATGAGGTTGGCGAGCCCGCCGGTCAAGGCCCCCGCGATCGGTCCGGCGAGGACGCCGACGAGGATCGTCCCGATTGAGTCGAGGTAGACCGGCACCTTCAGGGCCGCCGACACCGTCTGACCGAGGATGATGTTGATCGCGATCGCGATGGGAATCAACACGATCGTGCGCGTATCGAACTGCGACGTGATGGACTCGAGCCTGTTCGTCTGTGCGTATTCCACCGCCGCGTAGGCGACCAGGCCGACGAGAAGGGCAACGATGACGATCAGGACGACCTTGTTGGACGTGTCCTTCAGGTTGGCGCCCGCATCGAGGGATCCGGTGAGGTTCACCCCGATGACCAGGACCACGAAGAACGCGACGATGCCGGCGAGCGCTCGGATCCAGCTGGGCGCCATCAGACCTCCTCCTTGCCGATCCGGCGGTCACGTCGCCGGATTCTCTGCCCTCCGCCCGTAGTGTGCTACGTCCGGCGAGCCGCCGCCAGCCTCCCCACCCGATCGACGAACCGCGCCAGGAACTCGGCAGCATCGGCCTCGACCGCGACGTCGACGTTCGGCGGCCGGCCCCAGACCCCGCGCCAGTCGGCGACGGTCTCGCCGGTCGTCAACGTCCCCCCCAGCTCGACGTCAACCGTGACCGGCCGGGTCCGGATCAGCCCCGGATCGAGGGCGGCCGCCACCGCCAACGGGTCGTGGATGAACGCCCCGTAGAAGCCGTCGTAGTGAGCATGGAACTCCATGTAGAAGCGGAGCGCGTCGGCGACGTAGCGGACGATCGGGTTGCTCGCCGCCGAGCGCGTGGCGTGCATCGGGTCCTCGCCGCGGGCCAGGGCGAGGGAATCGTCGGGCGCGCTGCCGGCTGCCCTGGCCAGCGCCACGACATGTTCGGGCAGGATCTTCGCCTGCTCGGTGACGTCGAGCCCGAGCGCGACCGGCCGGGGGTGGCCGTGCGTCTCGGCCGACTCGCCCCACGCCTGGAAGGCGATCTTCGCCGCGTCCGGATCGCAGTGGATGTTCCACTCGGTCGTCGGCGCCGTGTTCCCGGGATGGCGGTAGGCGCCGCCCATCAGGACCCAGCCCTTGAGGAGGCGGGGCAGGGCGGGCTCGCGGAGGATCCCGAGCGCGAGGTTGGTCAGAGGCCCACAGGTCACGAGGGTGATCTCGCCGGGCCGCCGGCGAGCCTCGTCGATGATGAGGTCGACGGCGTTCCGCTCGCTCAGGGGCCGGCTCGGCGGAGGCAGCTCGGCGTGGCCGAGGCCCTGCGGGCCGTGGGTCTCCGGGGTCGTTTCGACGGCCTTGACGAGCGGTCGTTCGCGCCCGAGGGCGACCTCGACGTCGGTCCGGCCGGCGAGCTCGAGGACAGAGCGAGTGTTGATCTCGACCTGGCGGGCATCGACGTTGCCGCCCACGCAGGTGACGGCGACGAGCTCTGCTTCGGGCGTCGCGGCGGCGTAGAGGAGGGCCAGCGAATCGTCGATCCCGGTGTCGACGTCGAGGATCAGGGGAACCGTGGTCATGAGCGGACGGTAGCGCAATCGGCTCACGTCGCGCGGTCATCGGTTCCCGCCGTCGGACCCAGGAAGCGTCGGCCCGCGCGCCAACTCGTCGCGTTTTCCGTGACGACAAACGCGAATCGCCGACGCGGTCCCGTAGACTGCGGCGATGGGGACCTGTCCCGAGTGCGGCCGCGAGCGACCAGCCCGATTGCCCCACTGCGGCGACTGCGGTCACCGCTTCGCCGATGTCGTGCCCATGCCGGATGTCAGCCGGACGGTCACGTTCCTGACATCCGACCTCCAGGGTTCGACCGCGCTTGCGGAGAAGCTCGATCCGGAGACGCTGCGCGAGGTCCTCGACCTCTATTTCGACGACATGCGCCTCGTCTTCGAGTCGCACGGCGCGATTATCGAGAAGATCATCGGCGACGCGATCCTGGCCGTCTTCGGCCTGGGCGGGACGCGCGACGATCACGCGCTCGAGGCGGTCCGGGCGGCAGCCGAAGGCCAGGAAGCCCTCCACGTCCTCAACGCCCGACTCGATGACCGCTGGGGAGTCCAGCTCGTCAATCGGACGGGAATCGCCACGGGTCCGCTCGTGGTCAGGGCGGCCAGCGCCGACGAGCACATCCTGACCGGCGACGTCATCCAGCGCTCGGGGCGACTGGAACAGGCCGCGCCACCTCTCGAGGTCCTGCTCGACGAGGCGACGTACGCGGCCGCCAGCTCGAGCGCGAGCATCGCCGCCGAGCCGTTCCAGGCGAAACCGAAGAACCCGGCGACGACGCCCGACGGCGCACCGGTGTTCATCCCGGCGTTTCGGCTCGGCTCGGTCGGGGCGCCTTCCGGGTCGCCCGACGGCATGCCGACCGGAACGGTCACCGGTCGAATGTGCTCGAACTGCGGCAGCTCGAACCCGGACAACTTCCGCCATTGCGGCAGCTGCGGGGCCCAGCTGGTGCTGACCAGGGCGACGGAGCGTCGGAAGATCGTGACGATCGTATTCGCTTTCCTCGACACGCAGGACAGCGGCGGCGACCCGCTGACCTCGGACGTCCAGCGGGAGGTCATGGCCCGCGCCTTCGATGCCTCGCGGACGGCCTTGGTCCGGCATGGCGGCACCATCGAGAAGTTCATCGGCGACGCCGTGATGGCCGTCTTCGGGCTCCCCGCCAGGCATGAGGACGATGCCCTCCGCGCCGTCCGCGCCGCGCTGGACATGCGTGCCGGCCTGGCCGCCCTCGCCGACACCCTCCGCCAGGAATCCGCGATCCATTTCGAGGTGGCGATCGGCGTCAACACGGGCGAGGTCATCACGGGCGAGGCGAGCCTCGGCCAGCGTCTCGTGACCGGAGATGCCGTCAACGTCGCAGCTCGTCTCGAACAGGCCGCCGCCCCCGGCGAGATCCTCGTCGGCGACTTGACCGCGAGGCTGGTCCGCGACCGCGCGACGCTCGAGCAGGTCGCATCGCTCACGCTCAAGGGCAAGTCCGAGCCCGTGCCCGCCCATCGCGTGCTTGGTGTCCAGGGGGGATCGATCCCGACCAGCGCTCCGACGACCGCGATGGTCGGCCGCGAGGCCGAGATGCGGCTGTTGACCGACTCGTTCGACACGGCGGCAGCCGAGCGGGTCTGTCGGATCGTGACCCTCGTCGGGGACGCCGGCGTTGGCAAGACGCGACTGTCGAAGGAGTTCCTGGAGGCTGCCAGCGCCCGCGGCAGGATCGTGGGCGGCCGTTGCCTCCCCTACGGTGACGGCATCACGTTCTGGCCGATCGTCGAGCTGGTCCAGGGGGCGGCCGGGCTGCTCGACACCGACACGCCCGCGAAGGCGATCCGGAAGCTTCGGCGTCTCGTCGGTGGTGACAGGGCCGTGGTCGATCGCGTCGCGGCGGCGGTGGGTCTGCGCGACGCACCCTTCCAGATCGGCGAGCTCTTCTGGGGCATCCGGCGGTTCCTCGAGATCCTCGCCGCCGGCAAGCCGCTGATCGTCGTGTTCGACGACATCCACTGGGCCGAGCCGACGCTGCTCGACCTGCTTGGCCACCTGACCGCGAACGTCCACGGCGAGCCGATCCTGCTGCTGTGTATGGCCCGCAACGAGTTGCTCGAGAAGCAGCCGGAGTGGGGCCGGGGCCCGGACGAGGGGCTGATCGTCCTCTCACCGCTGTCCGACGCAGACGCCGAACAGGTGGTCGACAACCTCCTCGGCGAGATCCGCCTGGCGGAGGCCGTCCGGGCCCGGGTCGTCACCGCGGCCGAGGGCAACCCGCTGTTCGTCGAGCAGCTTGTCTCGATGCTCAAGGAGACCGGCAAGCTGCGTCTGGTCGACGATCGCTGGGAGCCGGCCGGCGACCTGTCGACGCTCGAGATCCCACCGACGATCCACGCCCTGCTCGCCGCGCGCATCGACCAGCTCCCGGATGCCGAGCGGGCCACGATCGATCCAGCCTCGGTGATCGGCCTCGTGTTTCCTACGGGCGCCCTCCAGGCGATCGTCGACGATGTCGTCCGGGACGAGGTGCCGGAGCGTCTCGACGCCCTCGCCACGCGACAGCTCGTGCGGCCGGCCGAGCCTGCCGCGTCGGACAACTTCGACTATCGATTCACCCACTTGATGATCCGGGACGCGGCCTATGCGGGGCTCCTCAAACGGACCCGTGCTCGCCTCCACGAGCGATTCGTCGGCTGGGCCGACGAGGTCAACCGGGCCGCCGACCGGGCGACCGAATTCGAGGAGATCCTCGGTTACCACCTCGAGCAGGCGCACCGCAACCTCGCCGAGCTGGGGTCGCTCGACGGTCATGCCGCAGCCCTGGGGATCGACGCGTCCGAGCGGCTGGCCTCCGCGGGGCAGCGCGCCTTCGTCCGCGGCGACATGCCGGCGACCGCGAACCTCGTTCGACGCGCGGTCGCCCTGCTTCCCGACACACATCCCGCGCGACCCGGTCTGCTGTTCCAGCTGGGCCTGGCTCTCACGGAGATCGGCGAGGCCCGTGCCGCCGACGTCGCCCTTGCAGCATCGACCGAGGCCGCGGCCGCGTTGGGCGACCGAGGGCTGGCCGAGACCGCCAGGCTCGAGCGGCTGATGGTCCAGTACATCTCGGATCCATCCAAGGTCGAGGGCGACATCGAGGCGAGGATCCGGGCCAGCATCGTCGTTCTCGAGGACGCCCACGACGAGGGCGGCCTCGCCCGGGCCTGGCTGTCGATCGGTCAAGTCGACATGGTGGCTGGTCGGTGGGGCCGGGCAGCCCAGGCCTTCGAGCGGGTGATCGAGCATGCCCGGCGAGCGGGAGATCGGGTCCTCGAGGTTCGGACCGGCCCGAATTTGGCCTTCTGCGCACGGTTCGGCCCGATGCCCGTTCCAGAGGCGATCGCGCTCTGCGAGGAGATCATGCGGCGCTCGAGCGGCGACCAGAAGGCGGAGTCCGTGACCCTCCGGACCCTCGCCAGTCTGCACGCCAAGCGCGGCGAGTTCGACCTCGCCCGCGACGAATATCGGCGGGCGCGGTCGACCCTCGAGGGGCTCGGCTGGACGTTCAACGCCGCGCTCACCTCGATCGATTCGGGGCCGATCGAGATGCTGGCCGGAGATCCTGTCGCGGCCGAGGCGGAGTTGCGACACGACTACGAGACGCTGGATCGGCTTGGCGAGCGCAACTTCATCTCGACCGTGGCCGCCTATCTTGCCGAGGCGCTCTGGCGGCAGGATCGGATCGCGGACGCGACAGCCATGGCTGGCTTCAGCGCCGGGGTTGCCGCTCCGGATGACATCCCGACCCAGGTGGCTCTGCGCCGGGTCCGCGGCAAGATCCTGTCCCGGGAGGGGCGACTCGATGAGGCCATCTCGACCTGCCGGGAGGGCGTCGAACTCACCCGCGGTGAGGACGACCCGACGGACCAGGCCGAGGCGCTCGCTGACCTCGCACTCGTCCTCCGTGCGGCAGGCGAGCAGCAGGCCGCCCAGGCCGCCGCCGTCGAAGCGCTGGCCCTCCACCGGGCCAAGGGCAACTCCGTTGCCGGCGCCGAGGTCGCGCAGTTCCTCGCGGAGTCTCCACCGGTCGTCGTGCTCGGGGATCAGCGCGCCTGAGACGCGAGCGGCGCGCCCCTTGCGGGGCGCGCCGCGTCTCGCGACGTGGTCCCCGTCGGAACGGGAAGGGCCGAGCTAGCGGGCGTAGGCAGTCGGATCGCCGGGAGGCGCCAGGACGCCGAAGAACCCGACGTTCTGCCTGCTCGACTTCTTGAACAGGACGCACGGCCCAGTCGCGTCCTTGCGGCATGCGGGAAGCAGACCGGTGGTGACGGTCGCGCCGCTCAAGGACGTGAACGGGTTGATGCTGGTCCAGCAGATGTTGAACTGGCCGATGCCCTTGTTCACGAACCTCGAGGCGAGCGCCAGGATAATGGTCTTGCTCGGCCTGGGGTCGGGGGCGGTCAGGTCGAACATGAGCATGCTGTTGGTCGAGGTGTCGGCGGGAGCTCCGCATGTGTCGGCGACGGAGCCGGGCGGGATGAACGATGCCGTGAACATCCCGGTGTCGGCGATCAGCGTGGCTCCGGATCCGCCGCCGCTGCTGGTGTTGGTCACCTGCGTGCACGACACGTTGTCCGGGCACGGAGCGATCGGCTGGTCGGCGGGGATGGTCACGGCCATGATCGCCCGGGAGTCGTCCACGTAGTAGTAGCCGCTGCAGTTTGGTGAGGCGGACGCGTTGAGATCGTAGGATCCGTCGTTAGAAATCGTGAGCGAGAAGGTAGCGATCCCCGCCGACGCATTGACGGTCTGGGTTGAGATGGTCGACTCGCCGTCGGTCAGGGCGAGCGTCACGGGGACCTTCGATGCACACGGATCGCTCTTGGCGACGGTGGTCCCGTCGGTCGTGACCAGGACCTGGACGGTGAACGGCACGCCGGTCTGGACCGACTCGGGACCCGAGATCTTCAAGATGCATTGGGTGCCCTCACCGCTGGGACATGACGAGGACGTGGACGCCGCGGTGGCGACGCTGCCGAGCGGGACGATGAGGAGTGCGACCACCGTTGCAATGGACAGGAGCACCGCGGACAGGCGGCGACGCACGCGCGGGACGCTGGACATCCGATTCCTCCACCCTTTCCGATCGATCGTGGCGGCGCTCGCCCTCTGAGCTGCCATCCATCCGGGCTCGATCGCAGATTCAGGGGGGAGCGTACTGCGGCAGCGTCGCGGAGCGTCTCGAAATGCCTCGATTGGCGGTGCGTCCGTACACCGCGTCGGGGTGACGCGCCGGGGGGTCCACACTGGAAGGCGATCGGCTCGGGCGATCAAGGGCTCTCACTTCAGCCGTCGTCCCCCTCGTGGATGCGCCGGCCGACGACGCGTCGCACGGCCGGGAATCTACACTGCCCCGGTGCCATCGCCCCCCGACCCGCTGCCGCGCGCGGAACCCCGGCCGATCGGTCCGTATGAACGGCGCCAGGCCGCGCTCCGACCGTGGGACCCATACGTGCTCGACGTCGCCGCGCGGGTGATCGCGATCATCGAAACCACGCGGCCGGACCTTCGAGTCGAGCACATCGGCAGCACGTCGGTGCCGGGCCTGCCTGGCAAGGGGATCGTCGACCTCGGGACCGAGGCGGACCCGGCGGACATCCCCGCGATCACCAACGCCATGTACGACCTCGGATTCGGGCCGCAGCCGGGACCGGACCCGTGGCCGCCGACCCGGCCGATGCACGTCGGCGCGGTCACGGACAACGGCGTGGAGTACCGGATCCACTTCCATGTCCACCCGACGGGAGCCGGTGACTTGGCGAAGGACCTCCGTTTCCGCGACGCGCTGCGCGCCGACCTGGATCTCCGTGACGGATATGCGAGGATCAAGCAGGAGATCGTCGCCCGGGGCGGCGGATCGGTCGACCCGGTCGGGTACCAGGCCGAGAAGGGTGTCTGGATCCTCGACGAATTCGATCGGCTCGGGATCCCCCGGCCACGGAATATCCAGGACGGGCCGACCGGCAAGGACGCCGGCGTCCGCGACACAGGAGGATCATCGTGACGGATGGGTCGGATGCAGGTCGGGTCGGGATCGTCGTCGGGAGCCGATCGGATATCTCGGCCGCAGAGCGGGCGATGGCGGTCCTCGACGAGCTCGAGGTCGATTCGGAGATCCGGGTGATCTCCGCCCACCGCGCGCCAGACCTGCTGTCGAGCTTCATCGCCGGGGCCGAGGCGCGCGGCATCCGCGTGTTCATTGCGATGGCTGGGCTTGCCGCCCATCTGCCGGGGGTCATCGCATCGCAGACGACCCGCCCCGTGATCGGCGTCCCGATGGCGGGTGGTGTCTCGGACGGGTTGGACGCGCTGCTCGCGATCGTCCAGATGCCGAAGGGCGTGCCGGTCGCCACGGTTGGCGTCGGCAACGGCGAGAACGCGGGTCTGCTGGCCGCAGCGATCCTCGCGGTCGGAGATCCGGCGCTCGGGACGCGTCTGGCGGCGCGGCGAGCCACCCAGGCCGCGGCGATCGCAGCCGATCCGGCCAACGAGGGCCTCTGAGCGGTCGGGTCGTACACTCGTCGCGATGGATGACGAGCGCTGGGAAGCCGGGATGCCGGTCCTCGACCGCCAGGCGGTTGGCGGCACTCCAGGTGCGACCGCGGGGGCCAGGCCGCGCCCGGTCACGCCGCTTCCCCCAAGCCTCCAGGGCCTGCCGCCGCGATCCGTTCCCGAGGCCGCCCCGACGCCGCTCCAGAAGCACTACGTCCTGCTGTCCGTCCCGGTCCTGATCCTTGGCGCGATCGCGATCACGGCGCTCGAGATCGGTATCCCGCTCGGCGCCCCGTTGATCAAGCTCTGCGTGCTGATCGCGGCGCCGCTCCTCGTCATCACGACCGCCGATGCCGTCGTCCGCATCTGGCGCTCGGCCTGGGCGTGGATGCCCGTCGACCGGACGAAGGGCCTCTTCCGCATCGCCTGGGTCATCACGAGCCTGGTCGGCCTCGCCGGGCTGATCGCGGCCGCCCTCGTCGCGCTGGCAGCCTGATGGGCGGCGGCGGGTTCCTCGAGCGCCGTGGCCCGGATGCGAGCGAGCTGGTCGACGCGTTCGGGCGCGGCCCCGATGGCCGCTCGACGGCGATCCCATCGGGCGGCGGCGTGCCGTCCTGGATGGCCGAGATGCTCAACTACTGCTCCCGCTGCGGCACGGAGCTGACCTTCGGCCCGATCGAAGGCGAGGACCGCGATCGGCTCGGCTGCGCGGCCTGCGGGTACATCGCCTACGTCAACCCGCGCCTCGTCGTCACCACCATCCCGGTCACCGATGCCGGCGAGATCATCCTGCTCCGCCGCGGCATCGAGCCGGGCAAGGGCTGGTGGGCCCAACCGGGCGGCTTCCTCGAGGTCGACGAGACGGTCGGCGAGGCGGCGATCCGCGAAACGCTCGAGGAGACCGGGCTGATCATCGAGCCGGGCGAGATCGTCGGAATCTATTCGCGCCTCGAGGCCGCGGTCGTTGTCCTCACCTTCGAGGCGCGGGTCGTCGGCGGCTCGTATCGGCTGAACCCGGAGGCACTCGAAATTCAGGCGTTCGCGCCGGACGCGATTCCGTGGCCCGGGATCGCCTTCAAGACGAGCTACTGGGCGATCCGCGACTGGCTCCACCGGCGCAGACCCGACATCCACCCCGCGGATCGCCACTGGGACGAATGATGGCGCCGGTGACGCCCACCGCGGCGCTGGCCGCCTATTCCGCCGTCACGCCGGCCGCAACTCGACTCCTCGCCGAGCGGATCGGTGGTTGCGCGACCGAGACGGGCGGGGCACTCCTCATCGAAGGCCCGGACCCTGCGGCGTCGATCTTCAACCTGGCGTTCCGGGTGGACCCGGACGCTCGAGCTGCCTCCGTCCTCGATGCCGCACGAGCTCGGTTCGAGCCCCGCGGCTTCGCCTACACGGTCTGGTCACAGGCCGGCCGCGACCAGGACATCGATCAGGCCGCCGCGAACTCCGGCTGGCAACGAGCCGTTGAGCTGCCCGCCATGATGATCAGGCAACCGTTGGCAGAGCGCCCGGTGCCGGGCGGGACCCTGCGCGTCGTCAAGGACGCCGTGCACCGGACCTCGTTCGCGGCGATCGCGGCCGAGGCCCTCGGCAGTGGCGATGACGACCGCCGAGCGTACCGCGCGCTCCTGATCGAGCCCGATCTGCACCGCGACGGGTGCCGGTCATTCGTCGCCGCGATCGATGGCGTCGACGCCGCGGTCGCGTGGGTGGTCGTGGTTGGCGGCGTCGGGCTCGTCGGCTGGGTCGGAACGCTCCCACCATACCGGCGTCGCGGCCTCGGGGCGCTCGTGACCACTGCCGCGTCGAACGCCGGATTCGATATGGGCGCGGCGTTGGTCTTCCTGCAGGCGTCCCCACAGGGCCGGCCCGTGTACGCCGCCCTTGGCTTCGAAGAGATCACCCACGAGACGCTGTGGGTTCGGCCGGGCCCCGATAAGACGGAGCCACCGAAACGCGCGTGAGGTGTCGGGTGTTGCCGAGGACACCACATCCCACCTCCGAGGTCTGGCTCCGTCGTCGGTCGTTGTCCTGACGACAAGGGTGTCAATCACGGGCCGCGCGCGCCAAAGGAGGTCGCCCCGTCAGCGCTCGTACGGATCCACCCGGTAGTTGCTGAGCGCACCGAGCCGGCGGACCCATGGCCGGGTCGTGTCGAAGGCCGGTGCTGGGGCCAGGACGTCGTCGATCGTGAACTTGTTGACTCGCTCCGGTGGGATGCGCGGGCCGCCGATTGCTGCCGGCCAATCGGAACGCGGTGACGGGGTCGCCCGTGGCGCGCTCGGCTCGGTCGACGACGCGGCGGCGATCACGACGGCTGTCGTTGCGGACGCTTCGGCGGCACGCCCGGCCGCGGACCGGCTGCCACTCGTCTGCCCCGAAAGGGCGATCGCGACCACGGCCAACAGCGCCAGCGGCGGCGCAAGCAGCGCCAGTCGCGGCCTGCGCCCGGCCCCGCCGACTCGCCCGCCGGCGGCGAAGCCCTCAGGAGATGTCGATGAAGACGTTCTTGATCTCGGTGTACAGGTCCAGCGCCGAAATCCCGAGCTCGCGCCCGATGCCCGACATCTTGTAGCCGCCGAACGGCGCCTCCGTATGGACGGACGAGTTGGAGTTGATCGAGATCACGCCCGCCTGGAGGGCCTTGGCCGAGCGCAGGGCCTTGCCGATGTCGCGGGTCCAGATCGAGCCGGACAGGCCGTACGGCGTCGCGTTGGCGAGACGGAGCGCCTCCTCCTCGGTGTCGAACGGGATCACCGAGACGACCGGGCCGAAGATCTCCTCGGCCGCGATCCGCATGTCGTTGCGCACGTCGTTGAACACGGTCGGCATGAGGTACGCACCAGCGGCCAGGGCCGGATCATCCGGCGCGTCGCCGCCGACGACGATCGTCGCGCCCTCGGCCTGGCCGATCTCGATGTAGTCGCGGACCCGGTCGCGCTGCTTGAAGCTGACGAGCGTCCCGACCTCGGTCGCCTCGTCGGCCGGATCGCCGACCTTGACCTTCCGGGTCGCCTCGGCGAACAGCTCGACGACGCGATCCTGGACCGAGCGCTCGACGAGGATCCGCGATCGGGCACAGCAGTCCTGGCCGCAGTTGTCAAATACCGAGTACGGCGATTCGCGGGCGAACTTCTCGAGGTCCGCGTCGGCGAAGACGATGTTCGGGCTCTTCCCGCCCAGCTCCAGGCTGATCTTCTTCACGTTGCCCGAGGCCAGCCGCATGATCTCCTGGCCGGTCGTCGTCTCGCCGGTGAAGGCGACCTTGCCGATCCCGGGATGGGCCGCGATCGAGGCGCCGGCCGTGCCGCCCGGTCCGGTGACCACGTTGAGCACGCCGGCCGGAAGCCCCGCCTCCAACCCCAGTTCGCCGAGCCGGATCGCGGTCAGCGGCGTGTACGAAGCTGGCTTCAGGATCGCGGTGTTGCCGGCGGCGAGGGCCGGGGCCACCTTCCACGAGGCCATCAGGAGCGGGAAATTCCAGGGGACGATCAACCCGACGACGCCGATCGGCTCGCGCAGGGTGAGGTCGAGACCGGGTTTCGAGACCGGGATCGTCTGGCCGTAGACCTTGTTCGCGGCTCCCGCGTAGTAGTCGAAGACGAGGCTCGCCCCAATGATCTCGCCGCGGGCGCCGCCGATCGGCTTGCCGACATTCCGGCTCTCGAGCCAGGCCAGCTCCTCCGAATGTTTCTTGATCAGGTCGGCAAACCTGGCGAGGGTCCGGCCGCGCTTGCCGGCCGCCCAGTTGGCCCAGCCCTTGCGATCGTCAAAGGCGGTGCGCGCCGCCGCGACCGCCCGGTCGACGTCCTCGCGGCCACCGAGCGGCGCGGTCGCCATGACCTTGCCCGTTGCGGGGTTGACGACCGCGAATGTCTGCCCATCGGCGGCATCGACGGACTCGCCCCCGATCATCATCCGGGCGATCGTCGGCGCGTCACTCGCTGCGGCGGGTTGGTGTTGTTCGGTCGTCATCGTGGAATCCTCGGCGTCGGGTGGGCGGCGAGCGGCCGCGGCTCGGATCGCAATGGTAGTCCGCTTCCGTCATGCCTCCAGCGGCAGGCGCATCTCCGTTGCGCGCGCCGCGGCAGCGTCCGAAGTTGGATACTCGGCCCGTGCAGATCCATCGCTCCTCCGCCGCACCGGGCCGCCACTTGCCGCGGTCGCTGCGTGGCGCGGCCGACGTCCTGCGGAGCTCCCACATCCGGATCTGGGCGCTCGTGGTGGCCGCCGCCGCAGCGGTTGGCGCGCTGGGCTACGTGGTCCTGTTCCGGTGGAGCGTCGGTGACGCCGTCTACATGACGGTCATCACCATGACGACGGTCGGCTTCCATGAGGTCCGTTCACTCACCGGCTGGGCCGAGCGAATCTGGACGATGGTGGTGGCCATTGGCGGAGTGGGCATCATTTATGGCAGCGTGGGGATCGTTGCGGAGGCGGTCATCGAACAGGTCTCGAGCGGCCGACGGGAGGCACGACACATGGTGGAGCAGGTCGACGACCTGAGCGAGCACTTCATCCTCTGCGGGTACGGGCGAGTCGGGTCGACGGTCGCCCGCGAACTCCGCCACGCCGGCCAGCAGCTCGTCGTGATCGACATCGAGCGCGGCTCGCTCGACCGGGCCAGGCAGGACGGCCATCTCGTCGTCGAGGGCGACGCGACCGCCGATGACACCCTCCGGCGCGCCGGGATCGAGCGCGCCCGCGGACTTGTCGCGACCATCGACGGCGATGCCCTCAACGTCTACGTGACGCTGTCTGCCCGGACGATGAGTCCGCGCCTCTTCATCGTCGGGCGGGCCAATCTGGACGGCTCGGACGCGAAACTCCTGAGGGCCGGAGCCGATCGCGTGGTCTCGCCGTACACGATGGCCGGTCGGCGAATCGCCGAGTTGGCCATCCGCCCGCGAGTCGCCGACTTTCTGGACGCCGCGCTGTCTCACGGTGAGCTGCGGTTCTCCATGGAGCAGCTGGAGGTGTTCGCGGGCGGCCCGCTCGACGGACGAACGGTCGGCGAGATCCGGGACGATGGGGTCTTCACCTTGGCGATCGTCCGCGGCGACCTCGAGACCGAGCCAAACCCGACGCCCGATCGGGTGCTCGTCACGGGCGATACCCTCGTCGTATCCGGATCTTCCGAGCGCCTGGCGACCCTGCGGGACGGCGCCTGAAATCAGGGCTCTCGCCCGAGAACAGCTCCGGCCTCCGCTGGACGAGGTCGCCGCTCTGATCAGCGCTTCCCGGTCTCACCCTCGACGAATTTCTCCACCGCGGCCATGGCCGCGCCGACGATCCCGGCGTCATTCTTCAGCGTCGCCGCCACGACCCGCGGCCGGATCGTGAGGCGCGGGATGAACTTGTCGGCGTTCTTGCTGACCCCGCCGCCGAGGATGATCAGGTTCGGCGAGAAGAGCTTGTCGATCGCATGGAGATGCTCGTCGAGGTCGCTCGCCCAGGCTTTCCACGACAGGCCGCGCCGGGTCCGCGCGACGGCCGCCGACCGGCGCTCGGCGTCGCGACCGCGGATCTCCATATGGCCCAGCTCCGTGTTCGGGACGAGGACGCCGTCGTTGAACAGGCCCGATCCCACGCCGGTACCCAGGGTGAGGACGATCACGACTCCCCGCTCCCCGGCGCCCGCCCCGAACCGCATCTCCGCGAGGCCGGCCGCGTCCGCGTCATTGAGGACGATGACCGGACCCGCCATCGGCGTCTTCAGGTGGCCTGCCAGGTCGTAGTCGATCCAACCCTCGTCAATGTTTGCGGCGGACTTCGTGACACCCGCGATGACGACGCTCGGCATCGTCACCCCGACCGGCACACCCTTCGGATCGATGCCGCCGTCCTTCAGAGCCCGCCGGACGATCCGGACGATTGCCGGGACGACGACGCTCGGCGCCGACGGCTGGGGCGTCGCCACGCGCAACCGCGCGCTCACCAGCGCGCCGGTCACCACATCGACGACCGCGGTCTTGATCCCGCTGCCGCCGACGTCGACGCCCACCGCGAGCTTTCGGACGATCTCTGCTGCCATGGCCTGCCTCAGAAGTAGTTGACGGTGATGCCGCCGTCGATCACGAGATTGGACCCGTTCGTCCAGCGGCTCTCGTCCGACGCAAGGTAGATCGCGACGTGGACGATCTCCTCGGGCTTGCCGAAGCGGCCGGTCGGGTTCCTCGCCAGGCGCAGCTTCTTGGCGGCCTCGTCCTTCACGAGCCAGTCCATCAGGAGTGGCGTCTCGATCGGGCCGGGCGAGATCGAGTTCGAGCGCACGCCGGACGGGGCGAACTGGACCGCAAGGCTCTTCGTCAGGGCCAGGACGGCGCCCTTCGACGCGGTGTAGGCGTCCTGCGGAACCGAGCAGCCGAGGATCGCGACGAACGACGCCACGTTGATGATCGAGCCGCTGCCCTGGTCGACCATCTTCGGGATGGCGTACTTGCAGCCGAGGTAGACGCCGCGGACGTTGACGGCCATGACCTTGTCCCAGGTCTCGACGTCGGTGTCGATGACCGAGTGGTCGGCCGCGGGCATGATCCCGGCGTTGTTGTACAAAGCGTCGACGCGGCCGTAGGTCGCCATCGCGTGATCGACCATCCGCTTCGCCTGCTCATCCTTCGAGACGTCCGCCGCAACGGCCGTGGCCTGCCCACCCGCTGCGGTCACTTCGGCCGCTGCCGATTCGGCCATCTCCTCGGTGACGTCGACGCAGACCACCTTGGCCCCCTCGGCGGCGAACATCCGGGCCGCCGTCCGACCCATGCCGCCGCCGGCGCCGGTGATGATCGTGACCTTGTCCTCGAGACGCACGGGTGACGGGTCCTTCCTCTGGACGTGCCGGGCGGGCGCGGCCGACGGTCTGGCCGGGTCGCCGGGACGGGTCGCGCCGGAGCGCGACGCAGGCTGATGGTACTCGCGGTCAGCCGTCGTCGAGGAAGTGACGCCCGCGACGCGCTGCACCGGGCCGACCGAGCATGGTTAGCTGACGCAACCAAGTACCAGGAGACGAGCGATGTCCGCCGCCGACCTCATTGCCGCCATCGATACCGGCGACGCCACGGCCGTTGCCGCCGCCCTGGCCACCGACCCGAACGTCGCATCGTCGCGCGACGACGACGGTGTCAGCGCGACGATGCACGCCCTCTACCACGGCCGCCCCGCGATCGCCGAAGACCTTGCGGGCGCCCTGCCGGAGCTCGATGTCTTCGAGGCGGCCGCGCTCGGCCGGACGGCCCGCCTCGCCCAGATCCTCGCCGCCGAGCCGACTGCAGCGACCGCCCGGAGCGCCGACGGCTTCACGGCGCTCCACTACCCGGCGTTCTTCGGGATCGGCGATGCAGCGGCCGCGACCAAGGCCCTGCTGGCGGCCGGCGCTGACGTCAACGCCCGCTCGGCCAACGCGCTCTCGGTTCTGCCGCTCCACTCCGCGGTCGCCGGCGGTCACGACGACCTGGTTGCCGTCCTGATCGACGCCGGAGCCGATGTCAACGCGACCCAGCGTCATGGCTGGACCCCGCTCCATGGCGCAGCCCAGAACGGGAGCCTGGCATCGGTCGAACGGCTGCTCGCCGCCGGGGCGGATCGCGCGGCTCGGAACGACGACGGCGTCGACGCGATCGCGCTTGCCCGCAGCGGCGGCCACGAGGCGATTCTCGCCCGCCTCACCTGACCGGCCGCGAGACGCACGTCGAATCCTCAGCCGGCGGTTCGCCGCCTGCGCTCGTCCAGCAGCTCGTCGGCCGCTGCGCCGAATGCCACGTCGATGGCCGCCGTCCGCGCCGCGGCGTCCGGGATCGCTTCGCCGCGGGCCTCCTCCTCGAGGGCGCGGCAGAGGGCCGCGAGGTCGGTCGCCCCGATGTTCAGGCTGCCCGACTTCAGCGAATGCGCCGCGCGGCCCAGGGTTGGAACATCCCCGTTGGCGGATGCCGCGCGCATCGAGGTGATCTGGTTCCGGCCATCCTCGAGGTACGTGTCGACGAGCTCGTCGACGAAGTCCATCTCGCCGCCGGTCATCTCGATGAGGCCAGCGAACACCGCGTCGTCGATCGGACCGCTCATCCCGCCACCTCGGTCTCAGGCGCGGCGGACCCGCTGGCCCTGTCCGTTGGGCTTGCAGCGTAGACCGGCATCGGCCGGCTGAAGCCCTTGAGCTGACGTTCGCCGACCGGCACGGCGAGCTGCTCGTCGATGGCCGCGTACGTCCGGGCCGACATCAGGATCTCTCCGGCGTTGGCCTCGCCGCTGAGGCGCGAGGCCAGGATGATCGCGTTGCCCACGCCGCCGTAGTCGTAGCGGCCCTCGAACCCGATCCGGCCCATCGTCGCGAAGCCGGTCGCCATTCCCATCCCGACCTCGAGGACGTGGCCGCGCCGGCGCCAGTCGGCCGAGATGTCCTTGAAGCGCTCGCGGATGTCGAGGGCGAGGCGGACGGCCCGCTCGGCGTGGTCGACCTGGAGCACCGGGTCGTTGAAGAAGACCATGATCCCGTCGCCGGCGAAGTGCTCGAGCGTCCCCTCATGGGCGACGATCAGCGGGCCGAGCGTCGCGTGATACAGCCGCAGGAAGCCGAGGACCTCTTCCGGCTCGGCGGTCTCGGAGAATGTCGTGAAGTTCCGGAGGTCACAGAACATCGCGGTGATCTCGCGACGGTGACCGGCCAGCATCGCCTCGCCGTCCGGGCTCGAGACCAGGGCCGCGACCTGGGGCGACAGGAATCTCGCCAGCTGCGAGCGCTGGCGGTCGATCGTTCCGAGCAGTGTCCGCTCCTGGTCGCGGAGCCGTTTCTGGACGAGCGAGGCCGCGATCCGGGCCCGGATGATCGCCGGGTCGACGGTCTTCGGCAGGTAGTCCGCCGCGCCCATCTCGATGCAGCGGACGACGCTGTCGAGCTCGTCCACCCCGGAGATCACGATGACCGGCAGGTCCCGCAGTGCCTCGTCCGACTTGAGCGCGGCGAGCGTCGCGTAGCCGTCCATCACCGGCATGACGATGTCGAGGAGGATGACGTCGACCGCTGGCGTCGCCGGATCGCGGAGCAGGTCGAGGGCGGCCTGGCCGTCCGCTGCCTCGAGCGTGGCGTGGCCGATCCGATCGAGCAGGCGGCTGAGGAGCCGGCGGTTGAACGGCGTGTCGTCGACGATGAGGACGCACCCGGGCTCATCGGCCGCGCCGCTTTGCTCGTGCGGCTCGATTCCGCTCATGTTGCCCCTCGCCCCGATGAGGCTGAAGGCGCCTCGATCGCGCGGTGGAGCTCATCGGGTCGGATCGGTTTCGAGACGTAGTCGTCCATGCCGGCGGCCAGGCAGGCCTCGCGATCGCCGGCCATCGCGTTGGCGGTCAGCCCGACGATCCGGATCGGCCGGTCCGGCCAGCGCCGCCGGATCAGGCGCGTCGCCTCGAGCCCGTCGAGGCGGGGCATCTGGACGTCCATCAGGATCACGTCGTAGTCGGCCTGCTCGAGGGAGTCGATGACGGCCTGACCGTCCTCGACAACGACTGTTCCCGGATGGCCCATCCGCTCGAGCAGGCGAAGGGCGAGCTTCTGGTTCACGGCGTTGTCCTCGGCCAGCAGGATCCGGACGGCGTCGGTCGTCGACAGGCCCGGGATCGAGCCTGGGACGGCGGCCGGGCCGGCGGCCGGCTGGTCGGCCCGGGCGACGGCGTCCTCCCCGGCGATCGCGGTCGCGAGCGCATCGTGGAGCGCCGACGGCTTGACGGGCTTCAGGAGCATCGCCCGGATGTTCGGGGCGGTCCGGTTCTGGAGTCCGACCGACGACAGGATCACGACCGGCAGTGGGGCCTCCGGGTGCAGGCCGGCCAGATCGCTGGCGAGCTCGACTCCGTCCCGCTCGGGCATGAGCAGATCGAGGACCGCAACGTCGAACCGCTGGCCGTCGCGGACCCAGCCGATGGCCTCGAGGGGAGAGGCGGTCGCGGCCGACTCGACGTCCCAGCGCTGGAGCAGCGTCGTGAGGATCCGCCGGTTCGTGGCGTTGTCGTCGACGACGAGGACCCGGCAACCGCGCAGGCTGCGGAGGGCTGGCGCCGGCGGCGCATCGGGCAGCGTCGTTGCCTGAGCCGGGAGGCTGAACCGAAAGGTGCTGCCCTCGCCTTCGATCCCGTTGCTGGTTGCGGTCATCGTGCCGCCCATCGATTCGGCCAGCCGGCGGCTGATGGCGAGACCGAGGCCGGTCCCGCCGTAGCGCCGCGAGATCGACGCGTCGACCTGGCTGAACGACTGGAACAGGCGATCCATCGCCGCAGGTGGAATGCCGATTCCGGTGTCGCGGACCTCGATCGAGACCGTCCAGGGCTGGCCCGCCGCGGCCCCCGGCGCCGCGTCGAGGCTCAGCACGACCTCACCCTCGTCGGTGAACTTGACGGCATTCGAGAGCAGGTTGAGGACGATCTGGCGGAGGCGGCCGGCGTCGCCGATGATCGCCTCGGGCAGGCCTTCGCCCATCGCGTAGACAAGCTCGATCCGCTTCTTCGCCGCGGTCGGGGCAATGACGTCGAGGGCGCTCTCGACAGCGACTCGGAGAGAGAACGGCTCGGCGACGAGGTCGACCCTCCCCGCCTCGATCTTCGAGAAGTCGAGGATGTCGTTGATGATCGTCAGGAGGGCGTCGCCGCTGGTCCGGATGGTATCGGCGAAGTCGCGCTGCTCGTCGTTCAACGGCGTGTCGAGGAGCAGCCCGCTCATCCCGATCACGGCGTTCATCGGCGTCCGGATCTCGTGACTCATCGCGGCGAGGAACGCGCTCTTTGCCTGGTTGGCAGCCTCGGCCGCAGCCGTCGCCTCCTGCGCCTCCCGATACAGCCGCGCGTTCTCGATGGCGATCGACGCCTGGCGGGCGAGGCCGACCAGGAAGTCGAGCTCGGCCTTCTCGAACGGCGCGCCGCCGCTCCGCCAGACCGCGGCGACGCCCATCACCCCGTCTCGGGCGATCAACGGGGCCACCATGAGGCGCTCGGCGTCGAGATCGTCCGTCCCCGGGATCGCGACCGTCCGCGTGTCCATCGCGGTGCTGTTGACGAACTCGGGCGTCCGTCGGCGGATGACGTCGCCGATGATCCCCTCGCCCTCGAGAATCGTGTCGGCCAGGATCGCCTCGGCGATCGTGCCCAGGGCGAGGATGGCGCGGAAGCTTCGCCCGTCAGGCTCGGCGAGGAACAGTGCGACGGAATCCGCGGCGAGAAGCGCCTGGACCCGCTCGCCGATCCGTTCCAGGATCGTCCGGACGTCGAGGGTCGCGGAGATCTCCTGACCAACCTCGGCCAGCGCGGCCATCTCGTCGCCGCGTCGATGAGCTTCCTGGAAGAGCCGGGCGTTCTGGATCGCGACCCCGACGTTGGCCGCGATGGTCGAGAGTAGCCGGGCGTCGGACTCCCCGAACCGGCCCTCCTGTGTCGTGCTCTGGACGCTCATCGCCCCGATGGCCCGATCGCCGGCAACGATCGGCACGCCGAGGTACGACTTGGCGTTCGTCCCGACTCCGCGCGTTCCGAGCGCCTCCCAATCTGCGGCCCGGTTCATGAGCAGCGTTTCCCGGCGCTCGACGATCCGCGACGTGAGGCCGGTCCCGAACGGCAGCGGCTGCTGCCCAGTGGGCTCGCCGAACTCCCGGAAGTAGGGGAACGAGATCAGCTTCTGCTCGACGTCATGAAGGGCGACATAGACGATGTCCGCCTCGAAGGTCCGGCGCATCTGCTCGCCGACGAGCTCCAGCAGCGCGTCGAGGTCGAGCTGGCTCGACAGCGCCTGGCCGATGTCGTTGACGGTTGCAAGCTCGGCGAGGCGCTGGCGGGTCTCGTCGATCAGGCGGACGTTCTCGAGCGCGACGGACAGGCTCGCGGCGAGGGTCGTGAGGAGTTCGATGTCGGACGGGCTGAAGGCGTTGTCGCGATCGAGGTTCTGGAGGCTGATCGCGCCGATCACCCGGCCGCCGGAGGTCAGCGGCGCGAGGAGGAGGGACTTCGGCATCTCCCCGACGATGACCGTGCCGTCGTTGCCGACCGCCGCCTCGATCTCCGCCTGGCCGACGACCAACGGCCGAGCGGTATCGACGACGCGTCGCCGGAAGCCGCGCAAGGGAAGTCTGTCGTCAGGCTGGCGCTGTCCGCGCTCGATGCTGTACGGGAAGGTGACGAACTCCGGATCGCTGTCGACGATGCTGATGTCGACGACCTGGGCGTCGAAGATCGCCTGGATCCGGTCGCCCACAAGGTCGTACATCGCCTGCATGTCGAGTTGCTGGGCGAGGCCACCCTGGACGTCGTTGATCAGGGCCAGCTCGGCCGCACGCTCGTTCGTCTCCGTCAGGAGGCGCTTGGTCTCGTCGAACAGGCGGACGTTCTCGAGGGCCACGCTCAGGCTCGACGCGAGGGTCGTCAGGAGCTCCACGTCGGATTCGTTGAAGGCGTCCTCGCGATCGATGTTCTGGAGCGAGATCACGCCCCGTGCCTCGTCGCCGACGACGAGCGGCGCCCACAGCGCGGACTTCGGCGGCTCGCCCGACATCGGTCCCGCCTGGCCGAGCTCGGCGACGCGGGCGAACATGTCGCGATTGATCAAGAGCGGTTGACGCGTGTCGAGGACGAGCCGGCGAGGGCCGACAATCGGCAGCGTCTCCTCGGGGAACCGGACCCCACGTTCGATCGTGTACGGGAAGCGGAATTGCTCGGTTTCCCGATCGAGGATGGCAATGTCGACGATCTGGGCGTCGAAGATCGCCTGGATCCGGTCGCCCACGAGGTCGTACATCGCCTGGGTGTCGAGCTTCTCGGCCAGCCCGTGTTGCACGTCGTTGATGAGGGCCAGCTCCGCGGCCCGCTCATTCGTCTCGGTCAGGAGGCGCTTCGTCTCGTCGAAGAGGCGGGCGTTCTCGAGGGCGACGCCGAGACTGGCCGTGAGCGTGTTGAGGAGACGTTCGTCCGCTTCGCTGAAGGCGTGACGCCGGAGGCTCTCGAGCCCCACGACGCCGATGATCCTGTTGCCGGCCGGGATCGGCGAGCCGAGCCAGGACAGGGTAGCGGAGCCGCCGATCTGGACGGCCCCTGCGGCCATCTGCTCCTCGATGGTCCCGATCCGGAGCGATCGCCCGGTCGTGAAGACGGTCGACGTCAGACCCGGTCCCAGTTTGATGGGGCCGCGGTCGAAGGGCTCTCCCTCGTCCATGTCGTACGGGAACGAGAACATGTCGATCGCCGGGTCGTGCAGGGCGATGAACGCCGAGCGCGACGCGAAGATGGAGCTGACCCGGTCGCCGACCAGGGCGATGATCGCCTCGAACTCGAGCTGCTCGGCGAGGGCCTGGCCGATCTCGTTCACCAGCGCCAGCTCGGCGTTGCGCTGACGGGTCTCCTCGATCGCCCGGACGCGGGTCAGGGCGGAGCCGATGTGCTGGCCGACGAACGCGAGGAGATCGCGGTCGGCGGGGGCGTAGCGCCGGTCGGCGACGTACGTCTGGCACGCGACGACCCCGATCGTGCGACCGTCCGAGGTCAGCGGCGCGCCAAGCCATTCACCGGCTGCCCGGACCCCGACCAACTCGATCTCGCCGGCGGCGACCAGGTCCTGAAACCGGGTCTCGTCGAGGTGGATCGGCCGTTCCGTCCGCAGCACGTAGGCCGTCGTGCCCCGGGCGTTGCCGACTCCGAATGGCTCCCAGACCGCTGGATCCGGGACGTCCATATCGACCGTGTCGACGTAGTACGGAAAGTTGATCGCCCTGCGCTCCTCGTCATAGAGGGCGATGTAGAAGTTCTCGGCGAACATCAGCGACCCGATCTGAGCGTGGACGGCGCGATAGAACTCCTGGAGATCGTTGGCGCTGCCGGTTGCCTCGGCGATCCCGTACAGGACCGCCTGGACTTGCTCGGCGCGGTCGTGCTCGGCCTCGCGCGCCTCGAGCACGGCGATCTTCGCCACCAGAGTGGCGACATCCGGCATGCTGGCCGGCGAGGCAGTCCGGGGATCGTCGGGCACGCTGCTCCAGGGTGGGCGTGGGGTCGGGTTGTCGTTCGGAGCGAGGATAGCGGTCGCAGTGGGACGGCTGCCGCGCAGGCGCGACACCGCGGAGGTAGGCCGCGACAGGGCGGTCGGGCCCCCGCTAGGATCGTGGCCATGCCCACCACCGCCGTCGTCTGGTTCCGGCGCGACCTCCGCATTCACGACCATCCGGCAGTCCATGCCGCGGTCGAAGGGCATGACCGGTTCGTCGGGCTGTATGTCCTCGATCGCGCGCTCCTGGCCGGCCGTTGGGCGAGCCCCAATCGGGCGTGGTTCCTCGCTCTTGCCCTGGCAGAGCTAGGCGCTGCGCTCCGCGAGCGCGGCGGCGCCCTGGCGGTGATCCAGGGCAATCCGTGCGCGGTGGTGCCTGCGTTTGCAGCCGACGTGGGTGCCCGGGCGATCCTGGTCAGCCGTGATGTTGGGCCGTACGGGCGCGCCCGCGACGCGACGGTCGGCGCGGCCGCCCGCGACCGGGGGATCGAGTTCGTGGCAGGCCGCGGACTCCTGGTGCACGAGCCGGAGGACATCACCCGCGACGATGGCGGGCCATTCCGGGTCTTCTCGCCGTTCCATTCGCGCTGGGAGGCCCGCGAGACCCGCCCGGTGCTCCCGGCACCGTCTGCGATCACGGCCCCACCGGGCATCGCGCACACGTCCGCCGAGGTCGTCCGGGCGGCGCTCGGCGAGCCCGTCCCGACCGCCGACGCAGGGCAACTCCTCGAGCCCGGGGAGCGCGCGGCACGTGCTCGGCTCGATCGTTGGGCCGGGTCGGCCGCCCTCGCGGCCTACGATGCCGGGCGCGACCGGCTGGCGATCGACGGGACGAGCCGCCTCAGCCAGGACCTGCGCTGGGGAACGCTCTCGCCGATCGAGGTGCTGGCGCGCTGCGAGGGCAACGGGACTGGTCCCACCCGGTTCCGGTCCGAGATCGCCTGGCGTGACTTCTACGCGCACCTGCTCTGGCGCGAGCCGCGGGTCCGCAACGAATCATTCCGGCGGGCGCTCGACGGGGTTGCCTGGGAGACCGACGCTGCAGTCATCGACGCCTGGCGGACCGGCCGAACCGGCTACCCGGTCGTCGATGCGGCCATGCGCCAGCTGCTCGCGACCGGCTGGATGCATAATCGCTCCAGGATGATCGTCGCGTCCTTCCTGACCAAGCACCTCGGGGTGGACTGGCGGGTCGGCGAGGCGTGGTTCATGCGCCACCTCGTCGACGGTGACCCGGCAAGCAACAACGGCGGCTGGCAGTGGGCGGCATCCACCGGGACGGACCCACAGCCGTACTTCCGGATCTTCAACCCGACGCTGCAGGGTCAGCGGCACGATCCCGACGGCGCCTACGTCCGGCGCTGGGTGCCGGAGCTCGCGGGGATTGCAGGCGCGGCCGTTCACGACCCGCCGGTCGGGGCATACCTGCCACGGATCGTCGACCACGCGGAGGCGCGGCAGCGCGCCCTGGCTGCGTATGAGGCCGTTCGCTCGGGTTCGTGAGGGGCGGCTCAGCCCTCGGTCCGGATGACCGCTTCCAAGGCCGCGACCGCCTCCACCAAGGGCTCTGGCAGGACCTCCGGCGGTCGGCTCCGGCGGGCTCCGGCTGCGGCAGCGCCCGATTCGCGTCTTGCGGCGAACGCCGCGCCAGCCCTCTGCGCCGACCGGCCTCCGAACAGGATCGGCAGCTCCGGCAGCTCGGCTTCGAGGCCCTCGGCGACGTCGACCGCCGGGCGCACGTCGGCACCGGTCACGACCCCGATGACCGCGGCGCGGGCGGCCGTCCGGCGAGCTGTCGCCACCCAGTCGGCGACCGGCAGATCAGGCCCGAGGTACAGGACCGGCAATCCGGCCCGGCGCGCCGCCGTGCTGAAGGCCAGGGCGCCGAGCTCATGGCGAGCGGTCGGCGGCATGCCGACGAGAACGACGCGATCTGCGGGGGCGGCGCGACTTGCAGCCTGATACGCGACCGCTAGGCGGCGGAGCGCGGCGTGGCTCGCCGCGTGCTCTGCGGCGATGTTCAACCGCCCGCTGGCCCAGGCATCGCCGAGGGCGACGAGCGCCGGCAGGAGGTGGGCGTCCGCGGCCGCCTCGAACGAGCCCGTTGCGAACATCCGGTCGAGGACGCGCTCGAGGCGGTCAGCGTCGAATGCCATCGCCGCCGCGACGAAGGCTTCGACGAGGTCGTCGCGGGGCAGCCCCGCCGCGGGCCCTGGGACAGTGCTTCCCGTAGCAGGGGTGGGCGTGACCGGCAGATCGATCTGCTGGCCGGCCAGGATCGCCTCGGCTGCGGTGCTCGGCGTCCAACCCGCATCGACGAGTCGGCGCATCGTCCGCAGCCGTTCCAGCGCTGCCTCGTCGTACAGGCGGTAGCCGGCCGCCGTCCGGGCGGGTTCGACGATTCGATAGCGCCGCTCCCACGCGCGCAGAAGCGGAACAGAAACTCCGGAGCGGCTGGCCGCCTGCTTGATGGTGTACATGGTTCGTCCAGCATACATCCTCATGAAACCCTTGACACTGCGCACCGCTCGGACATAGACTCTCTACAGACATTAGACAAACCTTCCAACCCTTTGGCACGGTGGTGAGAGACCCTCGATTTCGCCGCCGTGCCACACTCACTGCTCGACAGGACGCCTTCATGACCACCCATCGCCTCTCCGCCAGCCAATTCGTCCCGAGGCCGATCGAGGAGGTCTTCGACTTCTTCTCACGGCCGGAGAACCTCGGCCGGATCACCCCGGCGTCGATGGGTTTCGAATTCCTGACCGAAGACCGCGCGATGCGCGACGGCCTCGAGATCCGCTACCGGATCCGGCCGCTCCTCGGGATCCCGTTGACCTGGCACACGCGGATCACCGGCTACGACGCCCCGAACGGGTTCCGCGACCTCCAGCTGAGCGGCCCGTACGCCCGCTGGGAGCACACGCACGCCTTCGAGTCTGTGCCGGGCGGGACGCTCGTCCGGGACGACATCGTCTACGCGTTGCCCCTTGGTCCCCTCGGCAATCTGGCCCACGGGCTGGTCGTCCGGAGCGAGCTCGAGCGGATCTTCCGGTACCGGGCCGAGACGATCCGGACATTGTTTGCGCCGGCCGCCGAACCGACCGGAATGACGGTGGCCGTCGCCGGTGGGACCGGGTTCGTGGGCGGTGCGATCGCGACCGAGCTCCACCGTCGCGGCCACACGGTCCGGGTCCTCTCCCATCGCGGCGAGAGCGCTCGCGGCGGGCTACCCGAAGCCGTCGACCTGCGGACCGCGGACGTCCAGACGGGCGACGGGCTGGTCGAGGCAATGCGCGGGGCCGATGCCCTAGCGATCGCGCTCGCGTTCAAGAACTCCCCAATCGAAGCCCCGGGCAAGCACCAGACCTTCGTCGAGGTTGATGCGGCGGGCACCGAGCGCCTGATCGCGGCGGCTCGGGAGGCGGGCGTCCGGCGCGTTGTCTACCTGTCCGGAGCCGGCGCGGCGCCCGACGCGAAGCGCCACTGGTTCCGCGCGAAGTGGCGGGCCGAGGAAGCCGTCCGCGGCTCCGGCCTGATCTGGACCATCATCCGCCCGACCTGGATCTTCGGTCCGCGCGACGTCTCCCTGAACCGGTTCGTCGGGTTCGCCCGACGACTGTTCTCGGTCCCGATGACGAACCGTGGCTCGCAGCTCCTCGCCCCGGTCTTCATCGACGACGCCGCCAACCTGGCCGCCGACTCCCTCGTGGCCGATGCTGCGATGAACCAGGTCTTCGAACTCGGCGGCCCTGACACCCTGCGGATGCGCGACATCATCGGGACCGCCCTCCGGGTCGCCGGGCTGCGCCGGCCGATCATCCCCGGACCGACGCCACTGATCAAGCTCGTCGCGGTCCCGCTGTCGTGGTTGCCAACCCCGATCCTGACGCCCGACGCAGTCGACTTCATCAACCAGCCGGCGGTCGTCGACCTCGGGCCGCTGCTCGAGCGGATGCCGCGCCGCCTGACCCCGCTCGAGGAGGGCCTGCGGACCTATCTCGCGCCGGCGGGCGGCGACGCGACCCTGGTCTTCGATCCGACCGCTCCGGCTGTCGCCCGGCCCTGATCCGCCTCCGCCTCCGTCTCCGCGCGTCCGAGCCCCGAGAAGGCCGGCCGGGCCCCATCCAACGATCTGGAGATTCGTCATGACCGTGACTGCCATTCCGGCCGACCGCGCTCGGTCGCTCAACCGCTGGAACCGCGTGCTCGCCTTTCTTCACGCCGGCCAGTTCGTCCTGATGCTGGCGGTCTCGAGCACCGTTGCCGTCTTCAGCCCGTTCGTCCCGACGGTCAAGCCGATCCTCCAGAACGGCAAGTTCACCGGGATCGAGCAGACTCAGGTTCAGCTCTTCTCGATTCCGCTCGTCTGGCTCATTGCGTCGTTCCTGGCGATGAGCGCGGTTGCCCACGCGGTTGCCGGCTGGCCGCTCCGCGCGCGCTACGAGGGCTGGTTGGCGCGCGGCATGAACCCCCTGCGCTGGGTCGAGTACTCGTTCAGCAGCACCGTCATGATCATCGCGATCGCGTATCTCTCGTACATTCGTGACTTCCCCGCACTCGTCGCGATCGCCGGGTGCAATGTCGCGATGATCCTCTTCGGTTGGAGCATGGAGGCCGCCAACGAGGATCGCCGTGACCACCCCGACTGGAAGCACTACATCTTCGGCTGCATCGCGGGGATCGCGCCGTGGATCGGGATCTTCTCGCTCCTGCTCGCGTTCGGTGCCCAGCCGGACCTGCCGGCAGGGGCGGGAATTCCGGTCTTCGTCTACGTCATCGTCGGGACGCTGTTCGTGTCGTTCAACATCTTCGCGATCGTGATGGTCCTCCAGTACCGCCGGGTCGGGCGCTGGCGCGACTACCTCGTCGGCGAGAAGACGTACATGGTGCTGAGCCTCGTCGCGAAGTCGCTGCTGGCCTGGCAGGTCTTCAGCGGGACGCTCCGACCGGGCGGCTGAACGCGCGCCTCGGCCTCCATCCCGAGCCTCACGCCCGGAGTGGAGCCTGTGCGGGGCCGGTTCCTGTCAAACGAATCTCACCCGGGCGGTAGCGGAAGCATCGGCGACGGGCGCGCCAGGCCTGAGCGCGGCGGCCCGCCCAATATCTGCCAAATGCCCGCCGGGGGACCACTTGGCGAGGACCGTCCGGCGAAGGCCCGCCTGGCACTCGGCTGACAATTTCGGCGGCCAGCTCAGGTCGAGGCGCGGCGCCGGCCCGCGACGAGGATCGTCAGCTCCGTTCGAGGTAGCGCTCGCGCTCCCAGTTGTGGACCATCGCGTCGTAGGTCTGCTGCTCGACGCGGGCCGCATTCAGGTAGTGGTCGACGACGTCCTGGCCGAAGATCGAGACTGCGGCTTCCGAGCGCTCCAGCTCGGCGATGGCCTCGTACATCGCCCGCGGCATCCGCCCCACCCCGGTCGCGATGTAGCCGTTGCCCTTGAACTCGTCGGCGAGCTCGAGCTTCTGGTCGATCCCGAGCAGGCCCGCGCCGATCATCGCGGCGTACGTCAGGTAGGCGTTCATGTCGCCGCCCGGGAAGCGGTCCTCGACGTGGAGCGCCGGGCCGTGGCCAACGACCCGGAACCCGGTCGTCCGGTTGTCGCGGCCCCAGACGATGTTGACCGGCGCCCACGACAGTGATGCGTAGCGCTTGTAGGAGTTGATGTTCGGGGCGATGAACACCGCCAGCTCGCGGCTGAGGGCCATCATCCCGGCCACGAACTGCGAGAACACCCTCGACATGCCGTAGGGCAGGCCGGCGTCCGGGTCGTGGGTCAGCGACCGCGAGCCGTCCTCGTTCCAGATGCTCATGTGGAGATGGCCCGACGAGCCCGTCCAGGTGTGGTCGGGTTTGGCCATGAACGTGATGCCCCAGCCGTTGAGATAGGCGATCTCCTTTGCACCGTGCTTGAAGATCACGCTCCGGTCGGCCGATTCGAGGACGTGGTCGTAGCGGATGTTGACCTCGTGCTGGCCGGGCGCCGCCTCACCCTTGGAGAACTCGATCGGCACCCGGGCCTCGGTCATCTGGTTGCGCAGGAGGCGGTGGAGCGGCTCCGCCTTCGTCGCCTGAAGGAGGTGGTAATCCTCGTTGTAGTAGCCGAAGCGCTGCGGGATTCCCCAGCCCAGCTTCGCCGATTCCTCCCACGATTCCTTGAGGACGTAGTACTCGAACTCGGATCCGGCCTTGATCGTCAGGCCGTGCTCCGCAGCCCGGGCGGTCTGGCGCTTGAGGATCGTCCGCGGCGAGACCGCGATCTCCTCGTGGTCCTCGTCGGTGAACGTGTCGGACAGGACGAGGGCGGTCTTCTCCAGCCACGGCAGAACCCGCAGCGTGTCCCAGATCGGCTCGGCGATCCAGTCGCCGTAGCCGGTCTCCCAGTTCATCAGGGCGAATCCCTCGGGCGTGTTCATCTCCATGTCCGTGCCGAGGAGGTATGTGCAGAAGTGGGCGCCGTGGTCGATGACGCCCGCGAGGAAGGCCTGGGCCTGGACGCGCTTGCCCATCAGCCGGCCCTGCATGTCGGTGATCGCGACGATCAGCGTGTCGATCCGCCCGTCGCGGACCATCGCCTGGAGTTCCTCGAGCCGCGGGTGACTGCGGTCCGCATGCGGGGCGGAATGGTCGCCGTGCTTGGTCGGGGACATCGGAACCCTCCGCCGCCGGAGCGGCTGTTGCTGGCGCTCGATCCGGAGCGCCTGGTCGGTGAGGCCTACTTCGCGGTCATTCCGCCATCGGCGACGATGACGCTGCCGGTGACGAAGGACGACTCGTCCGAGGCGAGGAAGAGCGCGACGTTCGCGATCTCGCGCGGCTCGCCCGGCCGGCCGATCGGCTGGAAGGAGTCGATCGTCGCATAGACCTCGGACAGTCCGCCGAGCATCTCCGCATGGGCATGGTTGATCGGCGTATCGACCCAGCCGGGGGCGATCGCGTTGCAGCGGATGCCCTGCTTGGCATAGTCGAGAGCGATCCCCTTGCTGAGCATGACGATCGCGCCCTTCGAGGTGGCGTAGATCGCGAGGAAGGGCTCCGCGACGAGGCCATTGACCGAGCTCGTGTTGATCAGCGATCCGCCGCCACCGCGGAGCATGTGCGGGATCGCGTAGCGGCAGCCGTAGATACAGCCCTTGACGTTGACGTTGAGGGTCCGGTCGACGATCTCGTCGGAGACCTCGTGGAAGACCCCGGGGATGTTGATGCCGGCGTTGTTGAAGACGACGTGAAGGCCACCCCAGCGTTCGACAGTTCCGTCGGTCCAGGCCTGGACCTGTCGGGGATCGGAAACGTCCCCGGCCACGGCGAACGCCGCGACGCCGATCGAGGCCGCAGTCGCCTGGACGGCGTCGCCGTCGATGTCGACGCAGGTGACCCGGGCGCCCTCCTCGGCGAACCGGATGGCGGTCGCCCGCCCGATCCCGGACCCGGCGCCGGTCACGATCGTGACCTTGCCGCCCAGTCGGTCGCTCATCGTCCACCTCCGGCCGTGGCGCGCCTGACGGGTTTGTCGTCGGCGGCGCGCGGCGATGGTTGAAACTGCCGATCCCCTGTGCCTATTGTTGCGTCGGGGGAGTCCTCGCGTCCTGGCAAACCGTCACGTGCATCGGATGGAGGTAGGGATGGCTGGTTCGGATACCGAACGACTCCACCAACTGGGGTACGCTCAGGAGTTGCGCCGCGGGATGCGGACGTTCTCCAACTTTGCGGTCTCGTTCACGATCATCTCGATCCTGTCGGGCTGTCTGACGCTCTTCAAGTTCGGCATGCTCGCGGGCGGCCCCGCGGTGATGACGCTCGGCTGGCTGTTCGTCGGCTTCTTCGTCATCCTCGTTGCGCTCGGGATGGCTGAGGTCGCCTCGAGCTATCCGACGGCGGGCGGTCTGTATTACTGGGCCGCCAAACTCGCTGACGAGGCGGGCCGAGACGGGGCTCGCTGGAGCTGGTTCGTCGGCTGGTTCAACCTCGTCGGCCAGGTCGCCGTCACCGCGGGGATCGATTTCGGTCTGTCCCTCTTTACCCAGGCGTTCCTCAATTACCTGTTCGGGTATCCGCTCGACCCGCCGTTCACGATCCTCATCTATGGCGTGATGCTTGCCATCCATGCGCTGCTCAACACCTTCGGCATCCGGATCGTCGCGAAGCTGAACGACCTTTCGGTGTGGTGGCATCTGGTCGGTGTTGCGGCGATCGTCCTTGTCACGGTCGTCCTCAACCAGCACAACCGGACCGACGTCGGGACGGTCTTCACATCGCTCGTTGATCGGACCGGGAGCACGGCTGACGCGGGCTGGCCGGGACCGATGATCGGCGGCATCGCCCTGTACGTGATGTTGATCGGGCTCCTCAACGCGCAATACACCCTCACCGGGTATGACGCCTCGGCCCACATGTCGGAGGAAACTCACGACGCTGCGACCTCCGCGCCGCGCGGGATCATCTGGTCGGTCGTGATCTCGGTGATCTTCGGGTTCATTCTCCTCGTCGCGATGAACATCGGCATCACCCCGGACGCCGCCTTCCAGGTGACCGCGGCAGATGGCACCGTCACCATGGTCAACGGCTTCGACCACGCATTCGGGGCGCTGGTTCCACCGGCGCAGATCTGGATCGATGCCGTTGGTCAGTCCGGCGGGCTCATCATTCTGTTCCTGGTGATCGGTGCCCAGTTCTTCTGCGGCATGTCGTCGGTGACGGCCAATTCGCGGATGATCTACGCGTTCTCACGCGACGGCGCGATCCCCGGCTCGAAGTTCTGGCACCGGATCAATCCGCGGACGCGGACCCCAACCAACTCGATCTGGCTGGCCGCGGTTGGAGCCTTCATCCTCGGCCTGCCGTACCTGTGGAGCCCGGTGGCGTACTTCGCGATCACGTCGATCGCGGTCATCGGCCTATATGTCGCATACGTCTCGCCGGTCTACCTCCGGCTGCGGGCCGGTAGCCGATTCCAGCCCGGACCCTGGACGCTCGGGCGGTGGAGCCGTCCGATCGGGATCGTCGCGACGATCTGGGTGGTCTTCATCTGCGTCCTGTTCCTGCTGCCGCAGTATCTGCCGCAGTTCGACGCAAGCGGCCCCGTCTGGGCCGACCTGAATTTCACCCCGCTCGTCTTCATCGTCGTGCTCGGCGGCGCGGCGATCTGGTGGTTCGTCTCGGCCCACAAGTGGTTCAAGGGCCCCAAAGTCCAGGGGACGGCTGAAGAGCTCGCCGCGATCGAGCGCGAACTGGAGCTGGCTGGCAGCTAGCCCGTTCATTCCCGCAACGGCGAACGCCCGGCCACCGGCCGGGCGTTCCGATTCGAACGGATCGTCGAGCATGGCGCCCGACGCGGCCTTATTCACCGGACGCATATCCGGCGGCGGACCTCGACGGCGACCGACGGAAGATGTGGCGGACGCATGAGAGCCGCGCCGACTGGCCGGATCACGCGTAGTTCATGCCCAGTACGCATGAATCCGATTCTGTGCGCCGACAAACCCTCGGAATACGCCCCTCGGAATATTCCGCCACGCCGCAGGGCTTCGGGTCGCGCAGGCTCGAACGACGCGCGCACCGCCAATGGACCGCGCCGGGCCTTCAGTACAGCTGCGTCGTCCCGGTCGGGAACGTGAAATCGAAGGCGTTCGGGGGGAGCGGCGCGTCCGGCTCGTACTCGGTCACCTGGGCGTCCCGGGTGACCTTGCCACCGATCGACTCGACAAGCCGCAGGATCACGCCGTCGGCTCGATCGACCGCGATCTCGATCCGGAAGTCTGGCCGGTCGGCGCCCATCTCGATCGTTCGCGGGTGGTCGCACGCGAGCCCGATCGCCTCACGCCCGGCGACGTCCACCAGGCTCGTGATCCGGCAGGGGCCGGTCGCGAGCACGTTCTGGCAGTAGCCGGCGGGATGGATGAAGGCCTCGGGGAGTGTTTCCATCGGAAGGGCGGTCAGGGGCGCGTAGACCCGGCTGGGGCCCGGCAGGTCGCGGGACTCGCGGCCACTGACCCCGACAACGGACCGCCGGACCGGCCGCTTGGTGCCAAGGCGGTGCGGGGCGCTGTACGTCCGGACGGTCTCCCCATCGGAGATCCAGACGTCGTAGTTGGCGGTGGTCCCGAGGGCCGGCTGGCTGGTCATGACCCGGGCGTCACTCGGATGACGGAGATCGACCTCGATGATCGCCAGCTGCTCGCCGGCAACCCCGATCGTCCGCTCCTCGATCCGCATCCGGAGGGTGTCGAAGCGGAGCTCGGCGTCGCGCATGAACGTGAACAGCTCGGGGACGGACGGCAGGCCCGTGGCGGGGAGCGCCACGACCTCCGGACGCGGCCGGCGCCCGACGACCATCGGGAGGTCGGCGGCGCGGTCCCAGATTCGGGAGGACGTCATGGCCGCGATTGTAGCCGCGGTCCCGACCCGTGCGGAGGTTCGGCGCAGCAAGGGGGCCCGAGCGCCAGATCCGTGCTCGGCACGTGTCGCGGACGGTTCCGCCTGGCCCGGCCTGCGTGGCTCGTGTGGGTCAGCCTCCGGCCGGCCCGCCAGCGAGGCCCGGCTCGGTCATCGACGCCGGATCAAGCAACTCGTCGAGCCGTCCCGGCGCGAGCCCTTGCTCTTCCGCCAGTTCGCGGATCGTCCGGCCGGTCTTGAGCGCCTCCTTGGCAAGCGTCGCGGCCGCGTCATAGCCGATCTCGGGCGCCAGCGCAGTCGCGAGCATCAGCCCTTGTTCGACCAGGGCCGGCCCGCGCTCGGTGGCCGTCAGGCCGGCCACCGCCCGGGTGGCGAGGTTGCCCGCCGCAGCGCCGAGCAGCTCGATCGACTCGAGCAGGGCGACTGCGGTCACGGGCAGCATGACGTTGAGCTCGAGCAAGGAGCCGGTCTGGCCGAAGGCCACCGTTGCGTCGTTGCCGACGACGCGGGCGACGACCATCGTCAGGCTCTCGATGATCACCGGGTTCACCTTGCCGGGCATGATCGACGAGCCCGGCTGCGTCTCCGGCAGCGCGATCTCGGCGATTCCGGCGCGCGGGCCCATCCCCATCAGCCGGAGGTCGCTCGCGATCTTCCACAGGCTCAGTGCAATCGTCCGGATGGCGCCATGGGCGGCAATCGCGGCGTCCAGCGTCGCCTGGGCGTGGAAATGGTTGGTCGACTCCCGGACGTCGAGTCCGGTCCACTCCGACAGCCGCCGGGTCGCGCCGGCCGCGAACGCGGGGTGGGCGTTGATCCCGGTCCCGACGGCCGTTCCACCGAGGGGCACGACGATGAGCTCGGCCTGGGCGGCCCGAGCCCGGCGGATGGACTCCTCGAGTTGGCCGGCGTAGCCGCGGAACTCCTGGCCGAGCCGGATCGGGGTCGCGTCCTGGAGATGGGTCCGGCCGGTCTTGACGACGGGCCAGAGCTCGTCGGCCTTGGCCGAGAGGGCCGACCGCAACGTCTCGAGCGCGGGCAGAAGGGTCGTCGCGATCGCGATCGCAGCCGCCAGCTGGAGGGCCGTCGGGATGACGTCGTTCGAGGATTGGCACTTGTTCACGTGATCGTTCGGGTGGACCCGTGTCTCGCCGCCACGTGCCGCCAGGGACCGGGTCGCGAGGTGGGCGATCACCTCGTTCATGTTCGTGTTCGTCGACGTGCCCGATCCGGTCTGGTAGATGTCGATCGGGAACTGGTCGTCATGAGTGCCAGCTGCCACGGCGGCCGCCGCGGCCGCGATCCCGGCGGCGACCTCCGGCTCGATGAGCCCGAGCTCCGCGTTCGTCTCGGCGGCGGCCTGCTTGATCAGGGCAAGGGCCGCGATGAACCGCCGCGGAAAGCGCTGGCCGGAGATCGGGAAGTTCAGGACGGCCCGCTGCGTCGACGCGCCATAGAGGGCGTCGAGCGGGACTTCCATCTCGCCCATCGAATCGCGCTCGATCCGGGTGGCCGGCCGCGGTTCGCTCGTCATGGATCGATTGTAGGCGGGGCAGCCGTCGCCCACGGCGGTTCGGGCAGCAGCCCGTCGTCACCGTTCGAGCGGTTTGGTCCAACGCCGATGCACGGCCAGCTCGTCGAACCCGGCGGAGCGATAGAGCGCCTCGGAGGCCGCATTCGAGCGGAGCGAGAAGACGAGCGCCTCGCGCAGGCCGGCTGCCCGCATCAGGCGGAGGCCGTGGCGCATGATCACCCGGCCGAGGCCGCGCCGCTGATGATCCGGATGGGTGCCGACCGGTTCGAACTCACCGACCGAGCCGACGCGATCGATCCAGCCCATCGCGAACGCGGCAAAGGTTCCGTCCGCTGCCTCCAGGACGATGTCGCGTTCGAAGGCGTAATGGTCCTGCGCGACCAGGATCGCGTACTTCTCGACCGTCAACCGCGACGGGGCAAACGCGGCCCGATGGACCTCGACCCGGGCCGGGATGTCGGCGATCCCGCGGAGCGAGCGAAGGACGTAGGCGTCGGGTGTCCGCGGCGGGTCGAGCTCGAGGTCGAGCTGCTGGCCGTACTGGGTCAGGAGCGTGTCAGTCGGCTCCCAGCCGCGGGCGGCCAGGCGGCTCGCATCGGGGCTTCCTTCGACGGCCCACTGTTCGACGGCGATCGGATCGGACGCAACCGGCGCGGCGAGCGGGTCCTCGGCTGCGGCGATCGCGGCGCTCGCGGCGATAGACCGTGCCTGTTCGACCTGCCACCCGTCGATCTGGTCGCGGACGGCAGCCACCTCGGCGGCAGACAGACCGTGGCGGACGAACCAGTCCAGCGAGGATGGTGGCGACAGCCAGCCCCAACCGACCGGGTCGCCGCCGATCGACCAGATCCGGATCCGCGACGACCAGTCGACCTCCGGCCCGGCGCTGGCCAGCCACCATTCGAGATCCCCAACCGTGAGATGGGCGAGGGCGTGGTCGGGGCCGGCCCAGTCCGCGGACACAAGCGACTCCATGACCCGGAGATCGTCTCGGCCGGCGTACGGGTATGAGGCGATGGGCAAGGACGGCATGATCCAGGGAGGATATCGACAGCGGTCCCCGGTGGTGCCGCCTGCCGGCCCGCGCTTGCTTCAGGCGCCATCCCCCGGCCAACGTAGACTTCGCGGCCGGGGAAGCGAGGAGTGCGAACGCGTGCCGACCATCCGGGCGAACGGGCTCGATATCGGATATGACGTCCACGGCGCCGGGCCGCCGCTGGTCCTGCTCCACGGCGCGACGTCCCTGGGGCGGAGCGATTTCGCCGCTCAGATCCCGCTCTTCGCCCGGGCCTTCCACCTCTTCGTCCCGGACGCCCGCGGCCATGGCCGGACGCGCTGGGACGCGGCGGCCGGCTTTCGCTACGACTGGCTCACCGACGACCTGGCCGCGTTCGTCGACGCCGTCGGTCTCGAGACGTTCCATCTGGTCGGGTTCTCGATGGGGGCGATGACCGCGCTCCAGTACGCGGTCCGCAGCGCTGAGCGGTTGCGGACCCTGACCGTCGTCGGGATCACGACCCAGCGCGAGCCGCGGGCCTCCGTCGCCCGTCGGCTGATGGACCCGGAACGCGCCGACCGGGAGGAGCCGGCCTGGGTCGCCGAACTCGGGCGACGGCATGACGAGGGCCAGGGCGTCGGGGCGTGGCGGCGGCTCCTTCCTGCGATCGCCGCTGATGTCGATGTCCAGCCGCTCCTCGGACCGGGCGATCTGCGCCGGATCGACGTGCCCGCGCTCGTGGCCTGCGGTGACCGCGACCCGTTCGTCCCGATCGACCATGCCTGGGGCCTCCGCCGTCAGCTCCGGGACGGGCGCCTGTTCGTCGCGCCCGAGTGCGGCCACGAGGTGATGTCACGCAAGCCCGCCCTGTTCAACGAGGCCCTCGCGGGGTTCTTCCGAGCGACGGCTGCCGTTGCGGCCCGCCGCGCCGCGATGGCCCAGACCGCAACGACGGCCACCGCCGAGCCGACCAACACGACCGCGGCGACGCCGCCGGTGGCTTCCAATCCGCTCGCGGAGGTCCGGCTGACCGACGCCGGAACCGACAGTGAGTGGCTCGCCGACGGCAGCCGAGACAACCCGCCGACCCGACCATGACAACCCAGCCAACCCGAGGAGGCACCGCCGTGACCACCCTGCTTGCCCTGTTCCGCCGGCCGCCCGGCGGCGACGAGGAGCTCGCCACCTTTCTGCGTCGGTACCACGCCGAGCACCTCCCGCTCGTCGCCGGGACGCCCGGCCTGCGGGCCACCCGGGTCCAGCAGGTCGTGGAGGCGCTCGGTGGCGAAACCGACCTGGTCCTTATCACGGCGATGGACTTCGACCATCGGGCCGCGCTCGACGTGGGTCTCGCGTCGGACGCGATGCGCCAGGCCGGACGCAATCTCCGAGAGATCGCTCCGGGGCTCGCGACCCTAATGGTTCTCGAGGCGTCGCCGGACCGCTGATCTGGTGTTCGCCCAGTCCCCCGAGGGCTTCGGCCCGCCGGGCCGGCCCGCCGGCCCGGCCCACTCCTCGGGGCCGAGCGGCGGCGAGCCCTGGTTTCTGTCAAATGAATCTCACCCGATCGCTGGGCTGACCGGCGCGACCTGGCTTCGACCGGCCGAGCGTGGGTGAGTGCGATGAACTTGCCAGCTGATCGTCCAGACGAGCGGATGGCAGGATCCATCCGGCTAAAGAGCGCCTGGGATTCATCTGTCAGGTTTCCGGCCCTGGGCTGCGCCGCGGGCCCGGCTCCGCGACGAGTCGGGGCTTCGCGCCGTCGCGGCTCGCTGCTACTGTGAGCACGGACGGAGGATCGAGTGACCCAGACCGCGCCGACCGAGACCCCCCAGCCGGCCGACCGCCACGTCGTTGCCACGGCGCTACCCGCACCGGGCCGGGACGGCCCGATCGCCGGCGTGGCCCTCGTCACGATCGACCGCCCCGAGGTCCTGAACGCCCTCAGCTTTGACCTCCTCGATGAGCTGGCTGCGGCCCTCGCTCGGCTCGACGACGATCCGGACTGCCGCGCGATCGTCCTGACCGGATCCGGGACGCGAGCCTTTGCCGCGGGCGCCGATGTCCGCGAGCTCGCCCTCCAGACGCCGATCAGCCTGCTCGTGGCGGACCGGTTTTCCGTGTGGGAGCGGATCGCGGCAACCCGCAAACCGGTCATCGCCGCGGTGCGCGGCTTTGCCCTCGGCGGTGGCTGCGAACTGGCCCTCAGCTGTGACCTGATCGTCGCCGGGGACGATGCCCAGTTCGGCCAGCCGGAGATCAACCTCGGGGTCATGCCCGGCGCCGGCGGGACGCAGCGGCTGACCCGGGCGATCGGCCGGGCCCGGGCGATGGACCTCATCCTGACGGGGCGGCCGATCACCGCCCGGGAGGCCGAGGCGTCCGGCCTCGTGAGCCGCGTCGTACCTGCCGACGAGACGCTCGACGCGGCGCTTGGCCTCGCTGCCACGATCGCCGCCAAGGCCCCGGTCGCGGTGCTCGCGGCCAAGGAGGCGGTCCGCCTGGCGGAAGAGCTGCCCCTGGCGGCGGGGCTCCGCCACGAGCGGCGCGCGTTCTTCGCGCTGTTCGCGAGTGATGACCAAACCGAAGGCATGGCGGCGTTCGTCGAGAAGCGTCGGCCGGAGTGGAAGGGACGCTGACGATGGAACGTGAGAGGAACGGCGGCAGCGACTTCGGCCGTGATGATGCCCACGATCTCGGCGACGAGCCACCGGCCAGCTACCGCCACGCCGCGCCGGACATCCTCGCCCCGATCGACGCCACGGCTCCGGTCTCGGGCCACGCCCCGGCGCCGCTGGTCCATCACGAGACCGCGGCGTCGATCGCCGAGTCGCCGGAGCACGACTGGACGGCCGCGTCCCGGGTCATCATTCCGCTGCTCCGACCGGCCGGCACCACGGGCATGGCCATCACCGGGATCGACGCGACCGCGCTCGCGGCCGACACCATGCGGAGCCACTCGCAGCCGCTGGTCGACGGAGGTCCGTGCGATCTGGCGGTCGTCTACGCCATCCCGGCCCAGGGCTTCGACGTCATCGTCAACGGCGACCATCTCCTGTCGTGGGGCGTGAACGTCGAGGCTGTGCAGGACACGGCGTTGGCGAACCTCGCCGCATGGTCCGCCTCCGCCGCCTGGACTGATGAGGTCTCGGGCGAGCGGCGCCTGCTCTCGTCCGACACTGGCGACGGCTGGGATGCGTCGCGCGTCCTCCTGCCCGAGGTCCGCGACCGGCTCGTCAACGAGCTTGGGTCGGTGGGTCGTGTCCTGATCGGGCTGCCGGAGCGGCATCTGATGATCGCGGGCGCCCTCCGCCCCGGTGACGACGAATTCGCGGGCCTCTTTGGCGACTTCGTCCTCGAGCAATCGGGCGCCGCAGACGAGCCGGTCGACCGTCGGATCTTCGAGCTAGTGGACGGGCGGCTCGTCGAGTTCGGCGGCCTGCCGACGTCGGCCTGATTCGAATTACCGGCGACGTGGCGGACCTGCGGCTCGAGACCGCCGATGCGGTCGCAACAATCACCCTTGACCGACCCGCTGCCCTCAACGCCCTGACCATCCGGCTCAAGCAGGAGCTGCTGGCTGCGCTCGAGACGGTCGCCGCCGACGATTCGGTCCGAGCGGTCGTGCTGACCGGGGCCGGGCGCGCCTTCTGTGCCGGCCAGGACCTCCGCGAGCGGCTCGAGCCCGACGCCCTGCCCCTCGAGGCTGAGATCCGGCTCCGCTACAACCCCCTGATCCGGGCAATGCGGGCGCTGCCCAAGCCGATCGTCGGTGCGATCAATGGGATCGCTGCGGGGGCCGGGGCATCCCTCGCGTTTGCCTGCGACCTGCGGATCGCCGCCGCTGGGGCCAGCTTCCTGCTCGCGTTCGGACGGGTCGGGCTGATCCCGGACTCCGGCGCGACGTGGCTCCTGCCGAGGCTCGTCGGCAGCGCGAAGGCGATGGAGCTGGCGCTCACGACCGACCCGCTCTCGGCGGCCGAGGCCGAGAGGCTCGGCCTGGTCGCGCGGGTCGTGCCGGAGGCCGAACTGGCTGGTGCGGCACACGCACTTGCGATGCGACTCGGGCAGGCGGCGCCGCGCGCGCTGGCCCTGACCAAACGGGCGATCCACGCAGCGGCGGACGCGACGTTCGACGAGCAGCTCGAGCTCGAGGCGGTGCTCCAGGGCGAGGCCGGATCGACGGCCGACCATGCCGAGGGCATTGCCGCCTTCCTTGAGCGCCGGCCGCCGCAGTTCCGCGGGGCGTAGCCGGCCACCGCGCGCGAGCTACCGGACCAGCTTCGAGACCAGGTGTTCCAGCTCGGCAGCCGGATCGTCGCAGAGACCGGTATGGACCTCGGACGGCTGGATCACCGTGCTCGACGGCGCCACGAGCCAGTGGAACCGCTCGCCCTGTCCCATGCGCGCGATCGGCCCGGCCTCCGGGTTCCCGGCCGCGATCCGCTCGATCGCATCCAGATGGCTCTCGATCATCGCCGGGTCGACCTCGGGGGCGAGGGCGGCCAGGCGGGAGCGATCGAGGGACACGCGTGCGGCGAGGAACCGCTTCGGCCGGCAGAGGAGGACCACCCCGGCGTTCAGGAACTCGCCCCGCTCGACGCGCGGCACGACCCGGACGATGGCGTATTGGAACGGGAACTCGGCCATCTCAGGCGGCCGCCTCGACACGAAGCCGTTCGACCGGCTCGACCCACGGCCGCGGTCCGCCGAGGCGCGAAGACAGGTACGTCACGTACGCCCGGCGCTGTGCGGCGGCATCACCGACGACCGGGTCGGGTGCGAGCCAGTCGTCCGGGATCGCGGCCACCAGGCCCTCGAGGAGCGAGACGGTCACGACGGGGGCGAGGCGTTCGTCGGCGGCGGCGATGGACGACGCCATCGGCAGCAGGACGTGGTCCGCGAGTCGTTCCGCGTGGGGCCGCCGGGCATGGGCCTCCGGATCGCGCCAGGCGTGATGGATGTACAGCGCCGCGCCGTGGTCGATCAGCCACGGCCGGTCGTGCCAGACGAGGAGGTTCGGGTTCTTCGGCGAACGGTCCGGGTTGGTGACGAGGCCGTCAAGCCAGACGACCGCAGCCGCCCAGTCCGGATCGGGCGCTCGATCGACGGCTGGGTTGAACGTGATCGAGCCCGGCAGGAAGTCGAGACCGATGTTGCGGCCGACGCTCGCGACGAGCAGGTCGTGGATCTCCTGGTGTGGCTCGGATTCGGCGATGCCGGGATCGAGATCGACCGCGACGAGGTCGGGCACCAGCAGCCCGACGGCCCGCGCGATCTCCCCGGCGAGCCATTCCGCGACGAGGACGCGCGGGCCCTGACCGGCGCCCCGGAACTTCACGACGTACAGCCCGTCGTCGTCGGCCTCGACCAGGCCCGGCAGCGAGCCGCCCTCGCGGAACGCGGTCACGTAGCGGGTCGCCCGGACCGAGCGCATCTTCATCGGCCGCGAACCCGTTTCCCGGGGCAGTGAGCCCCCGGGGCCTCAAAAGCGGCCGCCATGAGCGTCGTGGAGGCCCGATTCCGTCGAAACGCGACGATGGCCACGCTCACGAAAGCCGGGAATCGAGTCTGCTGAGACTCAGTGACGGGTCTCGTCACCGGCCTGCCTGCCCCGTGGCCTCGATCGCGTCCGCGGCCTTCGCGACGCCATCCTTCGCCCGGATCTCCGCACCCGTCCGGGCCATCCGTCCCCGCAGGTCGAGATCGGCCAGCAGCCGGTCGATGGCCCCTGGCAGATCCGTGTCGGCGAAGGCGTACGTCGGGAGCCGGACGCCAAAGCCCGTCTCGTCGACTCGCTGGGCGTTGTCGTACTGGTCCCAGAACAGCGGCAGGACGACCATCGGCTTGCCGTAGTGGAAGGCCTCGGTCGTCGTGTTGTTGCCGCCATGGGTGATGACCAGGTCGACGAGCGGGATGATCTTCGTCTGGGGCAGGAACTCGGCACCCCACATGTTCGGCGCGAGCTCGTACTCGGCGTGCTGCGGGCCCTTCGAGACAATGTAGCGGTGGGGCGTGTCGGCGAGGACGGCGACAAGGCGCCGCATCAGCGAGACGTCCGCGCTGCCGAGCGAGCCCAGCGACAGGTAGATCAGGCCTGCGTCGGTCGGGCGGTTCGCCATGGACGCGGGCAGTTCGAACTCGCTGTCGGTCGCCCGGACCGACGAGTCGAGCCGGCGCCACGTCCTGTCGAGCGGGCGGCGGTCGACGTAGTCGGCGACCTCGGGGTAGACGTACAGGTTCAGATCCTTCGAGGTGTGCTCGAACTCGAGCTCCGGCAGCGGCGCCGTGCCCTGGGCCCGACACCAGGCATCGAAGTCCTCCCACGTCGGGCGGTGGGTCCGGTCGTACTCCTCGCGGAACGCCTCCCATTGGCTTCGATCGTCGGACGGCAGGCCCGAGTAGACCGGCGGGATCTCGTGACCGGCATCGCCCGGGCCGCGGATCTCGAGCGGGTTGCACGACACGATCCGGACGAACGGCTTGCCCGCGGTCTGGAGCGCGGGAAAGGACACGACGTTATCCTCGACGATCACGTCCGGCCCGTTCCGGGCGATGATTTCGCGAAGCTGCGGTTCGCAATACTTCGCGCCGTCGATCAAGGCCTGCCACGTCGGCTGCATGAAGGTCGCGAGCTGTCCGACCGTCGGCTTGCGGAACTCCGGCGCGGTGTCGCGGATGAAGTCCTTCCAGAACTGGCCGGCATCCCGTGGTGGCGCGTCGGGATCGGGGACCGGCGGGGCCGACAGGTCGACGAGGTCCTCGACGAACCCGAGCGGTTCGAGACGGCCTCGCCACGACGCCTCGGCGGCGAAGACGACCTTGTGCCCGCGCTTGCGGAGGACGTCGCCGATGCCGATGCAGTTGTTCGTCGGGCCGTACGCCGACTCGGGCATGAACAGGATGGTCAGCGACTGGGCCATCATCTCCTCGTGACTGAGTGGCTCGACGGAATGGCGGCGGGCGTGAACGCGGATGTTGGCGCGCTGGGGATCGCCGCAACATCGTATCCGTCCGACGAAGCGCTTCTCGCCGAGTTGCGCGAGTCGTGGCCTCCGGAGGGTCAAGTCCCGACTCGTGGTGTAACAGCGCTTCGTCCTCGCGCCAGTGTTCTCAGCTTGCCAGGAGGAGCGGCTGGCTCACCTCCTTCGGGTCGGGGACGGCGTCGATGAGGAGCATCGACTCGGGCCGGAAGTAGCAGC
>JBBRCU010000021.1:0-54787 GCA_038204565.1 Candidatus Limnocylindrales bacterium
AGACTTCGGCATCGAGAGTCCTCCTGTGCTGATGTCTGAACACCACCGGCGTAGCGAGGGCTCTCGTTCCCGTTTCTCAGACCTGACTGGACCTCACGCCGCATCCAGCCCCGGTGTCACGGACGTTTCTGGACGGGAACAGGGCGGTCCGGTGCACTTCAGGGAGGTCGAGACGCGGCGGTCTGGTGCGGCGGCGAACTCATTCGACAGGGTGCGAGTCGAAGCGCTCCGAAAGCACGGTCATCGCCTCGATGGGTGTCCGCCCCGCCGCCAGCTCCGCGCCCATCCCTCGGAAGAACCCTTCAAGGCCGGCCGGGACGATGAGGATCAGGGTCCGGGACGGCTCGACGAGGGTCCGGAACGTATGCCTCGTTCCCCGCGGGATCAGCACCGATCCGCCGGCCTCGAGCTCGACCTCCTCTTCGCCTCGGACGAAAAGGTAGTGACCCTGGAGGACGTAGAACAGCTCCTCGTGGTCACGGTGGACATGGGGTGGGGGACCGCCGAACGCGTCCCGGCGCTCCTCGTAGAGCTCGAACGAGTCCCGGGTGTCCGAGCCCGACGCCAGCATCGTCCATCCGGGGCGCCCGATCCCAACCGCTCCAGCCGCGCCGCCGGGCCGGGCCGTCTTGTCGTCCATCGTTGCCTCCGTGACCGGTCCGGGTATCGTAGCGACTCCCGCGACGGTACTCTCGGCCGATGCATCCGCTGCGCCAGCTCCTGGGCCACTTCCGCGAGCGACGACGCAGCCCGGCCGCGCCCGTCCCCGGCGATGGTGAACCGGGATCTGTCGAACCTGGATCTCGCGGCGGGGGGCCGCTGGGTGCGCCCGCACCGATCATCCCCGCTCCGTCTCGCCCGTCCGTTCGCGATCGCGCCCCGTTCGGCGTCCTGATCCTCGCTGCGATCGCGATCCTGTGGGTCGCCCGCGGCGTCCTTGGGCCATTCATCGTCGCGGCCGTCGTCGCGTATGCGTTCAGCCCGATCGCGACGGCCGGCCAGCGCCGCCTCGGCTGGCCCCGGATCGCAGTCGTCGGCCTCGGCTATGCGATTGCCGCGGCGATCGCCGCTGTCCTCGTGATCCTGCTCGCCGGTCGGGTGGCGCAGGAACTCGATCTGCTCTTCGGTTCGGGGCCTGATTCGCTCGCGAAGACGCTCCGCGGGCTGCTCGGCAGCGACGTCCTGGTGATCGGCGGCCAGCACGTCGCGGTCGCGGATCTCGCCCGGGAGATTCAGGCGCGGATCGCCGGCTTCATCGCGTCGCCCGGCGACGCCCTGCACCTGGCCGCCCAGGCTGGCGAGATCGGGCTTCAGTCGATCCTGACCGTCATCGTCGCGTTCTATTTCCTCGTCGATGGCACAATGTTCATGGACCGCACGATCGCCCTCCTGCCGGAGGCGCACCGGGACCGGACCCGCGATGTCCTCGCCCGGATCCACATCGTCCTCGGCAAATGGCTGCGAGGCCAGATCCTGCTGATCGCGCTCGTGGCTGCGGTGGCCTACATCGGGCTCGGGCCGGTGGCCCACCTGCCGTACGCACTGGCTCTCGCCGTCGTGACCGGGATCCTCGAGATCATCCCGCTGATCGGCCCGCTGATCGCGACCGCGATTGTCGCGGTGGACGCGTTCGCCCGCGGCGGGCCGGGCCTGGCCGCGGCGGTGGTCGTGTTCTACTTCGTGCTCCGTCAGGTCGAGGACCAGATCGTCATGCCGCTCGTGATCGGACGGGCGGTCCATCTCCACCCGGTGGTGACGATCTTCGCGGTGCTCGTCGGGCTGAGCCTCTACGGGGTCCTCGGCGGGTTGCTCGGAGTCCCGATCGCCGCGGCGATCAACGTCGTGTTCCGCGAGCTGTATCCCACCGCCCCGGACGCGGCGCCGGCGTCGGGAGCCGCGGCCGGCGCGCCTCCTGACCTGTGATTCGAGAGGGCCCCCGGCTTCGCCGACGCTCGACGGCGGAGCTCACGCCCGTCGAGCTGCGCGCGATGCGATCCCTGATGGATGCCGCATTCAACGGCGGTCCCGATGGCGACCTGACCGACACCGACTGGAATCACTCGCTCGGCGGGACCCACGTCGTCCTCGACGTCGGCGGCGAGATCGCAGCGGTCGCTGCGGTCGTCGAGCGCGAGATCCGGTTCGGCGGCCGCCCGCTTCGGGCGGGTGACGTCGAGGCCGTCGCAACATTGCCGGCGCGGCAGGGGACCGGGCTCGGGACAATGGTGATGACGGCCGTGAACGAGCTCATCCGCGACCAGTTCGAGATCGGGTTGCTGGGCACCGGCAGCCAGCCGTTCTACGAGCGGCTCGGTTGGCGGATCTGGCGAGGGCCGTCCGCCGTTCGCGCTCGCGACGGGCTCCACCCGACGCCCGACGAGGACGGCTACCTGATGGTCCTCGACACGCCGCGGACGCCGGTTCTCGATCCGAAGGCGGCCATCGACTGCGATCCGCGCGACGGGGACAGCTGGTAGGCCGGGCCGGACGAGGCGCCGACGTGCCGGGTCAGGAGCCCCCTGAGCGAGAACCTCCCGATCTCGGCCGGAGACCGCTTGCCTGCTCGAATGGAACCGGATCGGGCAGGCCACCTCGGGCGTGGTGCGGATCGCGGGCCGCAACCGCCCGGGCGAGCTCCCCGGCGGCACGATCGATCCGATTGACCAGTCTCCCGTCAGCCGCGACTCCGCCGCCCCAGTCTTCTGCCGCGGCATACACGGACGTCGCGACGGTCGCTGCGTTGAGGTAGGCGAAGAGCGGCCGGAACCCATGCTCGAGGGCCAACGAGTGGCGTGCAGTTCCGCCGGTTGCCGCGATCAGGACGGGCGTTCCGGCGAGCCCGTCCCGGTCGAGGACGTCGAAGAACACCTTGAACAGGCCGCTGTAGGAGGCGCTGAAGATCGGGCTCACCGCAATCAGCCCGTCGGCCCCGAGGACCGCGTCGATCACGGTCTGGAGCTTCGGGCTCGGGAACCCGGTCAGGAGATGGTCCGCCAGGTCGTGGGCATGGTCGCGAAGCTCGACGACGGTCACGCTCGGCTCGACGCCGTCGTCCCGCAGGTGGCGCTCCACCGCGGCGGCCAACCGGTCCGCGAGCAGCCGGGTCGAGGACGGCTCGCCGAGCCCGGCACTGACGACGACGATCGAGCGTCCCGGTCCGGCGGCGCGGCCCGGGTCAGCCGGGCGGACCGGGCCTGTCATGCCGGCGCTCCCACGGTCTCGGCGACGGGCGCAGAAGCGGCGTCGCCCGGGGCGGCACCGTCTTCGGCTGAGGCACCGCCGCCATCGCGGAGGGCCCGAGCAGCAGCGACTCGGGGGTGAACGGGCGCGTCGGGCACCCCGGCCGGCCTCAGGGCGGCGAACTCGCGGCGAAGGACCGGCACGACGTCCGCACCGAGGATGTCCATCTGTTCGAGGACGGTCTTGAGCGGCAGCCCGGCGTGGTCGGCGATGAAGAGCTGGCGCTGGTAGTCGCCGACCATCTCGCGGAAGCCCAGCGTCCTGTCGATGACCTGCTGCGGGCTGCCGATCGTCATCGGTGTCTGCTCCATGTAGTCCTCGAGCGATGGCCCGCCGCCGTAGACCGGGGCATGGTCGAAGTACGGCCGGAACTCGCGGATCGCGTCCTGCGAGTTCTTCCGCATGAAGACGTGACCGCCGAGCCCCACGATCGCCTGGTCGGCCGGCCCGTGGCCGTAATGCTCCCAGCGACGGCGGTACAGATCGACCATCTTCCGGACGTGGTCTGACGGCCAGAAGATGTTGTTGTGGAAAAAGCCGTCGCCGTAATAGGCGGCCTGCTCCGCGATCTCGGGGCTCCGGATCGAGCCGTGCCAGACGAACGGCGGCACGCCATCGAGCGGCCGCGGGGTCGAGGTGAAGCCGGTCAGCGGAGTCCGCAGCTTGCCTTCCCAGTCGACGACGTCTTCGCGCCACAGCCGATGGAGGAGGGCGTAGTGCTCGTAGGCCAGCGGGATGCCGTTGCGGATGTCCTGGCCGAACCACGGATAGACCGGGCCGGTATTGCCGCGGCCCATCATCAAATCGACCCGGCCGTCGGCCAGGTGCTGGAGCATCGCGTAGTCCTCGGCGATCTTGACCGGGTCATTGGTCGTGATCAGCGTCGTCGCGGTCGACAGGAGCAGCCGCTCGGTCTTCGCGGCGATGAAGCCGAGGAGCGTGGTCGGAGAGGACGGGACGAAGGGCGGGTTGTGGTGCTCGCCGGTCGCGAAGACGTCGAGCCCGACCTCCTCCGCCTTGAGCGCGACCTTGACCATGATCTGGATCCGTTCGGCCTCGCTGACCGCCCGGCCGGTGATGGGGTCGGGCGTGAGGTCGCCGACGGTGAAGACCCCGAACTGCATGAATGACTCCTGGTTCCGGCTCGGCCCCTGCCGTGCCCGGCCCGTCCTTCCCGACGAGCCCGATGGACGATACGATACGCGACGGTCGTTGCGTAGTCAACGATCTATCCGCAGGGACGAGCGCATCGCGCCGGGCGCCGCCGGTATCCTCGCAGCGAGGCGCGCCAGACGGCCGCCGACAGGGAGGATCGAGTCGGGTGGATTGGCTCCAGTTCGCGGTGCAGTGGTTGCACGTGCTGTTCGCGATCACGTGGTTCGGCGCGGTGATCTACAACGATTTCATCCTGATCCCGGCCATCATGACCTTGCCGCCGCGCGACCAGCGAACCGCCGGCTCGGCGATCGGCAACCAGGCGGTCAAGGTCATCATTCCCGCATCGATGGCCGTCATCGTGCTGGGGATCCTGCGCGGTACGGTCTTCGGCTCGATCCGGAGCGTCGACGCGCTGACGACGACCTACGGCCTCACCTGGCTCGTCGCCCTGGTCCTCGCCATCGTGACCTTCTTCTGGGGCTTCAAGGTCATCACGGGCGCGCTCGAGCGGTTCAATGCGTTCGATCTCGAGCAGGCGACCCTCGCGGATGGTCGGCCGAACCCGGTCATGGTCGGGCTCATCGCGGACATCAAGCGCAAAAGCATGATCGAGCTCGGGTTCTTCTTTGCGATCTTCACCTGCATGATTTTCATGCGGTTCGGCTACTGAGGGCAGCGACGATGCGGGTCTACATCAGCGTCGACATGGAGGGGATCGCCGGGATCAGCCACCATCGCCCGACCGAGCGTGGCGATCTCGGCTACCCCGCGGCGTGTGCGCTCATGACCGCCGAGGCGAACGCGGCGATCGAGGGCGCCCTGGCCGGTGGCGCGTCCGAGATCCTTGTCAACGACAGCCACGGCGGAATGTACAACCTGAGCCCGGCGGGACTCCATCCCGCCGCCCGCCTGCTCCAGGGCCAGAAGGCGTGGTCGATGGTCGCGGGCGCGACGTCCGGTGGGGATGGCCTCCCGCGCTTCGACGTTGCCCTGTTCGTCGGCTACCACGCCCGGGCGGGCCATCCGCACGGGACGATCGCCCACACCTTCTCCGACGAGCCCGTCGAGACGCGCCTGAACGGACGCCCCACGGGCGAATATGGAGTCAACGCGCTGATCCTCGGGGCGTGGGGCATCCCGGTCGGGCTGGTGGCCGGTGACGATGCCCTCGCGGAGGAGGTCGCGGGCTGGTTGCCGTGGGCCGAGCGGATCGTCGTCAAGGAGGCCCACGGCACGTCCGGCGCCGCCTCGGTCCATCCGTCGCGGGCGGGCAGCCTCATCCGGGAAGGCGCCGAGCGAGCGGTCAGGCGGGCGGCCGCCGGCGAGCTCCAGGTGCTCGACGTGGGGCGCCCCGTCGTGATCGAGGTCGATCACCGGCGCGGGCTCGAGGCAGACTACGCGGCGATCCAGCCGGGCGCCGAACGGGTCGGCGATCGGACGGTGGCCTATCGCAGCGACGATCCAGTCGCGGCCTACCGGATGTTTCTCGCCGGGATCCGGCTCGCGAGCATTGTCGAATAGGGGGCTTGGCGGGATCGGCCGACACCCAGCGCCATCGCGGTGGCCAGGAGTCGGCATAACGGTTGACAACCCGGCTGCGATCGCATTGAATAACCACGTTGTTACATAACGCAGTGGTTATTGATATGCAGACGACCAACCTCGACGCCGTCTTCGGAGCGCTGGCCGATCCGACTCGCCGCGCCATCCTGGCCCGGCTGATCGACGGCGACCGGACCGTTGCGGAACTCGCGGCGCCGTTCTCGATGTCGCAACCCGCGGTGTCGCGCCATCTCAAGGTCCTCGAGAGCGCCGGCCTGATCTCGCGGACGCGACGGGCGACGGCTCGCCTCAGCCACCTCGAGGCGGAGCCACTTCGCGACGCAACCCGATGGCTGGCGGGCTACCGCGCCTGGTGGGAGGAGAGCCACGGCCGGCTCGATGCTCTCCTGGTCCGTCTTCAGGCCGACCGGACCCCGGCTCGTCCCATCCATCCGGACCCGGTCGAACCCATCGACGGTTGACCGACCTGCAGGAGGAGAAATCCCATGCCCACGACGATCATCGACGCGCCGGCCGGCGTCCCGTTTGTCGACGTTCGGCGTGAGTTCGACGCCCCTCGCGACCTCGTGTTTCGGGCCTACACGGATCCCGAGCTTCTCGTCCAATGGCTCGGACCCCGGAAATACGAGACGGTCATCAATACATACGACGTGCGGGCGGGCGGGAGCTGGCGCTATATCAGCCGCGATGAGAGCGGGAACGAGTGGGGCTTCCACGGCGTATTCCACGGTGCGCCATCGCCCGACGGCTTCGTCCAGACCTTCGAATTCGAGGGAGCGCCCGGCCACGTCTCGCTCGACAAGCTCGTCCTCACCGAGCGCAACGGGCTGACGGTGGTCCACACCCATTCGGTGTTCCAGACGATCGCGGCCCGCGACGCGATGATCGAGCACGGGATGGCCGAAGGGATGAACGACGGCTTCGATCGGCTCGACGAACTCCTCGATCGGCTCGTCCCGGTCGGCTGATCGACCCGACCCGACCCGACCCCTGAAAGGATCGAACCATGGACTTCACCCTCGAGCTCGTCGTCGTCCCCGTCTCCGATGTCGACCGGGCCAAGGCCTTCTACAGCGACCAATGCGGCTTCAATGTCGACGTCGACCACAGCGCCGGCGAGGCGTTCCGGGTGGTCCAGCTGACGCCGCCCGGGTCGGCCTGTTCGATCTCGATCGGGAAGGGTCTCGGAACGATGGAGCCCGGCTCGCTCCAGGGCCTCCAGCTGTGCGTCAGCGACATCGACGCGGCTCGCGCCGAGTTGGCCGGCCGCGGCGTCGACATCACGTCTGTCCGGTTCATCGAGGACGGCGAATGGAAGGACGGCCACGGCGGCCCGTGGAACTCGTTTGCCTTCTTCAGCGACCCGGACGGCAACGGCTGGACGGTCCAGGAGAAGCCCGCCACGTCCTGATGAATCACGGGCTGCGGTCGATCAGGGACTTCCGACCGTCCCCTTTGGGCCGAATGGCACCCGACCCGGCCGCCGTCTCGGGCGATCGTCTGGATGACCCCTGCACCAAGGAGCATCCATGTCCACCGAACCTGTCCGGCCCCTGCGACGCGAGCGCCGGGCCGCCGCCCTCGCCGGTAAGCGGGGCGAGCCTAGGCGAGCCGTTCGTCAGCCGCGCACATTCGGGATCGGGCTGGTGTCCCTGGGCGCGCTGGCCGCGGGCCTCGTCGTGGTTGCCGCTGTCCTCCTCCTGAACGGCCAGCCGAAGGCCGTCCCGGCGAGCGTCGCCCAAGGGGCCGCGCCGGCCGGGATCCCGACCGCCGGGTTCGTCCTCGGCAACGCCGCGGCCCCCGTGACGATCGACCTGTATGAGGACTTTCAGTGCCCGGCCTGTCTTGCCTGGGGTACGAGTGTGTTCCCGAGTCTCACCCGCAACGAGCTCGCCGCGGGCACGGCGAAGATCGTCTTCCACAGCTTCGCCTTCATCGGCCAGGAATCGACGGACGCTGCTCGAGCCGGTTACGCGGCCAACCAGCAGGGCCGCTTCTGGGACATGTGGGCGACGCTCTACGCCAACCAGGGCCTCCACGAGAATGGCGGCGCGTTCAGCCGGGCGCGGCTCGACGCGATGGCTGCCGGGCTCGGCCTCGACACTGGACGGTTTGCTGCCGACTTCGACTCCGCCGCGGCCGCAGCGTTCGTGAGCGAAGGCGCGACAGCAGCGCAGGCCGCCGGTGTCGACTCGACACCGACCCTGATCGTTGACGGCGTGCGGTTCAGCGGCTCCGGCTATGCCGCCCTGGCGACCGTGATCGCCGCCGCGGCGCCTTGACGACCCGGGCGACGGGCTGGCGCCGGCTCCGCAGGATCCACCCGGGTCTCGTCCTCGCCACCCTCGACCTGATCGGGCTCGCGATTGCGTCCTACCTGTCGTCGGTCGAGCTGCGCGGAGAGGTCCCGAACTGCGGGCCGCTCCATGGCTGCGAACAGGTCGCCCTCTCGCAGTACAGCCGGATCGGCGGGGTCCCGGTCGCGGTGTTCGGGGTCGGGCTGTCCCTGATTCTGTTCAGCCTGGCGATCGCATGGTGGCGGACCAACGACGGCCGGCTGCTCGCGATGCACTACGGCCTGTCGCTCCTCGGAGTGGTGTTCGAGTTGTACTTCACCTATCTCGAGCTGTTCGTCATCGGCGCCGTCTGCGTCTGGTGCGCCACCTACGGGATCAGCCTCGTCGCCCGGTTCCTGGTCGCCCTCTGGGTCTGGGTTCATCGCGAGCGGGCCGACCTGGCCCTGGAATAGGCCGTCGGGGACTCACGGGCTCCAGACTCACGGGCTCCAGAAGCCGCTCGCGCCCCGGAGCGACTCGGTCGGGCTGCCATCGGCGGGCAGGACGACGAGATGGCCGGTCCCGGCACCATCCAGCAGCGGCAGGATGATCGCGCTGCTGTCGGACGCCCAGGTTCGGTGACTCAGGGCGTACTGGTCGAAGTACGGCAGGACCTGACCCACGTACGGCGCGGTCAGCTGGATGACCCGGTCGGATCGGACTGAACCGTCGGCGACCGCCACGAAGAGGAGGTGGAGTGCCGAGCCTGGCGGCGCGCCCGGGGTGGGTCCGGCCGTCCCCGACGTGGACAGGTCCGGTCCGGCGGATGGCGCGGCGACCAGCGCGGCGGCCGACCCGATCCCGGTGAACGCTGCGACGACGATCGGATTCGCGGCGACCGTCGATCCGCTCCCGCCCTGGAGCCGGAGCGCGGCAATCGTCCGGCCATCCGGCGACCAGAAGAAGCCGACGACGTCGCCGTCGACGAGCGTCCGCGTCGCACCGGTTTCGGCGTCGATCAGGCGGAGCGGTCCGATCGGGAAGGACAGGTCGGCGCGTTCGGGCCGGTCGGCCGCGATCGTGGCGAGCGTAGCGCCGGTCGGATCGAACACCATCGCGGCCGACCCCTGGATCGCGAGGGCGTGCTCGTTCGTCCCGTCGCGATGGGCGGTCACGAGCTGCTCGCCAACGGCCCCACCGCGGGCGAACGCGAGGTACCGCCCGTCGCCGTTCGCGACTGCCGGCCGAAAGGCACCCGACCCGTTGATCGTGGGGCTCTGGCTCACGCCCGTCGGGCTGATCTCGCCGACGAACGACGACTGCCCGGAGCCGACGTGGAGGAGGAGCCGGTCGGCCGTGACCCAGTCGTAGTAGAGCGGCGCGCCGCGGCGGGCGATGCCACGCGGGTCGTCGGACGGAGCGCTTCCATCGGCTGGGGCGATCCGCAGCGAGTCACCATCGGTCTCGGTGGCCAGGAACGAGATCCGGCGTCCGTCGGGAGACCAGTACAGGTAGAACGGCCGGCTGGTGCCGCTGCGGAACGCGACGATCGGGGCGGGTGGCGTCGTGGGGGCAGGTGCAGCGGTTCCGCGCCCGGCCGACGGATCGGCCGACGGGCCGGACGCCGTGAGTTCGGGGCCCGCCGCAAAGATCTCGACCGACGTCGCATCCGCTCGATCGACGACCGCTGCGATCCGCGACCCATCCGGCGACCAGGCGGGGAAGCCGTACCTGGCCTCCGGGTCGGCGGCGAGCACGACGGCCCGGCCGGCCCGGTCGACGACGGCGAGGGCGCCGTGGTCGTCAATCAGGGCGATCCGCGGCGCGTCTGTCGGCGAGCGCCCGCCGGGCGTTGATGGGGCCGGGCCGACGGATGGCCCAGTTCCGCGCCAGGCAAGGCCGCCGACGAGCACGATCGCGGCCACGATGAGGATGCCCAGTCCCCGGGCGCGGCCGGTTGCTCGACCGGAGGATCCGCCGCGGGCCGACCGTGGGGCTGACCCCGGCGCCCCGCCTTCCTCTGTCGACTCCGGCCAGGCTTCCGCCGAAGTCGCCTGGGCTGGGCGAGGATCCGCTGTCGGTTCGGCCATCGATCAACGATACGCGTGGGCCACGGGCCCGGATCATCTGGGGCCCGGATCACCCCGCTGGGCTCGCTACCATGGATCGATGCCGATGCCACCGCTGCCGACCCGGATCGCAGAGATCGCGGTTCCCCAGGACGACGTCTCGCGGGCCGCGTGGGCGTGGGCCCAGCGGACGTTGCCGCGCTACCTCCTCGCCCATTCGGTTCGCTCCTACTGCTGGGGCGCGACGATCGCCGCCACGGAACGCTGGTCCTTCGATCCGCGGATCCTGTGGACGGCCGCATTGTTCCACGACGTCGGGCTGACCCGGATGGCGCGGAACACGATGTGCTTCGAGTTCGAAGGCGCCGAGATCGCCCGTCGCTGGCTCCAACGGAACGGCCTCCCGGCCGCGGAGGCGGACCGGGCCGCGATCGCGATCATCCTCCACATGCAGCCCGCGGTGACCCTGGCCGACGGTGTCGAGAGCGTGCTCCTCGACCGGGCGACCGGGATCGATGTCCGCGGCGACGGCTACGACGCAATCGCCATGACGAGTGCCGCCGTCGTCGAGGCATTCCCGCGTGGGCCATTCGACCGCCGCTTTCTCCATGCAATCCAGCGCGAGGTAGCAGTCCGCGGCGGCTGCCAGAGCGCGCGGCTCCTTGGCAATGACCTCGCCGGCTGGATGCGCCGTTCCCCGTGGTCCGTGGAGTCGGCGACGGGCAGGCCCGGCTGAACTCGATCCGATCCGCGTCCGACGCGCCTCGTCGGGCGAGCGCGAGCGAACGGGATCAGGCTGCCGGTAGCGTCGCCTTGAGGGCCTGGATCCGGGTCCAGGACGCGACAAGGGTCGACTTCAGGATCGCGCCGGCCGTCGCCTGGGCGACGAGATATTGGTAGACGGCCGCCGTCGCGGCCTCCGTGCCGGTCGTGAGGATGAGGTCCGTGCCCGCCTTCGCCGCGGCTGCCGCGATCGACCGGACCGCGACGCGGCGGACGAACGCGGTACCATCGAGGGAATCAGAGATGGTCGCGCCGGTGTAGCCGAGATCCTGGCGGAGCAGTGTTCGGACGATCGTCGGAGCCCAGCTTGCGCCGTGGATCGGGTCGTAGGCCGGATAGGTCGCGTTGGACAGCATGATCAGCGGCAGGTGGTCGGCAATCGCACTTCGGTACGGCGCCAGCCCGGGTGCCAGCTGCGTGGGCGTGGCCCAGATCCGGACGAGATTCGTGTCGGTGTTCTGGGTGGCGAAGCCGATCCCCGGGAAGTGCTTCACGGTGGGGATCACGCCGCCGGCCCTCAGGCCAAGCGCGAATTGCGACGCCAACCGTGCCGTCCGGGCCGCATCGAACGACCAGGTCCGTCCGGCCCGGTCCATGAACGAGGCGGTCGATGACGGCACGTCCGCCACCGGCGCGAGGTCCACGTCGATGCCCAGGTCGCGGAGCGCCTGACCGGTCGCGGCGCCCTGCGACCGGCTGGTCGTGCTCGAACCGAGGGCGCCCATCTGCGGCGGCGACAGGGTCGGTGGGATCCACGGGATCCGCTTCACGCTGCCGCCTTCCTGGTCGACCGCGATCAGGAGCCGGGGCTGGTGGCCGGCGACGGCAGCCGCGTGGAGCTTCGCCGTCAGATGGCGAAGGGCGGTCGCGGTCGTGATGTTGGCGCCGAACAGGATCACGCCGCCGACTTCGCCGCGTTCGATCCGGCCAAGGAGGGCCGGACTCGGCGTCAGGCCCTCGATTCGGACGACCATCTTCTGGCCGATCAGCTGGGCGATCGCCGGCGTGGCGGTGGCCGTGATGGCCGAGGCCGCGTTCGCCGGTGCAGCACTCGCCGTGGCCGTAATGGCCGATGCCGCGCTCGCCGTGGCCGCGATGGCGGCGGCCCCAGCGGGGGCTCCACCGAAGCTGCCGGAGACGGCGACGGCGAGGGCCGCGGCGAGGAGGCGGCCGGAGCTGCTCCTCACGCCGCCCACGGGTGCATCGTGATCGACGCCGGAACGGTTGCGCCGTTGCAGGGTGGGAGGGTCAGATCGGTCGGGCTGACGGGCTTGGCGATCAGCCGCTCGCCGCTCGAGGAGACGAACGCCACGCTGATCGGCGCTTGCGGATCCGCCTTGCACCAGTTGCTCGCGGCGACGAGCGTCGTGGCGTGGGCGCCCGGCGCCAGGGTCAGGATGCCGCTCGATCCGGGCTTCGCGCCGTCGATGAGGACCTTCCCGTGGCCGTCGACGAGCTGCGGCCGGGGAAGCAGATCGATCCGGCATTCGCTCGGCCCGTTCGTCAGCTCGACCGTGGCGATCCGTGAACCGGCCGCGCCCTCCCAGCTGGTGATCCGTGCCGACAGGTTGCAGGCGCTGCCGCTGGGCCTGCTCGACGCCGCTGCGACGGGCGTTGACGGGGCCGTCGTGGGGGCGGTCGACGAGCCGACGATCGGCGCAGACGGGGCCGTCGACGAGCCGACGATCGGCGCCGGCGAGGATCCGACCGTGGGTGCCGGTCCTGGCCGGCCGAGGACGATCGCGGCCAACGCCACGACGACGACGATGATGCTGGCGGCGGACAGGGTGGCGACGGGGAAGCGGCTACGCATCGTGAACCTCCGGATGTCGGGACTGGGGGCCGCGTCGGTCACGGCCGAGAATTCGTCGAGCAGGCGGCTCGTGCGGTCGTTGGGCATCACGCGTTCTCCAGCTTGGCCCGGGCCCGGCTCACCGCGGCCCGGAGTGCCCCAGGGGTAGTCCCGAGGACGGCCCCGGCTTCGTCATAAGTCGCACCCTGGACGGCGGTCAGGACAAGGGCCGTCCGTTCCAGCGCCGAGAGCTCCCGCATCCCGGCGCAGACATCGAGCCAGCGCGCCCGGAGGGACGGGTCTTCGTCGATCGCCGCCTCATGCGTCGGGGCGAGAAGCCGCCGACGCAGGGTCCGGAACCGGTCGGTGGCCAGCCGGCGGGTCGTGACGAGGAGCCACGGCAGCACCGGCCGTGACCAGTCGAGCCGGTCACGCTGGTTCCAGAGCCGGACGAATGCGTCCTGGGCGAGGTCCTCGGCCGCGGTCCAGTCATTTGTCCAGGCGAGCGCGAACCGGAACACGTCCGCCCAGTGCGCCTCGAAGACGCGCTCGTAGGCGAGGTCGGCTCGTTCGGAGATGGCCACGCTGGTTGTCACACCCTGATACACGTCGGCATCGTGCGAAACGCACGGACGCCGGTAGGCGAATCGTAGAAGCGGCGGCGGTTCTGCGTGAGGGAGCCGATCTCGGGCGGGCTGCGGGCCGAGCGGCCGCGATCGCCGAGGACACGCGGCAACCCAGTCCGTGCGAGAATCCAGCCCCCGTCAACGGCACCGAGGAGGACGTCCCGATGGACAAGAAGGCGAAGAACCCCAAGAAGCCGAAGCAGACCAAGACGAAGGACGCGGCGGCGAAGGGCAAGTAGCGCGCGGCCTTCGTCAGCGGCACCGGCTGGCGGGAGGCCGCTCAGAGGGGAATGAACCGGTGAGCGCGACTCCGACCGCAGCGACGATCGACGCTGACGAGCACCTGTTCTGCTATCGCCACCCGGATCGCGAGACCTGGATCCGCTGTGGCCGCTGCGACCGGCCGATCTGTGCCAGCTGCGCGATGCAGGGCCCGGTTGGTTCGCGTTGCCGGCAATGCGGCAAGCTGGCGTTCGACCCGCTGACCTCGTTCACGCCCGGCCAGCTCGTCCTTGGGATCGCGACCGCGGTCGGCGGCGGCCTGATCGGCGGGTTCATCGCCGCCCGGATCGGGTTCTTCGCAATCTTCGTGAGCTACTTCGCGGGCGGGATCGTTGCCGATCTCGTCATGCGCGCAACCGGCTACAAGCGCGGGCCGCTCTTGCGCGGGATCGTGCTCGGTGGGATGGCCGTCGGAATCCTGTTGGGGGCGGCCGCGGGGTTCTGGGTGGAGTATTCGGCGTTCTTCGACGCCGCCGCCCAGGCGTCCGCCGGAGATGCCGGATTCTCGCTCCAGCCCCTCGTCGTCGATGCGGCAACCTGGGCCCTCGTGTCTGTCGGCGCGGCCAGCTTCGGGGCGTGGTCGAGGGTCCGCGTCCTGTAGCTCGGGCCCCGATCGGCCCCTCCAGTCAGTCGGCGGTGCCGAGGGCCGCCTCGCCGAGCGGCCGGGTCTCCGATGGCGCGGCGGGCGGGCGTCGTGTCGCGAGGGTTGAGCCGACGATCACGAGCCCAAACCCGATGGCCATGGCCGGCCCGAACGACTCGCCCAGGACCACCACGCCGAGAACCGCGGCCACGGCCGGGTTCACGTAGGTGATGACGGTCGCGCGGACCGGGCCGATCTCGTCAATCAGTGCGGCGAACACCAGGAATGCAGCAGCGGTACACACGACCGCGAGGATCACGATGGCCACGATCACGTTCGCGGACGGGACGACCGTTGGCAGCTGGACGGCCGCGATCGGCAGGTACAGCAGCGCGCACAACGTCAGGGAGATCGACATGACCCCGATCGACGGCAGGCCGCCGAGCCGCCGGGCAAGGATCGCGGGTCCGACCGCGTAGCAGACGACGACGATCGCGATCTGGACGAAGGCGGTCGAATCCGAGGCGGCGAAATCACCCCAGACGATCGCTGCGACTCCGGCCATTCCGATTGCGAGGCCGACGATCCCGGTTCGCCCGAGGCGGTCGGCGCCGCCCGTCGACAGGGCGATCGCCGTCCCGACGAGAGGTACGCCGGCGATCAGGAGTCCGGCGAGCGAGCTGGAGACCTTCTGCTCGGCCGATCCCAGGGCGACCCAGGGCAGGGCGATCTCGATGGCGGCGAACGCGACGACCCATGGCCAGCGGGCGAGGATGGGCCGGAGTTCTACCCGGGCAAGCGCGACCGGCAGAAGGATGGCGGCAGCGATCGCGGTCCGGGCAAGGACCAGCGTCGCCGGCGTGATCTCGGCCACCGCGACCCGGATGAACAGATACGGGATACCCCAGATCACCGACATCAGGGCGAAGAGGACGATCCCGCGACGGGTCATCGGGGCTGGCGGCGGCAGGGGGTCATGACGCGATCTTGGCAGACTCGTCGCGGCCAGGACCGACCTCCAGGGCGGCCGTCGTACCATTGAGGAGCAACGGTGGCCGCAGCGGGGATCGCGCGTGAACTCGACCGGATGGACAACAGCCGAGCTCTCGGCGATCCGCACGGGGACGAGCCGATGAGGGCGGCGGGCACCGGCCTCGAGGCGGGCGGCGGCGGTGAGCCGCGCAGCCCACTCTCGGCCGACGAATTGGGCCGCATCGACGGCTGGTGGCGGGCCGCGAACTACCTGTCGGTCGGCCAGATCTACCTGTTGGACAACCCACTCCTGCGCGAGCCGCTCCGCCCTGAGCACGTCAAGCCGCGGCTCCTCGGCCACTGGGGCACGACCCCCGGGCTGAACTTCATCTACGCCCACATGAACCGGGTCATCCGGAGCTGGGATCTCGACGCGATATACATCATCGGCCCGGGCCACGGCGGGCCCGGGATCGTCGCCAACGCCTATCTCGAAGGCACCTACAGCGAGGTGTACCCGAGCATCACGCCCGACGCCGACGGGTTGCGCAAGCTGTTCCGCCAGTTCTCGTTCCCGGGCGGGATCCCGAGCCACGTCGCGCCCGAGACCCCGGGCTCGATCCACGAGGGCGGCGAACTCGGGTACGCCCTCTCGCACGCGTACGGTGCCGCGTTCGACAATCCAGACCTCGTCGTGTGCTGCGTCGTGGGCGACGGCGAGGCGGAGACCGGCCCGCTCGCCACGAGCTGGCACTCGAACAAGTTCCTCAACCCCGTGAACGACGGTGCGGTCCTGCCGATCCTCCATCTCAACGGCTACAAGATCGCCAACCCGACCATCCTCGCCCGGATCCCGGAGGATGAGCTCCGGGCGCTCCTCGAGGGTTACGGCCACCGACCGTACTTCGTGACCGGAGACGACCCGGCGACGATGCACCAGCAGATGGCGGCGACGCTCGACGCCGTGGTCGCGGAGATCCATGGGATCCAGGCCGCCGCGCGGCGCGACGGCGTGACCGAGCGGCCGCGCTGGCCAATGATCGTGCTCCGCAGCCCGAAAGGCTGGACAGGCCCCAAGGAGGTCGATGGCCTGCCGGTCGAGGGCACCTGGCGCTCGCATCAGGTGCCGTTCTCGGAGGTCCGGACGAACCCGAACCATCTGGCCCTGCTCGACACGTGGCTACGGAGCTACCGCCCCGACGAGCTCTTCGACGCCAACGGGACGTTCGTTCCGGAGCTCGCCGAGCTCGCCCCGCGGAGCTACCGGCGGATGAGCGCGAATCCCCATGCCAATGGTGGCCTGCTGCTGCGCGATCTCGCCCTCCCGGATTTCCGGAATTACGCGGTCGACGTTCCGACGCCGGGCGGAGGCAGCAGCGAGGCAACCCGGGTCCTGGGCGAGTTCATCCGGGACGTCATCGTCGCCAACCCGAGTACGTTCCGGCTGTTCGGGCCGGACGAGACTGCGTCCAACCGGCTGGGAGCCGTGTTCGAGGTCACCGATCGTCAGTTTGACGCCGAGATCCTGCCGACCGACGAACACCAGGCGATTGCCGGCCGGGTCATGGAGGTCCTGTCCGAGCATCAGTGCGAGGGCTGGCTCGAGGGCTACCTGCTGACCGGCCGTCACGGGATGTTCAACTGCTACGAGGCGTTCATCCACATCATCGATTCGATGCTGAACCAGCATGCGAAGTGGCTGAAGGTCACCGACGAGATCCCGTGGCGCCGCCCGATCGCGTCGCTCAACTACCTCCTGAGCTCGCTCGTCTGGCGCCAGGACCACAACGGCTTCAGCCACCAGGACCCCGGCTTCATCGACCACGTGGTCAACAAGAAGGCGGGCGTGATCCGGGTCTACCTGCCGCCCGACGCGAACTGCCTCCTGTCCGTCGCCGATCACTGCCTCCGCAGCCGCCAGTACGTCAATGTGATCATCGCCGGGAAGCAGCCCACCCTGAACTGGCTGACGATGGACGAGGCCGTTGCCCACTGCTCCCGGGGGATCGGGATCTGGGACTTCGCCAGCAACGACCAGGGCGGCGAGCCCGACGTCGTGATGGCCTGCGCCGGCGACGTCCCGACGCTCGAGACCCTCGCCGCCGTCGCCCTGCTCCGCGAACACCTTCCCGATCTCAAGGTCCGGGTCATCAACGTGGTCGACCTCATGCGGCTCCAGCCGTCGACCGAGCATCCGCACGGGCTGTCCGACGCGGAATTCGACGCGCTCTTCACGCCCGATCGACCGGTCGTCTTCGCCTATCACGGCTACCCATGGCTGATCCATCGGCTGACCTACCGCCGGAAGAACCACGTCAATCTCCACGTCCGCGGCTACAAGGAGGAAGGCACCACGACGACCCCGTTCGACATGGTCATGCTCAACGACCTCGACCGGTTCCACCTCGTCATGGACGTGATCGACCGGGTGCCCGGGCTCTCGTCGCGGGCAGGCCATCTCCGCCAGCGGATGGTCGATCGCCGCCTGGAGAGTCGGGCGTGGACCCGCCGCGAGGGCGACGATGCTCCCGACGTCCGCGACTGGACGTGGTCTCCACCGCCGCCGTGATCGGGCCCGCGCGGGTCCTCGTCGTCAATGCCGGATCGAGCAGCCTGAAGCTGCGCCTCGTCGATCGCGACGAAGGCGTGCTCGCGTCGCGGGATCTCGCCGCACCGAACGGCACGAGCGATGCCGCCGAGGTCGAGGCCGCCCTTGGCGCCTTCGAGCGGCCCGATGCCGTGGGCCATCGGATCGTCCACGGCGGCACGCAGTACGCTGCCGCGATCCGAATCGACGCCAAGGTCGAGCGCGACTTGCGCGCCCTCATCGACCTCGCCCCGCTCCACCAGCCAAAGTCGCTCGCGCTGCTCGAGATCGTCGCGAGGATTCTGCCGGATATCCCCGCCGTTGCCTGCTTCGACACGGCATTCCACGCCTCATTGCCCGCCGCGGCCTCGACGTACGCCTTGCCATCCGAATGGCGCAGCCGCTGGGCGCTCCGGCGCTACGGGTTCCACGGGTTGTCGCATGCCTGGGTCTCGCGCCGGGCGGCAGACATGGTCGCGAGCCCGATCGAGGACCTCCGGATCGTGACCTGTCACCTGGGGGCGGGTGCGTCGCTGGCTGCGGTCGCGGGCGGTCGGTCGGTCGACACGACCATGGGCTTCACGCCGCTCGAGGGCCTCGTGATGGCGACGCGCTCGGGCAGCGTGGATCCCGGCCTCGTCCTCTGGCTCGAGGAGCATGCCGGCATGCCTCCGGCCGAGCTGGCATCGACCCTCGAGCATCGTTCGGGCCTGCTCGGCCTCGCCGGCACAGCCGACATGCGGGCGATCCTGGCGGGGGCACGGACCGGCGAGCCGGCCGCGGTGCTAGCGCTGGGCGTTTACATCCATCGGTTGCGGGCCGCGATCGCGGCCATGGCGGCGGCAATGGGCGGACTCGACGTCATCGCCTTCGCGGGCGGCGTCGGCGAGCACGCTCCTGTGATCCGCGAGCTCGCGGTGCGCGAGCTCGGATTCCTTGGCATCGCGCTCGACCCGGAGCGGAACGCGACGGACGGCGACGACCGCGAGATCGGCTCGCCGGCGGCGGCGGTCCGGGCGTTCGTGGTCGCGGCTCGTGAGGATCTCCAGATCGCCCGGGAAGTGCGGGCGGCTCTCACCGCCGGGGACGGCTGACGGACGATCGGACCGACGCTCATCATTGGCCGATGACCCAAACGGCCGACGTCATCGTCGTCGGAGCGGGCGTGCAGGGTGCAAGCCTGGCCTACCACCTCGCTCGGCGTGGCGTCCGCGTCCTCGCCCTCGAGCGCGTCGTCGTCGCCGCGGGCGCCACCGGACGCTCGTCGGGGTTCGTCCGGATGCATTACGACCTCGAGAGCGACGCCCGGCTCGCGTGGGCCTCCTTCCCGTACTTCCGGGCATGGCAGGACACGGTCGGTTCAGGCGACTGCGGCTTCGTGCGGACCGGCTTCCTGCAGATCATGCCGCCGGCGCTGGTCGATGCCACTCGGGCCAACGTGGCGATGCTGCGGCAGATCGGGATCCCGACACGGACGGTCGAAGCAGCAGACATCGCCGACCTCATCCCGGGTGCGGTGACGGACGACATCGGCGTCGGCGCCTTCGAGCCCGAGTCGGGATACGCAGATCCGGCGGGAACGGCGGCGGGCTTCATGGCTGCCGCCCGCGGGCACGGCGCGCATCTCGTCCAGGGCTGTGAGATCCATGCGATCCTCGTTGAGGGCGGGGCCGTCGTCGGGGCCGAGACGAACCGGGGCCGGTTCGCCGCGCCGATCGTCGTCGACGTCGGCGGCGCCTGGGCCGCCCGGCTCGCCGCGACCGCGGGCGTCGAGGTGCCGGTCGAGGCATGGCGTCACGACACCGCCTTCTTCGGCCTCCCGACAGGTCGCGGGCCGGACTTCCCGATCGTCATCGACGAACCGAATCAGGTCTACTTCCGACCGGAGGGGCGCGAGCTGATGCTGGTCGGGCTCGAGGCCGGCAACGAGATCGGCGGCTCGCCGGATCGGCCGCTGGCGTCCGCCCGGCCGGCCAGCATCGACGAGATGGTGACGCGCGTCTGCGCCCGCGTCCCATGGATGGCCGACGGAACCCTCCGGACCGCACACGGCGGTCAGGACGGGATCACGACCGCAGACCAGCGACCGATCCTGGGCCAGGCCGGACCGGATGGCTTCTACCTCGCCTGCGGCTTTTCCGGAACCGGGTTCAAGACGGCCCCGGCGGTCGGCCTGTGCCTGGCCGAGCTGATCCTCGACGGCCGGGCGACAACAGTCGACATCTCCGGGTACGGGCTCGATCGCTTCGCGGCCGGCCGGCTCCTCGCCGGCGACCATCCGTACGGCAACCTCTGGCGCTGATGGCGCTCATGCCCGCTTCGGACGCCCTGCGCGTCGTGATCGCCGAGGATTCCGCCCTAATCCGCGAGGGGATCGCCCGGCTCATCCAGGAGTCGGGCGGGACGGTGGTCGCGAAGGTCGGCGACGGGCCGTCGCTCGTCGCGGCCGTCGTCGAGCACCGCCCTGACGTCTCGGTCGTCGACGTCCGGATGCCACCGACCCAGCGCGACGAGGGTCTCCGCGCGGCGATCGAGGCCCGCCGCCGCGTTCCGGGCGCGCCCGTCCTCGTCCTGAGTCAGTACGTCGAGCGGCAGTACGCAACCGAGCTCCTCGCCGACCGGGCCGGCGGGGTTGGCTACCTGCTCAAGGACCGCGTCGGCGACGTCCGCGAATTCATGGACGCCCTGCGCCGCGTCGCTCGGGGCGGGACCGCGCTCGATCCGGAGGTCGTCGCCCAGCTCATGGTCCGCCGGAATGCCGACGATCCGCTCGCCTCGCTCACACCGCGCGAGCGTGAGGTCCTCGCGGCGATGGCCGAGGGTCGGACCAACGTCGGGATCGCCGAGGTCCTCCGAATCAGCGAGGGCGCAACCGAGAAGCACATCAGCAGCATCTTCGGCAAGCTCCAGCTGCCGTATTCGCAGCACGACCACCGCCGCGTCCTCGCAGTCCTGACCTACCTCGGATCCTGAGGCCTCGGCGCGGACAGCCCGGCTTCAATGGATGGGCCTGACCCAGCCGATCCCGGCCCAACCGATCCCTGGCCCCAGCCCGAGATCGGGACCTCCACCCGGAGGACCGTCGGGCCGCCAGCCGGGCTCGACAGGGCGAATGACCCGTCGACGCCGGCGACGCGATTGCGGAGCCCGTTCAGCCCACCGGTCGGCGCGATCGTGGCGCCGCCCTGGCCGTCGTCCCGGACCTCGATCAGCAGCCGATCGCCAAACCGCCCGACGCGGATCTCGGCGTGGTCCGCTTGGCTGTGCTTGGCGACGTTCGCGAGGGCCTCGGCGGCAACGAAATACGCGGCGCGCTCGACGGCCGGCGGCAAGCGCAGGCCGTCGGGCAGGTCGCTGCGGACGGCGGTCGCGACCGGTCCACGGGCTGCGATCGAAGCGACGGCCGGGACGAGCCCCCGGTCGAGCAGGATCGAGGGGCCGATGCCGCGGACGAGATCGCGAAGTTCTGCCAGCGCCTCCCGGGCCTGGTCCTGGGCATCGAGGACGAGTTGCTTCGCGCCGGCCGGATCCACGTCGAGTCGCTCGCTGGCGAGCCCGAGGTCGATCGTCAGCATCACCAGCCGCTGCTGAGCGCCGTCGTGGAGGTCACGTTCGATCCGGTGGAGCTCGGTCGCCTCGACATCGAGGGCGGCCGAGCGCGACTCTTTCAATGTCTCGACCTGGAGCCGCAGCTCCAGGCTCTCGGAGGTGCACAGAAGCCCGCTCACGACCGAGCGGTGAAGTGCCTCGACGAGTTGCGAGATGGACGCGGCAACCGGCAGCAGGGCCAGGCCGGCGGCGGTCCGGATCGCGATCGTCGACGCATCATGGCCGGCCAGCGCCGCGACCGCGCCTGGCAGGCTGGCCGTTGCCGCGAGGTCGTACCAGATGGGCATGGTGACGAGCCACAGGGCGACCGTCCAGACCGTGAGGCACACGACGAATTCGATGATGACGAGCGGGAAATTGACTGCGACGTAGAGGACGTCCCGCCAGCGGCTCTCATCGAGGAACTCGGCTCGGAGGGCCGCGACAACACCGCCGCCGAGCGGCCGGTACGGATGGGCGAGCAGCGGGCCAGGCTGGCCGAATGAAGCCCGCCAGCGCTCGATCCGGGCCACGAGCCGGGCCCCTTCGATCGTCGTCGCGATCAGGACGACGCCGATCCCTGCCAGGACGGTCGCGACGCCGGCGGAGGCGAGCGAGACAAGCATCGCGAAGGCGATCACGCCGACGAAGAAGCCGAGGAGGATCGCGGCGTTGGCGTGCCACGTCGCCGGATGGACGGGGGACAGGAGGAACGCCCGGATGGGATACCGGGCGCGTTGGGCGAACCGCAGTGGCCCGACGCCGACGGCCCCGTCGCCAGAGGGACCCCGGTCCGTTCCCGTGGCGCGGTCGATCCCCGCCGGAGCGAAGGTCGCTCCGCCGGGGATCCGGGCTCCGATCAGCCCGCTGACGATCAGGAGCAGTCCGACGATCAGGACTGCGGCGCCGATCACGCCTCGGTCGGCCGGCGCCGGACGGCGCTTGCGACGAGCAGGACCCCGATCCCGATGACGAATGCCGGCCACAGGAAGCGGCCGTGATCAAGCCAGTCGGGAAGGAACGCGTCGGCCAGGGCGAGCGACCCGAACAGGATCAGGACGATGCCGGCGATCCTGGCACCGTCCCCGGCACCGCGGCGGCGATGCTGGTGACCGGCCGCCGGGACGGGCTGGCCCCAGTGACCAGCAGGAACCCCGCCCGCGCTGCCCGCGCCCGCTGTGTCGGCGCCGATCGGCGCGCCGCCCGGCGCGAACCCGGCCTCGGGCTCGAGCGGGACGATGATCGCCATTGCGACGTACAGCAGCAGGCCGGTCCCGCCCAGGAAGATCGACAACACCCACAGAAGGCGGACGAGGGTCGGGTCGGCGTCGAAGTACTCGGCGATTCCCCCGGCGACCCCGGCCAGACGGCGATCGTGACGGCAACGAAAGAGACGGCGGTTCACTTGCATCCTCCGATGGGATTGATCTCGGCGCTGCCGAGGTTGGCGGTGATGTCGAGGTCGGCGTGGTGGGCGGCAGACGCGTAGTCGGGGCTCCGCCAGGTCTGGCCGCCCTGATCGGCGCCGTTGATGCGGATCCCGCTGAGCGCGCCGTCATGGCGGATGAGGAGGCCGAGACCGGGTGGCGTGCAGATCTGGAGCGAACCGGCGTTGACCACGAACGCGCCGACCAGGTCGCTCGTGGCGGACAGCCGGATCGTCTCGGCGCCCGCGTTCACCTCGGCGGCGAACCGGGCGACGGTCGCGTCGGCCAGGTCAACCTTCACGCTCCCGGCATTGGTCGTCAGGTCGAGGGCGTCGATCCGCGCCCCGCCGAGACCGATCGCCCCGGTCCCGGCATTGACGGACAGGGCGAGCGAAGCGATCGGGCTCGTGGGCAGGGTCAGGTGCCACGAATCGCGGGTACCGTCGAAGACGTGCACGTCTCGTCCACCACCGCCACCGATCGTCAGGGCGTTCGCGGAAGCGTCCACGGTGGCCGGACGGGTGGTCGGATTGCTGGCGGCGAACCGCCACGTCGGGCCGGCGGCCGTATCGACGACGAGCGCCCCGCAGCCCGTCCGGATGTCGATCGTGGCGGCGCCATCGAAGGTCCCGATCTGGCTCGTCGACGCGGTCGCCGCGCGGTTTGGTCCGCACGCGAGAGACAGGTTCGGGGCGAGGGCTGACGCGAGCCCGAGGGCCAGGCCCGAGACGGCCGCAGCGAGCATCCCGCCGGCGACGGCGAACCGCGAACGGCGAAGGACCAGGCCCAGACCGAGGGCAACGATCGCGAGCGGCCAGAACCGGAGAGCGCCTGCGACGGTGGACGCCTCGGGCGACAGGAGGTCAGCAGCGACAAGCACGCCGCCGAGAGCGACGAGGAAGACCCCCCAATAGAGAAATCGGCGGTTGACCCGCATCGGCTGTTCCTTCCTGCCGCCCGGGGGAACTCAGCCCTCGCGGCGGCGCCCGCGCTCGGTCCGAGCGTAGCGTGCGACGCTCCGGCCGGCCGGTCGGTCCGATCCAGCCCGGAGCTGCCTGATGAAGGTCACGCTACGGGCCGCCGCGCCGCGGAACCAGCCGGGCACCCGGCATCTTCGGGGTGGGGCCAGCCGCACCCCTGCCTTCGGGTCTCCCGCCGTGTGCTCCCCGAGCCGGCCGGTCAGTGCGGGCTGTCGAGCGGGTCCGTATCGTCGGGCCCGAACGCGTAGCCGGTCCGGCGCCACTCCGCGTAGGCCGCGACGAGCCCGTCCTCGTCGACGGTCAACTCGGCCGCGAAGGCCCCGCTCTCGTAGCGATAGGTCACCTCATCGAGCCGGGTGTAGGTCTGCGCCGTCTTCGTCACCGTCAGCTCCGGAAACCGGACCCAGGCCGCCTTGATCGTCTCCCTGGCACCGATCCCGAGACGGAGCCGGCGGATCGGGAGGGTGTTCGTCGACGGGCTGCAGCCGAGGTCGACGTCGGTACAGCCCTTGAGGTCGCGCATGGTGACACCTTCGACCCGCCAGCCGCCCTTCGCGTCGCGCTCGAGGGTCAGCGTCCGAGTTTCGAACCCGCGCAGGTCGCGGACGTGGACCGCGGTCGTCAGCCCCGCCCGATCAGCAAGGACGCGGTACTCGATCCGCATGGGCAGGCCGCCCGCCGCTCCCAGGACGGTTCCGACGAGCGACATGCCGTTGTCGCGCATCGTGAGCGTGCAGTGCTCGTCGTTCTCGATCTCGTCGGATCGGCGCCACGAGACCCGCCGGGTCGTCATGGTCGGGGATTCTAGCGGGCGATCCAGGATCCGCGCCCGGCGGATCTTGCCCGGCGGTTCCGCGCCCGGCGGAGGCCGGCGACCAGCCGTCGACGTTCAGTGGCGCTCGAGCTCGTCCCGACGCCCGTCGCCGGGCCACCCTAGGAACCGGCCAGTCTGAGATGATCGCCACATCGCCGAATGCGGCCGTCCATGCAGCAAAGAACGCGGGAGCACAACCTGGCCGATTTCGAGCGCACCTTCTTCGTGATGGCCCGCGCCGACGCCGCATTCGACCTCCTGTCGGACCCCGTCCGGCTGCCCGACTACGTCCCGACAGCGCGGCTCGAGGACTCGACGGCGATCGAGGGTGAGGCCGACGCGGACGCGGATCTCGAAGAGCGCGACGGCGCGCCCGAGGCGGGCTTCGTCGCCGACCGGAAGACGCGCACGATCACGTGGGGCCGTCCCGAGCACGACTACGCGGGCTCGATCACGATTCGCGAGAGCACCCCGAGCACGTCGGACATCACGGTCACCCTGCACACCCGCACCGATGCGGACGCCGATGCGGTCGGCAAAGTATTCGAGCAGGCCGTCGGGAGCATCCGCCGGATGCTGACCGGACTTCGCTGAGGCTCGAACAAGCGGCGTCGGCAGCGGTCGTCAGCGACCGGGACCGGCGCCGTACAGGCCGAGGAGTCGTCCCCAGACCCTGAGGCAGGCCGGGGTCTCGCTCGGGACGAACCCTCTGGCCGGCTTCACGTCGGGGCCGGCTCGGCCTAGGCTTCGCGGTCCAGACGTTTTGACGGAGGTTGACCCCGATGAGCATGCAGGAAGCCTTGGTCCGGGCCATGCATCTGCCGGACGACCGCGACACCGTCCAGCAGCTTCATCGGAGCGGGCTCGCGGTCGCGAGTGTCGACAAGATGAGCCAGGCGATCCACGACGTCTGCTGCGGGATCATGGCTGACCACGACCACCCCAATGCCAAGGATCACGATCAAGCGGTAGCGATGGTCGCTGCCCTCCAGAAGCTCGCGGAGCCGTCGCCGGTCTGAAGCGGCGCGGCCCCGGCAGCCCCGTCCTGCTCAACCGCTGCCGGCCGGAGGGACCCCGATGAGCATTTCCACGGACCCCCGCGTCGACGCCTGGATCGATGCCCTTCCGGACTGGCAACGGGCGATCTGCCGCGAGGTCCGTGGGTTCCTCCATGCGGCGGATCCCGCCATCGAGGAGACGATCAAGCGCACGGTCCAGCCGTATTTCGTCCTCGAGGGCAACGTCGCCGCCCTGCTCGCCGCGCGGGATCATGTCACGGTCTTCCTCTACGACGGGGGCCTCGCGCCGGACCCGGACGGCATCATCACCGGCGGCCACCGCAACGCGACCGGCCGGCTTATTTCGATCCGGCGAGACGAGCCGATCAACGGTCGGGCGCTCACGGCGATCTTCCGGGCGATCGCCGCCGACAACCGGGCCGGAGGCTGGCGGAAACTCAAGCGCGATGGCGTGATCGCCGGGACGGCGCGCTGAGCGGCCGGCGCAACGCGCCACCGCTGGGCGTTACCGGCCGGGGCTGAGCCAGATCGTCGGCACATAGGAGTCGGGAGCGCCGAAGGACCCGACGACAATCGCCCCCGGGCCGCCTGGGGTGATCGCGTAGAACTCGCCCTGCTCCTGGACCGGTGCCGAGCGCGCCTGCTCCCAGGTCAGACCGTCGCGCGACACCCACGAGATCGCAGTGCCACGCTGGAGCCCTTGATATTCGCCGACCGCGATCAGTCCATCGCCGATCGCGACGACGTCGGTCATCCAGGCGTAGCCGCCTGAGTGTTCGCGTGACGCCTCGTTCGGGGCGCGCGTCCAGCGTCGCCCGTCGGGGGACGTCCAGGCGGTCGCCTCGTGGCGGGCCACGTCGGACCCGACGGCGACCAGGCCGCCGGACGGCAGCGCGAGCACGGAAACGGCGACGCCGTCGGCGAACGCCGGATCGTCGACCCGTGTCCAGCTCCTGCCGTCGGACGATGTCCAGGCGATGGCCGCGGTCGGGTGCTGGGCCGTCCCGACCACGCCGACCGCCACGAACTCGTCGCCGAACCTCGTGATCGAACGGACCTCGGCGTTGGCGAAGGCTTCAGGCTCGTCGGGGACCGGCTCCCACGTCGCTCCGTCGCCCGACGTCCAGAACCGCGCCTGCCGTTCGAAGAGCTCCGGCCCGGCCGATCCACCCGCCACGTAGCCGTGTGCGCCGACCGCAACTGTGGTCATCCGTTCCGCGACGCGGACGCCGGGCGGCAGTGCGACGAGGCGCTCCCGCCAGGTGGCCCCATCGGCACTGGTCCACGAGTCCGGAGTCTGTCCGGACCGGCCGACTGCGACGACCGTCCCGTCGTCGCCGACCGCCATCGAGACGGGGAACGTGAACGCGGATGTCCCCAGGAAATGGAGCGACCACGTCAGGCCGTCTGGCGACGTCCACGCGGCGGGGATCCAGTCGGGCGGAACATAGCCGACGGCCACGAACCCGCCGTGGGCCAGGGGCGTGACGTCGGCGATCATCGCCTGGCCGGGAATCCGAAGCATTGGGTGGACCCCGTTGTACGACGGATCCGGCGCGTAGTTCTGCGGCACCTCGACCGAGGGTGCCTTCACCCAGTCGATTCCGAGGACCGGCGGGCCGGAGGGCTGGGGGATCCCGCCAAGGGCGGTCGATGGCGTTGCGGTTTCGCATCCTCCCACGAGCGCAGCGGTCAGGGCGAGGGCGGCACCGGCCAACGTGCGGTGCGCGATCCGGCGATCTTTCATCGGCGGTGAACCTCGCCGGCCTCTCATTGCCAAATTGTCGGTCAATCGGTCGGCGTCCGTGGTCCAGAGGGCGAACCGGCGGTGCAGGTGGTCGGTCGGATCACAGCGATCAAGGTCGCCTAGAGTGCGTTCGTGCTCATCCTCGTGCCGCCCTCCGAGTCGAAGCGGCCGCCCCCGGACAGCGGCCGCCCGCTCGCCCTCGATGAGCTGTCGTTCCCCGAGCTCACGCCGCTGCGCGTCCGGGTGCTCGATGCGCTGATCGAGACGAGCGCCGGGGCGGATGCCTTCGATCGTCTGTTCGAGCGGCCGACGATGGCGGCCCAGGTCGCGCGAAATACGCGGCTCCGGGACCTGCCGACGCGTCCCGCGGCGGAGGTCTACCGCGGCCCCCTCCACGCGGGCCTCGACCTCCGGTCCCTGCCCGCGGCGGCAGCAAGCCGGGCCGAGCGCGATCTGGTGATCACGTCCGCACTCTGGGGTGCCCTCCGCCCGGGCGACCGGATCCCCGCCTACCGCCTGCGAGTGTGGTCGAACCTCGTCGGCATGGACCGGCTCGAACCGCTGTGGAGGGCGGTGCTCCGCGACCTGCTCGCTCGGCTCGCGGGCTCGGCCGGCGTCGTCTTCGATCTCCGGCCGCCGAGCCACCAGGCGCTGGGGATGCCGACCGACCTCGGCGACCGGACCGTGGCGATCCACGTCGACCAGACCGACGGCGCAGGCGTCCGCATCGGCGACGTCGTCGCCAAGCGGACCCGCGGTCAGGCGGCGCACCACCTCCTCAAGTCAGGATCGGATCCGGCGGACCCGGACGGGCTCGCCGATGTCCTCGCGGAACGGTGGCCGGTCCGTCTGACCGAGCCCGTCCGGGCAGGGCAGCCGTGGACCCTTTCGATCACCGTCGACGACTGACCGCCGCGGTTCACCCTCGCGCGCGGGTCGCCCTCGGTCGGGGTGTGGCTCAGTACCACGCCTCCGACGGTCCCTTGAACTCCTGGATCGTGTTGCCGCCGTCGACGACGATGCCCTGGCCGGTGATGTAGCTCGCGGCGTCCGAGGCGAGAAACGCGATCGCCGCGGCGACCTCGTCCGGCCGGCCGGACCGCCCGAGCGGCGTGTTGTTCCCGCCAATCGCCTCCTCGGGGTTCTGCGACCCGCTGGCGATCCAGCCGGGCAGCACGGCGTTGACGGTCATGCCCGTCCGCCCCACCTCGATCGCGAGCCCGCGCATGAGGCCGAGGAGGCCAGCCTTGGCCGCCCCGTACACGGCCGACCCGGGGTTGCTGACCAGTGGCCCGGTCACCGACGATACGAAGACGATCCGCCCGTGGCCCGAGACCAGGAGCGCGGGCAGAGCCGCACGAGTCACGAGGAACGCCGTCCGCAGGTTCCGAGCGATCCCCCGGTCCCACTCTGCGGCGTCCATGTCGGCGATCGCGCCCGAGTCCTCGGCCGTGCCGACGGCCACCATCCCGGCGTTGTTGACGAGGATGTCGAGCCGATCGCCGTGTGCGGCGCGGACCTCGGCGATGAGGCTGGCGGCCACGTCGGACTCCATCAGGTCGCCGACGTGGCCGCTGGCCGTGATGCCCTCGGCCGCAAGCTCCGCGACGCGCTCGTGGATCCGGGCCGTCGTGGATGCGATCGCGACGCGTGCGGCGTCGCGGCCAAGGGCGCGCGCCACCGCGAAGCCGATTCCGTCCGGGCTGCCCGCACCGGTGACAAGCGCGACGCGATCGTCGGAAGCTGACATGCGGGCAGAGTAGGGGATCGACGCGGCGCGCCGTCGCCGCGATCCGTTGTGGTCGTGATCCGGCGAGAGGCGGCGGCTCCGGGGACCCCGCGGGGACGTAGTTGCGACCCGTACGTCGGGCCGACCGAATCGGTCAGGCGTGCGGGCCGACCGTGACCGGCCCGATCGTCAGCGTGGGCGTCGCTTCCATGACCGCCCCGACGAGTTCGATCTCGTCGTCGAGTTGACGGCGTTGGATCCGGCTGAGATCGCGGAGCGGCTCGACCGTGATCCCCACGCTTCGCCCGGAGCGCCGCTGATGCCAGACCCCGCCGACGATCCCATCGACGAGAAGGACCGGGAAGTTGCCGGCCTGGCCGCCGGCGAGCGCGCGTGTCGCCGCGAGGCCGGGAAAGAGCCGCTCCCGTGGCTGGCCGGCGACGACGTAGGCGTCGAAGTAGGGGAGCAGACGGAGGCCGCGATGCGCCTCGGCCGGGGTCGCCGTGTCGCCGGCGACGACCCAGGCTGGCTCGCCCTCCAGGTCAACGGGTTCCAACGCACCGGCGAGCTCCGCGAAGAGCTCCACCGCGAACCCCGGCGTGATCGCCAGCCATTTCGCGAACTGCCGAGGGGTGGCCGGGCCGTAGGCGTGAAGGTATCGAGCAACGAGGTTTGGCAAGGCCTGGCCGCTGTCGTCCGTCCGGAAGGCCGGCAGCCAGCGGTGCGGGTTGGTGTAGGTCACCTTGCGGCTACGGTCCGGTCCGAAACACAGGACGCCGCGATGCGCCGCGGTACTGGTCAGCTGACGCCAACGTGGCCATTTGTCCTGGAACGCATCCATCGTCCTCTCGACCGCCCATGGTCCGGTCCGCTCCTCGATGGCTGCAGTGAGTTCATCGACCGTCAACTCGGCGTCAAGCAGCGCCAGACCGATCGCCGCGATGACCGCGTCCGTTTCGTCCCGCGTGAACCGCGCCGGGTCCGGCTGCCGAGGTCCCGAGCCTGGCAGGGCGGCGAGGGCGCCCGTCCACAGTGGCAGATCGTCGGCAGCCACGAGATGGACGGTTCCGCGCGGCCCGAAGGTCTTGACGAGGGAGCGCTCCTCCCAGAGGGCGTCCTGGACGTCGGCTCGGGTTGCCCCGCTGATCCGACGCCCGATCGAGAGCTCGGCGGCGCTCAGGATCTGGGCGTGAACGCCGCACAGGTCCCGGGCGATGTCGGCGGGGCGAGCGCCGCTCGCCGGTTCGGCCAGATGGCTGCGGGCCATTCGCCTGGCGCTGACACCGTCCCACGAGAGCGCGGCGCGGGGAATCGGCTGGGGGTCGGTCAGCAGCGGATCGGCCGCGGTGTCGGGTGGGATGCCGCGTAGGTCGTCCGGACCGTCGAGTACCGCGCAGCTTCGATGATGAGCTTCGGGTACGACGTGTTCGGGCCAGTGGAGGTCTGGAGCCAGAGCCGCTCGCGGGTGAGCGAGGCCACGCCGGACATCGCGTTCGTCGTCACCCGGACCCGGGTGATTCGGTAGGTGCTGACGTAGCCGTCGTTGGTCCAGATCTTGACGATCCGGCCGATCAGGCTTGCCCCGTGGTCGATCCTCCAGCGGGTCAGCAACGGCAGGAACATGCCGGTCCGGGCGTGAGCGTAGATGAACGTGACCCCTGGCTCGCGCGGCTGGGCGACTGCAGGGTGATACAGGGCGACCCTGCAAGGCGGATAGCCCGTCGTACCGCGGATGACCGGCAGGTCGATGCCGAGGCTCGAGACCGATACGCGCGTGGCGTGAACGAACGTGAAAGCGCCACAGCGGACCGACGTTCCGCTGACGATCCGGACGACGAAGGCCGGTGAGCGGGCCGCCAACCAGACCCAATGCATCGCCCCGCTCGAAACCGCGTCGGCCCGCGAGACGGTCCCGGTGGTCGACGTCCGGATCGTGGTCAGACGTTGGACCACGGCGCCCAGGTCAGCGCAGGAGCCGTACCGGATCTGGACCGCGTAGGACGTGGTTGGGCGAAGACCCTTGAGGCTGTAGCGGATGGCCCCGGTGCCGCTGGTGTAGGCCTGCAGCGTGACCGTCCCCCTTGACGTGGAGGTGCCGAGCGTGGTCTTCCACGTGCGCTGCAGGGTGAGTGCCTCGGCCGGCGCCGCAGCGAAGGTCAGGAGCAGGCCCAGGGCGATGAGGATCGCCGTCCCCCGCTGTCTGGTGCGTCGCATGGAATTTGCCCCCGATGGTCCTGGACGGGCGGTACCTTCGTACCCCGAGGGCGGGAGCGTAGTCGGGCGCGTCGCCCCGGACAAGGGCGGCGCCATCGGTTTCGGTGACCTGAGGCACCGAGCGCCCGGGCCGTGGGACCGGCATCGGAACGGAGTCAAGCCGGGTGATGCCTGCGTCGCAAGCGCAGGTGAGCACAAGATGTAGGGTCAAGGGACTGCAGGCGAGACCGTGGGACACCCCTGCTCATCGCTGGGCGTCCCCAGGTTCCAGCGCGGTCGACTCGGAATGTCCGATGTCTTGCGGAAGCCGAACCGTCTCCCCAGCGCGCGGGCTGCGGGGCGGGTGCGGCGGCCGCCCTCGAGGGCCTCGAACAGCCGGGCCGGCAGGATGCCTACGGTGCCGCGCTGCTCGGCCCACGAGCAGGCGACAGGCTGGTCCGAGCCGGCGTTCCAGGCGTGGTCGAGGAGGACGAGGTAGCGGCGGCCCGAGATCCAGCCAGATCCCGCGACCTCGACCACGTTGCAGCGGGCGGCGACCAGCGCGTCGTAGTGCTGGGCACCGCCGGCCTCGTCGAGCAGAAGACGCTCCGGCGGCTCGGCCTGCCCAGCGCGCGACAGGGCGGGCATGCAGGCGAAGACCAGCCGATCGCGCCGGACCCGGACCCCCTGGCCGGCGAGTTCGGCGAGGAGGTTGTCGAGGTGCTCCGCGAACGAGATCAGGCGCGAGTCGCGCCATTCGCCACAGCGGCTGGCGAACCGTTCGGCGATGTCGGCGGCGCAGTTCCCGGCGCACTCGTGCTGCCACTTGGGGTGGCCGTCCACGACCGCGAGTGGCACGTTGTGCAGATGGGTGCTCCAGGCGACCCCGAGTGCCCTGACCGTCCACTCGACGTAGCCCGCGTGCCGGCGGACGTCGGCAGCGCACGCGGGCGAGCACACGTGGGACGCCTCGCCGCCATGATCCGCGTCGGCCTGCGTAAGGTGCGCCGCGATGGCGGCCTCGAGGCGCTCGGGCGCTCTGATTTCGATCATGCCAGCGCCTCCTCCGCCTCGGCCTCGCGCGCGTCCTCGCCCTCGTAGTAGTAGGGCAGGTCGGCTGCCTTGCGGATCGTCGCACGACGGACAGGGGCGTGGGCGCTCCCGAGACCGAGGAGCGTCTGAAAGCCGGCCTCCGGGTTGCCCCGGCGGTTGTAGCGGAACACGAACTCGTCGAGATAGGCCTGAAGGTGCGGCCGGCCCACTCCGTGGTGGGTCCCGATTAGCCACGCCTTCATGTTGGAGATGGCCCGGTGAGCGAAGGGGACCACCTGGCCGGTCATTGCCGGGTTGCCCTGAACCCTGCGGTCGTGCTTGTAGCCCAACTCCGCGAGCACCTTCGGGTAGTCGCCGAGGCCGTCGGTCCTGATCGTCGAGCCTCGCGCAACGTGCGCGGTCAGGAACTCGGCGATCCACGGCCCGTTCTCGGCTCGGACAACCTCCATGCGGACTCGACTTGACACCTCGACCTCGACATCCGAGCCAACCTTCTGGGGGCGCTTCTGGGTGCGGATCTCGACGGCGGCGAGGACCATCGCCGCCTTGCGACCCTTCCGCTGTCGGCCACCCTTCAGTCCCGGCTGGTAGCCGCCCACGTACGTCCCGTCAACCTCGACGAGGCCTGTCAGGGGCATGCGGCTGGAGTTGACCATTGCCCGGCGCAACTTGTGGAGGAGGAACCAGGCCGTCATGTGGCCGCCCATGTCGAGTTGTCGGTCGAGGAGCACAGCCGACATGCCGCGCTTGTCCGTGGCGACCATAAACGCGGCCCAGAACCAGGTCGTCAGCGGCAACTTAGTCGCGTCGAGGACGGTCCCGGCGGTCAGGCTCACCTGCCGATGGCAGGACGCGCACTCCCACACGACGCGAATCCGGTCGGGCGGGCGCGGGAGAACCTTTGAGCGGCTCGGCACGCGGCGCCGGATCTCCCAGGCCGTGTTGTGCCCGCAGTCGGGGCACACGAAGCCGTCGGGCCAGCGGCTCGACGCAAGGTAGCGATAGCACGCGGACTCATCGGGGAACCACCGCTGGAACTCGATGAGTGATGTAGGGAAGGCAGGACGGGGCATGACTACATGTTGTGGCAACCTGCGCTTGCGACGCAAGCATCAGCCGGGTGTTGCCGCCGTGGTCGTTGAACGGCCTGGATCCACGGTCCTGCGCGGTCCACAATGGCCCCCATGACCGACGAGCGACCCCGCCGCCTGAATGAGAGCAACCGGATCGCACGCTACGGGGTCGCCGGGTGATCGGGTGGTTCGTGAGCCCGGCCATCGCCCTCGCGATCTTTCTGGTGTTCCCGGTGCTGTACGTCGCGCGCGTCCGCCGTGCCGAGCACCCCTGACACCGACCACGAGCACGCCCGTTGCCTGGATCCTGATCGGTCGAAAGACGCACACCAATCCCGGAGGCTGAAGGATGGTTGGGGATCGCGCCGGTGTCGCGACGCGCCACATCGATGCGCTGCGCCGATCCGTCGGCGAGGTGATCACGCCCGCAGAACCGACCTACGACGAGGCGCGCCGCCTGTGGAACGCGGTTCACGACCGGCGGCCGGCGGTCATCGTCCGCCCGACGACGGCCACGAAGGTCGCCGCTGCAGTGGCCTTCGCCCGGGACCACGAGCTCGAGATTGTCATCCGGTCCGGCGGCCACAGCCCGTCAACGATGACCGGCCGCGACGGCTGCCTGATGATCGACCTGACATCGATGCGCGGCGTCGAGATCGATCCTGGGGCACGGACGGCCCGCGCCAACGGTGGCGCCCTCCTCGGCGAGCTCGATGTCGCGGCCCAGGCGCACGGCCTCGTGTGTCCCGTGGGCGTGGTCGGGCATACCGGGGTTGCCGGGCTGACGCTCGGCGGCGGGGTCGGCCGGCTCCAGCGGAACTTCGGCCTGACGATCGACCATCTGATCGCAGTCGAGCTCGTCACCGCCGACGGCCGTCTCGTCCGCGCGTCCGTCACGGAGGATCCGGAGCTGTTCTGGGGCCTGCGCGGCGCCGGCTGGAACTTCGGGATCGCCACGGCGTTCGAGTTCCAGCTCGAGCCATTCGGTCCGGACCTTCATCGCGGGGTGCTGACGTTCCCGGCCAGCCAGGTCCAGGACACCTGGGACCTGTTCCGGGAGTACGCCAGGCGGGCGCCGGATTCGCTCGCGTTGATCTTCGGCATCGATCGGGCCGGCCCGGATGCCGGCTACCCGGATGAGATGGTGGGACGCCCGATCGCGTTCATCGCCTGGAACCACAGCGGTGCGGCGGCAGATGTCGAACGCGACACGGCGCCGCTTCGCGCCGGCCCGGAACCATTGACCGCAACGGTCGGCAGCCAGCCCTACCTCGACGTCCAGACCGCTCACGACCTTGTCTTCGCCTGGGGCCACCGTTCGTTCATTCGGAGCCACTACGAGAACGAGATCCGGCCGGCAGCGCTCGACGAGCTGGCTGAACACGTCGCGATGGCGCCCGGGGAGGGGAGCTTCTCGATCAGCGCGCTCGGCGGTGCGATCGGGCGGATCGCCGAGGACGCGACCGCGTACACCGGTCGTGCGGCTGCCTTCGATGTCAGCGCCGACGCGTTCTGGGCGGACGCCGTAGACGACGACGCAATGGCCGACTGGTGCCGCCGGGCGTTGGCGATCGCCGGCCCGGAACCCGGCCTCGGCCGGTACGCGAACGGCAACAGTGACGCCGGCCCCGAGCACACGCGCGCCACCTACGGTGATGCGAAGCTCGCCCGTCTCGCTGCCCTGAAGCGCGAGTGGGACCCGGATAATGTGTTCCGGGTGAACCACAACGTGGCACCGGCCGGGGAACCATCGATCACGGAATAGGCGTCGGGCGGCGGTGCGCCGCGCAGCCCGAGCGGCCGAGCTCCTCCTGGCCTGAACTGCCGCAGGCGCGCGCCGAAGGCCGCGATCTCGGCCGGAGACGGAGGGACGGCCCAGCGATCCGCTGGGCCGTCCCATCCAACAGGCGGCTACTTCGCCTGGAGCTTGAACGTGGCCGAGGCCGCGCTCCCGACGAAGCGGTTCGCGTCGGCGCCGGACGGTGTCCAGGTCGCGGTGAGCGGGTACGTCCCGTTCTTCTGGGCCAGCTTCAACGAGGCCGAGGCGATCCCGGACGCCGCAGTGGTCGCGGTTACGTGCTGGTTGCCGAGCATGAACACGATCTGGCGCCCCGCGAGCGCCTTGCCCGTCGCGTCCGTCAGGACCGCGCTGAGGGTCACGGTCTTGTTCGGGCCGCCCGTCATCGTCCCCGTGTAGATCGTCGAGCTCGCCTTGCGGACGATCGCGACGATGTTGGTCCCAGACGAGGCTTCATAGAGCGAGTCTCCGGCGAAGGCCGCACCGGCCGCGTACGTCCCTGCATCGAGGAGGGGCGTCCAGGCCACCTGAGCCATCCCGCTCGAGTTCGTAGCCGAGGATCCGGCCGCGGCGCCGTCGATCGTGAACGTCACCGTTCGGCCGCTGATGACCGAGCCGTACTCATCGACCAGCGATGCCCGGCGGGCGCCCGCGGTGTCATAGGTCCCGGCCGTGTCGCCGAGCGCCCCGACGGTCACCGTCCGCTTCCGGATCACCACGGTCCGCGCATCCGACGCACACGCGTTCAGCCGGTCGCACACGGTCAGGGTCGCGATGTAGGTGTCCGGCGTGGTGTACGCATGGGTCACCGACGGGCCGCCCGTGGCACTCGGTGAGCCGTCGCCGAAGGACCACGAGTAGGTGAGGGTCGACTGGTCGTCGCTGCCGGGATCCACCGCCGAGCCGTTGAAGGCCACCGCGCGGCCCCAGGCCGCGGTCGTGTCCGGACCCGCCGCCACCACCGGCGCCAGGTTGGCGACGACGATCGAGAAGGTCGTGGTCGAGACAAGGCCGGTCGCGTCGGTTGCCGTCAGCAACCCGGAGTAGGTCCCACTGCCCTGGAAGACGTGTTGCGGGCTCTTGCCGAACGCGACCCCGCCGTCCGAGAAGTCCCAGCGCAGCGTCGGGAAGCCGCAGACGCTGGAGCTGCCGCTGCCGTCGAAGGTGATGGGCGAGCCCTGGTTGCCTGCGTAGGTCTGCGTTGCGCCGCCGCCGCTGTCGGCGACCGGCGGGACGTTGTTCTTCTGGAGCGTGCCGAGGACGACGTTCGCGCCATCCGGTCCGCTCAGCCCGAACGAGACATCTGCGGCCGCCGAATCGGTGTGACCGAATTCGCCGAGGTCGTACACGGTGAAATTCGGGCCGATTGCCGGTGAGGCGACGACCTTGGCGCCGATGCCTGTCCGGGCGGACAGGCTCTGGGTCGGCGAATCCGCGGCGAGACCGGTCAGCTGCTGGTTGACGTCATTGCCCGCCGGCTGGGTGCACGAGAAGTGGACCGCGTCGGCGACGGTCGACGGGGACGAGCCCAGCCAGTCGAGGTTCGCGTCCTGGCTTCCCTGGCCGCCGGTCACGTCGATCTTCCGAACGGACACGACGCCGTCACTCGAGACGCTCGCGACCAGAGCCACCCCCACATTGAATGCGATGTCGAGGTCGGTCGGGTCGACGAACGGGACCGTGAACACCGTGTACGAGTCGATCGGCACGGTCTGGGTTCCGGATGTGCACGTTCGCGGGCTTTCACCCGGCAGCGGGACCACGCACGAGAAGGTCCAGGTCAGGTTCTTCGAGAAATTCTTCGTCTGGTTCGTTGGGGTGAAGTCGGTCCCGCCGGCCGGATCGGCGAACAGGCCGTAGGAGCCGGAGATCGCGCCCTTGGCGACGATCGTCCCACCCGTCGTCGTCAGGGTGTCATTCAAGACGACCGTCTGGCCCTGGCGGAGGAGCGCGTCGTCGTAGGTCGTGTTGACCGCCGCGGCGCTCGACCAGTCGAGGCGGTCGACCGTCGTGTGAACCGTCGCGCCGAAAGCGAACGTCCAGTCGCCGTGGCCCGTGACGAGTTGGGCCATCGCATCCGGCACACACTCGTCGCACGTCGCGGTGACGTCATAGGCGACCCCGACATCGGTCCCGCCCGCGAGCGAGACGTTCGTGGTCCTGGTCTGGCTGGCGGCCGCGACCGGTGTCGCGGCCACGGCAAGGTTGGCCAGCAATGCGGCGATCAGGAGCGACACGACGCGCTTGCGTCGATGCCGATCCCCGGTCCCTGAAGAACTGCGATTCATGACTTCCCCTTCATTGTTCGTTCGATGTCCCTGGTTCCGCACCGGGCAGTCAGTGGCAGTCGCTCACCTCCAGCGTTGGGCGATGGCTGACGGTGGGTCGACTTGCGGAGCCCCGTCGGGCGTGAACATCTCGAGCGTCCAGCGCCATCCGCCGGCCGGCGCGTGTTCGTGGACCAGGAGATAGGTCCCGCGGTCTACGACGGAGCCACCGCCCGTGGGCCGCAGCCGGATCGCGTATCGGCCGATCTCGAATGCGACCGAACGGTTGCTGTCCAGGCGGACCGGCACCCGTTCGACGGCGCGGATGCCGGCATCGAGGCCGGCCCGCCAGAACGACTCGATCCCGGCGCGGCCCTCGATCAGGTCGGATGAGGGAGCGAGCAGTCGGGCGTCGTCGGCGTAGCCGGACGCGGCCGCGACGGGATCGCGGCGACGGATCGCGGCGAGGAACCGCCGATTCGCCGCGCGGGCCGCACGGCCGAGTCGCACATCGATCTCGTTCGCATCCATCGGCGGCGACGATCGCGGGTCGCCGTTGCAATCTCGCGGCAGCTTGTTGCGGGCCGGAAGAGACCCCGGATCAGCGAGCCGGAGGGGCCACCCCGCGGACGACCTCGAGCGCCTCGGCAATCGCCGCATCGAGTGACGACGCCGCGCCCAGCATGCGGTCGGTCAGGAAGCCAGCGGCGCCGGTCAGCGCCTCGGCCCGGGCGGCCGTGTCGTCGTGGAGGTGTCGCTCGAACGGCTTGAACGAGGCGCCGATCGCCTCGAGCAACGCCTCGGCTGCACCCAGGAGTGCCGCGGCCCGCGATCCTTCGGCCCGGCGAGCCGCGACGCCGGCCACGCCCAGGAGGCACCACGCAAGGTCCTCCTTGTCGCCCGTCTCCCGGCCCAGTCCGACGCTCTCCCCGAACCGTCCTGCAGCCGCCTCGGTCGACCCGAGCATCATCTCGACGGCGCCCAGATTGAACAGGCTCCGCGCGATGTTGGCTGTATCGCCACGCTGGCGGAGGAGGGCGAGGCTCTCCTCGAACAGTGGTCGGGCCCGCTCGTACTCGCCCTCGGTGAGGGCGAGGTCGCCGAGGTTGTTGATCGCGAGCGCGGTGATCCGCTCGTCGTCGACCGTCCGGGCGAGCGCAACAGCTTCCTCGAGCAGTTGGCGCGCCCGCCCGCGGTCGCCAGCCGCGAGCGTGATCGCGCCGAGGTTGCTGAGCCCGTTGGCGATCAATCGCTGGTCGCCGGTTTCCGTGGCCGCCGCGAGGCTACGCTCCGAGAAGCCCACGCCCGCGGCGTAGTCGCCCTGGAGGAGCGCGACCGCGCTCGCGGCGGTGAGGGCGCGCCGTCGGAGCAGGGGAGGGGCGTCGCTCACCCCATCGATCGATCGCTCCAGCCAGCGTCGGCTCTCCGCGAGGTAGCCACGGACGTACCAGAAGCGCGACAGCGATGTCGCGAGGCGGAGCCGCCGCGCGTCGTCGCCGGCGGCGTCGAGATGGGCGAGCGTCGAGCGCAGGTTGTCGTGCTCGATCTCGAGCCCGGCCAGGGCTTCCGCCTGGCGATCGCCGGTCAGTTCCGGCTCGGTCGCCTCCGCGAGCTGGAGGTACCAGGTGACATGGGCCGCCCGGACGGCCTCGTTCCCGCCGGCCTCGTCGAGCCGGCCCGCGGCATACTGCCGGACCGTCTCGAGGAGCCGGTAGCGCATCGCCCCGGAGCGCTCCTCGGCGATGACCAGCGAAGCGTCAACGAGCCGCCCAAGCCGGTCCGTCGTGTCGGCGTCGCCTGCACAGACCGCGCCCGCCGCCTCGATGGTGAAACCGCCGGCAAAGATCGATAGGCCGCGCAGGAGCCCTCGCTCGCCGTCGTCGAGCAGGTCATAGCTCCAGTCCATCGCCTCCCGGAGAGTTCGATGGCGGTCCGGAGCGAGCCGGCGCCACGACACGAGGAACCGGAATCGATCGCCGATGCGGTCGGCGATCTGGGCGATCGAGAACGCCTTCACCCGGGCTGCGGCGAGCTCAATCGCCAACGGCAGGCCGTCGAGGTCGCGGGCAATCGTGGCGATGGCCTCGAGGGTCGCTGGATCGGTCCCGATCCCGGGTCGAGCGTCGTTGGCGCGGGCGAGAAACAGACGGACCGCGTCGCTGGCACGGATCGCCGCGACGTCGTCGTGGGCGGCCGGAGTGCCGAGCGGCTGGACGGCCACGTCGACCTCACCGGCCACGCCGAGCGGCTCCCGGCTCGTGGTCAGGATCCGCAGGCCCGGTGCCGCGGCAAGCAGTCGCTGGGCGAGATCGGCGCAGGCGGCGCGGACGTGCTCGCAGTTGTCGAGGACGAGCAAGCTGTCGACCGGTCGGAAATGCGCCGCCAGGCGATCGACGACCGATTCGTCCGACTGTTCGACGATCCCCAGGGCCCCGGCAACCTCGCGCGGCACGAGCTCGGGTTCGGCGAGCACGGAGAGATCCACGAACCACGGTCCGTCGGTCCAGACGGCGGCCGTCCGGCGGGACGCTTCGAGGGCGAGGCGGGTCTTGCCGACGCCGCCGATGCCCGTCAAGGTCACGAGCCGAGCGGCTGCCAGGTGGCGCTCGATCGCGGTCAACTCCGCGTCGCGGCCCACGAACGTCGTCGTCGCATGGGGGAGGTTCTCGTGCGCCTCCGACGGGGTAGCGGGCGGCACCTCCTGGCGGACGATCGCCGCCTCGAGCCCGCGGAGCTCGTCGCCCGGCTCCAGTCCGAGGTCGTCGCGGAGTCGCTCCCAGGCGCGCCGGTACGTCGCCAACGCGTCGGCCTGTCGACCGGCGCGGTACAGCGCCAGCATCAGGTGCCGCCAGAGTCTTTCACGGTACGGATGGTCGACAACGAGCCCCTCGAGCTCATCGACGAGTCCGGCCGCCTCGCCGATTGCGAGCTCCGCCTCGAGCCGATCCTCGCGAGCCGCCAGGCGGAGACCCTCGAGCCGTTCGGCAGCGACGCGCAGCTCGCCGTCCTCGGCGATGCCTGCGAGCGCCGGACCCTGCCACAGGGCGAGGCCGGCGCGGAGCCGCTCCGAAGCCAGACGCGGCGCTCCCCGCGCAAGGGCTTCGCGTCCCTCCCCGGCCAACCGGGCGAATCGGCCGGCATCGACGGCATCGGGCAGCAGCTCGATCGCGTAACCGCCTGCCCGCCCGCTGATCGGCGCTTCGTCACCGAGGATCGTCCGAAGACGCGAGACGTACGAGCGGATTGTGGCCTGGGCGCCATCGGGAGGTTCGCCGGCCCACAGCTCCTCGATGAGCCGGTCGGCGGTCACGACCCGGCCGGCGGCCAGCGCGAGGTGGGCGAGGAGTGCCTGCTGGCGGCGGCCGCCAATCGCGAGTAACACCCCGTCGCGACGCGCTTCGATTCGGCCCAGGAGGCGGATCTCGATCATCGCTGTCGAGGCTCGGGTCGCAGGCGGGCACTCACGGTGCGCACCTTGTCAGAACTCGCGCGGCACGTCCATGGGACGAACGCCACGGGCTGCGGCGGTGCCGACGACCCGAGGTTTCAGCTCCGGTCGGCTGCCTGACCAATCCCGCTGGCTCGGCTCCCGAGGGCGTGAAGAGCGAGGATGATGGCACCGACCTGGACGATCGTGGTGACCAACCCGAACAGGTCGACCGCCTCGCCGCTGCCGAGCCGGAACAACCCGCCGCCGGCCATGTCGTGGTCGCCGCCGCCGAACGGCAGTCCCACCAGGACCGCATTCACGTAGGTCGCAATCAATGCCGTGTTCACGGCGATGACGGAGTAGGCGACCCACGGGCTGACTCGGGGCCGGACCACGACGGCGGCCGCGAGCGCGATCTGGACGACGCCGGCGAGGAAGAACCCGGTCCCGAGGATCGCCGCCTCTTCGAGATGCTCGGGCGTGAGGAGCATGTGGATCCAGCCCGCGACGAACAGCATCCCGCCGAGGGCGATGCTCCAGGCCGTCGCGCGCGAGAGGCGTTCGCTGCGCAACGGGGCCGCGATGGCCGCCATCAGCAGCGCGCCGCCACCGATGGCCATCACCGCGGTACCCGGGCCGGCCATCGGCTGGGTGAGCGGGCCTGCCGGGCCCGGATCCGCGACGAAGGCGGCGATCCGGGAACCGACGAGCAGGGAGTCGAGGACGATCGCAGCTGCGCTGGCGATCGCGATCGGGCGCAGGACTCGGGCTCCGCCGAAGCGCGCCGCGACGACGAGGAGGGCGGCCGCGGCAATTCCGATCCCCGTGAGCTTGCCGCCATCGAGGAGGAATCCGGGCTGGGGCTGGAGACCCCGGAACAGGGTGAACCAGGGCAGGGCGCTGCCGACGGCGATCAGGACGAGCCCGACGACCGCGCCCGTCGTGGCAAGTGCGACTCGCTGGCTTGTTCGCCCGATCGTGCCCATCGGCATCATGGCGTTTACGTTCATCGTGTCGTCCCGTCCGTTTGTCCTGGGGAGATGGGCGCCGGGACCCGGGCGATCCGAGTCCCGGCGCGAGTCACTGGACGAGTCGCCGGTCAGTGGCCGACGACGTTGAAGAACAGGTAGAGGTTGGTCGGGATCGGCCCGAGCACGCCACTGTTCGGCGTGTTGATCAGGTCGTTCATCGTCGCCTCGGACTTGCCGGCCGCGAGCTGCGACCAGGCCGTCTGGTTCGTGACGGCAACGATCTTGACGCCCCACCAGCCGCCGGCCGGTCCATCGAGGATGTGGCTATGGGCCGGCAGGGCCACGTTGGCAACCGCTGCCGGGTCAGCGCCGAGGGCGCCAGCGATCCGGGACAGGTCGATGTTGAGGGGATGGTTCGGGCAGCTGGCCACCGCGCACATCGGAGTTGGCGACGGATTCGTGAAGAGCGGGACCAGGACATACAGGATGGACCGGTCCGCGTTGGCGACTGGGCCACGCTTAGCGGCCTGGCCGACCTCGCAGCCGGTGCCGGCGCCGGAGGCGACCGACGAGTCGCAGAAGAAGTTCTGCGGGTACTGGATCTGGACGGTCTTGCCGTCGACCCAGGCCGGGGTCGTGGCGCGGGAGACCGGCTTGACGGTCGACCCGCTGGCGGCGGCGATGCCCGACAGCCCGAGACTGGAGACCACGATGCTCGTCGTCGCGATCGCGAGGGCGATCGTCCGGCGGTGGCCAAGGATGGATGTGAAACGCATCGGTGCGTGACCTCGGAAATGGGGACACGACGACCCGCGGGCGAAAGCTTTGGCGGACCGCCCCCGCGAATCCGTGTAGCCGTCTCCATTCCCGCTCGGCCAGATCGTGTCCGGCTGTCCAGGGTTCGCAGCGCTCGGGTGCCGCGGATGACTCCAATCGCGAGTTGACACGTGGATGCAATGGCGGAGCGGGCGCCCATTCGTGGACGGGCAGGCGGACCATCTCGGGGCGCAGGCGCATCCTTCGCTGAGTTCGGTGGCTCGGTCGGGTCAGATCGGGAAAGCTCCGGAACCACTGCCCAGGGAGGCCCGCGTGCGCAAGGTCGTGCTGTACACACTGATGTCCGTCGACGGCGATGTGGACGATCCAGGCTCGTATTTCACGCTCGATGACGCGGCCGGCCATGCGCCCGAGTTCGACGCGGAGATGATTGAGAACGAGCGGCGGATCATCGGCGCCCAGGACACGGTCCTGTTGGGCCGCCACATGTACGACGAGTGGTCGCGCTACTGGCCCACGTCCGACGAGCAGCCGTTCGCGGACTTCATCAACGCCGTCCAGAAGGTCGTCCTGACATCCACCCCGCTCGCGACCGAATGGGCCAACTCGGAGGCAGTGGCCGGGCCGCTCGAGGATGTCGTGCGCGATCTCACGTCCCGGCCGGGCGGTGACATCGGCGTGCATGGGAGCATCGAGCTCGCCCAGTCGCTACTTGCGGCCAACCTGGTCGACGAGCTCCAGTTGGTCGTCGGGCCGGCGTTCGGGTTCAGCGGACGGCGGCTGCTCCCGGGCGATCACGGCGTCCGAAGGCTCAGGCTCCTGAGTGCCACCCGGACGCCGAGCGGCAGCGTCCTGCTGGCGTACCGGCTGCGCTGAGTCCCGGCGCCGCGCTCCGTGCCGTCAGGGCCCCCGCCGTCGGCGCTTCGCCAGAGCGACCGCGGAACGTGTCTCGGCCGTCCCAGGCAACGGGTGGGCCGGCGGCAGCGTCGCTAGAATCTCGGCGATGTCCAGATTCATCGCCGGCCCGGCCGTGATCCCAGGTTGAGCGTGCCCGGGGACCGTGCCGACTCGATCGTCGTCTGCCTGCCGGACGGCCCCGAGCGGGTCCATCTGGGCGAACTGCCGGCCAGCGTCGACGTCCGACTTGTTTCGGCCGAGCCGGGGCCCGTCCCGGATCTTTCCGAGGTCGAGTTGATCGTCCCTTCTTCGCGGACTCACGCCGCCCTGCTTCAGCTGCTCGCTGGACCACCGGGGCCGTTGCGCATCATCCAGACGACGAGCGCCGGTATCGATTGGCTGATCGGGCGGGTGCCCGCGCACGTCATGGTCTGCAACGCCCGCGGGGTCTACGACGCGCCGCTGGCGGAGTGGGTGGTCGGGGCGATCCTGGCGATGCAGCGCGGCCTCGTCCAATCCCGCGACGCCCAGGCGCGACACGAGTGGGAGGCCATCGAGCCGCCCGAGCTGGCCGGCCGGCGCATCGTCATCCTCGGGCTCGGCTCGATCGGCAGCGCGATCGCCGACCGGCTGCGGCCGTTCGAGGTCGAGTTGATCGGCGTTGGCAGGACCGCCCGCGACGGCGTGCACGGCTTCGTCGATCTCGACGACGTCCTGGGCGGCGCCGAGATCCTCGTGAACATGCTGCCCCTGACCGGCGAGACCCGCGGCCTGTTGGATGCGCGGCGGCTGAACCTCCTGCCCGACGGGGCTCTCGTCGTGAATGCCGGGCGTGGCCCCACGATCGACACCGGGGCGCTGGTCGAAGAGCTGCGGACGGGCCGGCTCCGGGCTGCCCTCGACGTCACCGATCCGGAGCCGCTGCCGGCGGGGCACAAGCTCTGGGAGCTGCCCAATGTCCTGATCAGCCCACACATGGCCGGCGATTCGCCGGCGAGCACGATCCGGGCCTTCCGCCTGGCCGGCGATCAAATCCGCCGGTTCGCCGCGGGCGAGCCGTTGATCAACGAGGTTGGCCGCTACCTTCTGGAGTGAGCCGGGGGCCGATGGATGGTCAGGTTGTGGCGACCGCCGTGATGACGACGATCGAACCGAAGAACCGGTTCGCCTCACCACCGATGAGGTAGCCGGAGCCGTCGACAACGACGCCCGCCGCGTCCGCCAGCGCCCGCGGCAAGCGGCCGACGAGCCGCGATCGGGCCGTCTTCGGGTCGATCGCGACGACGCGGTCGACCGCCTGACCGCGAGACCGTCCGCCAGCGACCACGATGGCGCCGTCGATCAGGAGCGCGGTCGCCTCGGTCAACGTCGTCCCGAGGTGGCCAACCACGCGGGCCGAGCCGCCGGCGACATCGACGACCTGGATCGCATTGGTGTCGCCGGTTGCCGCCGCGCCGCCGATCACGAAGACGCGATCACCGACGGCTACTACCGCGCCGTAGCGGACCGGGATCGGGAGCGTGGCGATCAGCCGGAAGTGGACCCCGTCCCGGGTCGCGAGGACGCGCCCATCCGCCCGGCCGCCGGCCCCACCGCCGACGATGATCGCCTCGGATCCGACGATCGCCGCGCCGAGGTCCGCGCGCGGCGCCGGCAGGCTGCCGACCAGGGCGCCCGTCCCGCTCGCGGGGACCGTCTGGACCCAGGAGTCCTGGGTGGTCGCGCCACCGCCGATCACCAGCCGTGATCCGCCAAGCGATGCGCCGGCCGCGTCGTGGACCGGATGGAGAAGTCGGCCGCCCGACGCGACCGGGCTGCCATCGAGCGGGATCCGCTCCGTGGTCGCAGTCGTCCCCACGCCCGTCAGTCCTCCAACGACGAGGATCGCGACGCCGTTCGCGAACGCAACGGCCCGGGTCGTGGCGAGCGGGAGGTGACGCGGATCGAGGACGATCGAGAACGTCGTCGCCAACGAACTGCTACCGGGAACGACTGGGATGGAGGGCCTGGGCGGCGTGGTTGACCCCGGCGAGCCGTTCGGGAGCCGGCCGGAAGGACTGGCGGAATGTGCCGCGGCGGAGGGCCCGATCGAACCCGTCGCCGGGCCATCCGTGGGTCCAGGCGGTGTCAGCCGCGGGCTGACCGTGGAGCCGCAGCCGACGGCCGCGATCCCGGCGACCGCGGCGACCAGCGCCATGAGGAGCGGCCCGCGTGAACCAGATCGGCGGTCCATCGCCCTCAGAAGATCCCGACCGGCGCGAGGTCGACCCCATCGGGGATGTGGAGCTGGCCGGGTCCGGTTCCGGCCCGGTCGGTCCGGCCGTACTGCCAGACGATCCGCTTTGTGCGTGGATCGAGCAGGACGACCCGCTCCCGGAAGTCGTCGTTGATCAGGATCCGGCCATCGGGGAGCGGGACGGCCAGGCTCGGATGGTCGAGCCGGCCGGGACCCGACCTCGGCGCGTAGCGCCACAGGACATGCCCGGTGGGGGTCACGGCCACCACGGCGCCGATGGTGGCGTAGTCGGCGACGATCACGTTGCCGTGGGCATCGAGGTGGGCGTCGGACGGGTAGATCGCCGGGACGTGGATGTCGAAGATCACCCGGCCCGTCGCGGACAGGCGGACAACTCGTGAGCCGCGGATCTCGGTGATCAGCAGGCCGCCGTCGGGCAACGGAGTGTCGCCGTTCGGGGATCCGTAGGTCTGTGGCGCGTGGTCGAGGCAGACGCCTGTGCGGCCCCACTGGCGGGTGATCCGCTTGGCCGCGTCGATCTCGATGATCCGGCAGTTCTGGATGTCGGCCACGATGATCCGGCCGTTGGCCAGGGGATAGGCGTCGTCTGGCCCGTTCAGATAGCCGGGCCGAGACGACGGCACGCCATAGTGGCCGTACTGCCAGACGATCCGCTTCGTCGCGATGTCGATCCGGTCGATGACCTGGTGAGTGTCGTCGTTGGCGACGATCGTCCGGCCGTCGGGCGCGATGAAGGCATCGTCAGCGGAGAATGACTGGCCGCGCGGCAGGCTGCCCTCCACCGGGAAGCGCCACAGGATCTGTCCGTCCGAGGTTACGACAAGCAACCGGCCGTTCCCGCGGTCGGCGATGAGGAGCCCGCCCGGAAAGAGCCCGGCGTGGGCGAGCTTGCCCGCGGCCGGCGGTGGCGATGGGGCAGGTGAGGGAGAACCGGAAGGGCCGGGATCCGCCGACGGCGCGGGGTCGGACGGCGTGGCGAGGACCGAGCTCGCCGGGTCGGCTGGCGGGGCGGAGTTGACCGCGGCGCTGATCGGCCCCGTCGAGGGGGCGGTCGATGGCGCGACGGATGGTCCGTCCGCGAGCAGACGCGTGGCGCCAATGAGGACGAGGAGCGCGGCCGCGCCGGCGAGCGCCAGGGGCGCGCGTACGGGCAAGGCCCGCTGGGCTCGCATCGGTCGAGCGTGTTGACGGCGGATGACGGCCTCCAGGTCCAAGGCGACGAGTGCGTCACGTCGGGCCCGTGAACGCGATCATTCTGCAGCGGCGAACTCGAGGGGACACTGGTCGCCGAGGGCCAAATCCTAGCGGACTCGTCGGGTCGCGGCCCGGCAGGCGTCGGGGCCCCGCGATCGGAGCATGGCGAGAACAGAGCGCCTTGGGCCAGCGTGTGTCAGGCGTCGACGGACCCGAAGGTCGCGCGACCGGTAGGTCGATAGGTCTGGAGAGTCACGCCCGTCGGCGTCGTCCGCGAATCGACCAGCGGCAGGTGGTGCGTCTGGCCGCGCTCCGGGAAGAGCCGCAACCCGTCGCCGACGATGACCGGGCAGAGGTGATCGGCGAAACCATGAGACGACCCATCGGACGGGGGACCATTGGTGATCCAGCCTGTACCCCGAACCCGTCAAACGCCTGCGATCTCCCTGGAGCGGGCATCCACTCGAGCACGCTGCGGTGCAACGGTTGCCTGCGGATCGAGCGCGGACACGCGACCTGCCTCGAACACCGCGAGGCGCGTGAGGAGTGCACCCGCGAGGAGCAGGCTTCCTCCCGCGACGATCTGCGCCCGCCGCTCGCGGCCCGTCAGCAGCAAGAGCGCAGTGCCCGCGGTGCTGGAAAGCCGGGCGCCCAGATGAAGCCGATGAACCGCAGGAACCGAGAGCGCCTCGGCAACGACGGGATCGAGCCGACGCTCGTACAGCTGATCGGCGATCAATTCGATCGCGGCTCCGCCCAGCGCGACCCGGCGGGCAAGTCCGTCGTGGTCAGAGCCGAGGATCAGCGCGGCGCCACCGGCGCTGGCAGCGGCACCACCCGCAAAGACGAACGGCAGCTCCCGCCGGCCTTCATGCCACACCGGTACGGCCGTGTCGGCGAGAAGGGCCGCGGTATACGTTGCAAGGGGCAGCCCGAGCGCCGCCGCACCCGCCTGGGCCAGCAGCCGGACTCGTGGCAGGACCCCGAACAGATCGCACAGGGCAGCCACCCCGATCGAGGCTCCGAAGCCGCTCAGGATCCAGGTCCCGACGCTCATCGGCGAGAGGACCTTGAAGACCCGGAGCATGTTCAGGAAGCGCGACGGACGGCCGAGATCAGCGATGAGGAGCGGGGCGCTGATCGCCGCGCTGATCAGGGCCGTCCATGTCGCCCGACGAGCGGCTTCTCGCTCGCCGCGGAGCAACGCGGCGAAGGCGTAGGCGGCAGATGCCCCGGCAAGCCCGCCGACGAAAAAGTAGATCGCGATGGTCCGTTTCCAGACCGGCGCCTTGAGGATCGGCTGGGAGTGATACGACGAGGCGGACGTCGACGACCGCGCGCTGTCCGGCTCCAGCGGGGCAGCGGGCGTCGGCTCCCGTTCAGCGGGGCGGACCTGATCCCCGGAGCGCGTCACGACCGGCGCCCGAGGGCGGCCAGGGCGACGAGGCCGCCAAGGACGCCGGCTGCCGCCGCGGCCGCGCCCCAGATCGACGGCAGGTGGCGGGTCGTGGCGACCGGATCCGGGGGCAGGCCATACACCTCGGGACGATCCAGGAGCAGGAAGAACGCCCCGAATCCTCCGACCCCGTCATCGGGGCTCGCCCCGTAGAGCTGCGCCCCGTCGTAGCCGGCAGCCTGCACGACGCCGAGTCGATCCGCGGCCCGCACGCGGAGCTCGTCGAGCTCGCCGAACTGGATCGATGCCGTCGGACATGCCTTCGCGCAGGCGGGCTCGAGTCCGTCCTTTGAGCGGTCGTAGCAGAGGGTGCACTTCTGGGCGAGGCCGTGGCCGGGATCGCCTTCGATCTCGCGCCGACCGATGACGCCGAACGGGCATGCCGACACGCAGTAGCCGCAGCCATTGCACACGTCGTTCTGCACGACGACGGTTCCGAGCTCGGTCCGGACGAGGGCGCCCGTCGGACAGACATCGAGACAGGCGGCGTCCGTGCAGTGCTTGCAGACGTCCGAGGACATCAGCCAGCGCATCGCGACCCCGTCGCCGTCAGGACCGGTGCCGATCTCGAATGGCGCCGGCTCCGAACGGGCGGCCCTCACGGGCAGGTCCCGCATCATCGGCAGGGCGATGCCGACCATCGCGGGCGCCGAGCCGAGCATCGACGGCGTCGAGGCGCTGGTCGTGACGCGGAGTGGACGGTCCTGCTCGATGAAGGCGACATGGCGCCAGCTGTTGGCGCTCAACTCGCCGGTGTTGTCGTAGGACTTGCCCGACCAGACGTAGCCGTCCGCGGGAACGTCGTTCCATTCCTTGCACGCAACCTCGCACGCCTTGCAGCCGATGCAGAGGGTCGTATCGGTGAAGAAGCCGACCCGGGCTGGCGGGGCGCCATCGCCGGCGCCCGTCGGGAGCGCATTCGCCAGCATCGGCAGGCGACTCCTCATCGCGAACCCTCCGCGGGCAGCGGCTCGCGTGGATAGCCCTGGACGAACTCGCGGAGGGCGCGGCCACGGGGCCGACGGCCGGGACGGATGTCACAGGCGGCGGCCTTGCCCTCCTGGATGTGGACGTTGGGATCGAGGACGATCGGGAACAGGTCATTGGCGCTGTCGCCAGTGACGAGTCCGCGGCTGCCCCAGTGGTAGGGCAAGCCGACCTGGTGGACGGTTCGGCCGCCCACCTCGAGCGGGCGGATCCGGTCGGTGACCATCACCCGGGCCTCGATAGCCGATCGGGCCGTGATGATCGTGGCCCAGTCGCCATGGCGAAGGCCGCGTTCCTTCGCCAGGCCCGGACCGACCTCGCAGAACATTTCCGGCTGGAGCTCGGCCAGGTGGGGGACGGTCCGACTCATCCCGCCAGCCGTGTGATGCTCGGTCAAGCGGTAGGTCGTCATGACGTAGGGATAGGCCGCCGATCCGGCCGCGTCGCCGCTCGGCTGGTACCGGTTCAGGTTCCGTGCCATCTGCTGCCTGGCGGGGCTCGCGTCGACACCATAGAGCGCGTTGGGCACCGGCGACTCATGAGGCTCGTAGTGGGTCGGGAGGGGAGCGTCGAGGAGGCCGCTCGGGACGAACAGCCAGCCGCGACCATCGGGTTGGACGATGAACGGGTGGGCGCCCCCGATCGCGTCCATCGCCCGCGCTCCGCTCGGCGGCTGATAGTCAGGCGTGCGGTCGACCGGAAAGTCCGGCTCGTCCGCCCCGGTCCAGCGCTGGGCGTCGACGTCCCACCAGACGTAGCGCTTGCGCTCGGACCAGGGCCTCCCTTCGGGATCGGCCGAGGCGCGGTTGTAAAGGATCCTGCGGTTTCCGGGCCACGCCCAGCCCCACTCTGCAGCCACCTCCGATTGTTCCCAGCGCGGCCGTCGGCGGGCCGCCTGGTTGGTCTCGTCGGCATAGACGCCGGAGTAGATCCAGCAGCCACACGTCGTCGAGCCGTCGGCCTTCAGTTCGCTGTAGGCGGACAGCGTCCGGCCGTCCGGGCCCCAGCCGCTGATCTCGCGGAGCACCGCCTCCGGGGACGGGTCGTCGTGCGGGCCATCAGTGGGGTAGTCCCAGGTCAAGTCGAGGAGCGGGCGGTCTCGAGGGTCCGTCGACGCGGCGAGCTTGTCGCGGAGGGCCTGTCCGAGGTGGTACATGAACCAGAGGTCCGAGCGACAGTCTCCCCTGGGCTCGACGGCCTTGTGCCGCCACTGGATCAGCCGCTGCGTGTTCGTGAACGACCCGGCCTTCTCGACGTGGCCGGCGGCCGGCAGGAAGAACACCTCGGTCCCGATGTCCTCGCTGCGCAGCTCGCCGGTCTCGATCTCCGGGCCGTCGCGCCAGAACGAGGCGCTCTCGATCTCCACCATGTCGCGGACGACGAGCCAGTCCAGCTTCGCCAACGCCATCCGATGGAGCCGCGAGTCGGACGATCCCACGGCCGGGTTCTCGCCCAGGAGGAAGTAGCCCTTCATCGTGCCATCGAGCATGGCCATCGCGGCGGCGTATGCCGAGTGGTCGCCGGTGATCCGGGGCAGGTAGTCGAAGGCGAAGTCGTTGTCGACGGTGGCGGCCGGACCCCACCACGCCTTCAGAAGGCTGATGAGGTAGGCATCCATGTCGCCCCACGCCCCCGTCTCCGCGGCGCTCTGTTCGATGAAGTGATGCAGGTCGCGATGGGCGCGGGCGTGCGGCATCGGGATATAGCCCGGCAGGATGTTGTACAGCGTGGGGATGTCCGTCGAGCCCTGGATGGAGGCGTGGCCGCGGAGGGCCAGGATCCCCCCGCCCGGTCGACCCATGTTCCCCAGGAGCAGCTGGATGATGGCGGCGCTGCGGACGTTCTGGACGCCGACCGTGTGCTGTGTCCAGCCAACCGAGTACACGACCGCCGATGTGCGCTCGCGGCCCGAGTTGCGGCACAGCGCCTCGGCGACCGCGGTCAGATCCTCGGGCCGGCAGCCCGTGATCCGCGCCACCATCTCGGGCGTGTAGCGCCGATAGTGCCGCCGCAGGATCTGGTAGACGCAGTTCGGATCGCGAAGGGTCGGATCGGTCCGGGGCGGGTTGTCCGCGTGGAGCCCGCTGCCGTGCCCGCCGTGGCCCGCCGCCTCGCCGACGTTGGCGCCGCGGTCGCGCTGGCCGGCGGAGCTGGTCACCGTGGCGCCCGCGTATTCCCAGGAGGACGTGTCATAGGTCCCCGAGGCAGGGTCCCAGCCGGAAAAGAGGCCGTCGAGGTCCTCGCTGTCCTGGAACTGTTCGGAGATGATCGTGGCGGCATTGGTGTAGGCCACCACGTACTCGCGGAAGTCCTGCTCGGACTCGAGGATGTGGCGGATCACCCCGCCGAGGAACGCGATGTCCGTGCCCGGCCGGATCCGGACATGGGATGTGGCCATCGCGCTGGTGCGGGTGAAGCGTGGGTCGACGTGGATCACCTCCGCGCCACGCTCACGCGCCTCCATCACCCACTGGAACCCAACGGGGTGGTTTTCGGCCATGTTCGAGCCCATGATCAGGATCGCGTCTGCGTTGGCCAGATCCTGCTGGTAGCCCGTCGCGCCGCCTCGGCCGAACGAGGTCCCCAGACCGGGGACCGTGGCACTGTGTCAGATTCTCGCCTGGTTCTCGACCGAGATCATGCCCACGGCCGTGAACAGCTTCTTGATCAGGTAGTTCTCTTCGTTGTCGAGCGTCGCCCCGCCGAGCGACCCGATCCCGAGGGTCCGGTTCACCGGCAGCGGCTCGCCGTCGCCGTCGACCGTCGCCTCCCAGGTCTCGGCGCGGCTCTTGATCATGCGGTCGGCGATCATGTCGACTGCCCGGTCAAGCGGCAGCTCCTCCCACTCGGTGCCGCCGGGCCGGCGGTACTTCACCTGGTATTCGCGCCGCTCGTTGGTCAACAGCTGGCGCGACGCCGCGCCCTTGGGGCACAGCCTCCCGCGCGAGATCGGACTGGCCGGATCGCCCTCGATCTGGGTGACCTCGCCATCCCGGGAATAGACGAGTTGGCCGCAGCCGACCGCGCAATACGGGCAGATGGACTGGGTGACCTTGTCCGCGGTACTGGTTCGCGGTTCGATGGCGTCGAATGATCTCGACCGGACGGCCTCGCCCCGGCCCAAGTGGTCGTGGCGCAACTGCTGGAGGATGGGCCATGACGTGAGCGCCGCCGCCGCAGCGTCGATCACGCGGAGGGGGCGGAATCGGCGCGGCGAATCCGGCATGCGGGCTCCAGTAGGTTCAGCGGTCGAACCATGATGGGCGAAGGGCCAGCCTGAATCGTGACGGCACGGTGGCCGCTGCGGCCTCGATGCCCGTCCGGGAAAAGCTACATCCGCATTGCAGCCGATGGTTGGCGAGCACACAGGCAGGTGAGTCGGGCGCCCCCTTCTTCAGTGCTCGTCGACCGGGTCGGCCACGGCTCCTTCCGGATTCAGGATCCCGGTGACCGCAAGCAGGCCGATCGTGATCAGCCAGGCGTCGGTCGTCGTGATCCCCGCTCGCTGCCAGAACCCCTTCGAGCCCTCGATCGTGAGCGAAGCGGCCAGTGACGCGAACGTGATCGCGCCGACGGCGACCGAGGAAATCGCGAGCGCGCGGCTGCGCTTGGCGAGGACCGGCGCCGCCGCGGGAGCCGCCACGGCCAGACTCAGGTATCCGAGGCCGGCGACGACGGCGTGGAGCCGGTCACCGTCCGTGGACACGCCGAGGGGCGCGAGCATGATGCCGAGCGAGAAGACGGCGTTGGCTGCGATCGCGGTCGCTGATGGGGTTCCGATGACGCGGCGGAGGGGGCCAGCCGCCAGACCGGCCGCGAGCGCGAACGCGACGAAGGCGACGTTCATCAGCGGGCGCGTCGGAGCGCCAAATGCGTCAAGGTCGCTGATGTGGTCGCGAACAGGGGAGTAGTCCTCGGTCAGCGCCCCGGCCGCAGCCCACGACGAGATGAAGACGGCTGGTCCGACGATGATGCCGGCGCTGCGGAGCCGGTCGATGGCGCTGAGCCGGGCCTGGAGGGGCATCGGCACAGGGTACAGGTCGTCCGGGTCGCGAGCCCCCAGGAGATGCGTGAGCAGACCGGGTTGCTTCCAAAGACTGACGTCGAGTTCGTGGTGGACGGGTGGTCGTGCGGATCACCAAGACGTCGTCGGCGCAGCGGACGTCAACGCATCGTCTCCGGTGCGCGTCAAACGCTCGGGGGTCGCCATGGTTCGTGCGCGTGCGCGAGCCACACCATCTCCGGGTCGAGCGCACGCACCAGCCGTTGGCCTTCGGTCTGCGGCACGTCGAGCTCGCCGGACCACACCGCCATGTCGCCGCCGATGACGACCGGTCGCCCGGCGGTCGCCACGACGACCACGTGCGTGCCGGGCGTGTGGCCAGGCGCCGGGAGGAGGCGGACCCCGGGCAGGAGCTCGAGCTCGCCGTCGACCGGCACGTACTGCACGTCGGGCGGATCGACCCACTCGCGGATGGTGTAGTCATCCTGGGTGCGCGCGTCCTCGAGCTCCCGACGCTGGACGTAGATCGGCTTGCCGGCGAAGAGGTGGTTGCCGCCGCAGTGGTCGAAGTGCAAATGGGTGTTGACGACGATGTCGATGCCGGCGAGATCGAAGTCCTGCTCGTTCAGCGGCCGGAGGCGGGGATCCATGTCGGCCACCAACGGATGCAGCTCTGTCATGCCGGTGTCGACCAGCACGCGCGCATCCGGATGGTCGATGACGTGTACGTACACGGGCATCCGCTCGCCCTCGACGTACAGATCGGCGGCGAGGATCGGCGTGACGGTGGTCAAGGCCGCGGCGTTCATCGTTTCTTTCCTCCGAAACCCGGGAACCACGTGGCCCGTTTCATCCATGACGCGATCTGGAGCTCGTCGAGGTCGTCCACGGATCCGAGGTCAACGCCGCGCGAGTCCTTGCCCATTCCGATCGGCCAATAGGGTACGGGGGCGCGAGTGCCGTGCCGCGCCCGAACCTGAGCTTGACGTGACGGTCGCAGCCGCCGCACGAGAAGCACCAGCCGTCGCCGACGCTATACCACGCCATGCCCCGCTTCCCCGATCGTGAGATCGTGGCCCGGACACGAGCACGGGAGGAACCATGCGCACCCAGGCCGAGCAGATCGCCGCACTCCGAGCCGATCAGGAATTCTGGCGGGTTCTCGCTGCCGAAGTCGGGCCGGCCCGCCATGCCGA